>NZ_JARLJK010000054.1:0-666987 GCF_031291215.1 Silvimonas sp.
ACGGGAGCGCCGCCCTCGGCCTGCTTGAGAATGGCAATGATCTGGCTGTCGGAAAAGCGTGAGCGCTTCATGCAAAACTTCCTCGATGGTTCAGGGAGAAAATTCTACTTCTGGCGACGATTAATTTCCGGGGGGATTACCCCAGGACCTGCCGTCAGGCGGGTATGAAGCAGTGTCCCAACGACTATTGGATGCCGCACGGTTTCCTAGCAAGTACCGGCGACGGTTGGACGCTAGCATCAGTACAAACCGACATTTTGAATTAAATGCCAACTAGTTATTAGGCCGCAGATGCTCTCTACTTATTCTTTCGCCCTGAACGATTCATCCAATGAAAAAGAGTCCTTGATGCTGAACAAGCATAAGTGGCTGATTTGGGACTCTCTTACTGTGACGCAGCTTGCGGCGGTAATCCAATCCACCGCTGTTTCCGATGAAGACAATCCATTAACCAGCAACGACGAGCGTGATTTACTGCGTGATGAGCTATGCGACATTTCGGACACGCTGTCATCGTTTGGGTTGCAGATACCCCTGATTCTGGTCGTTCAGTGCGACAGCGCTCGCTATGCTGCATGGCATAAAATTGCTGGGGACCAGGATTGGATTCGAGGCGCCTTCTGCATCCAGCCCTTTGATAAATCTCGCCTCGCGGGTACGGGAATCAGGGACATTGATAACTGGGTACGTATGCTAACGGACTCGGACGGCACACATGCAAGTAGCTATAGCCTGAAGAGCATCACTGATGCCGAATATGCTGAACACCTGCGTACACAGGTCGCCCGCGAAAAAAATCTCCTTGCCAAGTCCCTCGCTGAAGCAATAATCGGCGCCATTGTTGAACCAGAACCGCTAACTGTCAGCTCGCCTATTGGCGAAGGGCCTATCCAGTCGGTGGTCATGCGCTGGGTTCAAAACAACGTGCTTGCAACGAGTCAGGACCACACATCTGCCAGCGCCAATGGCAATACGCACGGAGAAAAAGAATGAGAGCAATTACCTCTTTAGATTTCGAGAATTTCCGTGGATTTGTGGGCACCCACTCCTTAGACCTTAATGCTGATATGGTGGTCATATCAGGGAAAAATGGAGTCGGAAAAACCAGCATCCTTCTCGCTATCGACCTTCTATTAAACGGCCACACTTCGCTTGTGGAGAGACTTGGCCCGCTCATCTCGAATGGGCATAGCAGTGGAAACATCCGTTCCAGTGGGTCCCTCACGGGAGAGATATCTTTGCAATCTCCCCCGACAAAAATCATATATGCCGATTTATTGGAGCGGGCGCATTTCTTTTTCGCTGATGGTCTGGATTCACCCGAATCTGCAGCGGACGTAACCGCTATTCTTGAGCCTAGCTCAGGCGCATGGGATACCGTTAAAGATGCACTGGAAGGTGCGCAGGCATGGCTTGCACATGAAAGAAACAGCATTATTCCTGCGAAATTTGATATTCAGTCATCAAGGGTGCAAGCAATACAGCATTTCGTACAGCCGGTTTCGCGGCTGGCTGAAATGAAGCCAGAATGGTTTGGTTCCGATTTTGAACTGCAGTATTATTCTTCACCAGAAAGAATAGCTTCCACCGGCTGGATGCAATCCATATCACACTTGAACCATCAACTTTCATCGATAATTCCGCGAAAAAATAAATCATATATAAACCCCGCAGACGTTCTGGATGACATCGCGGATATTACCAATTACTTGAAAGAAATAACCCCTGTTGATTTCCCGGAAGAACATTCAATACAAATAAGAAAGCTAACGGCTCTAGAGCGGAAGTTGGCAGAACTGCCACCGGATAGCGAGATTATTTGGGCAAGAGCCCCAAATCGATTGGGTAGGCGTGAGGACGGTGTGATAAATATTCCTATGCAGGAAGAAGATGATTCCAAATGGGTTGTCATGCTATCAACGCTTGCGGACAGCCTAAATAGTCTCGGTAAAGAGAGGGCTGGGCTTGAAAGCCAAAGTGAATTTATCGAACGTCGTTCTGAGTCTTTACTCGAAACTCTGGAGGTGGTTCATGAGCATGGAGAAAATTGGGCCTCAATTCTCAACGAATCTTTTGGAGAAAATGCTGACTGCCGAGCTTTGCGGGATTGGCTGACATACGGCGTTAGAAATGCAGAGCAGTTCATAAATGTTGCACAGCAAGCCATACGGAATTTAAACGACAAAATCATAAAAAATGCCGACAAGGTCGGTGCTCTTGCAGTAAAAGAAGCAGCCCTTCAAAGTGAACTCGCATGCGGCAAGCTGATGAGAGAGCTCCGGGGTAATTCGCTCATCTCCTGTGAGGGGCGGGTGGCTGATATCCGCAATGACGTACGGAGAGCTAAAGAGCAATTGGGAAGTTACTTTTCGCGTTCCGACGAAATATTGAAAGAACTGGATTCTCTTGCTGGCGCTTCAAAAAACTGGGCAAGCGTCGAAAGGCAAATAGATAGAGAAGAGCTTCGACGCAAGCAACAGCTCAATACCGCAGCGAAGGAGAAAGCCATTTCTGACGGGGAGAGGGTGCTAAAACAAGCATTGTCGTCAGAAGGTATTTTCAGCGTCTCAAATATGATAGATAGGTCCCAGTTTGGAAAATTACTGGAAACATTGAATCAATTGCTCGCGCGATTCCATTTTCCTTCAGAGTTTTTGCCCATTCGTTTGTCCCACGCAGGAAGAAGAGGCAAAACCAAGAGGACATATAAATTCCAGTCCCGCAACGGTTTGGAGTACAGCGGGCTGTCCACCGGCCAAAAGACGCAACTGAGCATTTGTTGGTCAGTTTGTCTCAGTTACGCATTACGCAATAATCTGAAAGCCCGAGTTATTGGTTTTGATGACTTTACTACCGCACTCGATATGGGGCAGCTGATTCCTGCCGCTGGCATTCTGAGGCAACTGGCCTACAGCAACTCGCTAGAGCATCAACGTCAGGTCATTGTGACTAGCCACCATGAAGACATGACAAACAAGCTCATTGATTACCTGTTACCTCCGCCAGGAAAATCGATGAAAGTCATCAATATCGATGAGTGGACTGTCGCCAATGGGCCGACGTTCAAAACGTATAACTCGCGGATGGCCCTCGATAACCGTGAAATTGGCGAGGCGGAGCTTGGGAACTGGCTTAAGGCCCAACTTCACGGGCGGTTGTCATAAAGCCGAACCCAAAAAAAACATCGATATGCAACTCTCCGCAGCCTTTGCCCAAGTCAAAGTTGCTTCAATTTGAAGCCGCTCCCGCACTTTCTTTTGAAGACGCTGGGGTTTTCCGTTAGCCTATAGGGAAACAGAATGGCCCGTTTTGTTCCCTTGTAAGCGAACGTTAAACAAGCCGCTGGGCAAACTAAGTCTCGACCTAGACTTGCCGCCTTGGGGCACAAGTTACACGCAGGGCCTGAAGCTAGTTGCAGAAAGGCTCGGGCAGTCTTGGGCATTTAAATAGATTTTAGCGAGGAACCCTATCTCGTTAATATCTATTTGTACGATAACTGATGGAGTTTTTGCTTCAAATCCGCGACGGCGTCCGGCAGACCGAGGCCTTTCATCCTGTCGCACAGGACAAGATGCTTCATCTGGTCGTCCGGCCAACAATCATTGTCGTCATCAATCGCCAGCCAGTGGCAGATGCCATGGCGTTGCGTGTGCCGCGCGATTTGCTCATAACGCGGCAGGCGTCGCCAGGTGATGGCGTCATATTCTTCAAGTCCGGGTTCCCAGGTGGCGCCGGCCACCCGCTGCTGTAGTGATGTCGGTAATCGTGCTCTGGCTTCATCGAACCCCAGAAGCACTACCCAGTTTGTCGCCAGAATGATATGGACCGACTGTTGGAAGGCATTCAGTGTCTGCTCAAGTACATGGGCATGCATGAACAGTTGGCCATCAGCCCGCAACTCTGGCCCGGTCGAGGTCTGGTAGACCGAATACGGATGCAGCGGGCCATCATAATCAAGATAGAGGATGCTGGGCGCCTGTGTCTCTACCGTGGTACTGGCACTCACATCGTAGCCTCCAGATGGGGGGCAACAACTTCGGCTCCGACCTCTTCCCATGACGTCACGTCATTCCGATTGGCCCAGATGTTCCAGACATACTCGGCATCATCGTTGGCCCTGGGAGGTCCGCTCAGTTCGTAAACCCGGCCGGAATGCGTTACCCCTCGCAGCGACGTGGGGTCGAACTCCTCAATCATCGAAGACACGCTCCCACAGCGTTCAACGAGGCAGTACCCGACAAAATGCAGCGAGCCGCTGTCTGTGCGGCGGATGGACCAGCCAGTCAGCAACGTCTGAGGGCTGGCATCAACAGGGTCAAGTTTCCAATATGGCATGGCAATTTCCGTAGTGTTAATGGCCGATTTTACAAAGCGATTTGGGCGCCATGTAATGGGGTTCGGCTTATATGACGATGCATGTATCCCGGAGCACTGCCCTTGCACCGCCTATGCGTTGCGCCAGGACGGCAAGCAAAGTATGCGTATCCGGGCCAGAGAGCCAGGCTGTCGCCGCTCGCGTACGACTATTTCGTTTAGGGTCGCCCCAGAACCAGGGACTTACCGCGTCGATGGCGCGAAAGCAAAGTTCGGAAATCTGCTCCTGGCTGGCGATATTCCGCTTGATGAATACACACGCCAGCCCATTCATGCTGTTTTTGTGCATCCTGACCATGTATCCGGGGAATTGGGCATCATTCACCGGTGCCACTTCCAGTCTGGAATACCCACTGTCGTCCCCCGTATTGGAGAACAGTTCAATGTTGAGCACATTGTTCTCCGGGAAGCTCCAGAGAGTGACCGGATATTCCAGCCTCCTGCGCTCCGCCGCGTATTCGCTTCCCAAGTAGTCCGGCACTCGTGGCCATACAAAATCGGTAACTGCGTGCGGCAACTCTTGACCATGCGTATGCGTCACGGCTTTCCTAATCGTTTGAAAAAACAGGGAAAGTTTAAGAAATTTTCTTGTCTAATTCCCAGAGTTACTTATCAATTGCCTAGCTCGCGCCTATGCGCTTGCTGGAGAAATCGGCCTGTACATCGGATGTTGCATTATTATTCGATGTTCTTTATTTGGCGTATCTTTTTTTAGCGTTACTATTTCACATAGTAGATTGAGTGCAGCGGTGTGCGCCAAGCTTTGCCTTATGGCGAAGCAAATACCAGACATTAAAAAGACCTTGGCACTTAACCTGGCAAAGGCGCGCGCCCGTTATGGGTTATCGCAGGATGCGCTGGCTAAGAGCAGTGGCATTCGCAGAACCTACATTGCACTTATTGAGCATCCCGATGGACACAACGCGAGATTTGGGACTGTTGAAAAATTGGCTCGTGGGCTCGGGTGTGATGCGCGAATACTACTTGGCGTGAGGGTCACTTCCACGCTGGATTCTACGGGACCAAGTCTTTTCAAGTGTTTTGTAATGCGCTCCCGGGAAGCAAGGATTGCTGCGGGACTAAGCCAAGAAGGGTTGTCTGAGACTGCAGGATTCTTTCGTACTTACGTGGGAAGAATGGAGACGACAGCAACCGACATCAGTATTAAGGATGCTGCGAGCATTGCAGATACGCTCGGAATGTCTTTGGGCAGGCTACTAAAGTAAGGGCTGTCCGATTTGATGCCTTCCGGATGCCGAAAGCTTCAGAAAAGCGGCAGCAACATCGAACATTCAGTCCATTGATTCTTTGGCACTTACAGGCTAATCCAAAAAATTCACGGTGGGGTTTTGTGGCGTGTGGGTTCAATAAGCGTATTTTTGACAACCTTGCGATAACAAACAGCTAAATCTTGAAGTAGTAATGGACCATGGCCGATGTCACACCCGCTTCCCGTGCAACCTGGGCTAGCGTGCTGGCGGCGATGCCTTGCCGGGCAAATAGCAGCGTCGCCGCATCGAGCAAGGCTGCGCGGGCGTTCTGGTCGGGGAGGGTGGCGGGGCGGCCACGCTGGCGAGGCGAGCTGGTCATGTAATCAATCTAATTAACTAATTAGTTAATTACAAGAAATTTGCTCGCAAAAACTGGCGGCCATGCGAAGAGAAGTGGATTGATTGCGCTGACACAAAAAAGCCACGAAATATCGTGGCTTTGAAGTCATGCGATTGCCGGGCTGTTGGGGAGTTAGTCGTGCATCTTGCCGGCGCGCTGGCCGCGCTTGAAACGCAAGGTCAGCAACAGCATGACCACTGACACAAATAGTCCGAAGCCAATGATGATCAGGTGCATGGGTGGAATACCGCTGGCAGAAAACTGATCTTGCACCAGTTCGCTGGCATTGGCTGGTAACGCAGTGCTCAGATAGCGGACCATCAATGCGTGGATGCCCACCATGACCAGAATGCCGATGTTTTCATTGAAGTTTTGCACAGCAATTGAATGCCCTGCGCCCATCAACATATGCCCGCGATGTTGCAGCATGGCGTTGAGCGGCACCACAAACCAGCCAGACAAAGCGCCGACGATAAACATCAAAACAGCTGAAACCAGTGGGCTGTGCACCACCAGCATGCTCATTACCGACACACCCATGAATATCCCGGCCGGCAACACAGAAAACGCACGTTTGAGCGGCACAAAACGTCCAGCCAGGATCGCGCCAAAGGCTGTGCCGAAGGCCACGACAGCGACCAGGCGCGTGGCTTGTTCCATGCTGTAATTGAGCCAGATGACCGCCCAGTTCAGCACTACCAGCCGCATCGTCGCCCCGGCGCCCCAGAACAGGGTGGTGACCGCCAGCGACAACTGGCCTTGCGGGTCTTTCCACAGACGGCGCACGCACCACCAGAACTCACGCACCAGGAATAATGGGTCCAGGTGCAGTGGTTTGAGGTGAACCTTCAGTTTGGGGATATACAGATTGAGCCAGCCTGCGGCCAGGTACATAAACATGATCGCGCACATGGCAAATTGCGACGGCGACAGATACTGGCCCAGCGTCAGTGTGTCGTACCAGTCACTGGCGCGGCTGCCGACCAGCACGCCGCCCAATACCGTGCCAAAGATGATGGCGCCAACGGTAGCGCCTTCGAGCCAGCCATTGGCTTCAACCAGTTTTTCATGCGGCAGGTATTCAGTGATCAGGCCATATTTGGCGGGGGAGTACGCTGCAGCGCCGAAGCCGACTATGGCATAAGCCACGATGGGCGGCGCGCCAATCAGCATGCACACGCAACCGAGGAGCTTGATGCCGTTGCAAATCATCATCGCGCGACCCTTGTGCATGGAGTCGGCGAACGAACCGGCGAACGGTGCCAGTACTACATATGAAACCGTGAAACTCCAGAGCAACATGGACAGATGCCACTCTGGCGCGCTGTTCTCGCGTAGCAGCGCCAGGGCCGCAATAAACAGGGCGTTGTCAGCTAGCGCAGAAAGGAATTGTGCGCCGAGGATGATGAAAAAACCGCGATTCATACCCGCTACGGAGCCTGTTTTGATGATCGGATTTATGGGTCTGGTAGCGCAAGCCCAGCGCCAGTGCGGGCTGCCGGGGCGGTCGTCACCATGTAACGACGGTCGGTTTTATATCATGTTTGACACAAAGGTGCCGACTTATTGCCAATGCCGTTGAGCCTGAAAAGCGAAACCTTTGCCTGTAGTGGGAATCTGATCCTGACAAACGTAGCGGCATCAGGCGTTGTTCTGGAATATCACGTGATATAGTGTGGACCATTACGACAAGGGGTAAACCCCTGAACGAGCCACAGGTCCTGATACACAAGATACATAAGCGACACAGCCTGGTCTGTATTTTAGTCGCTTCAAGTCCGCCGCCAGTGGCCCGATTGGAGTCATTGGCAAGGTCCAAGGTTCGGTCAATACGCATGGATATTCTGCAATATCTTCTTCCTGTTTTCACTGACTACGGCTACTTCGCCGTTTTTGGTGTTCTGCTGGTCTGCGGTTTCGGTGTTCCCATTCCCGAAGACATCACTCTGGTAGCGGGCGGGATCATTTCCGGTCTGGGCTATGCAGACGTGCACACCATGTTCTGCGTGGGCATGGCGGGCGTACTGGTGGGTGATTCGATCATGTTTTTTATCGGTCGCCACTTTGGTACTCGCGCCCTCAAATGGCGCTGGGTTGCGCATGTCCTGACCCCCGAGCGTTACGCCGCCGTCCAGGATAAATTTCGTCGTTATGGCAATCGCGTGTTGTTTGTAGCGCGTTTTCTGCCAGGTTTGCGCACCCCGATCTATCTTTCTGCCGGCATGTCCCAGTGTGTGCCGTTCTGGCGTTTTTTGCTGGCCGATGGTTTGGCGGCGCTGATCAGCGTGCCGGTATGGGTCTATCTCGGTTATTACGGGGCCTTCCAGCGCGACTGGCTGCACCACGCCATCAAGCAAGGGCAAACCGGCATGTGGTTGCTGTTAGCCGCACTGGCCACGCTGACTCTGATCTGGTACATCAGACACAAGCGCCATCAGCACCATTGCAAGGCACTGCCGAGCAAGATGCTGCGCGAGAAATAATCAGATCCGAACACGCCCAGACCAACAACGCGGTTTCCAAAATGACTCGCCCCATCCAGGCTCTCGTCCATACCCAGGCAATTTCCCACAATTATCAGGTCGTTAAACGCAATGCCCCGCACAGCCGGGCATTTGCAGTGGTCAAAGCCAATGCCTATGGGCATGGCTTGCAGCGCGCCGCTACTGCGCTGCAAGCGGCTGACGGATTTGGCATTCTGGAGTTCGATAACGCGCTGGCGTTGCGCCAATGGGGACTGCAACAGCCCATCTTGCTGCTGGAAGGGGTGTTCAGCCAGTCCGAGCTGATTGAAGCCGCTCGCCAGGACTTGCGTATCGCCATTCACGAGCCGGGTCATCTGGTCTGGCTGGAGCAAACCACGCTGTCCCGGCCTGTGCATGTCTTTCTCAAACTCAATACCGGAATGAATCGGCTCGGTTTTCCGGCGGAACAAGCGCACGACCTTGTTGCCCGCCTGCAAAAACTGCCTAATGTGGCCAGCATCACACTGATGGCCCACTTTGCGACCGCAGATGAGCCAGCCAAAGGCATAGAAAAACAACTGACTCGTTTTGCCAGCGCCACGTCCGGGCTTGATCTGCCGATCTCACTGGCTAATTCCGCCGCTACCCTCGCGTATCCGCAAGCGCAACACAATTGGGTGCGTCCGGGCATTGTGCTGTACGGTTCGACCCCGTTTGAGGATCGAACTGCCGAACAATTGGGTTTGCAAGCGGCAATGACACTGCAAGCGCAAATCATTGCTGAACAACATCTGCAAGCGGGCGATGCCGTCGGTTATGGGGCAACGTTTGTTGCTGATAAACCAATGCGGATTGGCGTTGTGGCCTGTGGTTATGCCGATGGTTATCCGCGTCATGCACCTACTGGAACGCCGGTGCTGGTCGATGGGCAGCGCACCCGCCTGGTTGGGCGTGTTTCCATGGATATGCTTACCGTCGATATCACCGACCTGCCGCGGGCCCGCATTGGCAGCCCGGTTGAATTGTGGGGTAAGGGTTTGCCGATTGATGATGTCGCACGCGCTGCGGGCACCATTGGTTATGAGTTGATGTGTGCAGTTGCTCCTCGCGTGCGGGTGGTTGAGGGTTAAGCGCGCAGGCAACGCGCGAATAAATAGTGCTTACAAGGTGGGCCTGTCATGAAACAGGCTCGAAAAGCGCGGCTTTCTTGATATAGAATGCTTCGCTTAGTCAAATAAACCGGATTTTTCCGTTTCCCAACCAGCAGGTTGCATATGGCATTAATTGTCCAGAAATACGGCGGCACTTCAGTTGGCACGCCGGAGCGTATCAAAAACGTGGCCAAACGCGTCGCCAGGTTCAAGGCACAAGGTCACGATCTGGTCGTGGTTTTGTCCGCAATGAGCGGCGAAACCAACCGCCTGATTGGGCTCGCCAAAGAAATGCAGGCTAATCCTGATCCGCGCGAACTGGATGTGATTGTATCGACCGGTGAGCAGGTCACCATTGGCCTTCTGGCCATGGCGCTCAAAGAAATGGGTATTGATGCCCGTTCCTACACCGGCGCCCAGGTCAAGATTCTGACCGACAGTGCGTTCACCAAAGCCCGCATCCAGTCGATTGACGACGAAAACATGCGTGCTGATCTGAACGCCGGTCGTGTAGTGATTGTCGCTGGCTTCCAGGGTGTAGATACCGAAGGCAATATCACCACGTTGGGTCGTGGCGGTTCGGATACCACCGGCGTGGCACTGGCCGCTGCGTTGCGCGCGGACGAATGCCAGATCTATACCGATGTCGATGGCGTTTACACCACTGACCCGCGTGTTGTGCCTGAAGCGCGCAAGCTCAAGACAATTACCTTTGAAGAAATGCTGGAAATGGCCAGCCTGGGTTCAAAGGTGCTGCAAATCCGCTCGGTCGAATTTGCTGGCAAGTACAACGTGAAACTGCGCGTGCTTTCCTCGTTCCAGGACGAAGGCGAGGGCACGCTGATTACTTTCGAGGATGACTCCAACATGGAAAAACCCGTCGTTTCCGGCATCGCGTTCAATCGTGACGAAGCGCGTATCAACGTGACCGGCGTGCCTGACAAACCAGGCATTGCATACCAGATTCTGGGTCCGGTGGCTGACGCCAATATCGACGTGGATATGATCATCCAGAACGTGGGTCAGGAAGGCACGACCGACTTCAGCTTCACCGTTCCCAAGAACGACCTGCCACGTACCATCAAGGTGCTGGAAAGCGTGCAAGACCACATCGCCGCACGTAGCGTTTCTGGCGACGACAAGATCTGCAAGATCTCCATCGTTGGCGTGGGCATGCGCAGCCATGTGGGCGTGGCTTCCACCATGTTCCGCACGCTGGCCGAAGAAGGTATCAATATCCAGATGATCTCCACCTCTGAAATCAAGATTTCGGTCATCGTGGACGAAAAATATCTGGAACTGGCCGTGCGCGTGCTGCACAAGGCATTCGGGCTGGATCAACCGGTCTGAATCTAGGTCACTTCAAGTGATTGCAGGTAAAAACGGCAGCGCTGGCTGCCGTTTTTTATTGCCGGATGATTTTGCGAGCCTGCGCCAATCTGCCTGTGCAAGGCGATTACGGTTGAGTGATACTTGAGTGATGCCGAAACGTTGGGCATCCCGGCCCAGCCCGCAAAAAAGTGCGTTTTGCAGCGGTGCTTTCCTTGACGCCCCCAAGGCCACAAGGTATTATCCCGCTTCCCTTGACGGAGATGTGGATGAGTGGCTGAAATCACTTCCCTGCTAAGGAAGCATACGGGCTTAAACCTGTATCGAGGGTTCGAATCCCTCCGTCTCCGCCAACGGTCCTTGCAGTAATCCGTTGCGGCAAGTGGCAGTAAGTTGTTAGTAGTAAAGTGTTGTGACAGTGCGCCCGTAGCTCAGTTGGATAGAGTATCTGGCTACGAACCAGAGGGTCGGGCGTTCGAATCGCTCCGGGCGCACCATTCACACACAGTCCATTGCGCAAGCAAGCCTCGTCCCCATCGTCTAGAGGCCTAGGACACCGCCCTTTCACGGCGATAACCGGGGTTCGAATCCCCGTGGGGACGCCATCAAACCTGATGGCTTTCATTTCTCTGCCGCCCGGCAATCTAGTAATTCCTAAATATCCCTGTTTTTCCTGTTGTTTACCCTGTAGTTACTCATAAAGTACCGGCTCGCACCTACTCGTCTGCAATTGTCCGTGCCCAAGCTTTCTCAATGCTGCTTGGTGGTAATGGAGAGCCAAAGTACACTGAGTCGTATTCCTTATTAGAAAAACATGCCCATGCCTGGTTTGTCTCAAGCCATTGTCTTGCTTGCCGCCGCTGTGTTGGTGGTGCCCATACTCAAACGGCTGGGGCTGGCGTCGGTGCTGGGTTATCTGGCCGCTGGCATCCTGATCGGGCCGTGGGGCTTGCAGCTCGTCCATCAGCCAGAAGAAATCCTGCATACCACTGAATTTGGCGTGGTCCTGCTGATGTTTGTGATCGGTCTGGAACTGCAACCGTCACGCTTGTGGGTGTTGCGTCGTTCGGTCTTTGGTCTGGGTGGAGCGCAGATGCTGGTGTGCAGCGTGGCCATCGGCGCCATCGCATTTGCTTTTGGCTTGCCACCGGCTTCAGCACTGGTGGTGGGAATGGCGCTTTCTCTTTCCTCCACCGCATTTGTTTTGCAAATGCTGGCCGAAAAGAACCAGCTCACTACGCGATACGGCCGCGATGGTTTTGCGGTGCTGCTGTTTCAGGATCTGGCGACGATTCCTTTGCTGGCATTGATTCCGTGGCTAGCCCCGGTGAAAAGCGGCGTGGCTGGCGTGCCTGTGTGGATATCGCTGGCGGTGTTGATTGGTGTCGTGGTGCTCGGGCGTTTGCTGCTGCGGCCGGCGTTTGCCTTGGTGGCCCGTGCAAAAAGCACCGACCTTTTCACCATGGCGACCTTGCTGGTAGTTACCGGCACCGCCTGGTTGATGGAACGCGCCGGTTTGAGCATGAGTCTGGGGGCGTTCGTCGCTGGCGTGCTGCTGGCCGATTCAGAATTCCGTCACGAGGTTGAAGCCAATATCGAGCCATTCAAAGGCGTGCTGTTGGGCTTGTTCTTTGTTGCGGTCGGCATGGCGGCCAACCTGGGCTTGCTGATGGCTAATCCGCTGGGTGTGGTCGCGCTGGCCAGCGGTTTGATGCTGGTAAAAGGCATTTTGCTCTTTGGTATTGGCCGGGTTAGCGGCCTGCAAAACCACGTAGCACGACGCTTTGCCATCTATCTGTGCCAGGGCGGTGAATTTGCCTTTGTGCTGCTGGCACTGGCCGAAGGCAACCGCGTTTTGCCGGGCGATGTCGCCGACGTACTCAGTCTGAGTGTCACTTTATCCATGGCATTGACGCCTTTTGTGGTGATGGCTTACGAGCGCTTTGTGGTGCCGCGGCTGGAAGCACGGCAAGTGCGAGAGTTTGATGCGGTACCCGACGAAGGTCATCCGGTTATCGTCGCTGGGTTCGGGCGGTTTGGCCAAGTGGTGACGCGGATATTGCGGCTGCGCAAAATTCCGGTCACGGTGCTCGAGGCCAATGCTGATCAAGTCGATTTCGTGCGGCGCTACGGCAACAAAGTGTATTACGGCGATGCTTCCCGGCCTGATTTGCTACGCGCAGCAGGTGCTGACAAAGCGCGGCTGGTGGTATTGGCGATTGACGACATCGAAGCATCGGTCAAAACCGCCGAAACGCTCCGCCGTGAGTTTCCGCATCTCAAAGTCTATGCCCGCGCCCGCAATCGTTTTCATTAC
This sequence comes from Silvimonas sp., assembly GCF_031291215.1. Lineage (NCBI taxonomy): Bacteria > Pseudomonadati > Pseudomonadota > Betaproteobacteria > Neisseriales > Chitinibacteraceae > Silvimonas > Silvimonas sp. The sequence goes on from NZ_JARLJK010000054.1 coordinate 13,248, forward strand.
TACCGCTTGATGGAAGCCGGGGTAGTGGTGGCCACGCGGGAAACCTTTGCATCCAGCGTGGGCTTGGGTGTAGACGTGCTGGAAGGGCTGGGCGTGACGCGAACCGAGGCTGAGCGTACCGGCGCATTGTTTGTCGAGCACGATGAGCGACTGTTGCAGCGGCAACTGGCGATTCATCAGGATGAAGCGCAATTGATCCAGGCCAGCCGTGACGCCATGAAGGAACTGGAAGGGCTGTTTGAAGCGGATCAGCTGACAGAAGCGGCGATTGAGGCCAAGCAACCAGCTACTTGATAGGCGGGAAATATCGGGTTCGGCGGGTGTGGGTGCCCATCATGGTCCGGGCATGTATGATGTAACTCAAACATTTGTTTGCGGTCCGGCAGCGCACTCAAGCTTGCGCAGCCCACTGTCGACATTCATTTCAAGACCTCAGGGACTCCGGTTACAGCGTGACCAACGACAAACCGAACGGGCGCAAGCCGACTATTTCTGATGTAGCCAGGCTGGCCGGCGTTTCCCGCGCGGTGGCCTCACGAGCGCTATCCAGCGAGCCGCGCCCGGTGGCCGACGAAAAGCGCAGCCGGGTAGTGCAGGCCGCACAAAAACTCGGCTTTAAACCGAATCTGCTGGCGCGCAGCCTGACCACCAAAACGGTCAACCTGGTAGCCATTGTGGTTAACCATATTCATGATCTGAGCGATCTGGATTTGTTTGATCATTTGCTGAGCGAAATCCAGGCGATCGGTAAACAAGTCATTCTGATCCGGGTTGGCTCGGTTGATCGTATCGAAGAGTTTTTACGCAATGGCATCGCTTATCACGTCGATGCAGCCCTGGTATTTTCGGATTTCGCCGACGCGCCAACAGTGCGACGCATGTTCAATACCGATCTGGTCTTGATGCTCAATGGTCGGCACGACGCGCTATCTCCAGCCGTGCTGGCCGATGAAGCGACCGGCATTCGTGGTGCCGTGGTTGATGCTGCCGCCAAAGGCGTGCGTACGGCCGCCTTGGTGACCGGCCGCGCCACCTCCACAGTCGAAGAAACGCGCATTGCCAGTTATCGCAAGCAATTCGCGCTGCATGGCATTACGCTGTTGCAGGTCGCGCAGGGTGATTACTCCTATCAAAGTGGCCATGCCGTGGCCGCAAGTGTGACTTCTGGCCAATGTCCCGATGCGGTGTTCTGCACTTCGGATGCCATGGCAATGGGTATTCTGGATGTATGTCGGGCGGATTTTCCGCAGAGCAAACCGACGCGCTTTCGCTTGTATGGGTTTGATGATTTATCGCTGACCGTGTTTGATGCCTACCCGATTTCATCGATTGGTTTCGACAAGACACAGTACGTGAAAGAAGTGCTGCGTTTCCTGATGGTGCCGGACGCATTTGCACCGGGCATGCCCCCCGTACTCGTTCCCACGCGCTTTGTGCCACGCCAGACTGCCTGACCGCACTCCAATGCATGAAAAAGCCCGGCCACCTTTTGGGTGCCGGGCTTTTTTGTCCTCTTACCCGCTATGGGTAAGAGGTTATTTCTCAGTCAAGGATGGAGGATTTGCGGTCTTGCCCTTTATGGGCAAGATGTACCGCATTCTCTTTTCCGTTAACGATGGTGGGTTTGCGGTCTTGCCCTTTATGGGGAAGATCTACCGCATTCACTTTTCAGTTAATGAAGGTGGGTTTGCGGTCTTGCCCTTTATGGACAAGATCTATCACATTCACTTTTCGGTTAACGAAGGGGATTTGCGGTCTTGCCCTTTATGGGCAAGACCTATCGCATTCACTTTTCAGTTAACGAAGGGGATTTGCGGTCGTGCCCTTTATGGGCAAGATCTACCGCATTCACTTTTCAGTTAATGAAGGTGGGTTTGCGGTCTTGCCCTTTATGGGCAAGATCTATCGCACTTACTTCCGTTAACGATGGTGGGTTTGCGGTCTTGCCCTTTATGGGCAAGACCTATCGCATTCACTTTTCGGTTAACGAGGGTGGGTTTGCGGTCTTGCCCCACCATTTCTTGTAGTTGGCTTCATACGCGCCAGATTTGGCATAGTCCGCTACAAAGCTGTTGATCCATGCCAGAAATTTCGGGTCGCCCTTGGCAATGCCGATACCAATCGGGTCGTTGGAATACAAGCCCGGTAGCGTGATCAAAGCATCGTTTTTGGTGGCCAGGTAATCCACCAGCGACGAATCCTCGATCCCCGCGTCTACGCGTTTTTGTTGCAGCAGCAACACGCCTTCAGGGGCGAAGTTGTCGGTGTAGACCAGCTTGGCGGCTGGGACTTCACGGCGGATAAAGGTCTCGCCGGTACTGCCGCGACCCACCACAATCTGCTTGCCCGCCAGACCTTTCAGGTCCTTGATTCCCGAGCTTTTCTGCACGATAACGCGCAATCCGGCGCGGTTATACGGGCTGGAAAAATCGATGGTCTTGGCGCGCTCTGGTGTGATCGACACATTGGCCACTACCAGATCAAGCTGACCAGATACCAGCATGGAGATCCGGGCATCGCCCGAGACATCCGTGTATTCAACCTTCACGCCCAGCTTGTCGGCAATACGCTTGGCCACGTCCACGTCATAACCCACCGGGTCGTTATGGGCGTCACGAAACCCCACTGGCTCGCCGCCCAGCGAAACGCCGATGCGCACTACGCCGCGCGCTTTGATGTCTTCCAGCTTGCCCGCAGAAGCGGTGGTGGCGGTGAACGCCATGCCAGCAACGAGTGCGAAGGCAGTGATTTTTGTCAGAATGCGTCTCACAGAAGTACTCCTTGTCAGTTTTACGGCGATGAGTGGGGTGTTCAGATACGTACCGATGTCCGTAGTTCCGGTTCGGACATCGAGGGTTCCCAGAACCAGTATTTGATTTCTTCCTGGCACTTGAAATTGACGACCAGATGGTTGCCTTTGGCGTCCAGCGCGTGAATCACCACACCGGCCAGAAAACCTTCTGACAACTCGGATAACTCTTCCACGGCAAGGCTCACAGCGTCCTTGAGCGAATAGCCCAGGCGCAAGGCCAGCACAATGCTGCGTGAAGTGCCACAGCGCACGGTCATTTCGCCGGTGTGAGTACACGCCGCCGCGCCATAACGGCTATCGGCATAAAATCCGGCCCCCGCGATGGGTGAATCCCCCAGGCGGCCCGGATATTTCCAGGCCCAGCCGGATGTAGACGTTACGCTGTGAATGCCTTTGCTGGCGTCTTGCGCCAGAAACACCGTGGTATCGCGCACGCGTTCTGGGTCGGTAATGGTGCGGCTGAGCGGAATCAGTGGCACATCGGGAAACTTTGCCAGTTCGGCAGGAGAGAGTTCTTTTTCCAGCCGCTCCCACCACACGCGCTTGCTGTCATCAAACAAGGTGGGTTCTGGCGTGAAGCCGGTTTCCAGGGCAAAGCGGCGGGCACCGTCGCCAGTCAGCATCACGTGTGGCAGGCGCTTCATTACTTCATGCGCCACTGCGGCGGCGCTGAGGATATCGGGCAAGGCACCTACCGAACCAACCTGGCGAGTGGTGCCATCCATCACGCCGGCATCGAATTCCATCTTGCCCAGCATATTGGGCCAGCCGCCGTAGCCGACGCTGCGCACTTTCACTTCACGTTCAACCTTGCTGATGCCCGCCACCATGGCATCGATACCCGGTGCGCCGTCTTTAAGCATTGCTACTGTGGTCGGAAAACCCGGCCACGCCTCTGAGTTAGCCAGCAGAATCATCGGGACTAGTCCTTGCGCATATTGGATAGAAATTGAGCGACCCGCGGGTTTGCCAGCCCGCCATCGGCGGCAAAGAACTGGGCGGTGGGCAGATTCACCACCAGCTTGCCTTTGTCCAGAAACACAATGCGCGACGAGATGGTCCGCGCGAACTCGACCTCGTGGGTGACGAACACCATGGTGGTGCCTTCCATTGCCAACTTGGCCAGAATACGCAGCACTTCGGAGGTCATTTCCGGATCAAGCGCGCTGGTGACTTCGTCCAGCAGCAAATAGCTCGGGTTGACCGCCAACGCACGGCAAATGCCTACACGCTGGCGCTGCCCGCCGGACAACTGCGCCGGATAAGCATCGGCCCGATCACCCAAGCCAACCGATGTCAGCAGGGCGCGGGCGTGTTCTTCTGCCTGTGCTTTGGGTGTCTTGAGTACTTCAATCGGTGCCAGAGTCAGGTTCTGCAGCGCTGTCATGTGCGGGTACAGATTGAACAACTGGAACACCGTGCCGGAGCGTTTACGTGCTTCGGCCAGTTCTTTGGGTTTGGAAACATCAAACCCATCGACAGTGATCTTGCCGCCATCCAGTTTTTCCAGGCCGTTGATACAGCGCACCAGCGTGGATTTGCCGGAACCGCTGGATCCCAGAATCGACACCACTTCGCCCGGCTCGACCGTAAAGTCGATGTCGTCCAGCACGGTGACGTTGCCAAACTTCTTTTTGGCGCTTTCTACTTTTATCATTTCAAAGCCCTTTCCAGGCGCTGTGAGCACGCAGCCGCACTTCAAGGCGACCACCAAAATATGCAATTGCCTTGGAGCACAGCCAATACAGCACGCCGATCAAGGTCCACACAATGAATGGCTTGAGCGTGCGCAAATTGAGAATGTTGCCGATCTTGGTCAGGTCCACGACGCCAATGGCCGACACCAGCGATGTCACCTGCAACTGGTTTACCGCCAGGCCAATCAGCGGGCCGATGGCAAAGGCGCTGGCTTGGGGCGAGATCACTTTGCGCAGAATCTGCCAGCGGCTCAGCCCAAATACCCGTGCGGCTTCCACTTGATCGCGTCCTACTGATTCAATGGCAGACACCGCAATCACATAGATAAATGCGGCGGTATTGCCCGAAAGCGTAATCACCGCCGCTTCAACTGGTGTGACATTGATTTTGGCAAATACCGGCAGGCCAAAAAACACGAGGAACAGCTGCACCAGCACCGGTGAGTTTTTGAGGATTTCGGTTAGCGTGGTGACTAGCGGCACCGCTACCGGAATGCGATAAAAGCGGATGGTGGCCCAGCTCAAGGCCAGCACCAGGCCAATGGCGAAGGTCACCACAAACAGCAGTACGGAAACGCCCAGCCCCTGTGCCAGCAGCACCAGGTCGTACGAGGTAAACGCGGAGTAATCCATCAGGAAACACCTTCCAGATTGCCGTGATTCAGCCGGCGATGCAGCATGCCAATGGCAATCGAAACGGAATAAGTCAGCACGGCATAAACCACGAGCAGCACGAAATACACTTCAAACGGGCGGAAGGTATCTGACGCCACAATCTTGGCCGAACCGGTCAGTTCGTTGAGCGTGATGGTGGAAAGAATCGAAGAGGTAAGGATCAGATTGATCAGCACCGAACCCAGCGGGCGGATCGACGTACGCAGGGCAATTGGCATCACAATCTTGCTGAAAATGGTGTGCTTGGCCAACCCGCTGACCTGGGCTGCTTCGATAATCCCCGGGTCGATAGCCAGGATGCCGGAACGGATCACGTTGGAGGTATATGCGCCACCGGCAATCGACAGTGCAATTACCCCGGTGGTGAAGGCATCAATGTACAGCCCCAGCACCGGCAGGCCGTAATAGAAGAAAAACATCTGCACAATGAAGGGCACATTGCGAAAGATATCCACGTAGATATTGGCCAGAATTTGCCATGGCCGCGACGATGAAGTCGACGCAATGGCAACCAGCGCCCCGGTGATAAAGCTGCCAGCCAGCGCCAGGGCACAGGCCTCTACGGTGAGGATGGCGCCGTCGCGCAGCATGTCCAGATGCGGTAGTAGAACGGCAAGATCAAACTGCATGGTTTTTGCCCCAAGTGAAACCGGTTTCAGTTTATGGCGTAGCCATGACGAGCGTCAAGCCGAAGGCCAAAGAAGACTGTTACAGCGCGAGGGTAAGACTGGGTGGAGCAGGTAGAACAAGAGAAGGGCGCAAGACAAAAACGAGACAGGGCGCGCTTTTCACTGGGAGATGGGGCGATGCCGCAGACGTTGCGGTCATACAACGCGGCAGATTCATAGCGGTCGAAAGAGGGCGCAGACATACCGCTTTATAGCCGCCGATCACTCGTTGCGACACAGGGTATGGGTGATCAGCCAAATGCGAAAATCGGCAGGGATTTGCCATGGCCACACCGTGCACTGCCAGGTCGCGGATGTGCGTTCATAAAAACAAACACGGCCTGGAACGGCCGTGGTGCAGAACAAGGCAGAATGAACATCGCGCAAACCCCAGAGCTGATGCAGAACCAGCCCTGGGGTCTGCGCGAAGTGAATCAACGCTTCTTCAGGTATTTGCGGATGTCGATGGCCACTGCGGTCACGATGATCAGACCTTTGAAAATTTGCTGCCAGTAGACCGACACACCAAGAATAACCAGGGCGTTGTTGAGGAAGGTCAGGATCAGCACGCCCGTTACGATCCCCCCGACTGTCCCTATCCCCCCGGAAGTGGAGACCCCGCCGATCACGCAGGCGGCAATCGCATCCAGTTCCCATGTAAACCCGAGGTTATTGGTCGCGCTACCCTGGCGAGCGGCCTGGAGCGAACCGGCCAGACCATACAGGGCGCCAGCGATCACATAGACCGTGATCAGCGTGCGGTTAACGTTCACCCCGGAAACGGTAGCCGCATCCGGGTTCGCGCCGATCGCATAAATATTTTTGCCGGTGGTGGTCAGGTTCAAAAGCACCCACATCAACACAATGACCACTGCGGCAATGATCACGATATACGGCAATCGGAAATCGCCGTAGATGTTGATGGCCCCGTTGGAGATCATGGTGAAATCGTCACGCAGCCCACCAATTGGTGTGGCACCGTGGGGAGGGCGGTCAACGTACAGCGAAGTCGCGCCGTACACGATCACCATTGTTCCCAGCGTGGTGATAAAGGGGACCACCTTCAGATAGGCCACGATCGCGCCATTCATGAGGCCGACGATCACGCCCGCCAGAACGGCCAGCAGAATCGGCAGCCACAACGGCGAGACGGGCAGATCTGGAAAGACTTTGCTGGCGTAGTCGGCACGTTGCAGCATGGATGCAGCGATACACGCGGTCAGCCCGACGACCCGGCCTGCGGAAAGATCCACACCCTTGGTCAAGAGGATCGGCCCTTCACCGAGCGCCAGAATCACGTAGACGGACGAGATCATCAAAACGTTGATCAAGTTCGTCACATCCAGAAACGAGGGCTGGATAAAGCCAGTAACCAGAATCAGCGCCAGGAGCACGAAAATCATGGCGCGCTTTACCGCCATCTCCTTGAACTGGGTCAGCCTGGAGCGGCCTGGTGCTTTTATTTCAAACTTTGTCATTCGAATCTCCTTGTGTCATGAATTGGGTCGAGAGATGCATGATCTTTTCCTGTGTCGCTTCAGCTCCCGGCACGATGCCGGTCACTCGACCTTCGCACATGACCATGATTCGGTCGGACATGCCCAGAATTTCGGGTAGTTCGGACGAAATCATGATGATGGCCTTGCCGCGCTGTGCCAATTCAGTGATCAACGTGTAAATCTCGTATTTGGCGCCGACGTCGATACCGCGGGTCGGTTCGTCAAGAATCAGTATTTCCGGATCAGTCAGAAGCCAGCGCGAGAAAACGACTTTCTGCTGGTTGCCGCCTGAGAGGTTCTGAATGAGTGTGCTGCTTGAAGGCGTCTTCACGCGCAGCGTGCGGATACGCTCCTGAACGTCGGCCTCGCCGGACTTCAGATCCAGCAGCCCGAAACGCCTGACGTAATGACGCCAGTGCGCCATCAGGGTGTTATCGAAGACCGGAAGGATAGAGAAAATGCCGGTGGTGCGACGTTCCTCGGTAAGCAGGGCCATTTTGTTTTTTTGCGCGTCAGCTGGGGTCCGGATGGTCTTGGGTACGCCGTTCAGCAATATCTGGCCAGAAGCGACGGGGCGCATGCCAAAAATCGCCTCCATCAACTCGGTTCTTTGCGCGCCCACCAAACCGCTGACCCCAAGAATTTCGCCGCGTTTCAACTCAAAAGAGGCATCTTTGAACGACTTCGGGTTGGGTGACGTGAAATTCTTGACCTCCATCAGCACTTCGCCCGGGATATTGGCCCGCGGAGGAAAGCGGTGGGTCAAGTCGCGCCCGACCATGCGGCTGATGATCAGGTCGGTGGTCAACTCACTGGATGGATATGTGCCCACTTGACGACCGTCGCGCATGATCGTGACCTCGTCGGCAATCTGGAGGATTTCTTCCATTTTGTGCGAGATGTAAATGATCGAGACGCCATCGGCCTTTAGCTTGCGGATGATCTGAAACAGGTGCCCGACTTCTTTCTCCGACAGGCTGGAGGTGGGCTCGTCCATGATGATGATGCGCGAATGGTAAGACACCGCCTTGGCAATTTCGAGCGACTGAATCTTGGATACCGACAGATTGGTGACCCAGAGTCTGGGGTCCAGATCCATTTGCAGGTCAGCGAAAAGTTTGACGGTATCGTCAAACATTTTTTTATGGTCAACAAACTTGAAAGGGCCGATTCCATGCGTGGGGTAGCGCCCAAGCCACAGGTTTTCCATCACACTCCGATGCGGGATCGGGTGCAATTCCTGGTGGATCATCGAAATGCCCGCATCAAGCGCCTGTTTGGAATTGGCGAATACTTTGGCTTCGCCATTCAGGACAATGGTTCCCGCATCGACCTGGTACATGCCGAAGAGGCATTTCATCAGCGTTGATTTGCCAGCCCCGTTTTCACCCATCAGCGCATGGACGGTGCCCGGGCGAATGTTCAGGCTGACTTCGTTCAAGGCCTGAACACCAGGGAAGCTTTTGGATATCCCGCGCATTTCCAGGATATTGGTTACTTCGGGCATGAGACAGAACTCCCGTTCTTCAAAATAACGGGGCCCGATGTCGCGGATGCCCCGTGTAGCTCAACTTGGCTGAAACCTTATTTCACGAATTTCGCGTAGTTATCCTTGGTGACCTTGGTATAAGGAACCCATACATAGTGGCCTTGCGGGTTAGGCGTACCGTCAGCATTGGCCAGAGGCGCAACAGTCTTGAGGGTCTTGGCACCAGCGCCCAATTGGGCGGCCAGATCGAAGGTCGCTTTACCCTGATTCGCAGCATCGTTCAGCACTGTACCCAGCAAGGTGCCTTGCTTGAGCGCATCAAGTGCAGGTGGTGTTGCATCTACACCAACGACCGGGATGTACTTTTTGCCCGGGCCGAAATAACCGGCGGCCTTCAGTGCCTCGATAGCACCCAGAGCCATATCGTCGTTGTTGGCGAACACGACTTCGATCTTGTCGCCGAACTTGGTCAACCAGGCCTGCATTTTGTTCTGTGCATCACCACGGTTCCACATGGCGGTATCTTCAGCCAGGCTTTGAACCTTGATGCCCGCTGCCGTGAGTGCCTTCACCGAGTACTCGGTGCGGTACTTGGCGTCGGTGTTGGCCGGGTCACCAATCAACATGACGTACTGCAGAACACCATCTTTGTTCTTGTCGGCTTCTGGATGCTTTTTCCAGTAGTCAGCAACAATTTCACCTTCCATGGTGCCGGATGCCTGGGCCTTGGCGCCTACGTAGTAAGCCAACGGATATTTGGCCAGATCGGCCGCGTCGGGCTCACGGTTGAAGAAGACGATTGGCACCTTCTTGACCGCAGCTTTCTGGATGACAACGTTGGCAGCCGTAGGCTCGACCATGTTCAGCGCCAGTGCGTTGTAGCCTTGGGACAAGAACAAGTCTTGAATATCGTTGACTTTGGATTGGTCGCCCTGACCGTCCTGGACGGAAATGGGTACGCCAGCCGATTTGGCTTCCGATTCAATCTTGCCTCGAACATAAGACATGAACGTGTCGTCGAACTTGTAGATGGTGACACCAACCTTGGGGGTCGGTGCGGCAAGCGCGCCCGTGCTGGCAACCGCAAGGGTGAGCAATAACGTGGTGGCCTTATTCATAAAAACTCCTGACGATGAACAAAAATGTAGTGAATCGGAGGGTTACTACGAAAACTTTGGAGCGAGGCAAAAACTACCCCCCGGTTTTATCAATGTCAATAATGCGTATAACCTAATTCGCATAAAAAAATACGCGGATATTCCTCATAAAAAAGACGGAATGTCCATGAAAACACTCATCTTTTATGCCTTGTTTCACATGTTGTACCTAAAAAATAAGTAATAAAAAAACTTTATAACTGATATAACCTATGCTTTTCTGTGTTGCGCGGGGCGCGACAAACCCAGCGCCGTGGCCCGGATAATTGCGGGCGAGTGCAAACGCAACTGTGCAAAGAGATGGGCTGATGACGATGAAAGCGCCGAACAAACGGGTAACCATGTCAGATATTGGCAGGCAGGCTGGCGTCTCCCAGGCCAGTGTGTCGCTGGTGTTGAACGATGCACCGGGGACGCGGATCTCGGCCGCTACCCGTGAAAAAGTGCTGAAAGTAGCGCGTGAGCTGGGTTATTCGGCACCGCCGCGCGCAGAGTCAGCGCCCGCGATCATCGGTTTGCTGATCAATCATCTGGCCATGACGCCACATGTCGCTGCACTGCTGGAGGGCGCCCGGGATGAGGCGGCCTCCAGCAATTGCATGCTGGCCACCATCGCCACCCACGGTGATGAACAGATCGAAAACGAGGCACTCAACTATCTCTTGAGCCGCCCCTTGAAGGGCATCATTTACGCCACGCTGCTCACCCAGGAGGCCAACCCGCCGGATCGCCTGAGAGACGTGCCGACAGTCATGCTCAACTGTCACTATTCAAAGCAGCACTACCCGAGCGTTGTGCCCGCCGATATCGCCGGTGGCGTTGCAGCCACGACCGCCTTGCTGGATGCAGGTCATCGCCGAATCGCATTTATCAGTAGCGGTGAAGACTGGATTGAAGGATCGCGTGATCGCTTGCTTGGCTACCGGCAAGCGCTGGCAACCTACGACATCCCCGTCGATCCCGCGTTGATCGTTTCGCCCGAGCAGACCCATACGGAAGGGTGGACCCAACGCGGCGGGCGCGAGCAGACGCACGCGCTGCTGGATCTGCCCTTGCCGCCCACGGCGATCTTCTGCTTTTGCGACCGGATGGCGCTGGGCGCGTACGAAGCGATCAAATCGCGCGGTCTGCGGATACCCGAAGACATTTCGGTCATTGGTTTTGACGATGAAGTATTCGCCAGCAGCATGGAGCCGCCCCTTTCTACACTGGTATTGCCCCACGAAGAGATGGGGCGCTGGGCTGTGGCGCGTCTGCTGGATTTCGACCCCGTGGCAGACCGGCAACGCAAACATCGAACAGTAAAGATTGAATGCCCGCTCGTGCTCAGGGGGTCGATTGCGAACCCGAACACATCAGCCAGCCAGCCGATAGCGCCAGCGCGCAACTGACTGGCCAAAGCTGGATTGTGGGACCGAACAATTTTCAAGGTTGATCAACAGGAGAAATTCAGATGGCACCTTACCTGGCTAACCCCTCGCGCTACGACGAGATGCCTTATCGCCGCAGTGGCAACAGCGGTCTCAAAATCTCTGCGGTTTCGCTGGGTTTGTGGCACAACTTTGGCGGAGTGGACCGATTTGAAAACGGCCGCGACATTGTTCGCACCGCGTTCGACAACGGCATTACCCACTTTGATCTGGCCAACAACTACGGACCGCCCCCGGGCTCTGCTGAAGAGGCTTTCGGCCAGCTACTGCGTGCCGATCTGGCACCCTATCGCGATGAACTGATTATCTCTACCAAAGCAGGCTACACCATGTGGCCCGGCCCTTATGGCGACTATGGCTCCCGCAAGTATCTGGTGGCCAGCCTGGACCAAAGCCTGAAGCGTCTGGGTTTGGACTATGTCGATATTTTCTACCACCATCGGCCAGACCCTGATACGCCGCTGGAAGAAACCATGGCCGCTCTGGCCCACATTGTTGCCAGCGGGCGCGCACTGTATGTGGGATTGTCCAATTATCCTGCCCCGTTGTTACGCCGGGCCGCGCCCATACTGCGTGAACTGGGCACGCCATGTGTGCTCCATCAGCCTCGTTACAGCATGCTGGATCGCTGGATTGAACCTGCCCTTTTGCCCGCACTAGCCGACGAGGGTATTGGCTGCATTGCCTTCTCGCCGTTGGCGCAGGGCGTTCTCACCGATCGTTATCTGAAGGGCGATATTCCGGATGATTCGCGTGCGGCGCGCCATGGTTTTTTGAAGCCCGAACAAATCACCGCAGAGCGTCTGGACGTTGTACGTGCGCTCAACGCTATGGCTCTGGAACGCGGACAGACCTTGGCACAAATGGCGTTGGCCTGGGTGTTGCGCCATTCGGGCATGACTTCGGTATTGATCGGCGCCAGCAGGCCGTCCCAGGTACATGACGCAGTGGCAGCGACGAAGGCAGCACCCTTTGAGCCGGCATTGCTGGAGAAGATCGACCAGTTGCTGGCCCCGCTTGCGTGAATCGGCGTGCAATGGTTTGAATCGGCCCGGTTGGCAAACAACCGGGCCGAGGGGACTCAGATTTGCAAAGGTGTCCAGAGACAGTTCAGCGGTGGGACATTGCCGGAAGAGGGCGGGCGAAGCGTGAAGTCCACCCCTTGTCGCAAAGGGTTACCTCCCATATATCCCCAATTCCCGCTGAAACCGCGCCTCATCCAGCGCGCTCACCGCCGCCAGCAACTGCTCCCGCCAAACCGCCGCGCCCTCATCCTGGGGGGTAAGCGCACTGATCTGAAGCAGCGCTGGCGAAAGCCCCAGCGCTTGAATTGACTCTTCCACCTCCGTCTCACCGCGTGCCAACACCCGGCTGGCAATCAGCAGGTCAATGCGCGCCATTGTGGTCAACGCATGCTGGTCTTGCGCCTGGTCCAGGCGGGTAGCCACAGCTGTGGAGCCGGTGTGTTGTGAGACCAGATTGAGGGTTCCCAGCACCTTTGCCGCGCTATGTCCCGCGCCAATCAAAGGGGTAGCGGCACTCAGCCGCGTAAAGCGACGGGCGCGTTGGCGTAATTGGGCGGGCAACTGTTCAGGGGTCGCGTCGTCCGCCCGCGTGAATTCGCCCAGTTCGGTGTGAAACACCTCCCAACTGCTTGCCGACAAAGCGCCCGGGCTGGACAGCAAAGCGGTCACGCTGTCGGCCAGGCTATGTTCCAGCGCTTCGTCGATGGCATGGCGGGTGGCTGCAGGCAGGGCAGTGATCAACGCATCGTGCTGTTGCAGCCAGCTATCCAGATCCAGCGCGGCATAGGCAAAAGCAAAGGCTTCGATGACTTGGGCCAAGGGCCATTGCCGCTGACGGGCCAGGTCATGCGCAAAGCTGATCCCGGCGCGGTCGACTATTTCGTTGGCCAGGCGCGTGCCGATAATCTCGCGCGCCAATGCATGCTGGCAGAGGTTCAGCCCACGCACTTGCTGCGGAAAATAGCGCGTCAAATAGTACTGATGCCACGGTTGCATCGAGATTTCCTGATTGATGAAGGCACCTTTTACCGCCATCTTGGCGTAGGCCAGTACCACCGCCAACTCGGGTTCAACCAGCCGTTGTTGCTCCCGCGCAGCCAAGGTGCTGTTGCCGGGCAGCTGTTCCAATGCCCGATCCAGATTGACGCTGTTTTCCAGTTGCTTGAGCAAGGCGGCAGGGTCTGCAATCAAGCCTGGCACGTGGCGATGACGCATGATACGGCGGGCCTGGGCGCGGTTGGTCGCCAGCACGGCTTGCTCGACGGCAGGTGCCATTGATGCCAGTAACGATGAGACCGCGGGCGCCGCCAATGCTGCTTGTTGCAGCAAAATTTTCAGATTCACTTCATGGTCAGAGCAATCCACGCCTGCGGAGTTATCCACGGCGTCGGTCAGCACGCGCACGCCTTGCTCGGCCAGTGCAATACGCGCGGCCTGGGTCAGGCCAAGGTTGCCTCCTTCTACCACCATGCGGGCGCGGATTTCCGGGGCGTCCAGGCGAATGCGGTCATTGGCGCGGTCGCGTACTTGTTCGTGGGTTTCGCTGGCCGCCTTGATATAAGTGCCGATACCACCGTTGTACAGCACGGTGACGGGCGCGGCCAGAATGGCGCGGATTAACGCTTCCGGGCTTAATTTGCTGTCGCTGATGCCCAGCGCTTGCTGAATTTCTGGCGAGATCGGGATGCTGCGCTCAGTGCGTGCCCAGATACCGCCGCCTTGCGACAAGAGCGTTTGGTCATAATCGGCCCACGATGAGCGTGGCAGCGCAAACAACCGCTCGCGCTCAGCGTAGGCGCGGCTGGTTTCGGGGTTCGGGTCGATAAAAATATGACGATGATCGAACGCGGCAATCAGCCGCAGATGCGGCATCAGCAGCATGCCGTTGCCGAAAACGTCGCCGCTCATATCGCCAATGCCCACCGCGGTGAACGCATCGCGGGTCCAGTCGATGCCGATTTCGGTGAAGCGGATTTTTGCGGTTTCCCACGCGCCCTTGGCGGTGATGCCCAGCTTTTTGTGGTCGTAACCATTGGAGCCGCCCGAGGCAAACGCGTCGCCCAACCAGAAGCCGCGCTCAATCGAGATGGCGTTGGCGGTATCGGAGAAACTGGCGGTGCCTTTATCGGCTGCGACCACCAGATACGGGTCGGCGGCATCGTGGCGTACCACGTGCGCTGGATGGCTGATCTGGCCACCGATGTTGTTATCGGTCAGGTCCAGCAGGGCGTTAATGAATGATCTGTAGCAAGTAATGCCTTCTTCAGCGACGGTTTCTCGACTGGCATCAAATGGCAGTAATTTGCAGACAAAACCGCCCTTGGCGCCAGTGGGTACAATCACCGCGTTTTTGACCAATTGGGCTTTAACCAGCCCAAGTACCTCTGTACGGTAATCTTCGCGCCGATCCGACCAGCGCAAGCCGCCGCGCGACACCGGGCCGCCGCGCAAATGCACGCCTTCAAAGCGCTCGGAAAACACAAAAATCTCGCGGAACGGGCGCGGTTTGGGCAGGAAATCCAGCGATTGCGCATCGAGCTTGAATGCCAGATACGACGGCAGTGGATCGTGTGTGCTGTGCTGAAAGTAGTTGCTGCGCAGCGTGGCAGCGACCAATTGGCGCAGCTTTTCCAGCAGGTCTGCAGCATCGGCATCCTGCAGGGCGGTAATCACGCGCTCCAGTTGCTTGCCGGTGGTTTCTTGCAGTTCGTCACGTGCCAGCAACGGGTCGAGCCGAGCATGGTGATACGCCAACCATGCGCGCACCGCAAAGGGTTGCCGGCGCAGACAATCGGCCATATAGCGCAAGCTCATGTGCCAGCCAGCCTGGCGCAGATAACTGGCATAAGCGCGGATCAGCATGATCTCGTGCGCGTTCAGCCCGGCCACCACGGCCAACCCGTTCAAACGGCCATCTTCAGCTTCTGCAGTAAACAGGCGGCGCAGGAAATCGGCCAGCTTTTCGGATTGGTTGAGCGCGCCCAGCTGGGCGGAGGAGGCTTCATCCAGCCACAGCATTGAGCGATGCGTGAACTTGCCGGCGCGCTCTTGTTGTTCTTCGCGCTCCACGCTCAGACCCATGTTGTGCAGGGCTGGCAGCAGAGCGGATAAAGCGGGGATAGAGGGATGTTGTTCTATCGCAATGCCTTGTTCGGCATCACGTTGCACCAGAGTGACTTTGAGCGAGTGGGTAGACTGCAAGACGCTGGAATTCATGGTTTGTGACCAGTGACAGAGGTGAAGACATTGTCATGGACGCAATGGGGGTGTGCTTGCTGGAAAGCGACAGGTTGTTTGTGTCAAAACGTCATTTTTGAGCGGAAATGAGAGGGTGTAGGGGATAGTCGCAAGGGGATGTTGCGTTTTTGGGGAGGGGCGGTGATGGGGCGGTAGGGCGGGTGAAACCCGTTCGGTCGTAGGCCGGATGGAACGAAGTGGGAATCCGGGGCGCGATATCGGCAAATACAAATCCCGGGGCTTGTTGATGCATTGCCACCCCGGATTCTCGCTTCGCTTCATCCGGGCTACGAAACTACAAACAGAGGCGCCCCGCCAACAGACGACTCGCTTTTCCTCCCCTGTCAGGCGCCAAGCGAAGCAAGATTGCCCCGGGGTTTCGGGTGACGCCTGTCCGACGCCCGCTTGCGGGCTAGTTCGTCGACCCGCCGGGGCAATTGGGCGGGAGAGCGGGTATCCAGCCGCAGGCTGGGCGCCGGTTCGGGGCCGCCTTCTTTTTGGTTATTTATCCCGGTTTACCGGGACACTTTCTTGGCGAAGCAAGAAAAAGTAACGTGCCCCCGGTCACCACCGGGTATCAACACATCCCGTGCCGTAGGCACTCAAGCTTTTGTAGGTGAAGCAACAGTCCAGTAGCCCGGATGAAGCATTAGCGAGAATCGGGGGTGGCGATGTATCAACGACTCAACTGCTCCGAAGATTGCTTGCGCGAATCCGGGGGACGATCTCAATCAACCGCCTTCCTCCTTCAATCGCTTCACATGCTTGTAAACCGTCGCCCGCCCCATCCCCAGTACATTTGCCACATAATCCGCCGCGCTTTTGCGCTGAAACGCCCCTTCGGCATACAGCGCTTCCACCAGTTGCTGTTTGTGATCGCGGCTCAATGTATTCAGCGCCAATTGCCGCTCCGCCAGCCAGCGGTGCAGAAAACTGTTGATCCGCTCTTGCCAGTCGTCTTTGAACAGTTCCGCAGGTTGCGCGATGATCCCTGCGCCTTTGATGAACAAATCCAGCGCGCCGCGCATGTCGTCAAAAACCGCGATATTGAAATTGATGCACATCATGCCGATAGCGACGTGCTGGTCGTCGAAAAGAACTGTGCTGACCGAGCGCATGCGTCGACCGTCCCAGTTCAGCTTTTCATATGGGCCAACCACCTGTTGCTGGCTGGCGTGTTCGATTTCTTCCAGTGCCGAATCGTCGCCGATGACGCGTTTGGATAAATTGTTCGCCAGGTGAACAATACGTTGTTCTTGCAGGTCGTGAATGACCACCTCGGCATAGGGGAAAAACAGCGTGGCGATGCTGTCAGCGACGTGCCGATAGCGGGTGAGCAAAAGCGCTTTGCCAGGTGCTGGAGTTTTGCTGGGCATGGTTGGGCCTGTGGAAGCACAAGAGGGCGGGGGGCGGTTGTTAGCTGAATGAGGGCGACCAGCGTGGCGCTGCGGGCGAACCTGCAACACCAGCCTGAGCATAGTCAAACCGGTGTTCCAGATTTACTCCCCGCGATTTACGCGCTCAACACCTGATGCAGCGCGTAGGCGATGGCCACGTCTTCCAGTCCCAAGCCAATCGAACGAAAGAACACATGCTTCTGGTAATCCGGCTTGTTACAACGCTGGTTAACCAGATCAGCCAGATCGCCAACCACGCTGGCGCTCGACCAGCCGTGCTCAGCAGCGGCGATAACCATTTCACCGGCGCTGCCTGGCGTGGTGAGTTTGTAATCGCAGTAGACATCCATGCCCGGCAGTGCGGAGGGTGGGATTTCATGGGCGCGGACCACGTTGGTGCTGATCGAGGTAATCAGCGCCGGTTTGGTCAGATGCGCCATATCCAGCACCGGCGTACCGGATGACGTACACAGCATGACTACATCGGCATCGTTTACGCACGCTGCTGCGGAGGTGGCAATCTGCACGCGGCTATCGAGCGCCTGCAAAGTCGCTTGCCGTTCGGTGTCGGCATGCAGGTCGGGCGAAAACACGCTGATATCTGACCATTCACGCAGGCTGGCTACATGGCGTAAGTGCGCCTGACCGACTGCGCCGGAACCAATCAACGCCAGTTTGCCCGCGTGTGTCGGAGCCAGATAGTCGATGGCGAGCGCGGTGGCGCCAGCGGTGCGTTCGGTGGTCAGTTGGCCGGAGTCACACAGCAACAGGGGCTGGCCGGTTTGCATGGATATCAAGGTGGTCCAGGCGGTGATGACCGGGCGCCCGGGTGTGACGATATAAGGCGAGAGTTTGGCGCCGAACACACCGGCATGCGACAGCACACCCAGATAAGTAATGAAGTCCCCCGCATCTTGCGGAAACAACGTCAGCGATTGTGGTGGTTGCACGGCCATGTTCTGGCCCAGTGCCCGAAAGGTGTCTTCCAGTACCTGACGAACATTGAGCCGCGGCAGCAGGGCACGCACGGTAGCGGCGTCGGCGATGCGCGGGGCGCAGAGTGCTGCTGTATTCATACTTCATTACCTTTTCTGGGTGATGCAAAAACTGTGTTCGGGGTCAGGGTTAACGGGTTGATCGGCCAGTGAGGCCCGGCGTTGTTGCCTAGAAATCCAGCAGCAGTTTGCCCGGTCGACGCTCTGCTGGCGGTGTATGGCCCGCCACAAACGCGGCGCGCTGACCTGGCCTTACCAACCGGTGCAATTGACGCACCACCAGCACGCCGTCCACTTCGCTGTGGACCGGAACCCGCTCGTTGAATAACTCGCCATCAATGGTGACGATCTCGGCAATCACTTCGCCCTTTTCCACCTGCTGGCCGGGGTCTTTCAGATAAACGATTACGCCGGAACAAGGGCAGGGGATATGCACTGCCGCTTCCAGCGGATAGACCTGTGCTGCGCCGTGGGGCCGTGGACGGCCACTGCCACCTTCATGATTGAGCACGCTTTCCTGGGTGAGGAAATCAAGAATAGCCTCGGCGTCGCTTTGTGCCAGCTCATCGCTGATATCAATCTGGCCGCGCAATTCGACGGTGGCCGCAAAACCGGCGTTTTCAGCGCTGAACAATCCGGCTGCTTGCAATACGCCCCAGGCATTGGCATGCATCTGGTCAAACGAGCCACCACCGGCATCCAGTTCTTCGACCAGCACCACGGGCGAGCCCAACTGGTTGGCCAGGTTGCAGGCGCGGGTGGATTGCAGGCGCGAGGAATACAAATGGGCGATGGCGTCGGTGTCGCAATGCAGATCAAGCATGATGTCATGCGCCATAGCCAGCCGGGATAGTTCGAGCTTCATCGCCCCGGTAACGTGCCGTGGTGGCAGTTGCTGATCCAGTTGCTGCTGGAAAAACGCCTTCCAGTCACGCGTGGTCATGCCTTCGCCTTTACCTGCGTTGAGATGCTCACGTACGGCATCGGATAGCTGCGGGAAGTTGCGGTTGAAGTTCTCGCCGTTTTCCAGATCAAAGCGTCCAACCACCGGGCCAAACACCCGCTGTGCCATGCCGATCGGGTTGGCGTACGGCACCAGCGTAATGGAACCGGCGATGGCGCCTTGCTGGTCCAGTTGTTTCAACAGCAATAACAGATGCTGGATCACCAACAGGCCGGGGTGTTCGTCACCGTGTAGACCAGCCTGGATGTATGCACTCTTGCCCGAGTGCGGATTGCCAAAAGTATGGGTAATCAAGCGGGGAGCAATGCCAGGCCCCATGCCTGGCAGCGCAATTTCTTGTTTAAGGTAGCTCATAGGGTTTCCTCGATACCGTAAGAATTGACACTTCTGCATCGTCCTGGCGCTTGGGTGATCTTGGGCGCCCCGGGTGTTTTGCTTTGCCTCGCACCAGCACGTTCGGTATCGTGATTTGGAATTTATATCCATTGTGGACAAAAATTATCAATTTCACAATGCCGCTACCGGGCAAATTCATGCTGCAAGAAAGCGCTGGCTACGCTTTCAGCATATGTGAAATTTTCTGGCTTACCGGTTTAGTTTTTTGTTGAAAAAAACCAGGAAAATCAATGGTTCATTGTGGTCTGCATGCCATGGAGTTTTCTTGCGGTGCAACAAAAATGGCCGTTGCATTGCTGCAGAAAGTTTCCGGCGCCACCGGTCATGAATGGTTCAGTTGCGATAGTTTTCGTCGTGAACGCGCAAGATCGCGGTCGGCGGCTACTGGCAGTATTCCTGGAATCGAATCAACCCTGTTTGCGCATGGTTTCGTCAGGCTTGCCCGGCGGTGTTCATCTGCTTGTATGCGTAGCAAGTGGCACGGCGAATTTGTGTGAATACAAGAAAGCAGTCAAAACGCAGTTAACAAAATCCAATAAAAATAGTCTGCGGTGACGCGGCGTAAATCGGAAACGATAAAAGCCGCTTAATCAGCGACAGGTATGGTCTTGCAAAGAACCGGGGGTGGCTTACTGCTGGCAAGGGTAATTTTCCCGCACCTTGAGCGCGATAAACGGCGCCAGAGGTAGTGGAAGTCCGAATTGTCAGAATCGCCCTGTCCCGGCATCGTGTGCGGGTTATACAGTGCAAGCTGGCTCATGCAGAGTCAGTCGCGTTGTGTGCCGTATGCTTCTATTTGTGGTCTGGAGGAAAACATGAACTGGAAAATGGCTTTTTGCGTTGGCGCGACTGCGCTTGTGGGTTTGACGGGCATCGCCCACGCCCAGGATACCTTGCGTATCGGTCTGGAAGCGTCGTATCCCCCGTTTGAAAGCAAGTCCCCTGAGGGCAAGCTGGAAGGCTTTGATATCGACGTCAGCAACATGATTTGCGAACGCATGAAGGTCAAGTGTGTGTTCGTCGAGAACGCATTTGACGGTTTGATTCCGGCGCTCAACGCCCGCAAGTTCGATGTGATCAATTCAGCCATGAACATCACCGCCAAGCGCAAGCAAGCGATTGATTTCACCGCACCGGTTTACGTTGTGCCTATCCAGATGGTTGCCAAGAACGGCTCCGGCCTGCAACCCACCGTGGCCAGCCTGAAGGGCAAGACCATTGGCGTGGCGCAAGGCACTTCGCAAGAAGATTTCGTCAAGGCGCATTGGGCGACCGCAGGCGTGAAGGTCCAGTCTTACCAGGCTCAGGATCAAATCTGGAGCGACTTGCTGTCTGGCCGCGTTGACGCTGCCGTGCAAGAATCGCAAACCGCGCAGGACAGCTTCCTGAGCAAGCCAGCTGGCAAGGATTACGCCTTTGCTGGTGCACCGCTGACCGATCCGGTCACGCTGGGTGAAGGCACTGGCCTGGCCGTGCGTAAAGGCGACAAGGCTACGCACGACAAAGTGCAAGCCGCCATTGATTCGCTCAAGAAAGACGGTAGCTTGAGCAAGTTGTCGCTGAAATATTTCAAGCGCGACATCATCGCCAAGTAATCGGGACCGGGGCTGATGGCGCGTGTCGTCACCCCGATCTACCGCCCTGATTGGCTACCATCACGATCAAGCGCAAGCCTGCGCGGTGGGCCGATCAAACCTGCAGTTGCCATTTCTGACGCAACTGCCTTTCGGGTTCAGCCATGAAAGTAGATGTCATCGTCCTTGGCGCCGGCATTGTGGGCGTCTGTACGGCGATTCACCTGCAAGATCGCGGCCGCTCGGTAGCACTGGTAGACCGGCGCGGGCCGGGTGAAGAAACCAGTCATGGCAACGCCGGGCTGATCGAACGCTCTGCCGTCGTGCCTTATGGTTTTCCGCAAGATATGGCGACGGTGCTGCGCTATGCTCGCAATACCTCGACTGAATTACGCTATCACCTGAAAGCATTGCCAGCGATGCTGCCCTGGCTGGCGCGTTACCGGGCTGAATCTACGCCCAAACGCCTGGCGCAAGCCGCTGCTGACATGCTGCCGTTGATTAACGCCAGTGTGGCCGAACACCAAGCGCTGATCGCTCGCGCCGGTGTGCAACATCTGGTGCGTGAACAAGGCTGGCTCGAGGCGTATCGCTCGGCCAATCTGTTTGCACGCGAAACGGCCAACGCTCAGCGTCTGGCCACAGAACATGGTTTAAAAATGGCGGTGCTGGATGCCTCGCAATTGCAGGCGCTGGAACCAGCCATTGGTGAAGGCTTTGTCGGTGCGTTTCACTGGCAAGACCCGAAAAGCGTGAGCGATCCGGGCGCGTTAACGCAAGGTTATGCCGCGCTGTTTGCCCGCGAAGGCGGCCAGGTGTTACGCGGCGACGCTCAAAGCCTGCAGCAAACGGCAGATGGCTGGATCGTGCAGACTGACAATGGCCCGGTCGCCGCCAAAGAAGTAGTGCTGGCGCTGGGGCCGTGGTCTGACCAGGTTTTCAAACCGCTGGGTTACCGCATTCCCTTGCTGGCCAAGCGTGGTTATCACATGCATTACGCCGCCACCGGGCCGGTCACTTTGACGATTCCGGTAGTGGATCTGGAAGAAGGTTACGTGCTGACACCCATGCGTGGCGGCTTGCGTATTACCACCGGAGTGGAACTGGCTGCGCGTGAAGCGCCACCGAGCCCGGCGCAACTGGATCAATCCGAGCGCAAAGCGCGTGAGGTGTTTGAGTTTGGCGGGCGCACTGATACACAACCGTGGCTGGGTTTTCGGCCGTGTACGCCGGATATGCGGCCAGTACTGGGCGCGGCCAGCCAGCATGCCGGATTGTGGTTTGCCTTTGGTCACAACCATCATGGTTTGACACTGGGACCGGTGACCGGGCACTTGCTGGCGCAAATGATGACGGGCGAAACGCCGCTGACCGATCCTCGGCCATATAGTCCGCAGCGGTTTGAGCGGTAACGAACACGCGTTGAACATCGTGGTCACACTCGCAAAGCAAATCGACGAGTGTGGCGAACGGATGCTGCAAAAACGGTCACTGGCCAGGCCAGCGGCTGATTCGACTCCCTCAGGGAGCGTATTTTCCACCCATGGAGACGTTTGATGTTTTACGGATATGGTGGGGTATTGGCGATTGGCGTATGGCAAACCATACAGCTGGCGCTGCTGTCGTTGCTGGTCTCGGTCGTCATTGGCCTGGCTGGCGCGTCGGCCAAATTATCGAGCGCAACCGGCTTGCGGGCCATTGCGACCGCATACACCACGTTGATTCGTGGCGTACCGGATCTGGTGCTGATGCTGCTGATTTTCTACAGCATCCAGATTGGCTTGAACCACGTCACTGATGCGCTGCACTGGGATCAAATCGATATTGATCCATTTGTTGCCGGGGTGCTGACGATTGGCTTTATCTACGGCGCGTATTTCACTGAGACCTTTCGCGGTGCGTTTATCTCGGTGCCGCGCGGCCAGCTCGAAGCGGGTGCGGCGTTTGGCATGACTGGTGGGCAAGTGTTTCGGCGGGTGTTGTTTCCGCAGATGATGCGGTTTGCGCTGCCAGGCCTGGCCAACAACTGGCAGGTTATTTTGAAAGCCACCGCGCTGGTGTCGATCATCGGTTTGTCCGATATCGTCAAAGCGGCCACGGATGCCGGTAAAGGCACTTTCAACATGTTCTATTTCATGATCTGGCTGGCGGTGATCTATCTGGTGCTGACTTCGCTCTCCAATCTGGTCCTGAACAAACTGAACAAACGCTATGCCGTTGGCGTGCGGGGAGCGCAATTGTGATCGATATCCTGCAAACCTACTGGCAAGCTTATCTGTATACCGATGGCGGGCATTTGTCTGGTCTGGCGATGACGTTGTGGCTGCTGGTGCTGTCGCTGGCGATCGGCTTTGTCATGGCGATTTTCCTCGCCATCGCGCGAGTGTCGTCTAACCCGTGGCTGTCGATTCCGGTGCGCGTTTACAGCTATGTGTTTCGCGGCACGCCGCTGTACGTGCAGTTGTTGCTGATCTATTCCGGCATTTACGGTTTGTCTTTTGTGCAGCAAACCGAAGTGCTGAACATGTTTTTCCGCAACGGGTTCAACTGTGCGGTGCTGGCGTTTGCGCTGAACACCTGTGCGTACACCACCGAGATTTTTGTCGGGGCGATTCGCAATACGCCATACGGCGAGGTTGAGGCGGCGCGGGCCTACGGGATGTCCTGGTTCACGCTGTATCGCCGCATCATCATTCCATCGGCTTTGCGCCGGGCGCTGCCGATGTACTGCAACGAAGTGATTCTGATGCTGCACGCCACCAGCGTCGCCTTTGCCGCCACCGTGCCAGATCTGCTCAAGGTGGCGCGCGATGCCAATGCGGCCACCTATCGCTCGTTTGAAGCGTTTGGCCTGGCCGCGGTGCTTTATCTGATTGTGTCTTTTGCGCTGGTTTACGCCTTCCGCCTCGCTGAGCGACGCTGGCTGGCATTCCAGGCACCAGCGGGGCGATAACCATGAATACATCTATCCTGACTAAACCCGACCTTAACCAGACTGTCGCCACCGTTGGCGGCCAGACCCTATCTGCTGGAGCATCAGGCATGAGTACCTTGAGTGTTCAGGACATCCATAAAAGCTACGGCGATCACGAAGTACTGAAGGGTGTTTCGCTGGAAGCCAACGCGGGCGATGTGATCAGCATTATCGGTTCCAGCGGCTCGGGCAAAAGCACCTTTCTGCGCTGCATTAACTTCCTGGAACAGCCTAACGCGGGCAAGATTTTTGTCGGCGGTAACGAGGTCTGTACCGTGGCGGACAAAAACGGCGCGCTCAGAGTGGCCGATCCCAAGCAATTGCAAAAGGTACGCACCAAGCTGGCCATGGTGTTCCAGAACTTCAACCTGTGGTCGCATCTGACGGTGATGGAAAACATCATTGAAGCGCCGATGCATGTGCTCAAGCTCACGCGAGCCGAGGCGGAAGAACGCGCAAAGCATTATCTGGAAAAAGTCGGCCTGGCCCCGCAAGTGGAAGGCAAATATCCGGCGCATATGTCGGGTGGTCAGCAACAACGTGTGGCTATTGCCCGCGCGCTGGCGATGAAGCCAGACGTCTTATTGTTTGATGAGCCGACCTCCGCGCTTGATCCGGAACTGGTTGGCGAAGTGCTCAAGGTGATGCAAAAGCTGGCCGAAGAAGGCCGCACCATGATCGTGGTCACGCACGAGATGGGCTTTGCCCGCAATATCTCCAACCATGTCATGTTCTTGCATCAAGGCCGCACTGAAGAAGCCGGTTCGCCCGATCAGGTGTTTGGCGCACCCAAGAGCGAGCGTTTGCGCCAGTTTTTGTCTGGCAGCCTGAAATAAACCGCAATCCAACTCAACTGGCTGCCTGATGCCGCAATCCACCGCGCCCGCTACCATCGCAACCCATCTTGCCACGATTCGGGTCGCGCTGGTGGTGCTGGCACCGTGCTCCATGCTGGCACTGGGCGGCATTATTGATTGCCTGCGCCTGGCCAACGAGCAAGAAGGGCGTTTGTTATACCAGTGGCAAATCTTCGGCGCCGATGATCGCCCGCTGCGCACCAGTAGCGGTATTGATCTGCCGGTCGATGGCGCGCTTGCCACCGCCGTGCAATGCGACACGGTGCTGGTATTGAGTGATGAGTTCCGCGCTTTTGGTGGCCACCCTTTGTTTGTCAGCACGCTGGCGTGCGTGGCGCGCAATGCGCGGCGGGTGATAGGCGTGCAGCAAGGCGTGTGGTGGCTGGCGTTGAGCGGTTTGCTGGATGGCTACCGCACCAGTATCAATTGGGAAGTCTTTACCGCGTTTGCTGAACAGTTTGAGCGCGTTATTCCTACACAGAACGTCTTCGAAATCGACCGTAACCGCGTCACCTGCGCCGGTGGTCTGGCCGTGGTGGATGCCATGCTGGCGCTGATTGGCCAGGATTACGGTGCTGATCTGGCCGAGCGCATTTCCGAGCATCTCATCGGCGGCCCGCCGCGCACTACGGTTGACCGGCAGCGCATTCCCTACGTCACCGGCCCGGGCGAGCGCCACCCGAAGCTGAACGATGCACTGCATCTGATGGAATCCAACATCGAAGAACCGCTCACCACTGACGATATCGCGCAGCTGGTCGGCGTATCGCGGCGGCAGCTGGAGCGGATTTTTCGCCTGCATCTGGATGCCATGCCATCCAAATATTATCTGGGTTTGCGGCTGACCAAAGCGCGCACGCAATTGCAGCGTTCCAGCAAATCCGTACTGCAGATTGGCTTGGCCTGCGGCTTTACCTCCGCCGCGCATTTTTCCAACGTTTACCGCGACTTCTTTGGCGTTACGCCACGAGAGGATCGCCGCAATTATCTGAACCGTGATGCCATGCCTGAAGGTGGGCAGAGCACCGCGTAAAGCACTACTGCAACCGTAACCCGGATGAAGCGTGCCCCTCGGGGGTACCCCCGCAAAGACCCTGGATGCCACATATGACAGTTGTAGGAGGGAGGGAATCCGGGGCCGCGATGTCCGGAAGCATGCGTTGCGAACTGGGGCGCATGGCAACACCGGATTCCCGACTTCGTCTTCATCCGGGCTACGTGGCTGGATTCCCGCCTGCGCGGGAATGACGAAGCAGGGGTACGTAGGGTGGATTTGGGGCAAAGCGACAATCCACCGTGAATGCCCGATTCCATAACCACAAAGGTGGATTGCTGTGCGAATCCACCCTACGGCGGGGGTGGTGTGTGAGGTGCGCGGGCGAATCAATTGCAGCCGGAAATTTGCGAAAGTTTGCGTCGTGAACAGGCAAGATCACTCAGCGCCTGCGTCCTAAAATGGGTCCTGTCGCATGGATCGTATCGTCAGGCGAGCGGCGACAGGCCAGATCAAAGAACAACCAGGTTGGTGCCGGGTGCGGCGCTGGCCGATCACTGAACGGATGGCATCATGCTTCTGGTAAGACCTGGCAGGCTTTCTGATCTCGACCAGATCGAGGCTATGGCACGCGCGGCAAGACCGCTGCTGCATTCGCTGCCGCCTGATCGCGCAGCACTGGAAGCGCGCATTGCGCTGTCGCAGGATTCGTTTCGTGCAGACGTAGAAACCCCAGGCGAAGAGTTTTATCTGTTCGTGCTGGAAGACTCTGCCACGGGCGAGCTGCATGGCACTGCCAGTATCGTGGCCTCCGCCGGTTACAGCGAGCCGTTCTACGCCTTTCGCAACGATGCGCTGATTCACGCCTCGCGTGAGTTGAAGGTCAACCGCAAAGTGCATGCGCTGACCATCTCGCACCAGCTCACTGGCAAGAGCCGTCTTACCGGTTATTACATTGATCCACCGCTCACCACCAATCTGGCCGCGCGTTTATTGTCGCGGGCGCGCTTGCTGTTTATTGCCCAGCACCGCGAACGCTTTGCGCCAGAAATCTTTACCGTTTTGCTGGGGGTGAGCGATGAAAACGGCGATTCGCCGTTCTGGGAGGCGGTAGGCCGCAAGTTCTTCCAGCGTGATTTTGCCGAGGTAGAACTGGCCTCCGGAGGCCGCAGCCGCACTTTTATCGCCGAGATCATGCCCAACTATCCGCTCTATGTACCGCTGCTGCCGCCTGCCGCGCAACGGGCGCTGGGCGAGCCGCATCCCAATGCCGTGCTGCCGTATTCCATCCACGTTGAAGAAGGCTTCGAGCCCGATGGCTTTGTCGATATTTTCGACGCTGGCCCGGTGCTGACCGCCAACGTGGATATGTGTGAATCCGTGCGCCAGAGCCAGCGCCACATCGTCAAACGCAGTGCCGAGCCGGTCGCCACCGGCGAGCATTGGCTGGTGGCCAACACGCTGGGCGACGAGTTCCGCTGCGCCGTGGTGTCGCTGCCGTCTGATCTGGCCGAACAAGTTGAACTGACCGATGAAATTGCCGACCGGCTGGAGCTGGCCAATGGCGACGAGTTTTGCTGTGTGCCGCTGGAACTGGAAGGAGGTCGTCGATGATCGTCGTGCGTAGCGTACAACCAGGCGATCTGGACGCATTGTTTACCCTGGCCAGCCAGACCGGCGAGGGCATGACCAGTTTCAAGCCTGATATCCCGGCTTTGACCGCGCGCATCGAGCGTACCCGCCGCACGGTGGACGGCACAGCGCCGCTGGCCGAGCAGGGTTATCTGTTTGTGATGCAAGACACCGAAACCCAGCGCGTGGTGGGCGTTTGCGGACTGGAAGTCGCGGTCGGGCTGACCCAGCCGTTCTACAACTACCGCGTCGGCACGGTGGTACACGCCAGCCGCGAGCTGGATGTGTGGACCAAAATGAGTCTGCTGTATATGGCGCATGACCTGACCGGCTACGCCGAGTTGTGCTCGCTGTTCCTGGAACCGGCATCGCGTGTGAATGGCAACGGCGCGCTGTTGTCCAAATCCCGCTTCATGTTTCTGGCGCAGTTTCCGGAGCGTTTTCCGGAACGCATTTGCGCCGAAATGCGCGGCCATTTTAACGAAGCGGGTGAGTCGCCATTCTGGCGCGACGTCGGCTCGCACTTTTATCAGATCGGCTTTGACGATGCGGATTATCTGAGCTCGCACGGCAAGAAATCCTTCCTGGCCGAGCTGATGCCACGCTCGCCGGTTTACGTGGATTTGCTGCCGCCAGACGTGCAGGAATCCATCGGTAAAACCCACAAAGACACGCTGCCAGCGCGCGCCTTGCTGGAAGCCGAAGGCATGCGCTTTGAAAATCACGTCGATATTTTTGACGCGGGTCCGGTACTGGAAGCGCATATCGACACTCTGCGCGCCGTGCGCGAACGCACTCTCGTGACCGCGCTGATCGATGACGCAGCGAGCAGCGAAGGCGCCAAGTTGCTGGTCTCCAACACGGCAATCAACGATTTTCGCGTGGTGTTGCTGCCGCGTTTGCCGCAAGGCGACACGCTGCGCCTCACTGCGCAAGAAGCTCAAGCACTCAATATCACTGGCGGGGCCACGCTGGGCGTGCTGCCGCTTTATCCGAAAGAGAGGAAGTAACGATGGCTAGCAACGGGAACGGACTGTTTATTGATAACCAGTGGGTCACCGGCGGCGGTGCGTCGTTTGCCTCCATCGACCCGGCCACCGGCCAGACCGTGTGGCAGGGCAACGCTGCGGCGGCGGCGGATGTCGATACCGCTGTCATCGCCGCACGCAAAGCCTTTGCTGGCTGGGCGCGCCAGCCGCTGGCAGCTCGCATCGCCATCGTGCGCCGCTTTGCAGAACTCTTGAATCAGAACAAAGAAGCGCTGGCTCGCAGTATTGGTCTGGAAACCGGCAAACCCTTGTGGGAAGCGCGCACCGAAGTGGGCGCCATGGCGGCCAAGGTTGAAATCTCGATCCAGGCGCACGCTGAACGCACTGGCGAAAAACGCGCCAGCATGGCTGACGGCACCGCCGTGTTGCGCCATCGCCCGCACGGTGTGGTGGCGGTATTTGGCCCGTATAACTTTCCGGGCCACTTGCCTAACGGCCATATCGTTCCGGCACTGATCGCCGGTAACGCGGTGGTATTCAAGCCATCCGAACTGGCTCCGCAAGTCGCGCAACACACGGTGCAATTGTGGGAGGAGGCCGGTTTGCCAGCAGGCGTGCTCAATCTGGTGCAGGGCGAGCGCAGTACCGGCGAAGCGCTGGCAGGGCATCCGGGGATTGATGGTTTGTTCTTCACCGGCAGTTCAGCCACCGGCAACTTGCTGCACAAGCAGTTTGGCGGTCGGCCAGAGATTGTGCTGGCGCTGGAAATGGGCGGCAACAACCCGCTGGTGGTAGCTGAAACCGCCAATCTGGACGCCGCCGTGCATCACACTATCCAGTCGGCGTTTTTGTCGGCAGGCCAGCGTTGCACCTGCTCGCGCCGGATTTTTGTCCCAAACACGCCGTTTGGGGACCGCTTTATCGCCCGCTTTGTTGAAGTGGCCAGCAAGATTCGCATGGGCAAATTTGACGATGCCGAGCAACCGTTTATGGGACCGGTGATCTCGCGCATCGCTGCCGCCAAGCTGGTGCAAGCGCACGATCATTTGATCGAGCAAGGCGCCAAATGCTTGTTGAAGATGACGCAACCTGATGCCGCGCTGGGTTTTGTTACGCCAGGCATTCTGGATATCTCCGCCGTCAAAAACGCGCCGGATGAAGAATACTTTGGCCCGCTGGCACAACTGATCCGCTACGATGATTTTGATGCCGCCATTGCCGGTGCCAACAACACCGCTTATGGCTTGTCCGCCGGTTTGCTGGCCGATGACCCGGCCTTGTGGGAAGCGTTTACCTTTGGCATTCGCGCAGGCGTGGTGAACTGGAATCGCCCAACCAACGGCGCATCGTCCGCCGCGCCGTTTGGTGGCGTGGGCCGCTCTGGCAATCATCGTCCCAGCGCTTACTACGCCGCTGATTACAGCGCGTATCCGATGGCGTCGGTTGAATCTGAAACCTTGTCGCTGCCAGCAGCGTTGTCGCCTGGTCTGGATTTCGGGGTTGAACAAGGGGGAGGTCAAGCATGAGTGCGCGTGAAGCCAATTTTGATGGTCTGGTCGGCCTGACTCACAACTATTCCGGTTTGTCGTTTGGCAACGTGGCATCGCAGAACAATGCCGCCAGCGTGGCCAATCCGCGGGCAGCGGCCAAACAGGGTTTGCGCAAGATGAAGGCGCTGGCCGATCTGGGCTTTTTGCAAGGCGTGTTGCCGCCGCAAGAACGACCGTCGGCCAGGTTTCTGCGCGCTCAGGGTTTCACCGGTACTGACCATGAAATGATCTTGCGCGCTGCCAAAGAAGCTCCGGCGATTCTGGCTGCCGCCAGCTCGGCTTCATCCATGTGGGTGGCCAATGCCGCCACGGTGAGCCCGTCCGCAGATACGCCAGATGGCCGCGTGCATTTCACGCCAGCATCTTTATCCAGCAAGCTGCATCGTGCCATTGAGGCCCCGACCACTGGCCGCGTGCTGCGGGCGGTATTTGCGGGCGATAGCCATTTTGCTTTTCATGAGCCGCTGATTGGCGCTCCGGCCGTGGGTGACGAAGGCGCGGCCAATCACACCCGTTTTTGCTCTGATTATGGCGAAGCCGGCGTGGAATTCTTTGTGTATGGCCGTAGCGAGTTCGATGGCGGCGTGGCTCCGCAACGCTACCCGGCGCGGCAAACTTTGGAAGCCAGTGCAGCCATTGCCCGCTTGCATGGCTTGGGCGAGAACGCCACCGTGTTTGCCCAGCAACATCCAGACGTGATCGACGCTGGTGTGTTCCATAACGACGTGATCGCGGTGGGTAATCGTGATCTGCTGTTCTGCCATCAGAACGCGTTTCTGAACCAGCCAGCGGTGTATGAAGAAATTCGTGCCAAGCTGGCCGCCCGCGGCGCGCAACTGCGCGTGGTGGAAGTCCCCGTTGCCGCTGTGCCGGTGGAAGCCGCTGTTTCGTCTTACCTGTTTAACAGCCAGTTGCTGACCCGCGCCGACGGCAAAACCGTGTTGGTGGTGCCGCAAGAATGCCGCGATAACCCGCGTGTTTCGGCTTACCTGGATCAACTGATCGCCTCTCGTGGCCCGATTGACGAAGTGCTGGTGTTCGATCTGCGTGAAAGCATGCGCAACGGCGGCGGCCCGGCTTGCCTGCGCTTGCGCGTAGTGTTGTCTGATGCCGAACAAGCCGCCGTGAACCCGCAAGTGTGGATCAACGACGCCAGGTTTGCGCAGCTCGATAGCTGGATTGAACGTCACTACCGGGATCGGCTGGTCGACGCCGACCTGGCCGACCCAAGCCTGCTGGACGAATGCCGCACCGCGCTGGATGAACTCACCCGCATCCTCGCGCTGGGTTCGGTTTATGACTTCCAGTTGGGCAATTAACCGTAGGGTGCGCACTTGTGCGCACCATTTCCTCCGAACCAGAACGCGTTCGCATGCATTCGCATGCAAACCCTACCGGCAGATTTCCAATGCTTGATGATTTCCTCGCATTTACCTTGCGCAACCAGCCACCGGTAGCGCCCAGCGGCACCACGCCTGGTGGCATGCGCTGGCGCTGGTTGGGGCAGGGGATGCTGGAAATCATCCCGCCACGTGCGATCGATACTCACATTGTGCTGTCGGCAGGTGTGCACGGTGACGAAACCGCCCCCATCGAGATTCTGCGTGAGCTGGTCGCCGATATCGCGGCGGGGCGCTTGCCGCTGGCTTGTCGGTTGTTGGTTTTGCTGGGCAATGCTCCGGCGATGAGCGCGGGCAAACGCTATCTGGATGATGATCTGAACCGGCTGTTTTGCGGCGCGCATCGCAACTTGCCGGGTAGTGCCGAGTCCCCGCGTGCAGCAGCTTTGGAAGCCGCCGTGGCCGCGTTCTTTGCCAATGCAGTTGGCGCCCGCTGGCATCTTGATCTGCATACCACGATTCGCCCGTCGGTGTTCGAGCGCTTTGCCTTGCTGCCGCAGCGCGAGGCTGGCTACGGGCCGGAGGTGTTTGCCTGGCTGGGCGCGCTGGATATCTCTGCAGTGCTTAACCATCGTGAGCGCTCTAATACCTTTACGTATTTTTCCAGCAGCGAACACAACGCGCTGGCCGCCACGCTGGAACTGGGCAAAGTCATGCCCTTCGGCCTGAACGATCTGACGCGCTTTGCTGAGGTGGATGCCGGTTTGCGCCGTATGTTGATGGGTGAGGCGCCAACGCAAAGCGCTACGCAACCCAGAATCTTTGATGTAGTCGGCCAGTTGAACAAACAAAGCGACGCGTTTGTGCTGGCGGTGGGCGATACCATGGCCAACTTCACGGCTTACCCACGCGGCACCGTCATCGCCATTGATCGGGACGAGCGTTACGTGGTCAGTCACGACGAAGAGCGCATTGTTTTCCCTAATCCCAAGGTGAAGAACGGTTTGCGGGCAGGATTGATGGTGGTGGAGCGGCCGGTCTGAACCGGCGGACTGTTCCCCGTTTGTGCAAAGCGCCGCCCGGCGCTTTTTTTACGGCCATCGCCAACTATGATGATTTGTCGCCCCTAAGCCCCAGCCGGTTTAGCCTGGCGGCATTACCTGGATGCAAACCCACTGCCTTGCCCGGCATCTCTTTAGCGCGCCTGAGCCCAAAGCTTGGCCAGTTCGTTTGATCCTGATGATTCCTGGTTATTTATCTGGAGCATGGTCATGTCTCATGAAATTGCACAGCAAGCCTTCGCCATTGCCGTAGCCGAAGACCAATCTGAAATTGATTGCTGGATAGCCCGCCCCACTGCACCGGGCCGCTATCCGGCGGTGATCGTCGGCATGGAGTTGTTTGGCGTGAACGAGCATATCCGTGATGTCTCCGCCCGCGTCGCGCGCTTGGGTTATGTGGCGATTGCGCCCAATTTTTATCACCGCACCTTGCCCAATGATTCGTTGCCGTTTGGCGATGAAGGCCGCGACCGCGGCTTCAAGCAATTGCATGCCATGACTCGCCCCAATGTGCTGGCCGATGTTCGTGCCGTATTGGGCTATCTGCATACCCAGCCCGATGTGAGCGAAAAGACCGGGTTCATTGGTTTCAGCATGGGCGGTTACATTGCTTTCCTGGCCGCCACGCAGTTTGATATCGCTGCCTGCGCGTGCGTATATGGCGGGTGGTTGCATAACCCGGATATCGCGCTGAACCAGCCGGATCTGGCCGTTACGCTGGCACCGGGCATTGCCCGCCACAATGGCAAGATCATCTACTTTGTAGGTGAACTGGATCATGCCATTCCGCCCGAACATCGCACGGAACTGGCGCGGCAGCTGGCTGCGGCAAATGTGCGCCACGAAGTGGTGGTTTATCCGGGCAAGCCGCATGGCTACTTTTGCGAGTTGCGCGATACCTTTGATGAAGAGGCTCGCGATAACACCTGGCGGCGCGTTCAGCAGTTATTTGCCGAAGAATTGGCCTGACGCCGCGCAGGTCTTGGGTTCATCCGGGAAGTGGGGGCAGTTGCATGCATACGGTTATTGTCATTGCCTCTGGCCTGATTTTGCTCGCCGTGACGTTGTTGCTGGGGCGCTGGCCAGGCAGTTCGGTGCCACTGGCGGTGCAGGTATTTATTGGCCTGTGGTTGATCATCGCCTTGGGGAACATGTGGTTCGGTGTGAGCCGGGCCGGATATTCGGTCCGCGATGAGTTGCCCATGTTCTTGCTGGTGTTCGGCGCACCGGCGTTAATTGCGGTGTGGGTCTGGTTCAAGCACACCGGTTCTTGAGCGCTCATGCTGGCGCTTGGCCATTGAATGGTTCTGCCAATGCAGCGTGACAATGCCTTGCCAAATAAAACTTCAGCATATTCATTTGGCATGGTTGGCCTTGGCATAATGGCACTCGTTGATTGGGGATTCTCCCCGCTAAAATTCATATCGAATTCATATCACCGCCAACAAAACCGACCAGCGTCTGTGACGCGTGGTCGACATTAACAGGTGCTGCCCATGCGATTTCCCCCGCTGTCAAAAATGATCCTGTTTGTGCTGGTCTTCGGCGCGCTGGCGTTGTTCAGCATGACGGCGCGCGATCCAGTTACGCATTCCACCTTGCTCTGGCCTGCTGGCGGCATTTTGCTGGGTACGCTGATTCTGGCGCCGCGCTCGCAATGGTTGGTATGGGGCGTGATTACGGCGATTGTGCACCTGGCCGCTGGCCTGTTGATGGATCGCCCGCTGGCCATCTCGGTGCTATTCGTGGTGGTGAATCTTGTTACGGTGGGATCAATTGCTGCGCTGTGGCGCCTGTGCACTGGCGGAAAAGAAAGCCTGACCGATCCGCGCGGCCTGTTGTGGTTTGTGTTGCTGGTGGCAGCAGGCAGCATCGCCGGATCAGTGCTGGGCTGGGCTGGATTGCAGCTTCTAGGCCGCACGCCGGTGGGTGTTAGCGTGGAAGTACTGACCGTTTCGACCGCCGTTGGTGCCTTGATTGGTGCACCGCTGGTGCTGGCCTGGGCGGGATTTCAGCCCAAGCGCTCCAGTGGTCGCGGTCATGGGGCCCGAGGCTTGATCTGGTTTATCGGGCTGGTGCTAACCGCCGAACTGGCTTTTGACGGGCCAACCGCCCAGATGATTCTGCATTCCACCACCTTTGAGCTGTCTTACCTGCCGCTGGTTTTCATGGTGCTGGTCGCCGTGGCTTGGCAACAGCGTGGCACCACCGCAGCGTTGTTGGTGTTGGGCGCAATTGCCTGCATCAATACCGCGCAGGGCGAAGGTCCGTTCGCACGCAGTCATGAGCTGTTCGGCAATGCCTTGCTGGAAGTTCAGTTGTATCTGGCCGTCGCTGCGCTGCTGGGGCTGCTGATGTCGGTGCTCAACGCCAGCCGCGAACAGGCTTTGCGCGATGCTGTGGCATGGAAAGTGCGTTCAGAAGGCATGCTGCTGGGTACTTGCCAACTTATGTACGAAGTCGATCCAGCTAATCACCAGATTGTGTGGGCTGGTGATCTCTCCCGGCTGTTGGCCTTGCAAGCGGCCGAACTGGCCAACCTGGCAGAATTTTTTGAGCGCGTACATCCAGACGATCGAGATCGCGTGATCGCTTACGCGGGTCAGCGACAGGCTGGCGATATCACCGCCCGCACTCAGACATTCCGCTTTCTGGCGGGCGACGGCGAATACGTGCAGTTGCAGGATATCGGCGCGCCGGTGGTTGATTTTGACGACAGCGTTTATCGCATCAGTGGCTTGTTACGGCTGGACGATTCTGTTTCCGGCGACGAGTTCTAAGCGATGGAAGAAACTGCCGTCGCCAATCGCGTCGGCGTACTGCTGGTTCATGGGCTTGGCGGTACGCAATACGACCTGGGTTCCCTGCACAAGATTCTCAAAAAAGCAGGGGTGGATACGCACACGCTGACTTTGCCGGGTCACGGCACGCAACCGGAAGACCTGCTGGATGTCGTCGCCGAAGACTGGCTGGCCGCCGTTGAAGCGCAATATCACGAACTGGCGGCGCAGTACGAAACGCTGCACGTCATGGGCATGTGTCTGGGCTCGTTGATCGCCGTAGAGGTGGTCAAGCGGGTAGGGCATACCAAAGGCAAATTGATCGCACTGGCACCGCCGGTGTTTCTGGATGGCTGGTCCACGCCGTGGTATCGCGGCTTGCGTTACCTGGTTTACAAGCTGCCCTCGCTGGCCCGCAAGATGAAGGTGGTAGAAGAAGACCCGTTCGGCATCAAGAACGATCTGGTGCGCGCCATTGTGAAAGCCAAGTTTGAGCGTGGCGACAACTTTCATTACGCGTGGGTGCCGCTGGCGTGCATCCGGCAGGTAGACCGCTTGCGTAGCTGGGTGGTGCAGGGTTTGAGCGCAATTACTTGCCCGACCCTGGTGATCCACGCACGAGAAGACGAGCTGACCAGCCCGCGTTCAGCGGAATTTCTGGTCAAGGAAATTGGTGCCGATCATGCGCAAATGATCATCGTCGAAAACAGTTACCACATGATTTGCGTGGATAACGACCGTGACCAGGTGGCGATTGAAGTACTCAGGCATCTGGAACTGGATACCTCGGTCGTCAAGGTGCGCGAGCGGCGCAGAGGTTGATCGGCGGGCCATCGGGAATGGTGCGCTGATGGGCCAAAAACGCCCGCACTCGACTGCAAGCCGCATCCCGCCTGGCTTTGCGCTTTGGGCGGTTTGTGAATTTTTACAGACCTTCGCCCGATTCGCCGCCAGCCCCCGCTATGCCTTGGGCATAGCTCAATCGCCATAGCGGTTGCGAACTGTAATTGTTTGCACCGTCCGGTAACGGGATGTTATAAAAGCAGCCCTTGTCAGACGGGGTCTTACCCACAGACCCCAGCGGCCACCGTGGCCGCGTCTTCGTGCCTTGGTACTCCAAGGTGCATTCATCGTCCGGGTAGACCGGGCTTCAGTTGGCAGTAGGGACCCTCTGAACCAGTTTTTTGGGGCAGCGACGGGCCTTTGCGGGATGGATCGCACGACGTCAGCCCTTGGGCAGGCTTATTGCCTGTTCAAGGGCTGCAACACAGCGAGCCGCCCGCAAAGGCCCGTCGCTTCGGGTTTGTGCGAAATCGGGTGTCTGCCGCCCCACAGCCGTACCCAAAGGCCTCGGCCTTGGGGCACAGCTTTGGGTCAACAGATCATCCCGATTTGGCGCAAACGCTGCTCCCAAAACACTGGTTCAGAGGTTCCTTAAGTTGTCGCGATCGTTACAGCGAATAGCAGTGGTACCGGTTTTTACTGCTATTGGCCCAGGAGGACGCAGATGCACAAAAGAGCGTTTTTAAAGCGCATTGCTTTCGGTTCGGGATTGGCAGCAGCTGTGCTTGCAGCGCTGTATTTCGGCATTGGCCCTTCGGTGCTGGCGCACTATCAGGAAGACCTGGTCTATCTGGGTCAGCAGCACTTGTACCTGGTGGGTGTGTCCATGGTGCTGGCCTTGCTGGTGGGTTTGCCCAGCGGCGTGTTGTTAAGCCGTCCGTGGGCCAAACGCTGGGCCGAGTCCGGTATGCAGATTTTCAATATCGGCAACACCTTGCCGCCGCTAGCCGTGCTGGCGCTGGCCATGGTGGTGATCGGCATTGGTGACAAACCAGCCATCGTTGCGCTGTTTCTGGCGTCTTTGCTGCCGATTGTGCGTAACACGTATTCCGGCTTGGCTGGCTTGTCGCCCGCCTTGCTGGAAGCCGCCGATGCGCTGGGCATGACCCGTCGTCAGCGGTTGTGGCGCGTGGAGTTACCCAATGCGCTACCGGTGATGCTCTCCGGTATCCGCATCGCCCTGGCGATCAACGTGGGCACTGCGCCACTGGCGTTCCTGATTGGTGCCAGCAGTTATGGCGAGCTGATCTTCCCCGGCATTTATCTCAATAACCACACTGCCTTGATGCTGGGGGCTGTGGCTACCGCATTGATTGCGCTGATTCTGGACCTCACGGTCGCCAGTCTTGGCAAGCTCATGAGCCCACGCGGCGTCGCCTGACGCTGCAAGGCCATCCTGTCGTCTGCTGACCGGTCGATCTGCTGCACATCGACCAATCGGCCCCAACAAGGAGGACCCCTCATGGCGACTTTTTCGTCATTCATCAAAACATCTGGCGCCGCATTGCGCCGCACGCTGATCGCCCTGACGCTGCTCTGTACTGCTCCGGCCTTTGCCGGTGGCACCATCAATCTGGGTAGCAAGAACTTTACCGAACAGCACGTACTGGCCGCGCTCACTGCGCAGTACCTCACCGCCAAGGGTTACACGGTGAACCAGACCAGCGACTTGGCGACCATCATCATGCGCAACGCGCTGGAGAATCAGCAGCTGGATATGGTGTGGGATTACACCGGCACTGCGTTGATCATCTACAACCACATCGACCAGCGCATGAGCGATGCCGAGGCGTATCAAACCGTTAAACGCATTGATGCCGAAAAAGGTCTGGAATGGCTCAACCCCGCGCCGCTCAATAACACATACGCGCTGGCAATGACCCGCAGCGCGGCTGAGGCCAATGGCATCAAAACAGTGTCTGACCTTGTCGCCAAAATGGATGCCGTATCCAAAGACCCTAATACCCGCAACTGGCAGCTTGGGTTCGATATGGAATTCGCCGGTCGCCCGGATGGTCTGAAGCCCATGCAGGAGATGTACAAGCTGCGTCTGGCCCGCCCGCAAATCCGCCAGATGGACCCAGGTCTGGTTTACAACGCCATCCGCGATGGCTTCGTGAATGCCGGGCTGGTCTACACCACTGATGGCCGCGTCAAAGGATTTGATCTGGTGGTGCTGGAAGACGATCTGCATTACTTCCCCAGCTACGCCGCGACGCCAGTGATCCGCGCCGACATACTCGCCGCCAATCCGGGCCTGGCTGACGACATGAACAAGCTCTCGGCCTTGCTGGATAACGACACCATCTCAGCGCTGAATGCCAAGGTGGATATTGAACACCGCAATGTAGACAAAGTTGCCGCCGAGTTCCTGCGCGAGCACCAATTGATTCCGCCAGCACAAGGAGAGTGACATGGACACACTGAATGACACGCTCCAGTACGTGCTGCACAACCTGCCGTTTATCCTCGGCCTGACCCGCCAGCATTTGCAACTGGTGGGTATCGCGGTGGCGCTGGCGGTGCTGCTGGGCGTACCGGTTGGCATCTTGATTGTGCGTTTCAAATGGCTGGCGGGCGTGGTACTGAGCCTGGCGACCATTGTGCTGACCATTCCGGCCATTGCCTTGTTTGGCTTGATGATTCCGCTGTTCTCAATGATCGGGCAGGGCATTGGTGCTTTTCCGGCCATTACTGCTGCATTTTTGTATTCATTGCTGCCCATCGTGCGCAACACCCACACCGCCCTGACGAACCTGGACCCAGGCGTGCGTGAAGCCGGGCGGGGTATCGGGCTGACCTTCTGGCAACGTTTGAAATGGGTAGAACTGCCACTGGCCGTGCCCATTATCTTTGGCGGTATCCGCACCGCCGTCGTACTCAATATTGGTGTGATGGCCATTGCTGCCATCGTTGGCGCTGGCGGTCTTGGCACGCTCATCCTGCATGGCATCGGCCAAAGCGATATTCGCAAGCTGATCGCCGGCGCAGTGATTGTGAGTGTGCTGGCTGTCGTAATGGACCAGGTGCTGCTGCGTTTGCAGCGTGTGTTGACCCCAAAAGGAATCCGCTGATGATCGAACTCAAAAACCTGTGCAAGACCTTCACCCAGAAAAACGGCCAATTGTTTAAAGCCGTGGATGACGTGAATCTCACCGTCAATGAAGGCGAAATCTGCGTGCT
Source organism: Silvimonas sp. (assembly GCF_031291215.1). Taxonomy (NCBI): domain Bacteria; kingdom Pseudomonadati; phylum Pseudomonadota; class Betaproteobacteria; order Neisseriales; family Chitinibacteraceae; genus Silvimonas; species Silvimonas sp. Next base: position 52,466 of record NZ_JARLJK010000054.1, read on the forward strand.
GCTGGGCCCGTCTGGCTGCGGCAAAACCACCACCATGAAAATGATCAACCGCTTGATTACGCCAACCTCTGGCCAGGTGCTGATCAACGGCGAAGACACCGCCAATATCGATACCGTGACCCTGCGCCGCAATATCGGCTACGTGATCCAGCAGATTGGTTTGTTCCCCAATATGACCATTGAGGACAACATCACCGTGGTGCCGCGCATGCTGGGCTGGGACAAAAAGCGCTGTCGTGAACGTGCCCGTGAACTGATGAGCATGGTCGCCATGGACCCGGACCGCTTCTTGCAACGCTACCCGCGTGAAATGTCGGGTGGCCAACAACAGCGTATTGGCGTGATTCGTGCGCTGGCGGCCGATGCCCCGGTGTTGCTGATGGATGAACCGTTTGGCGCGGTCGACCCGATCAATCGCGAGCAGATCCAGAATGAATTCCAGCAAATGCAGCGTCAGTTGGGCAAAACGGTATTGATGGTGAGTCATGACATCGATGAAGCCATCAAGCTGGGCGACCAGATCGCCGTGTTCCGCCAGGGCCGCATGGTTCAGTGTGCCGGTGCCGATGAAATTCTTGCCCATCCCGCCGATGAGTTCGTCGCTTCGTTTGTGGGCCAGGACCGCACGCTCAAACGTCTGCTGCTGGTACAAGCGCGAGAAGTGGCCGACATGCAGGAAACGCAAACCGCAACACTGGATACGCCGCTGGCCAGCGCCTTTGGCGTGATGGATGACAGTGATTTGCGCCATCTCACGGTGGTCGATGCCGATGGCAAACCGCTGGGCTACGTTCGCCGCAAAGAAGCCAAAGGAGTGGAGGGTGTTTGCGCAGACAAACTGCAACCGATCAGCGTGACTTCGCAAGCCGACGAAAACCTGCGCGTGGTGTTGTCGCGGTTGTATGAACACAACCTGACCTGGTTGCCGGTAATTGACGCAGATGGACGCTACAGCGGTGAAGTGTCACAGGACTATATCGCCGGGTATCTGAACTCGGGCCGCACGCATGGGCGAGTGGCGCGGGTGAACTGACAACGCAGGCAATTCGCATTGGCGCGCAAGTCGGTCATAGCCTGCCCCTGGCGCGAGCCGGTTCAACCCTTCGTATTAATAACGCTTCCCGCTTGATATGGATATTGCGTGGTTGTGCCGTTGCCGCCGGTCACGTTCAGATTTAGCTCGTTGTAATTGTTGTTGCTGACAGTCAGCGATGAATCGGACTGATCATTCGAGTTTGCCTGCGCCACTGCTGTGTAGATATCAATATTCTTCTGGGCGTTATTGGCCAGATAAAGCGTGTTCACGATCTCGTTCTGAGTATCGGTCAGCTTGGGTTGGTGCGAGGTGGTGGGCGGCGCTGTTCCGGCTGCTGGGGGCTGCGTCGGGGTAGTGGGCAACTGTTCCGGGGCCGCAGGCAGTTGCGTCGGCGTTTGCGATTGCAATACTGTGGACTGATAAGCGCCGGCGTTGCCAGTGGCGTTGACGTTAATCATCGTTGTTCTCCTGTTTACCAGCGCTCACTACCCAGCCGGTCTTGTTCAAAGCATAGCGCCAGGCTCAGGACAGGCTGAACTCAATCCCCGGTAATTTCCGCCGGATGGCATGCCAAATGGATAGGCGCGAATCACCCTTCTCAGGTATGCCCCGGCGCCTGATTCAGCAAGTGCGTGCTGCGATTGCTGCTGAGCGATAGATAACGCTCGTACTGGCGCAGGATGTCGGCAATCAGTTCTTCGCTGCGCAGATACTGCACGTCATACCCCTCGCGGCCATCTTCAAAAAAGGTGATCGGCTCGTACACGCGGGCATCCGGCTCGTCCGGGCTGGCTGATTGCGTGATCAGAAATGCCGGTAACAGGCGGCTTTGCAGGCGCACCCCATAAACAAAGTCGCGCAGTGCCTCGACCGGAATGGTCAGACTCACTTCATCGGCGGTATCCGGATTGTGATTAACGGCGGAGGTGACGCCGCGCTGCCTTAGCTCGGCGCTGACTTCCTGCATTGCTGGCAAGATGGTGGTTTGCAGAAACTGCCGGACATCGGCCTCAGTGGCCTGGTGCACGATCTGCGCCAACCGCTTGCGCCAGTGCGTACCGCTCCAGAAACTGGTGGCGTGTCCCAGGTCTGGTTCGTAATGGGCTCGATCCGCCTGCAGCCCGATCCACAAGCCATAGCATAGAGCCAGCATGATGATCGTGACTGGCAACGCCGCGACCAGCGTCATCGCCTGCAAGGCTTTGAGCCCGCCCGCGATCATCAGCACGGCGGCGGTCAGCCCCAGAACTGCGGCCCAGAACAGACGCTGCCATACCGGCGAATTGGGCGCGCCGCGCGAGGCAATGGTGTCGATGACAAACGCGCCGGAGTCGGCCGAGGTGACAAAGAACACCGCAATCAGAATGATCGCCAATCCAGACAAGACCTGGGTGAGCGGGAAGTATTCGAAGAACTGGAACAGCAGGGCATCAACGTTGCCTGCGCCGCGCGACAACGCGCCCATGGCCACGTGGGTATCGAGCCAGATCGCGTTATTGCCAAATGCCGTCATCCACAACAGATTGAACGTGGCTGGCACCAGCAACACGCCCAGTACAAACTGGCGGATGGTGCGCCCGCGCGAGATGCGGGCAATGAACATGCCCACAAATGGCGACCACGATATCCACCATGCCCAGTACAGAATGGTCCAGCCGCCGTACCAGCCGGGCTTGATCGTAGGCTGATAGGTGTAAGTGCGAAAAGACAGTTCCACCAGGTTGGTGAGGTAGTGGCCGACGTTTTCGCTGAAGGCTTCCAGCAAGTACACGGTGGGGCCAAATGCCACCACAAACACCAGCAGCAAGATGGCCAGCGACAGATTGATTTCGCTCAGAATCCGCACGCCTTTATCCAGCCCGGTGGCGGCTGATAACCCAGCCAACATCACCACCACCACAATCAGCCCCACGCGAAAGGTGGTTGAGCCGGTCTCCCAGCCCAGCACCTGATGCAGTCCAGCGCTCAGTTGCAGCACACCATAACCCAAAGTGGTGGCGATACCGGCGATGGTGCCGACCAGGGCAAACGCGTCTACCCCGTGACCAATCGGCCCGTTGATGCGATCACGCAGCACCGGATACAAGCCCGAGCGCATGGTCAGCGGCAAGTTGTAGCGAAAGCCGAAATAGGCCAGCACCAGCCCCATCACGCCATACACAGCCCAGGCGTGAAAACCCCAGTGAAAGAACGTCATCAGCATGGCTTCGCGCGCCGCCAGTGGTGTGCTGCCAGCCTGCAGCGGCGGTGCCAGGTAATGCTGCATGGGCTCGCCCACGCCAAAATACATCAGCCCGATACCCATCCCGGCAGCAAACAGCATGGCTGTCCACGATACAAAGCTGAATTCGGGCTTGGCATCGTCCGGGCCGAGGCGGATATCGCCAAATCTGCTGGCGGCAACCAGCGCCAGAAACACCAGAAACCCGGTCACGCTGATGGTGTAGAACCAGTCAAAGCGGCTGGTGACCCACGCCTGGGCCTGGCCAAACAAGATATCTGCCTGTTCATGAAACAAGGCGCAGTACACCAGCAGGGCAATAACTACGACCAGCGCCGGGATTACCACAGGCGCTTGTAAGGTGGTGAGCGGTCGGCGTGGTGGGGTGGCGGGAGCAGCGGAGGCAGAGGCCGTCATGGATATTATTACCCTGTGTTCTGGACGTGAATCTCGGGATGAACCAGTTGCAGCAAGCCGTAGCGCATCAACATAAGCGCACGGCGACAGCTATCTATATAGATGAGATTTCTGAATGAGATTCGGACGGAATGTCCGCGCAGCGTGCCGGGCAGGCGGGATTAGTTCTCGCATTGGCTATCAAGAGGAGAGGCAATCTGGCTTGAAGAGGAAAACATCGAGGCTGGGTCAGCGGGTCGAATATCACAATCTGGCGCTATGATTTCGCGCCTCTCAAAACAATCTGGAACCGCTATAAATCGTTTGGCATTTGCAGCATGGGCGCGGTTTTCCTGGTCCAGTGCAGACCGCGCAAGGCCAAAGCAAGCAGGGCAAACGCGGCCATGATCATCAAATAACCGCCCAGGCGCTGATAGATGAGCACCCCGACTATGCCGCCCGCCAGGAAAGAGGCAATCGTCGCCGAGTGCAGATAGAGCCGCGAGAAATTGCCTGCGGTGGCGTCCTGCGTCGCATGTCCGCGCAGCATGTCAAACGCCATGCCAATTTCAATGCCAATGTCGGTAGCCATGCCAGATACATGGGTGGTGCGTACGCGGGCGTCGGAAATCCGGGTCACCGTGGCGTTTTGCAAACCCATCAAAAACGCCAGACCCAGCACCACCGTCGGTGTCCGCCAGACCGCCTGCACCCACAGGTCGATCGTCCCCAGAACCGTAAGCAGCAATGCTTCAAGCAGAATGCTGTAGGCATAAACGCCGGTCATTGCGCGGCGGCTGCCGGCGTTAATCAGCAAGGTAGATACCGATGAACCAAAAATGAACAGCGCGATAATGCACAGATAAAACAGCCCGGAACGCCATTGCCCGGTGGCGACATGATCAGACAGTGTTGAAACATTGCCGGTCATATTGGCCGAGAAAAAACCGACCGAATAAAACGCTGCCGCATTCAAAGCCCCGGCAATACCCGCCAGCGAGCAGGCCAGATGAAGGTTGATTCGTGTAGTTCGGCTTGTTCCTTGGTGCACCAGCATGCAGAACTCCCCCAGCGAAAGTCGGCGCCAGATGGGCAGCAGCGCACGCCATCCATTTTATCCCCGTAAGTTGCAGTTACGAAGCAAGGATTTGGGCACACGCAGGTTTCGTAGCTGCGGCTTTGTTCTTCCCTTGGTCTGTCTTATTTGACGGTGCCATTGCTTATTTGTTTATATGTATGAAGTTAAACTTCGTAGTTTGTCTTCATTGTTGTAATGATGAAGAACGGGAGCAGGCAGATGAACGAGCAAGCGGCAGATATCCAAAGCGCTGGCATTCATGCGACGGCGGTCGAGTTGCGGGTGTTGATCGGCCAGCTGAAACGCCGGCTGCGGGAAGAAGCCCGTCTGGGCGACTTCACCTGGTCGCAGTTGTCGGTACTGAGCCGACTGGATCGGGACGGTCCGGCGACTGTCTCTGCCCTGGCGCGTGCCGAAGGCGTGCGCTCGCAGTCGATGGGGGCGACTGTCGCGGTGCTGGAAGACGCCGGTCTGGTTAGCGGCGCACCGGACCCGGCCGATGGTCGCCAAACCATTCTGTCGCTAACCGAAGCCTGCCGGGAGTGCGTCAAAGCGAGCCACGCGGCGCGTGAAGACTGGCTGGTCCGGGCCATTCAGACCAAGCTGGAGCCGGCCGAGCAAGAACAACTGGCGGTGGCGCTTGAGTTACTCAAACGCCTCGCCCAATCGTAAAGCTGAGGAGAATTGCATGCCGGTAACCACGCTAGACCCCAAAACCGCGCTGGTCGTGATTGATCTGCAAAAAGGCATCGTTGCGCGCGCCGCAGAGCACGGGATTGCTGAGGTCATCCAGCATGCCAGCGCGTTGACCAACGCGTTTCGGCGGCACGCCTTGCCGGTCGTGCTGGTTAACGTGGCGGGTGGCGCACCTGGCCGGATAGAACAGACGCGTCCGCACATCCAGCTACCTGCAGACTGGGCTGATCTGGTACCGGAATTGAATGCCCAGCCGCAAGACCATCTGGTCACCAAGAAGACGTGGGGCGCTTTTAGCAATACCGATCTGGCTGCCTGGCTGCAACAGCAAGCGGTAACGCAAGTTGTGCTTGTGGGGGTGTCCACCAGCGCTGGCGTGGAGTCCACCGCCCGCCAGGCACATGAACTGGGTTTTAACGTCACGCTGGCAGTGGATGCGATGACCGACCTGAACCCGGATGCGCATAACAACAGCATCACGCGGATTTTTCCAAGACTGGGTGAAACCGGCAGCACGCAAGAGATCATTGCGTTGTTGCAGTCGAGCGGGAATGTTTGAACATGCCTTGGGCACAGTGGATTGCGTGTTTTTTCGGTGGCGTCTTTTTCACCAACGCCGTACCGCATCTGGTACGAGGCGTGACGGGCCAACCCTTTCAAACGCCCTTTGCCAAACCGTCCGGCAAGGGCTTGTCGTCTTCTTCCGTCAATGTGGTCTGGGGCTGGTTTAACCTGGTTCTGGCGTACGCGCTGTTGTTTCGGGCGGGAGACTTTGACATCCATGCCGCCGGCCACGTTGCCGCGTTTGGTCTGGGTATCTTGCTGATGGGCTTGATGTCGGCTCATCTTTTTGGCCCGTTGCACGGTGGCAGTCGCCCGCAACAACCGGGAGCAACCGGGTGAAGGGTACTTTTCGCTCGCTCAATATCCGCAACTACCGCATCTGGGCAGGCGGCGCATTGGTATCCAATGTCGGCACCTGGATGCAACGCACCGCGCAAGACTGGATCGTGCTGACGCAGCTAACGAACCATAACGCCACTGCGGTGGGGATCGTCATGGGCTTGCAGTTCGGGCCGCAAATCCTGTTGCTGCCGGTGACTGGCTTTGCCGCTGACCATCTGGATCGCCGCAAATTGCTGATGGCCACGCAACTGGCGATGGGGCTGCTGGCGCTGGGTCTGGGTTTGCTCACCGTCACTGGCCTGGTGCAGTTGTGGCACGTGTACATGTTTGCCTTCGGCCTGGGCTGCGTGGCAGCGTTTGATGCCCCGGCGCGGCAGACTTTTGTGTCCGATCTGGTCACCGAGGCGGAATTATCCAACGCCGTAGCGCTCAATTCCACCTCGTTCAATGCCGCACGGATGATCGGCCCGGCCTGCGCCGGGTTACTGGTTGCTTCAGTGGGTTCGGGTTGGGTGTTCTTGCTCAATGCAGCCTCTTACGTGGCGGTGCTGTTTTCGCTCAGCCGCTTGCGTATCGACGAATTGCATACCCGACACAAAGTGCCACGCCAGCGCGGCAGCCTGGTCGACGGGTTTCGTTATGTCTGGCAACGCCCGGACCTCAAAGCCATCTTGTTGATGCTGTTTCTGTTTGGCACCTTCGGGCTTAATTTTCCGATTTTCATTTCCACCATGTCGGTCACGGTGTTCCATCAGGGCGCAAGCAAATATGGGTTGCTGACCTCGATCATGGCGATAGGCTCGGTCACCGGCGCCTTGCTGGCCGCACGTCGCGAAAAACCAACCATGGCCTTGTTGCTGATGGGGGCAGGTATCTTTGGCGCCGGGCTGACTTTGGCGGCGCTCATGCCCAATTACTGGCTGTTCGGGCTGATGCTGATTGTCATTGGTGTATCGGCGCAAACCTTCACCACGTCGGCCAACAGCACCATACAACTATCGACTGAGCCTGCCATGCGCGGGCGGGTGATGGCGATTTTCATGGCCATTGCGCTGGGCGGCACGCCGCTCGGTGCGCCAATTGTGGGCTGGGTGGCGGATGGCTACGGTCCGCGCTGGGCGTTGGCAGTGGGTGCGGCAGCAGGCTTCGGCTCTGTGCTGGTCGGTTTGCACTATCTGATGAAGTATCGCAATTTGCGGGTAAAACTGGCTGCAGGCCGCCTTCATTTCAGCATTGATGCGCTGGTCCCCGTGACCAGAACACAATGATCGGCGCCGGTGCCCGCGACTAGTGACAGGAAGGGGCGCGTGGTGTTTTATCGGCCAGGCGCCGGTACTTCTGCCACTGCGCGGCCCCAGTCTTCAATTGGCATGGGATGGCCGAGTAAAAATCCCTGATAGGTGCGACAACCCATCGCGGTCAGGAATTCCAGCTGTGCCTGGCTTTCTACGCCTTCGGCAATCACCTGCAGCCCCAGCGACTGGCTGATGGCAATCATGGCGCGAACAATGGCGACGTCGTTGGCCGATTCGGGCACATCGCGCACAAACGATCGATCAATCTTGATCTGATCCAGCGGCAGTTGCTTCAGGTAAGACAGCGAAGAAAACCCGGTGCCGAAATCATCCAGCGAAAAAGTCACGCCCAGTTGCCGGATCTGCTGCATGCGGGCGACGACGTCCTCAACTTGTTCCAGTACCACGCTTTCGGTGAGTTCCAGTTGCAGTCGCGCCGGATTGGCCCCGGTGGATTGCAAAGCGCCGCGCACCTGAGCCACGAAGTCGGGCTGGTGAAACTGGCGGGCGCTGACATTCACGGCCATTTTCAGATCACGCGTTTCTGCTTTGGCTTCCCAGACTTTGAGCTGCCCACAGGCACTTTGCAGCACCCACGACCCCAGCCGCAGAATCAGCCCGCTTTCTTCAGCGACCGGAATGAACAATGCGGGTGACACGGGCTTGTATTGGGTCGGAAACCAGCGCAGCAGGGCTTCGGCGCCGATCAAGCCGGTGTCCAGGCTGAACTGGGGCTGGTAATACAGTTTGAACTCGGATCGCTGCAAACCGTTGCGCAGCGCCACTTCCAGGTTCGAGCGCGAGTCAATGACATCCTGCATGGCCGGGCTGAAAAAACGGACTGCGTTACGGCCTGCGGCCTTGGCCTGATACAGCGCCACATCCGCATGTTTTAACAGGGTGTGTTCTGGCGTTTCCTCGCCAAAGAACAGCGTCACGCCAATGCTGGAGGTGCTGTGCTGTTGCAGACCATCGTCCAGGATCAGGTAGGGCTGATCAAGCAGGCTGCGGATTTCTTCGGCATAGTCTTCGGCCAGACTGGCCGCCAGCGCCCGATCCAGCCCCAGTCGTTCCAGAATTACTACATATTCATCGCCCCCCAGGCGGCAAATGGTATCGGTGGTGCGCAGCCGGTTTTTGATCCGCTGCGCAACGGCAATCAGCAAACGATCGCCGAATTCGTGGCCACGGGTGTCGTTCAGCACCTTGAAGTTGTCCAGGTCCAGAATCATCAGCGCGCCAAATTGCCCGCTTTGCTGGCTGGTCTGCAAAGCCTGGCTCAGCCGCTCCATCAACAAGCGACGATTGGGCAAACCCGTGAGCGTGTCAAAGTAGGCGAGTTGGCGAATTTGTTCTTCTGCCTGCTTGCGTTCGGTGATGTCGCGAATCACCACTTGCAGGATGGGTTTGTCATCCAGCACCAGGGCAGTCAGCAGCACTTCCGCCGGGAACAGCTTCTGGTTGTCCAGCCGCTGGTACAACCATTCAAAATGGACATTGCCCGCTTTGAGCGCGTTGGCCACGGTGTTTTGCTGCTTCTCCAGCGAGTTTTGTCCGTCTTCTTGCAGTAAGGGCCATAGATCTGTCGGCTTGCTTGCCAGCAATTGCTCGCGCGAGTTCGCTCCCATCAGCCGCACCGCCGCCGGGTTGCAGTCGATCATGTTCTCGCTGTCTCGCAGCCACACCGCATCGCTGGTGGCGTCGTGCAAGGCGCGAAAGCGCGTTTGTGAGCGCTGCAACTGGTCTTTGCTATTGCTCAGTGCCTGTATATGGCGCATGTCTGACCGCCGCACCCGCCAGGCACTGAACGCCGCCGCGCAGCTGATCAAGGTAAAAGCCAGCGCGACGGCCAGGCCTAATGCCAGCTCTTTATACCAGGAGGCGAGGTAATCCGCGTCGGCCTGACCAACAAAGAAATACAGCGATTGCCCCTCAATCTTGCGAAATGCCATGCGCCGCTTGATGCCGTCCAGCTTCACGACTGTTTCGTAAGAAAAACCAGCTGGATGCTGCTTGACCATATCAATGGTTTTCTGCGAAACAACAGCATTACCGGGGCCGCTATTTTTTCCCGAATACGCTGGAACGCGTACCCAGATACGCAACTGTGCGTCACGCAGGGCAATAACGCCCTGTTTGCCAATATCCAGTTGGGTAAACAGATCGGTGAACCAGGATAGCGGAATCAGCGCAAACACGATGCCGGCAAAAGAGCCGTCCGGCCGGTTCACGCGACGGCCCATCGCCACTGACCATTCGCCGGTCACGCGGCTGATGACGGGCTCGGAAAGGATCGAGTTCTGGTTCGGCTGCGCCTTCAGTTGCTGAAATAACAAGCGGTCAGCGATATTGCGCGCCGGGCCGGGCGGGACTTTTTCGCCATACAGCACGTTGCCCATAGCGTCGCTGATGCGGATGCCTTCAGTCTCTGGAATCCGCTTGCGCTGTGCAATGGTGTAACTGGACAACAACTGTGGATCAATACCGCCAGCGGCCAGTTGGCGCTCGGTTTCGACCGCCACTGAATAGATGACGATATCGAGTTTGTTGAGCGTTCCGGCCACATTGATAGCTAGCGATTGCGCCAGATTCTGGGTCCACGAGGTGGCTTGTTGCTCGTATTGGGCGTGGCTTTGATAGAGCGCACTGGCGATCAACACATAAACAAAAGTGTTGACCAACACCACACCCGCAGCGAGTCGAACGACAAATGAGCTACGAGGCAGTGGCATGTTTTTGGTAGAAACCTATATGCGCAGGTTTTATGAGTGTTACCCCGGGTAAGCCCTCCTTTTATAGCACAGCGGCATATATCTTACGGCAGCAAAACCGCTGCTGCGTGGGGTGCCAGTGACACGCTGCCCACTGTTGCAATGCAGCATCGGCGCCACTTGCCGCTTCGTCACTACGGCAACTGGCATCCCATGCAAAGGCCTATGCGGCCAACCAGCCTGCACCTTCGGCTTTCATGGTTTTTTCCAGATCGCTGCCGCGCGTGGCTAAGACCCGGCTTAACGGAAAGCCACTCTTTTCCAGCACATAAGCCAACGCGACGTACTCGCGCGGGTATTTGGCAACCGTGGCTTTGTCTATTTCGACCGGGCCTTGTGGAAAGGTAAATGTGCCCATGTCGTACACACTCTGGCGGCGCAGCAGTTTCCACACGCCGTTGCGTTTTTCCACCAGATCATAAAAGCGGTTATGCACGCTGCAGCCCAAGTCCAGCTTGACGTTCTCGCCCACGATCATGGCGTTGGTTTCCACAATGGCTTTGTCGCCGTTGAAGGTCACCACAGGCGTGCCGATAAGATGCTTGGTGCGCAAATCCGAGGCGCCCATGCGCATGGAGCCATCCACAAAATCACTGCCCAGCCCTTCAAACCAGGTGATTTCAATGGTGCCATCCGGGTGAAACAGATCGCGCAACTGCTCCCATTCGCCCAGATCGCGGTGCATCCAGCCGGTAATCAAGTCGGAAATTTGTTGACGGTCTTCAAGGCGGGTTTGCATGGCGATTCTCCAGATAACGGCGCAACAGTGCGCTGACAGGTTTTAGAATCGGCCAGAATGAAGCTAAACTCAAATAGATTGATCTGACTAATTGATCATAAAAATTGATGGATGAGTGAAGCACATGGATTTACGCCACTTGCGCTACTTTCTGGCAGTCGCCGAAGAAGGCCACTTCGGCCGCGCGGCGCAACGTCTGCATATTGTGCAGCCAGCACTGAGCATGCAGATTCGCGCACTGGAAGAAGAACTGGGCGGCGCTTTGTTTGTGCGCACCAGCCGCCGAGTGGAGCTGACTGAAGCGGGCACCTTGTTGCTGGCCGAGGCGCAACGCACGCTAGATCAAGCCGAGCATGCCCGGCTGACCGTGCAACGCGCGATCCGGGGTGAGACGGGCCGGGTGCGAGTTGGCTTTGCCGGCAACGCGGTATTCAGCGGCAAGCTGATGGGCGATTTGCGGCGCTTTCACCAGACCTATCCCGATGCCGAACTGATCGTCGAAGAAATGGCGCCCAAGCTGCAGGCAGAGGCCATTCTGGCGGGGCAGCTGGATGTCGGTTACAGCCCGGATCACGGATTAACCAGAGACGACTCACTGCTGTGTGAGCAGATCGGCACATGGAAATTTGCTGTGGCCATGCCCGCCAGCCATCCGCTGGCAGCCCAGCTGCAGATCAAGGCACACATGCTGGCAGGCGAGCCACTGGTCTTGTACGCCACCGACGATAAAGACGAAACCTTGCTGTCGTTGCTGCGACCACGGCTGGGTGGTGATCCTCATATTGCTTATCGCGCAGCCAATACGCTGACCGTACTGACGCTGGCTGGGGCCGGCTTGGGGCTGGCCCTGGTGCCCGAACCGGTTACGCAAGTGACGATTCCTGATCTGATCTACAAAACCCTGGATGAACCGGGCTTCACCGCCGAGCTAATGCTGACCAGCCGGGTGGCAGAAGGTGGCGGTGCGGTCCGTGCGTATTTGAATCTGGTGCGACAGGACGGGATGCCGGGCATCGGCTGAGGGTTTGCACGCGCCACCAGCCATGAATAATGGGGCCAGAGCCGCTGCACGCAGTGGTAGTTGCCGCATTCGCCTTCCCGGGAAAACCATGAGCGCCACTATATTGACGTCTGCCCAGCGACAAACGCCACCTGCCCGGATCGTCCTGAGTAGCGAAGGGCGGGAGTGGGGCGGTTTGCAGGCGGATTTTTTGCATATCTCGCCGGGCTTAACGCTAGTGCCTGGGCAGACAGCGCATCGGCTGGGCGTGCATTTTGGCCGACCGGTCAATGCCGATTGCCATTGCGATGGCCGCCAGTATCGCCGGATTCAAAAACACGGCGATATCGACGTGGTGCCAGCCGGGCTGGACGGCACGTGGCAGGACGATGCTTCTTGTCATATTTTGCGTTTGCGCATCAGCCAGCCGTTGTGGCACCAGGTTTTACTCGATCTGGGACGGCAACCGGAGCAGTCTGCGCTGACCCCGCAATTTCAGCTGCGCGATGCCCGGATCGAAGCCATTGCCTGGGCGATCAAGGCTGAACTGGAATCACCCGTTCCGGCGGACCGCTTGTACGGCGAATCTCTGGGCGTGGCGCTGGCGGTGAGTCTGGCGCAAGCGGACAAGCGTGCGGCCAATTCACCGCTGGGTAGTGGGCAAACGTTATCCACCCGGCAACGGCGAGAGTTGCTGGAATATATCCACGCCAATCTGGACGGCACATTGTCGCTGGTTGATCTGGCGGCCATCGCCGGGTTGGGCGTGTCACATCTGAAAACCTTGTTTCGCAATACCTTTGGCGCGCCGGTGCATCAGTACGTACTGCGTTGCCGGGTGGAATACGCGCATGGGCTGGTGTTGACGGGCGACTTGCCATTAAGCCAGATCGCTCTGGCCGCCGGGTTTGCGGATCAGAGCCATATGGCCAGATGCATGCGCCGTTTGCTGGGGCAGACACCTGGCGCGCTGGCACGCCTTCACTCCGCTTAAATCCGTATTAATAACGCACGCAAAATCATCGGCCAAACGTACCAAATCCTGGCCGAATCAACGCGATCAATCCCCTTTGCCGCGGTACTTTCTCTCCAGACTTCATGCTGGAGGAAAAAGCAATGTTCGTGATTTTAGGGGCAAGTGGTAAGACAGGCGGTGCCACCGCCGCAGCGTTACGCAAAGCAGGCCGCCCGGTGCGGGCGGTGGTGCGTGATCCAGCCAGAGCCGGGGCGCTGCAGGCGCTGGGATGCGAAATAGCCATTGCCGATGTGCGCGACAAAACCGCATTGGTCAAAGCAATGACTGGCGCAACGGCGGTGCAGGTGTTTTGCCCAACCAGTGAGCATGCGGTGGATGCAGTGGGCGATATGCGCCGGGCCATTGCCAGCGTGGGCGACGCGCTGGATCTGGCGCGTCCAGCCGCCGTGCTGGCGATCTCGGATTATGGCGCGGAACACAGTACCGGCACCGGCGTGACTGGGTTGTTCCATGAACTGGAACAGCGCATGCGGCGCATTGCTTCTGCGCATGTCGTGCTGCGTTCGGCCGAGCATATGGAAAACTGGTCCAGATTGATTCCGGTAGCAGCGCAGACCGGCATGCTGCCCAGCCTGCATCATCCGGTGACCAAGTATTTCCCGACCGTGAGTTCAGCCGATGTTGGCGTTATCGCAGCCCAACTGTTGCTGTCATCCGCCACCTTCGAGCGCTCGGGCGGGGTGATTCATGCGGAAGGCCCAAGCCGTTATACAGTCACTGACGTCGCCCAGGTTTTGGGAGATTTACTGGATAGTGCCATTAACGCGTTTGAATTATTGCGTGAGCAATGGCAGCCCACGCTGGCACGTGGTGTGGGCGAGAGTTATGCCCGCCTGGTCACCGAGATGTATGACGCGCATAACGCTGGCCACATCGGCGCGCAGGAGGGCGTGGACGATATCCGTTATGGCCAGACCAGTCTGCACGATGCGCTCAAACCCTATGTGACCGCGTTATTGGCAACGCAAGCAAGCCAAACTGGCGCGCTGGCTGGCGGCGTTTTGCGCTAAGCCGGAGTCGGCCCGAAAGAAGGGGAATTTGCCAAAATGCGTCCCCTTTTTTCGGCTCGGTTGATTTTTAGTCAACAGTCCTGTGCCAGTACTCACGTTTTTCTATCTTTCCCGGACCTTTAGAATGCCGTCTTTCAGTTACTTTGCTGCAAGGCGGTTTAGCTTTATGTCCAATATTCTTATCGTTAATGCCAAAAAGAAATTCGGCCATTCAGATGGCGCGTTGAATCAGACCCTGAGTGACTTTGCCGCCCGTTATCTGCAAGAAGCTAGCCATACTGTACAAGTCACCACGGTGGACGACGGTTACGACATTGAGGCCGAAGTGCAGAAGTATCTGTGGGCGGATGTAGTGATCTATCAGATGCCGGGCTGGTGGATGGGCGCACCGTGGATTCTCAAAAAGTATCTGGATGAAGTGTTCACCCATGGCCACGGTACGCTTTATGGCAGTGACGGTCGCAGCCGCGCGGATGCCAGCAAAAAATATGGTTCCGGCGGGCTGATTCAGGGCAAGAAATACATGATCTCCACCACCTGGAATGCGCCGGTTGAGGCCTTTACCGAGCCGGACCAGTTCTTTGAAGGTGCAGGCGTGGATGGCGTTTATTTACCTTTCCATAAAGCCAACCAGTTCCTCGGCATGGCACCATTGCCCACTTTTATGTGTAATGACGTGATCAAACAGCCGTCCATTGACGCTGATATCAATCGCTATCGGGACCATCTGACCGAGCTGTTTGCCTGACGCCAGCCGTTTTTTTACCCAGGAACTACCAAGGAACTCACGCCCATGATTACCGTTATTGCTGAAATCAAAACCCGGCCGGGCCAGCGCGCCACGGTGCTGCAGGCAATCGATAAGTTGATCCCGCTGGTATTGGCAGAAGACGGCTGCAGCGGCTATCTGCCGCTGGTTGATGTCGCTACCGAACTGCCATGGCAGCACACCGCGCCGGATTCAATTTTCATGCTCGAATACTGGGAAAGCGTGAGCCACCTGGAAAAACATCTGGCTGTGGAACATATGAAAAAGCATGCTGCAGCGGTAAAAGACATGGTGGATGGGGTCTCCATTCACGTGCTCGATAAAGCGCTTTGAACCCTTGGCAGTCTGAATGCTGTGGATATCTGGCCCAGCACCGGATATCCACAGAGTCGCTCATTGCAGCGGCAGAAAAATATCAATGACCGCCTCGTTCTCCGGCACGTCCGGAAAGAACTTGATGCGCTGGCAGTAAATTGGAAAATCCCGCAGGTCCTCGCCACTTTGCGGCAGCCATTGCGCATACAGATATCCCACCGCTTCACGCAGTCCCTCATCCGCCCCGGTGTAACGCATGACCGCACACCGTCCTGCAGGAATGCTGGCTGGCACCACGCCAGATTCGTTAGGCAGAACAGGTTGTTCTGTCGCTGCGCAAAGCCCCAGTCGGTATTGCGCGGCCGGTGTGGTTTGCGGGTCGTCGTACAGCAAATTGAAGGTGGCGCTGCGGCTGGGCGGCAGGTGATTCTGCTTGCGCCACTCAATAAACCGGCGGATGGATTCGCCGATCAATTGCGGATCGCCCCGGTGTTCCAGCAAGGCAACCGGGATCGCGTTCACCTGCCTGATCTCAACCGGCTCGAATGCGTTTTCGATATTCATATGCTTGGCCCTCAATACAGCTAAAGGTTGATAGATAGCGTACCAGGGGCGCCATTGCGGTTGTTTGCGAAAGTCAGAGGGAGACTGGCCGATGTTTTTTCTGAAAGCGCGGGCAAACGCTTCCGGCCCTTGGTAGCCGCTGCCCAGCGCGATATCAATGACCTGCTGTTGCGGGCGAAATACCAGCTGGAACGCGGCCCGTTTCAGGCGCCGCAATTGCACGTACTTGTAAACGCCTATCCCCAGCAACCCGGAAAACTGCCGCTGGAAGTGATACTTCGAGCACGCAGCCACTTCACACAACTGATCGAGGTCCAGATCGCCATCGAGATTGGCGTCGATGTACTGCAATACTTTGCGAAGACGGGCGCGGTAATGCGCGGCGTTGCTGGCACTCAATCTGGTTTCTCCTGGTGATTGAGAGACTATCGCCTGTTTGCCGACAATACCTGATCAAAATTGCGCAATCGTAGAGGAATCTGGCAAAAAAACCGGTGCTGATAGCCTGACCATCAAAGGCCATCGCGGCACTAATTATCTGCGTAACCATCCAGCCACGACCGGTTGGCATCGTGATTGCGCAAATCAACGCCATGATCCACCGCCGCTTTCATGGCCATAAGCACTGAAACCCAACCAGCGGCCATTTCCATGCGCGCGGATTCAGTGACCTCAGTGGCGACCAGCAATAGCTCGGTGCCGCCAGCGCCGTCCGGTTGCAAAGAGAACTTCACGATCGTGCCAAAGTAAGCCAGCACAAACAGCCACGGCTCTTCGCGCGCCAGCACGCGCCCGGCGAAAGGGGCGTAATTGAGCATGTGAAAGCTGATCATGCCGCGGTTTTCCGGCGCGGATTCGGCCCAGAAACGGGCGCGCCCGGCATCGGTGGCCAGCGCCGCAAACACCTTGGCGGGCGATGAAATGAAATGCATTTTCCAGCGGATCATGCCCGGTTCAGGCTGAAATGGCATTGTGTACTCCCGTGCGATCGACGAACACGCGGCATTGGCGCATGGCTGCCAACCAACTGTTTTTTGGTATGACGGTGATATTAAAAGAAGCAGGCCAGAATGTGGTCACAAGCGCTCTGGCAGACCCGTATCGCTGCATTTGGGGCCAGTTTCTGTTGTATTGGACTAACATGAAGCGCGATCTCGTCCAAAGGAATCGAACATGTTGCAGTTGGAAGAACTGGCTTTGCTGGAGGCCATCCGTGATACCGGCAGCCTCTCGCAAGCGGCCGCACGGCTGGGGAAGGCGCCATCGACCATCTCGCACGCTGCGCGCCAGCTTGAGGCACGGTTCGATGCCTTGTTGTTTGACCGCCGCCGTTATCGGCTGCAATTGACCCCCGCAGGAAAACTGCTGGCTGATGAAGCCGCACGCGTGCAGGCAGACGTCAAGCGCACCATGCAGCGTGTGCGCCAGGTGGCTAACGGCTGGGAAGACCGGCTGTGGATCGTGACCGACGAATTGCTGGAATTTGAAACGCTGTTGCCGGTGGTGCGGGATTTCGATGAGCTTGCGTCTGGCGTGTCCTTGCGGATTACGCATGAAGTCCTCGGTGGCACTTGGGAGGCACTGCGGGACGGCCGCGCCAATCTGGTGATTGGTGCCACCAATGAGCCGCAGAAAATGCCGGGGATTAACTGGGTGGAGCTGGGCGCGCTGGATTGGGTTTTTGCGGTGTCGCCACGACATGAACTGGCGCGCGTCACCGAGCCACTGAGCCGCGACGTGATTGTCCGGCATCGGGCCATTGTAGTGGCCGATAGCTCGCGTCACAGTGAAGGCCGAGTTTACGGCGTGCTGGGCGGACAAGCCGCGCTGGCGGTGCCGGGCATGCGCGCCAAAATCATGGCGCAACGCGAAGGCTTGGGCGTGGGCTGGCTACCGCGCCAACGCGTGGTGCATCTGCTGCAACAAGGTGCGCTGGTTGAAAAACAAACCGTCCAGCCGCGCGAGCCCAACATTTTGTATGTGGCGTGGCGCGAAGAAAGCGCTGGCCGTGCGTTGCAATGGTGGCTGGAAAAACTGCGGCAGCCGCGTCTGGCGCAACGCCTGGTGCTGGGGCTGGCAGCTGCCGGGTGACTGGATCGCTCCGGCGCACATGTTCAGTTCATCGCGCTTGCCCCTTGCTGTGGAGGGTGCGCCTTTGTCCTGTCGTATCCTCCATGTACCTCCTAGAATCAAAAGCACCTTTACGCCAACGCCGTTTTCCCCGCTGAACCATTTCGCCCACTGATGACTCGCCCGTAGCATCAGGCCAGGATCGGTTCGCCACAGACGCTGTGCTTTTGCCCTCACAAGGATGTTTTCACATGACCAGACTGGTAGCCGACGTACTCATCGATACCCTTGAAGCCCTCGGCGTGTCGCAGATTTTTGGTGTGGCGGGAGACTCGCTCAATGGCATTACCGAGGCCATCCGCCGCAAACCAGACATGCGCTGGGTCCATACCCGGCACGAAGAGGTGGCGGCCTTTGCGGCAGGTGCGGCAGCGGTGGTGACGGACGGCCTGGCGGTGTGTGCTGGCAGTTGTGGGCCGGGCAATCTGCATCTTATCAACGGCTTGTTTGATTGCCAGCGCAATCACGTGCCGGTACTGGCCATTGCCGCACATATCCCCAGTGGCGAGATCGGCAGTGATTATTTTCAGGAAACCCACCCGCAAATTTTGTTCAAGGAATGCAGCGTGTACTGCGAACTGGTTGCCACGCCGGAGCAATTGCCGCGCATGCTCGGCACGGCTATTCAGGCAGCGTTGACACACAAAGGCGTGGCCGTGCTGGTGCTGTCGGGTGATGTCGCGCTGAGCGCAGCTACCGATGTGCCTGATCCGGTCTGGCCGCGCCAGGCCAAACCACGCGTGCTGCCCGCGGTGGCCGAACTGGAGCATATGGCCGCTTTGCTGAATGAGGGCAAGAACATCACCCTGTTGTGCGGCGCGGGTTGCGCCGGTGCGCATGATGAAGTGGTGAAGCTGGCCGAGGCACTGCAAGCGCCAGTCGTGCATGCCTTGCGCGGCAAGGAATATATCGAATACGACAACCCATACGACGTGGGCATGACCGGGTTGATCGGTTTTGCCAGCGGTTATTACGCCATGGAAAGTTGCGACACTTTGCTGGTGTTGGGCAGCAGCTTTCCGTACCGGCAGTTTTATCCGCAAGATGCCAAGGTCATTCAGGTCGATCTGGCCGGTGAGCGACTCGGCTTGCGGCACCCGCTGGCGTTGGGTGTAGTGGGGGACGTGGGTCAAACTATCCGCGCCTTGCTCCCGGCGCTGAAAGCGCGAGGTGACCGTACCCACCTGGATCGCGCGTTGACGCATTACGCCAAAACCCGCGAAGAGCTGGATGAACTGGCGGTAGGTCATCCCGGCCGTAAGCCTATCCATCCACAATATCTGGCGCAGCGGGTCAGTGAACTGGCTGCGTTCGATGCCATTTTCACCGCCGACGTGGGCACTCCGACGTTATGGGCGGCGCGTTATCTGAAGATGAATGGCCAGCGCCGCTTGATTGGCTCGTTCAATCACGGATCAATGGCCAACGCGCTGGCGCAAGCGCTGGGTGCCAAAGCTGCGGCTCCGCACCGCCAGGTCGTGGCACTGTGCGGCGATGGCGGGCTGACCATGTTGATGGGTGATCTGATCACCGCCGTACAAGAAAAGCTGCCAGTGAAAATTGTGGTGTTCAACAACGGCGCGCTGGGTTTTGTTGAACTGGAAATGAAAGCCGCCGGTTTTCTGGAAACCGCCACCGAACTGGTTAACCCGGACTTTGGCGCGGTGGTGACCGCCATGGGCTTGTATGGCCAGCGAGTGGAAGATCCCGCCGATCTGGATGCCGCGCTGGAGCGCGCTTTTGCCCATGACGGCCCGGCGCTGATTGACGTAGTGACCAACCGGCAAGAACTGGCCATGCCGCCCAAGGTGACGTTCTCGCAAGCACGCGGCTTCAGCCTGTATGTGGCCCGCGCCATTCTGGATGGCCGTGCCGGAGAAGTGCTGGAGTTAAGCCGTACCAATCTGTGGCGTTAGGCAGGCAGCTAGCGCGCCTGGCTGATGTCATCAGCCGGGCGCGTTGTTATCCCCAGATCGCGTCAGCGGTTGCTGCGTAACAATCGGCTGGCAGCCAGTTGCCATGAAACCCGTTGGGTACGCGAACTGGCAGTTCGATGGTGGCCAGTGGCCCGCGTGCCAGGTCCTGGGCGTCCAGAATCAGCACTTCGCTCAAGCCAAAGAGCCCGCAATACACCACCACCATAATCCAGCCGTCGCCTTCAGCCGCTGTCGCTGAGCGCGGCACAAATACCGGCTCAGAGGTGAGATAACCGGCAGGTAGTTCGTAGATATCTTGCTGGCCGGTGCGCATATCCAGATGCACGATGCGGCTGAACATTTCTGTTTCGCCGTCATTTGTGCGGTGGCCGGCAAACCAGCAGTGGCGATAGGCCTTGCTGGCAAAACGATCATCAATGCGCGGAAATTCACCAGGGATGTCGCACAGCAATTGCTCGGTAAAAGTGCGGCCTGGCGTGGCTGGATTAAAGGTCCAGCGATGCAGGCGCGCGCCATCCAGCGTGGAGGGCGGGTTGCCGTCGATATCGGGAAAGAGAGGCGCGACGGGAAAGCGCATTACGTCGGCATAGACCACGCCGTTGTCTTCCCACGAGTTCATGGCATGAAACACGAAGCAGCTCGGGCCCTGCCACCACTCAACTTCTGTAGTGCCTTGCGCTCGTGGCCAGATGCCAATCCGGCTTTCGCGCCCAGGTTCCCAGGCATAGGCTGGGCCGCCTTGCATCGCGCGGGTCTGGCTGGCGGTGAGCGGCATTACCGGCAAGATCACCTGCGTGGCAGTAAACATAAAGTCATGCACCATGCTGGCGAAAGGCGCCGTGAAATGTTCAAAGCGGGTGGCCTCTCCGCTGGCGTTGAGGGTGCCGTAAGTCATGCCCGCGCTCAGTCGTTCCGGATTGCCATAACCAAAGAACAGCATTTCGCCGGTATCCGGATCGATCTTGGGATGTGCGGTAAACGGCCCCGAAATCGCGCCCGCAAAATCGATACTGCCGCGCGTGGCCAGGCTGAGCGGATCAATCTCGATGGGCAAATGCGCCTCTTCCAGCGCCATTAAACGGCCACCATGCCAGACGATATGGGTGTTGGCGGTGCCATTGCTTTCTGCATCCGGTGTGGCGGGCACGAAGTCACCCTTGTTGACCGAGCCAGCTCGATGCCGCGCCAGTTCCTGGGTACGCGTCCAGCGATTGCGGTACCACACCCCACCTTCGTGAAAACGGATGGCATGTAGCATACCGTCGCCGGTAAACCAGTGCGCGTCTGGTGCAGGATTGACCGGGTTGGGACCATTGCGCAGCAACGTGCCTGCCAGCCCGGCGGGAATGATGCCGTGAACGCGCAGAGGCCCGGCATCGGTTTCGACGCTGACCGGTTCATCGTTAAGGTCGCGCAATGATTCTGCGGGCGGGGTGAGGGCGGTCATGCGTTGGCTCCGTTATCTTTCCGATGGAAATTTTCCAGTGGAAAGATGATGGCGTGAGATAGTATGATCGTCAACATCATCTCCATTCCGCCTGTCAGGTGTAACCAGACCGTCATGAGCTCATCAAATCGTCGTGCCGGCAATACATCGCCCGCTGCAGAAGACATGAATCCCAACCCGGCGATAGTTACCCGCGCTGAAGACCACAAACGTCCCTTCCATCATGGCTCCTTGCCAGGTGCCTTGCTGGCGGCGGCAGAAGTGGTGTTGCTGCGCGATGGGCTAAAGGGTTTGACGTTGCGCGCGATTGCCCGCGAGGCCGGGGTTTCGCATACCGCACCCAAACATCATTTTGGCGATGTGGCTAACGTATTGAGCGAACTGGCCGCCGTGGGACATTTGCGGCTGGCGCAGCGGCTAGCAGATAGCGCTGACGATTTGCCGCACGGGCAGGCGCGCCGCAGTGCCATTGCTCGCGGTTATGTGATGTTCGGTGTAGAAAATCCGGGCCTGTTCCGCTTGATGGATCGCAACGAAATGCTGGATTACACCCGCCCGTCGCTGCTGGCGGCATCGCGTGTCTCCGCGTTGGCCTTGGCTGGCGTTTTTGAAACGCCAGATGCTGCAACCTCGCCAGACGAAGGCAAGGCATTTGCGCCGCTGAGTGCCAGTCAGGCCGTGGCGATGACTGCGGCTTGGGGCTATGTGCACGGCTTGACCAGTTTGCTGATCGATAACCGGCTGGATGCCATTGTGGGAGCTACAGCTAGTTTTACCGACGCACTCTCGCTGGTGGAAGCGGCAATCGGCCAGACGCGTATTGCGCTGGATTCCCCCACTATCGACTGACCCAGCTTTACTGTGGTCGCGGCGATCTCCTTGCAGAAAAAAAGGCCCGCATTGCTGCGGGCCTGAGGGAGTTGCCGGCATCTGCCATACCGGCGGTTGTTTCTGGTTAGCGGATCAAACCCGGTTTATGGAAAGGTCGTCAGATCAGAGACCTGATTGGCCGCGTTGGCTGTTGCGCCGGTGTTGTCGATCACGTGGGTGATTTCGCCCACGCCGCCCAGCGACACCGTGACCAGGTGCGTAAAGTTCACGCCCGGCACTTGCGGTGCTTCAAAGCCGTTGGTGAGCTTGATGGCGTTGTTGGTGTTGAAGAAGCAATACACGCCGACGCCGTATGCCTGATGGCTGGTGACTGAATCGGCCACTTTGTAAGACGCATAGCCGTTCTCGCTACCTGCCATCCAGTCGCTTTGCTGGGCGACGTCATACGGAGCCTCGCTCTGATAGAAGTACACCTTGCCGCCATTGCCGTTCCACAGGGTCTGATACTGCTGGTAGTGCTCCACCGCCAGACCGTAGATGGTGACATTGGCGCCGTTGACGATTACGCCGTTGGTGGCTTTGTTCACCGTCCAGCCCACACCGCTCCCGTGGTCCGCACGCCATGCCCAGAAGTTGTCGCCGATCACGTTATTGCTGTTGATGATCAAGCTGGCATCCGCCGAAGCACCTGGCACCACACCGCCAATACGGAAGTAGATGTCATGCAGCGAGGTCGGATCCGCCGCGTGGCTCACGCCAGTGGTGGTGGCGCCAATCTTCAGCAGGGCGGGTGAATCAGCCGCACCGGCATCAAACAGCAGGCCAGCGATCTTCACACCGTCGACGTCAGAGACATCCATGGCATCCAGACCGGTATCGGGTTCCAGCGTAGCCAGACCCAGACCCAGCACCACGGTATCGGCGCGAGTCACGCGGATGGTGTCATTCAGATGGTAAATACCCGGGGTAAAGATCAGGTTTTTACCAGCTGCCAACGCGGCGTTGATGGTCTGCGCGGTATCGATGTTTTCCTTGGCAATGTAGAACTGGCTGATCGGAATCGACTGGCCCTGTGGCGTCTTGTTAAACCATGTGGTGCCCACGCTGTTGGTTTGCAGCGACGGCACAAACACGCTGTAGTTGCCCGCGGCGTCAATGGTCAGGAACGGTTTTTCCCGCGTGACCGGAGCCTGCGTCACGATGGTGTACGGCGGCGTTGGCCACGATGCCGCCGGGTTGTTCACATCACCCACGAACACCATGTTCCAGTTGCCACCAACCCAACTACCCCACTGGGTATTGCGGCTGATCCACTGCTGTTGCGAGCCCGAACTGATCTGGCCATCGATCACCGTATCGGAGATAAAGCCACCGCTAGACCAGCCGCAGTACGGCGAGCACAGCGTCACGTTGCCTTTCACGTGCATGCGGCGGAATGGTGCCGCTTGCGACACGGCCCAGCGATCGGTACCGCTGGTTGGGGTAACCGCCATGTTTTCAGCTGAACGCCAGAAGTTCTGCGTGGCGTTTTCGTTGTCCAGCCATTCCGCTTCGACGTGCACGCCACCGTTGATTTGTGTGTCATCCGGCGACATACCTAGACCCATCACATCGGTATAGAAGCCGATGTTCACGTCCAGGTTGTAAGTACCCGGCTTGAAAACGATTGCATAACGCTGCGTGCCAAACTGGTTGGTTTGCTGCTGGTTAAAGATGTTGGTCAGTTGAGTTTGAACGGTGGCGGTATTCATCGTCGGATCAAAGATCAGCACGTTCGGACCAAAATCTACCGGGCCGCTTGGAGTGGGCGCCGGTGTTGGCGTCGGAGCCGGAGTAGGCGCAGGTGTTGGCACCGGCGTAGGTGCTGGAGTCGGAGCTGGAGTCGGAGCTGGCGTCGGCGCCGGGGTTGGTGCTGGTGTTGGAGCCGGCGTCGGTGTTGGCGCAGAACCGGCGTAGGTCAGTGTTTGCGTCGGGGTATCAGCCGCCGAGCCGTTCGCCTGGCCGATGGTGTACGAGTAGTTAATCACCGCGCCTGCTGGCACGCCGGTGATCTGGTAGGTGTTGTTGGTGCCGCTATTGGTCATGCGCACGTTTATCTGGCCGCCGCCATTGATCGTGTAATGGATATCAGCCCAGCTGCCGCCATTGGCATAGAACGCAACTACGCCACCCGCCAGTTGCGTGGCGCCATAGCTGGCGGCAGGCGTTGGGGCCGGGGTTGGCGCGGGCGTTGGCACCGGCGTCGGTACTGGAGTGGGAACTGGCGTAGGGACGGGAGTCGGTGCCGGAGTTGGCGTTGGTGTTGCTGCGCCGGTATAGGTGAACTGGCTCCAGGCCGTATCGCTGGCGGACCCATCGCTCTGACCCACGGTGAACGAATAGCTCACGGTCGCCCCAGCCGGAATATTGCTCACGGTATAGCTGTTGTTGGTACCGCTGTTGGTCATGCGCACGTTCAACTGGCCACCGCCATTGATCGTGTAGTGGATATCAGCCCACGTGCCACCATTGGCATAGAACTGCACCACGCCGCCGCTTTGCTGCGTATAGCCCGTGCTGATGCTGGCCGCATGCGCGAACGGTGCCATCACCATCACGCCCGCCGTCAAGAACGGGCCGGGAGCCGCAGCCAGGGTTGCCAGAGTTAAGGCAATCCAGCGTTTGCGGCTGTTCAGGTACTGCTTGTTGCTCTGCATTTATTGTTCTCCTCCAGATTGAAATCGACTTCATGAAATCCATTTCATCGTCGTTCCAGGCGGCAATTGACACAAGTAAATGCTTTACCCTACATGTCTTGATGGTTACGCTGTTCTGACTAGTAAAATAGCCATTCAAACCGTTGTGACACCGCAAATTAATACACGTGTGCAACCGACGAACGTCATGCCGTGGTGCATAACCGGTGGCCGGTTGATCCATATTGGTGCCGATAAATATGGCCCAATCCTGGTCATTCCGGCCGGTACAGGAGGATGAAACCACTAAAAGACACGGGTTTTATTCCGGACGAAGGCAGTGTTTATTAAAAAAATCGATTTTTAATCAACTGCTTGATAGCCAGAACAGGTTTGTCATGAAAACCGAGGAGATTGAGACTGGGAGCCAGTGCAGACTGGTCGCGGGCGTCTGGTTACATGCACAAAATGGCCGATATATCGCCTGGTCAATGCACTGTAAACGGGCGCGAGGGAGCACAAGCCAGGCAAATTGAAATCGCTTTCATTTGTCTGTCGTTTGTTGCTGAAAGTTGAACGACTTGGGAGGCAAGCCTGCTGGCTGTCAGTAATGACAGCAGCAAAACAGCCCGGTCGCGTAGGCGGCACGGGCTGTGGGCGGGTTGGATCAGGCCTGGTTGTGTGACTCGACGGCAATGCCTGGCGTGGCCGCCGGCGCAGTGGCAATGGCGGCAGTTCGTGGACGACGGCGTTCGTTCAATAGCTGCTCAAACATCACCAGATAGGCATCGGCCATGGTGTCCAGCCGATGCGTGCGTTCGAAGTATTCAGCGGCTTTGCTGGTCATGGCACCAAGCCAGTCCGGCGCATCCAGCAACTGGCCGATATTGCGTGCCAAGCCGCCGGCGTCGCCAGGCGCGCTCATCAAGCCGCGATCGTCGGCCAGCAGTTCTTTCAAACCACCCGCGCTGGTGGAGGCGACGGGCACTCGCGCACTAAAGGCATCCAGCACACTGCTGCCCAAACCTTCTTCCCGCGAGCTCATGACAAACACATCGAATAAGCCAAACAGCGCTTCCACATTCTGTTGGTAACCGGCAAACAGGAAAGTGTCTTGCAGTTGCAAAGCGGCCACGCGAGCCCGCACTTCCGGTTCCAGGGCGCCAGCGCCAAAATGCACAAAGACAAAGTCGTTACGGCGCTTTTTCAGCGCGGCAATGGCATCAACCAGCATCAGCGGGTCTTTGTCTGCGGCCAGGGCCGACGTGGTGGCAACGACTTTGCGCTGGCCGATTCCCAGTTGCCCGGCCAGCATCTGGCTGCGTGTAGCGTTTGGCGAGACCGGCAATACTGCGTCGGCAATGATGGGCACGTGCTGAATGCCCAGCGCTTGCACGCTGTTGGCGCAGGCTTCACTGATCGCAACAACCAGATCGGTCTTGCGATATTTGAAACGGGTCAACGCACCTTTCAGACGGAACGCCACCCGCCGCGAATACACCACTAGCGTGCGATGTAGCAGTTTGGTCAGCACAGCCCAAGTCAGCATATGACCGGTTTGCACATGCAAAATATCGTAGCGCTTGCCACTTAGCGCCAGAAAGCCGATCACGCCGCCGCTGCCTTTGCGCTCATGCACCACAAAACCTGCAGCACGGGCGCGTTCGCCAATCTGGCTCCCTGCGCGGCACAACAAATGAACGGTGTGGCCTTCCTCGCGAAACTGCAGCATGGACAACATGGTTTGCCGCTCGCCACCGCGCCAGCCAGCTT
This sequence comes from Silvimonas sp., assembly GCF_031291215.1. Classification (NCBI taxonomy): domain Bacteria; kingdom Pseudomonadati; phylum Pseudomonadota; class Betaproteobacteria; order Neisseriales; family Chitinibacteraceae; genus Silvimonas; species Silvimonas sp. The sequence continues at coordinate 79,091 of NZ_JARLJK010000054.1, forward strand.
CGAAATTCAACTGAAGAATATTCATGATTTCACTCGGGTTTGCCCAAGCTGCGCCAGTTTGGCGTAGCGATAGAAGTTGCCGATACCGGCGGTGATGGCCAGCAGCAGGCCCTCGCGGCCGTCCAGAAAACCGCCCATCACGGTGTAGTGGCGAAAGAACGTCCAGAAACCGCGAAAGCAGGCGCCAGGCAGTGAAGCGCGTTTGCCTTTGGCGAATTTTTCGTGCGCGGCGTCGGTGGAATAGCGGTTGATCTTGCTGATTACGCTTTCCAGATCGGGATAGCTGTAATGCAGAAAGTGTTGCTGCAGGCGGGCGACTTTGCCGCTGCAGATCAGCCGTTCATGGACAGCCGCGTCGGTAAAACGGGCGGTGCCGCGACGGAACAGGCGCAATACGGGGTCAGGCCACCAGCCGCTGTGGCGAATGAAGCGGCCACAAAAGCTGGACAAGCGCGGAATCTCAAAGGCATCGCACTGCGCGCCATGCAGGCTCAGCAGAATCTCGTCGGCCAGTTCTGGCGTGACGCGTTCGTCGGCATCAATGGATAACACCCAATCGCCGTCGGCCAGATCCAGCGCGCGGTTCTTTTGCGGGCCAAAGCCGGGCCAGTTTGTTTCCAGGACGGTGGCGCCCAGCTCGCGAGCAAGCTGCACGGTGCCATCGGTACTGCCGGAATCAACCACAATGATTTGATCGGCAAAATGCACCGATGCCAGACAATCGCGCAGGTTGGCGATCTCATTGTGGGTAATGAGGATTACGGACAAACGCATGGTGGATTGACGGTTTTTTATATTGATTACGGATGAAAAATGGCGGCAAGGCAGAGCCGGAGAACCGCGAGCAGAGATACTTGGTGTTACTCGGGGCACCTTAAGACGCGTTCCTTAAGGTTTACTGAAGGGGTTTGGCAATATTTGCCGAATGCAAAGGATTCGCTGATTTACAACAAATAGTGCACATTAATTACGATAAAAACCCGCCAGGTGGTATCCGGCAGAGCGCTCACCCGCGGGGCATCTCGGGCTATAGTGCTGGCCACTTCCATCAACCTTTTTCCGCGTAAACGCCCCCGCTAATGTTCCATTTTCCGCGTTCCATTGCTGGCCGCCTGCTCAGCTATTGTTTGATCAGCCTGATTCTCATCGCCACGGTGGCGCTGGGTTGGGGCTATGTGATGGCGCGTAAACGCAGTGAAGGCTGGTTCGACCGGCGCCTGCAGGAAAGCGCGCAATTGCTGCTGGCGTTTGAGCTGGACGAAGCGCGCCCCAATCGATTGCGTTCGGGCGATGCGGCGCAATTGCCGACGGGGCCGTTTGCAGTACAAATCTGGGCCCCGGATGGTCGATTGTTGTTTGCCTCACCCAATGCGCCAGCATGGCCATTTACCCGCGAAGGAGGTTTTCTGCGCCGCGAGTTCGCTGGTACGGCATGGCGGGCCTATGCGCAGTGGGATCAGGACGGCGACTTTCTGGTGCGGGTGATGGAGGATTATCACGATCACGACCAGTTCATGCGTTTGCTGGTGCTGCGGCAAGTTCTCACCTTGCTGATCGGTGTGCCATGTCTGGCACTGGCGCTGGTGATCAGCATTCGCCGTGGCTTGCTGCCCTTGCAAAAACTATCGCGCGATCTGAACGAGTTTGATCCACGCAATCCTCAGCGTTTTGACTCTGAAACGCTGGTGGCCGAATTGCAAAAACCGGCGATTGCGCTCAACGCATTGCTCGATCGTGTCGATGTCATGCTGGAAAAAGAACGCAATTTCACCGCAGATGCGGCCCACGAGTTACGTACGCCGTTTGCTGCATTGCTGGTGCAAGCCGAAGTGGCGCAGACCTCGAAAGACGAAGCACGGCGCTTGCATGCCTTGAAGGGATTGCAAGATGGCGCCAAGCGCGGGGCGCATGTAGTGGAGCAATTGCTGGCACTGGCCCGGCTGGATCGGGCAGAGCGCTTGCCGCGCGAGCAATTTGATCTGGTCAGCCTGTGCCGCAATGCGCTGGGCGAACTCGCCGGGCAAGCTGCAGCGAAAGACCAGCATTTAAGCTTTACCGCGCCGCCAGCGTTGCAAATTGAAGGTCATGCAGTGGCGTTGGTGACCGCGTTACGTAACCTGGTGGAAAACGCGATCCGCTATTGCCCGAGCCAGAGCAGTATCAACGTCAACCTGCAACGGGTGGCCGAGGGCGTGCAGTTGCACGTTGAAGATAACGGCCCGGGGATTCCCGAGCATTTGCGCGCTCGCGTGCTGGACAGGTTCTTTCGCAACGCCGACGCGGGCGAGGAGGGCTGCGGCCTGGGGTTGTCGCTGGTGGCGCAAGCCGTGGCCCTGCATGGCGGCAGCATCGTGCTCGACCAGCCGCTAAATCGGCCCGGTCTGGTGGTTCGCATTGTCCTGCCGCTCAAGCTTGGCTGAACTTCATGGGGCTGAACTTCATTCGCCTGATATCAGATCAAGCTGGTTCGACATTGCTGCTGCGCCAGTCTTTGGGCGTCATCCCAAAGTGACTGCGAAAAGTGCGAATGAAATAGCTTTGCGTGGTGTATCCGCACGCCCAGGCGATCTCTTTGCCCGCCAGCGTCGGGTCCTGTAATAGCCTGGCGGCGCGCTCCATGCGCAAACGCGTGATAAACGCGGCCAGATGCTCGCCGGTGGTCTGGCGGAATACATGCGAGAGATAGTCGGCGGTGCAGTTCGATTGTTCAGCCAGACCGCGCACGCTCAATTGCTGATCACCCAACTGGTTCTTGATGAGTACGCGCGCGCGAGCTACCAGCGGTGGCTCCGGGCGGGCCTCAGTGTCGGCATCGTCCAGTGCTTGTAAAACCCCGGCTGTGGCGGCGGCAATCAAGGCGCGAGTTTGAGTATTGGCCCAGCTCGTCGTCGCGTCGGTGGCGGCAGATGTTGCGCCAGACCTGGCCGCGTCGCTCAACCAGTTGTGAATGTGCGGCGCTTGCGGATGCAGCCGCGCTTCGAGGTGCAAAATGCCGGGGCGGCCGGGTTCGATTTCGTGCGCCAGATGACACGTCAGTGCGGTGCCTTCAGCGTAAATCACCACATTGCGAAACGGGCTGGCGGCGTCTTGAGACGGAATACGCTCTGCGTGCAACACTCGCGGCGGCAAGATCAGTACCTGACCGGGCTCCAGCAACAAGCTGGCATCGCCAAAGCGAAATTGCGTGCTGCCACTGACCTGGAGGAACAACTCCGGTGCCAGATGAAAATGGCCTTCGCCCCGCGCCAGCGTGTCATTACCGGCAGGTGGACGGCGAATGACTTGTGTACCGCTCGCCAGCCGCTGCAAAAAATCCGACAGATATTGCCGCATGACCCGCCCCTGCTCGGGCGCGCTGGTGCGGGTGCTTTTGAACGGGCTGGCCGCATTGGCCAGGTTCAGACGACTATCCGGGTTTTTTAGCATTCTTTGCAGTTTTGTCGCAGCAATTCAGATTGAGAGGCACGCTGCGTGGCGGCTAATCTTGCACTACCGCTTGCCGCAACGGTGAATGGTGATCTGTTATAAATAATGGCTTATGGCCGATTTTGCGCTGAACTGATCTGAACTGTTCCGCGCTTGAATGCGCAGCATCTCACTGGAGAGTGATTGTGTCGAAAACCAGTATTTCTGTCATTATCTGGAACGAATTTCAGCATGAACGGCAGAACCCGGCCGTGCAGGCCATTTACCCTGACGGTTTACACATGGCCATTGCCGACGCCTTGCGCCAAACGCCGGGGCTGAACCCTGGCGCTTTGCCGCTGGAAATATCCACCGCCACGCTTGATCAGGCCGAGCATGGGCTGACCCAGGATCGGCTGGACGCCTGTGACGTGCTGATCTGGTGGGGCCACAAAGCGCATGCCCAGGTCGACGATGCGATTGTGGATCGGGTGCAAAAGCGCGTGCTGGAAGGCATGGGTCTGATCGTGCTGCATTCCGGACATTTTTCGAAGATATTCCGCCGCATGCTGGGCACCAATTGTTCGCTGAAATGGCGCGAGGCCGATGAAAAAGAGCGCCTGTGGGTAGTGGAACCGTCGCATCCCATCGCCGCTGGCCTCGGCGAATATTTTGAGCTGCCGTATGAAGAAATGTATGGCGAGCGCTTTGACATCCCGCAACCGGATAGCATTGTGTTTATCTCCTGGTTCGAGGGTGGCGAGGTGTTCCGCTCTGGCTGTTGTTGGGAGCGTGGGCATGGGCGGATTTTTTACTTCCGCCCAGGCCACGAGGCGTATCCCACTTATTACGACGCCAACGTCCAACGTGTGCTGGCCAATGCCGTGCAGTGGGCCGCGCCTCGGGTGAATCTGGTGGATCACTGCCCCAATTCGCCTGCGCTGGAGCCCATTAGCCAGAAAGCTGTGAGTTTCTCCAAAGTAGGCATCGCGCAAGGTAAGGGAGATATTGGATGAGTATGGGTAATCAAATAGCGGCGCCGACCGGTCAACGTTTGCGGGTGGGGATTGTGGGGCTGGGTATCGGGCGCAAACACATCCAGGGCTGGCGCGAGCATCCGCAGGTTGACGTCGTCGCCATTGCCGATCCGGATGCTGCGCGGCTGGCAGCCGTTGGCGACGAATTCGCCATTGCCGGGCGCTTTGCAACTGCCGAAGAAATGTTTGCAACGGGCGAGCTGGACGTGGTCAGCATCTGCACGCCTAACAAGTTTCATAAAGCATTGACGCTGGCGGCATTGGCTGCCGGTTGCCACGTGTTGTGTGAAAAGCCAATGGCAATGAGTGCGGCGGAAGGGCGCGAAATGTTGGCCGCAGCCGAACGTGCAGGCAAACGGTTGATGATCAATTTCAGCTATCGCTTCAGCGCGCAATCCAGAGCACTCAAGGCACAGGTGGATGCCGGTGTGTTTGGCGAGTTCTACTTTGGCCGCAGCGTCTGGCATCGCCGTCGTGGCATGCCTGGATTTGGTGGCTGGTTTGGCACCAAAGCGCTATCGGGCGGTGGGCCACTTATCGACTTGGGCGTGCATCGGCTGGACCTGGCGCTGTGGCTGATGGGTTATCCCAAGCCCGTTTGGGTGATGGGCAATACCTACAATCCCATTGCCGGTGAACTGGCGCGCCAATCGGGCAAGACCTTTGATGTGGAAGACCTGGCCACGGCGTTTATCCGCTTTGATAACGGCGCCACGCTGGCGCTGGAGGCATCGTGGGCGGCCAATATCAAAGAGGCTGACCTGATGGAAACGCGCTTGCTGGGCACCAAAGCTGGTCTGCTGCAGCAGAACGTGAACGAAGGCTACACGTTTGACGCGCACATCTTTACCGAGCAACACGGCGCGCAACTGGATATCCACGTGCATCCACCGGTAGGGGAGGCCAATTCCGGCATGTATGAATATGCGGCGGCCATTCTGGCCAATCGGCCACATCCGGCAAGTGGGGAAGAAGGTTTGATTGTGATGGAATTGCTGGATGCCATTTACGCCAGTGCGCGTTCTGGCGAACCAGTCAAAATTGGCTGAAGGTGGCTGATGAGGCTGGATTGACGTAAAAAAAGCGCGCTGCCGGTGAGGACAGCGCGCTTTGTTTTACCTGCTTACCCACAAATCATTGAGATCAGATTTGCGAGGTTGTGGTGGCGTTAAATTGCACGCCCAGGCTCATTTCCAGATTGGCAATGGCGTCTTCCAGAATCGCAAAAATCTGCGCCCGGTTGGCGGTGTTGCTCAAATCCAGCGTGGTGCCCGCCGGTACGCTGTTCTGTGCCAATGCGGTGTTGAACGCGGCCTGTGCCGATGCCGCCGGGATAAACGCGCCCACGCCCGAGCTGTTCACATAAGACAGCGTGGTGAACACGTTGCTGAACACGTTACCCAGCGTGGTCATGTTGAACGCCACATGATTTTGCGGCGTAACCAGCGTGGTGGCGCTGGTGGTCGGGATCGGCAGATCGTAGAACTGGTTCAGGTAGTAACGCACCTGGTACGGATACTGTTCGTAGGTGTCCGACTTGCCCCAGACCGAACTCCAGTTGTTGACCGTATTCACCGTGCTGGTCGTGGCGGTAGCGCCCAGCGTGCTGTAGCTGGACATCAGCGTGCCGTAATAACCCTGGTTATAGGCCACGTTCAGCAAGACCTCGAAGAAGTTGTTCGGCAAGCTCTTGAAGTTGACCAGCGCGTTGTTAAACGCCGGTTGCCACGGCGTGGTCCAGCCACCGGTGCCGGTGCCAGTCACAATCAACGCCACGAAGTCGTTGTAGTGGAAATACCCGGTCAGCATCGGACCGTAGTATTTGTCGTTGAACGACGGCGGTGTCACCTGTTTGTACTGCGTAGGAGCAGTAGCCATGGTGTAACCAATGCTCTTTTGCAGGGCAATATAGTTGATCAGCGAGTGACCGCCTGGCGTGTAGCTGCCAGACACCATATCGGCCGCGTAGTTGTTGATCTGGTATGGGCCGCCTTGACCATTGCCCATCACGGCTTGCTGATCTGGTGACGGATCAATCAGATTGCTGGTGTTCTTGTACACCTGCGTTTCCAGGTTTTCCTGCAGCAACTGGCCCAATATCGAGCCGTACATATAGTCCTTGTTGTACTGAATGCCAGGGTAATACTCGTTCACCAGATGGCCATACATCACACCGGCGATGATGTTGGACATGATCAGGTCGGTGTAGTTATCCCCATCCAGCGTCATGCTGTCTTGTGCCGTACCCGCGCCCAGCAGCAAGTGGAAATTGATAGTGCCGGTGGTGGTGACTGACGACGGCGTTGGAGCCGGCGTTGGTGTAGGAGTCGGCGTCGGTACTGGCGTTGGCGTTGGGGTAGGCGCCGGGGTCGGAGTTGGCGTTGGCACCGGAGTAGGTGTTGGGGTCGGTGTTGGCGTAGGAGTCGGCGTCGCGCCGCAGCTGCCTACAATCGTCCATGGCTGGCCGGTGCCAATGACGCCATTGCTGGTGGCAGGATTGTTGCCCTGCGTCCACCAGTTGGCTTTGTAATTCACCCCGTTGTAGCTCACGGTGGCGCCGCCCACGTATGCAGTGTTTGCATTCCATGTGGCGTAACACGCGGTTGGAGTGGGAGTGGCGGCGTAACTTTCGGTTGCCGTTGCCAACAGCGGCAGGGACACGCTAAACGTCAGCGCGCACAGGCGCGCCAAACGGCGCAGTTGCGGTTTGTTCATCACGTTCATCCTCTAACTCTGGTTTATGTTTGTTTTCTTGAGCCTTGCAGTACAAGGCAGGCAAAGTGTATCCAGGCCTTGGCAATCTGCATTTCAAACAGGGATGAACGTAGCGAACAAGCGGTCTGATGGTGGTGAAGCTTGAGTCAGGCAATGGTTCTGCGTTGGGCTGCTAACTCGTTGATTGCACTGAACAGTCGTGTATTAAATGCGGGCAGACGACCAATCGATCTGCCCGCGCTTGCGGTTCGCATTACTTGGCAATTGCACCTGGTTTGATGAACTTGAGCGTCATGCGGTCAGATTCACCTATGGCCTGATAGCGCTCATGATCCAGCGCCCCTGCGGCATAACCGGGCGGCAGAGTCCAAACGCCTTTGGGATAATCCTTGGTGTCTTTGGGATTGGCGTTGATTTCGGCTTTGGCGGCCAAGACAAAACCCGCGTCTTTCGCCAGCTTGATCACCAGTTCCTCAGTTACGTAGCCGGTTTTGATCATCTGTTCCAGGCTGGTACCTGGTGCTGCGCGGTGTTCTTCTACGCCCAAGATCCCGCCGGATTTGAGCGCGGTATAAAACGCCTTGAAGCTGTCTTGCGCGGTGCCGTCTTTCAGCCAGTTATGGATATTGCGAAACGTCACGATCAGATCGGCGCCGCCTGCCGGGCGAATATCGGTGAATTGCGGTGGGGAAAGCGTTTCCACCGCCACATTCCGATAAAGCTCATGGTCGCTGGCCAGCTTGGCTTCAAACGCGTCAATTTCGCCATTGCGTTCCGCATTGTCCGAAGGTGCGACTTGCGCGGCGTAATAACGGCCATGTTCGCGCAGATACGGCGCCAGAATCTCGGTATACCAACCGCCGCCGGGCCAGATTTCCAGCACGGTTTGATCGGGTTTCAGCCCAAAGAAATTGAGTGTTTCAGCTGGGTGGCGGTACACATCGCGAGCGCGGTGCGCTTCACTGCGCTGCGGCCCGGCAATGATCTGGTCCAGCGCTGCATCGGCTTGGGCCAATGGTGGCAACACGCAGGCCAGCAACAGCAGGGCCGGGGCAAAACGTCGAAAACTGAAGCTGGGCACGGAGTTTCCTTGTAGGGCGGAGTTACAAACTGGCTTGGATAATTACGACATGGGCAGGCACAAAGCATGCCATGTGCGGCGGACCAGCAATGCATTGCCAGCCTGCCTGGCAGAGTAACCAGTGGCGTGTGCGATTTGGCGCAAAATGCGCAGCCGCTGTCGCAATCCCTACAGACTGCCAAGGCCAGGTGGGGCGAAACCGCTTACGGTTCGACCCGTACACCTTTCCAGAACGCCACGCGATTGAGAATGGATTTGGCCGCGTCTTTGGGCTTCGGGTAATACCAGACCGCATCGGGGTTGAGCTTGCCGTTCACCGACAGCGTGTAATAACTGGCTTCGCCTTTCCACGGGCAAATAGTGTGCGTGTTGCTGGGAATGATGTGCGAGCGGTCTAGCGCGCTGGCAGGAAAGTAATGATTGCCTTCGACCACTACGGTATCGTCACTTTCGGCAATGACGACATCGTTCCAGATTGCTTTCATGGTTCACCTTTTGCGTAACTGGACGTGTCACAGCCCAACGTTATTGATCATAGCCGCGCTGGCGAGTCGTGCTTGTCAGGGTTGGCTGTGCGGTGTGACGATCCATTCAGACATGTCATAGCCTTCGCGATGGGCAATTTGCAGCGCGGCATCGGTATCGGCTTGCGTCAGCACCGGCGTGCGCGACAGCAGCCACAGATATTTGCGATTGGGTGTGCCGACCAGCGCCCAGCGGTAATCCCGATCCAGCCCGATCACCCAATAATTGCCAGAGATCGGCCAGAAAAAAGTGACTTTCAGCTGAGCGTTGCCGCTGTTGGGTACTACCACAGCGCTACCGGTCACGACGTCCGGTTTGTGATCTTCGTGCAGGCACCGATTGGTGACGGTGATCTTGCCGTCTTCACCTTTGCCATATTCAGCGGTCGTGTCCGAAACACATTTACGCTGCCAGTACATCGGCAGACGGCCGATCTCATACCATTTGCCCAGGTAGCGATCCAGTTCGACATTGGGCACGCTGGTCACGGCTTCAGCGGCTTGTAGTAAAGGCGCGGCGGCCAGCAGCAGCGCAAACAGCAGAACTTGCATGATCAGCTTCATGGCCGAGCCTCCCACGGGTAGCAAATGCGTCATCGGATTACGTTAACGGCGAGTATCACCATTGGCCAATTGCCGGGCCAAAGCGTTGTGACGCCCAATCAGGGTAGGGAGTTCCAGCGTTTGCAGCTGTCCGTCTACGATCACTGCTTGCCCATTGATCATGCTGAAACTGACGTCGGACGATGCGCACAGCAACAAGGCCGCAACCGGATCATGCAAGCCGCCGGCAAAGGACAGCGTGTTCAGGTCAAACGCGATCAAATCTGCGGCAAAGCCGGGGCGAATCTGGCCGATATCATCGCGATTCAGCACCGCCGCGCCGCCGCGAGTGGCCATTTCCAGCGCCTCGCGTGCGCTGAGAACATCCGGGCGGCAGTGATGCACGCGCTGCAATAACAAAGCCTGGCGCGCTTCGTTCAGCATATGGCCGCCGTCGTTGGAAGCGCTGCCATCCACACCAAGTCCGACCTTGACTCCGGCATCGAGCATTTGCCGGATCGGTGCCACACCCGAGGCCAGTCGCATATTGGAACATGGGCAATGCGCCACGCCGGTGCCGCTACGAGCAAAGAGGTCGATACCGTGTTGGTCCAGTTGCACACAATGCGCATGCCAGACGTCATGCCCAATCCAGCCCAAGTCCTCAACATATTCCGTCGGCGTCTTGCCGAACACTTCTTGCGAGAAAGCGATGTCTTTGTGGTTCTCTGCCAGGTGCGTATGCAGGCTCACGCCATACGCGCGCGCCAGGTCGGCTGATTCACGCATCAGGTCGGTGGTGACCGAGAACGGCGAGCATGGCGCCACCACCACGCGGGTCATGGCAAAACGGCTGGCATCATGCCACTGCTCAATCAAGCGTTGGGTATCGCGCAGGATAAACGCTTCGTCTTCCACCACGCGATCCGGCGGCAGACCGCCTTTGCTCTCGCCCAGACTCATGGCACCACGGCTGGCATGAAAACGCATGCCAATCTGTTGTGCGGCTTCGATGGCGTCATCCAGGCGGCAACCGTTGGGGTAGATATAAAGATGATCGCTAGCCGTGGTGCAGCCCGACAGCATCAACTCGGCCATCGCGGTCTGGGTGGAGATGCGGATCATCTCCGGAGTGAGCCCGGCCCAGATCGGGTAAAGCGCTTTGAGCCAGTCGAACAACTCGCAATTTTGTGCCGCCGGAATGGCGCGGGTGAGCGACTGGTACATGTGGTGATGCGTGTTGATCAAACCCGGCAGCACCAGATGGTCAGTCATATCAACGATGTGATCGACCACTTCATTGGCCAGATCGGCGGCGCTGCCGACGCGCACGATCTGGTTGTCATGCACCAGCACGGCGGCGTCGGTCAGCTCGCGGCGCTGGTCGTCCATGGTGACCAGAGTGTGGATGTGGTTCAGCAGCGTTTTGGCCATGCGTGTGTTCCTGGTCGGCTCGATAAGAGCAAGCGCAGTTGCGGTGTCAGCGCTTTTTTTGAAGAGGGCGGGGATATCGCCACGATACCACTTGCCCGGAAAACTCCGATATCTGACACGAGGCATACGCTTTATGTTCTATACCGACATTTTGTCCGCCGCATTACAGCGCAGCGGCGGCTGTTGAACGGTCGGACCAAACTAACCAACCCACGGACCTTGCACATGTTTTCTGAAGATCAGGATCAAAACGCCGGAGTCGCCATTGCTTTGGCGGTGGCGTTAATCGTTGCGGGCAGCGCCGCCTGGTACACCGTGCGCGGCGGCAGTGCGCCCAAGCCCATGGCCGCCAATGTGGCGTCAGCGGTAGCGGCCGCACCACAAAACGGACAACTGGCGCTCGGTCAGGTGCAACTGACCCAGGCCGCTGGCGTCCTCACGCTCACCGGTATCGTGCCCGACGAAAAAACACATCAGCGCTTGCTCAAACCAGCCCGCGTGCTGTGGGGCGAAGACAAAGTGGTCGATCACATCACCGTGAGCGCAGATGCCGCACCGCTGTGGTGGCTGGCGCGTCCGGTGGACATCCTGGCGCGCTTGCGCCAGTTGGCGGACTTTGATCTGAAACTGGGCGATGGCGTGATTGCGCTGAATGGCACCGCCGGCAGCGAGCCGCTCAAACAAGCGATTTTGTCCGGATTGCCAGACTGGTTTGTGAAAGACGCCAGCGTGAAGGCTAATCTGACCGTAAACGCGCAGGCCGGAGTTGCTGCACTGGCTCCATCGAACGCCTTGCTGGAAGAAACCATCGAATTTGCGACTGGCTCGGCGCAAATCCCCGGCACAGCGCAGGCGCGGCTTGTGGTGGTGGCTGATTTGCTCAAGGATGATGGCCGCAACATCCTCATCACCGGGCACACCGACAATACCGGCGATGCCACTGCCAACAAAACGCTGTCACTGGCGCGCGCCAATTCGGTGGTGGTGTTCCTGGTGGCGCATGGCGTAACTGCCAGCAATTTGCATGCGCAAGGAGCAGGGCAAGATCAGCCCATTGCCGATAACGGCAGCGAAGAAGGCCGTGCCCATAACCGGCGGATCGAGTTCAGCGTGCAGTAGCCACTGCCGCAGAAAATTGGAATGTTGCCCGGCCCGCCGTAAGCGGTCTGCTGTGACAAAAACCGCACTGCCATTGAGCGTGCGGTTTTTTTATGAGCGGCTGCACCCGCCCATTCATTACCTCCCAGTCCGGTTGTGACGCCCTTCACCAGACCATTCGTAGGAGATAAACGGATTTATTGGCTATATAATTTCATTTGCATATAAGCGCGTTATTATATGTAGACACAGTCAGCTTGCCTTGGCTGCGCGCCCGTCGCCGCACCTTTCGGGTATTCGTAAACAAAGTCTCCCATGCCTCTTGCACGCCACATTTTTGCCATGACCGGCGTGTTGGTACGGCTTAAAACTAAAAGGGGAAATAGATGAGTTTTGCCGCAACACTGGATAAAAGTCAGAGCATAGCCAAGCCGGAATTCAACCGCTGGTTGATTCCACCGGCCGCGTTAGCCATTCATTTGTCGATTGGCCAGGCCTATGCTTTTTCGGTTTTCAATTCGCCGCTCAATAAAGCCTATGGCTGGAGCATTCCGCAACTGGGCTGGATCTTCTCGCTCGCCATCGTATTCCTGGGTTTGTCTGCCGCCTTTGGTGGCAAATGGCTGGAACGGGTTGGCCCGCGTGCCACCATGTTTACTTCTGCCGTGTGCTTTGGCGGTGGTTTTCTGGTCTCGGCGTTAGGTATTTATCTGCAACAATTGTGGATGCTGTATCTGGGCTACGGCGTGATCGGCGGTATCGGTCTGGGGCTGGGTTATGTCTCGCCGGTGTCGACCCTGATCAAGTGGTTTCCGGATCGTCGCGGCATGGCAACCGGCATGGCCATCATGGGTTTTGGTGGTGGTGCCATGATCGGCGCGCCACTGGCCGTGATGCTGATGGAAAGATTCAAAACCGATACCACTCCCGGCATTGCCGAGACCTTTGTGGTGATGGGTTTGATCTACACGCTGTCTATGCTGATTGGTGCCTTCACCGTGCGCCTGCCAGCACCGGGCTGGAAGCCAGAAGGCTTTGTTGAAAAACAAGACCCGAAAAAACTGGCCAGCAATACCTTTGTTGAAGTCGACACCGCCACCCAAACCCCGCAATTCTGGCTGCTGTGGGCCGTGCTGTGCCTGAACGTGACGGCCGGTATTGGCGTGCTGGGCCAGGCTTCGCTGATGATTCAGGAAGTGTTCAAGGGCTCGGTTTCGGCGGCCGCTGCGGCGGGTTTTGTCGGCTTGTTGTCCATCTTCAACATGGGCGGGCGCTTCTTGTGGTCCAGCGTATCTGACGTGATCGGCCGCAAGACCACCTACCTGGTGTTCTTCGTGCTGGGCGCTTTCCTGTACGCCTTGGTGCCGACCGCTGGCGCTACCGGTAGCGTGGCGCTGTTTGTGGTGCTGTATGCCGTGATCCTGTCGATGTATGGCGGCGGTTTTGCCACCATCCCGGCGTATCTGTCGGACAAATTCGGCACACGTTATGTGGGCGCTATTCATGGCCGTTTGCTGACCGCATGGTCGGTGGCTGGCGTGTTGGGCCCGGTGATCGTGAACTACATGCGTGATTACCAGATCAGCCAGGGCGTGGCCAAAGCGTCGGCCTACAACACCACCATGTACGTGATGGCCGGTTTGTTGGTGCTGGGGTTCATCTGCAATGCGTTCGTCAAGAACGTTGATGCACGGTTTGTTTCGAAAGAGGATTAAGTCATGACCAAAGTAAAAGGCCTGATACTGTGGGCATATGTGCTGCTGCCGCTGGCATGGGGTGTAGTTCAGACCATCAAGAAAACTGCCGCTTTGTTTAGCTAAACCAGGTTTATCTGGTTAGCCCATCCGCCCCGTCTGGCTTGTGCCTGGCGGGGCGGCAGACTTTTGATCACAGCGTTTTGGAAATTCGGGTTTATTGCAGTTCGATTTGTTCACCAGTTCGTGCTTGAATGGTGTTTCAGCCCGTTGTTGTCAGCAGTTTTGTCAGAGGTAGAGTGAATGTCCAGACAGGCAATCAAGTTGTATGCAGGCCCAGCAGGCGGCTGGGGTGCATTACGCAGCGTGCTGCATCATATTCATGAGCAAGGTGTGGTCGCGCGCGGCATCACCACCTTGCTGCATTCCAACCAGCCTGATGGCTTTGATTGCCCGGGCTGCGCCTGGCCCGACAAGAATCATCATTCCACTTTCGAGTTTTGTGAGAACGGTGCCAAAGCCGTTGCCGCCGAAGCCACCGAACGCCGGGTGACGCGCAAATTTTTTGCCGCGCACACCGTTGCCAATCTGGCGGTGCACGATGATTACTGGCTTGAAGCACAAGGCCGCCTGACCGAGCCCATGCGCTACGACAGCGCCACCGATCACTACGTACCTACCAGTTGGGATGACGCTTTTGCGTTGACGGCCAAACATTTGAACGCGCTGGCCAGCCCGGACGAAGCGCTGTTTTATACCTCTGGCCGCACCTCGAACGAAGCGGCGTTTCTGTACCAGTTGTTTATCCGCGAATACGGCACCAACAACCTGCCCGATTGTTCCAATATGTGCCACGAGCCTTCCGGCACAGCCATGAAGGAACAGATTGGCATCGGCAAAGGCACGGTCACGCTGGAAGACTTTGACCACGCTGAAGCGTTGTTCATTTTTGGCCAGAACCCCGGTACCAATCACCCGCGCATGCTGGGCACATTGCGCGAAGCAGCCAAACGCGGCTGTCGCATTGTGGTGTTCAATCCACTGCGCGAACGCGGGCTGGAGCGCTTTGCCGATCCGCAAAGCCCGCTTGATATGCTGTCTACCCACGGTACGCAGATTGCCTCCAGTTATTACCAATTGCGCATCGGCGGCGATCTGGCGGTGGCGACCGGCATTGCCAAAGCAGTGCTGGAAGCGGGCGACGTGGACCTCGAGTTTATCGCGCAACATACCGATGGTTTTGATGCATTCAAAACCACACTAGACGCCGAAACCTGGGTCACCATTGAAGAACAATCCGGTCTGACTGAAGCGCAGATTCGCGAGGTCGCTGCCATCTACATGGCCAGCAAAGCCACCATCTGCACGTGGGGCATGGGCATTACCCAGCACAAGCATTCGGTGGCGACGATCCAGGCGATTACCAATCTGTTGTTGCTCAAAGGCAATATCGGCAAGCCCGGTGCCGGTGCCTGCCCGGTGCGCGGACATTCCAATGTGCAGGGTGACCGCACGATGGGCATTTATGAAAAACCTTCGCCCGCGTTTCTGGCGCGTTTGGGCAAGGCGTTTGATTTTGAGCCGCCGCAACAACATGGCCACGATGTGGTTGGTGGCATTGAAGCCATGCTGGCGGGCGAGGCCAAAGTGTTCTTTGGCATGGGCGGCAACTTTGCGACCGCCACGCCTGACTCGGACCGCACTCGCCAGGGCTTGCGCCAGTGTGATCTCACCGTGCATGTCACCACCAAGCTCAATCGATCGCATCTGGAACACGGTAAAGACGCACTGATCATGCCGTGCCTGGGGCGCACCGAAGTGGATATCCAGGCCGCTGGCGCGCAAGGGGTGACGGTCGAGGATTCGATGAGCATGGTGCATATCTCTGCAGGGATGAACGCACCGGCCTCGGAACATCTGCTATCCGAGCCCGCCATTGTGGCGCGACTTGCCGCCGCGACGCTGCAACAGAGCAAAACACCGTGGCTGTGGCTGATTGAAGATTACGACCGCATTCGCGACAAGATCGCGCAGGTGATCGACGGCTTTGAAGACTTCAACCCGCGCGTACACGTGCCGGGCGGGTTCTATCTGGGCAACTCAGCGCGTGATCGTGACTGGCGCACCGCCAGTGGCAAGGCCGGGTTTATCGCCCACGCCGTGCCCACTGATTTGCCCATCAACACCCTGCGCAAACAGCATGCCGAGCGCCGCATTTTCAACTTGATGACCGTGCGCAGCCACGACCAGTACAACACCACCATTTACGGCCTGGATGACCGCTATCGTGGGGTGTTTGGGCAACGCCGCGTGTGTTTTATCAACAAGGCCGATCTGGCCGCACTGGGCTTCAGCGCCGGACAATGGGTGGATATGACTTCCGTGTGGCACGACGGCGAGCGCGTGGCCAAACGCTTCTTGCTGGTTGAGTACGATATCCCGCAAGGTTGTCTGGCCAGCTACTACCCGGAAACCAACAACCTCGTGCCGCTGGACAGCATGGCTGATCGGGCGCGCACGCCGGCATCCAAATCGGTGCCGGTGGTACTGACGTTGAGCGAGAGCGTTGCAGCATAACGAAGGAACTATGGAAGAACTGCTGGTGGCCATTGTGGCCCTGCTGGCCGAGCGCGACGGTTTGTCCGATCACCAGATTGGCAAGAAGCTGGCGCTGGGTATGAGCCAGCTTAATCGCGCGTTGACGGTACTGGCTTCGGACACCCAGGCGGGCGGCATTGGTCTGGTTGAAGTTAGAACCGACGACAAACGCCGCACCGTCTGGCTGACAGCGGCGGGGAGGGCTCTGTGTCCACAATAACGCTGGCAATACCCGCCACGACCCAGCCGCTGGGCGCGATCCGTATCGATCACGGTCAGGCACAACCGCGCACGGAAATCCTTGCTGAAGAAACTGCCGTGGCACTGGTTTACAACGGCATCTCGCATGCGGTCATGATGGCCAGCCCGCTGGATCTGGAAGACTTCGCGCTGGGGTTTTCGCTGACCGAGGGCATTATCCAGAAACCCGGTGAACTGCTGGATATCGAACTGGTAGCCGCAGAAAACGGCATAACCGTAGAAATCCAGATCACTGAACAACGCTTCGCCCAACTCAAACAGGTGCGTCGCAATCTGGCGGGGCGTACCGGTTGCGGCCTGTGCGGACAAGACTCACTGGAAAGCGCAATTCGCCCAGTGGCGCAGGTGGTTAACCCGGTCTGCCTGGCGCATCAAGACGTACTGCAAGCCATGGAGCGCTTGTGCGCCCTGCAACCGCTGAACAATGCCACTGGCGCCGCCCACGCGGCCGGATGGTGGCGCGATGGGCAGATATTGGTGCGCGAAGACGTTGGCCGCCATAACGCGCTGGATAAGGTGATCGGCGCCGCCGCGCGCACGGTGGCCCGTGATGGCGTGCTGGTGATCAGCTCAAGGGCGTCGTATGAGATCGTCCACAAGGCGGCAGCTGCCGGTTTTGGCATTGTCGCCGCGATCTCGGCGCCCACTGCGCTGGCAGTGCGGCTGGCGCGGGAGGCCGGAGTGACGCTGGTGGGGTTTGTGCGAGGAGAACGCATGACGATTTACAGTCATGATGGGCGCATCGTGCGTTAAGCCGCGCAACGGCATGGAACCTGGATTTGCATGAGTGTTTGCGGGACAAACAAGGCAGGCAACGCATAGCCTGGACATAAAAAAACCGACCTCAAGGGTCGGTTTTTTTTGTCGCTGGAATACACCCGCGTTAGCTATGAATACGCCCGTCGTGATCCACCACCGTCAAATCCACAAAGCTCGAACCATTGTGATTGGTGCTGGAGAACTTGACCCGGAAACCGCCCATGTCGTAATCGCCCAAGCCTTCCAGTGCCGCTACCAGTTTCTCGCGGGTCAGGGCTTTGCCGGCCCGCTTGAGGCCTTCCACCATGACGCGAGCGCCGATGTAGCCTTCCAGGCTGGGGTAGTCGACATTGCTTACGCCAGCGGCAGTCAGCGCTTTGACGTATTCAATGGTCACTTGTTTGGTCGGGTTGTACGGTGTGGGCATGACTTGCGACACAATCACGCCGCTGCCATCGTTTTTCAGTTCCGACACCAGCGCTTCAGTACCCACAAAGCTGACGTTATAGAACGGCCCAATGTAGTTGTGGGCGCGCGCAGCGGTAATGAATGCTGCGCTGGATTTATAGGCGGTAACCATAAATACGGCGTTGGCCGGGTTCTTCACCACCAGGTCTTCCACCGCTTTTTTGACATCGGTGCTATTACGCTGCACGGTAGCCAGCGCGTTCAGCTTGATACCGTATTTGGCTGAAGCCTCTTGCATGGCCTTCAAACCAGCCTGACCATAAGCATCGTTCTGGTAGAACACGTTGATGCTCGACATGCCCATTTTTTTCATGGATTCAGCAATCTCGCCCGCTTCGTCGCGGTAGCTGGCACGCACATTGAACACGTTGTGATTCAGCGGATTGCGCAGGCTGTCGGCACCGGTGAACGGGGCAATGAACGGGATTGCGGCCTGATTGATCAGCGGCAGCGAAGCGTTGGAGGTCGGGGTGCCGACATAGCCAAACAATGCAAACACCGGCTGGTCTTTGATGAAAGTCTTGGTGTTGGCGGCAGCGCGATCCGGCTCGTAGCCGTCATCCAGCGCGACCAGTTTGATCTTGCGGCCATTGACGCCGCCATGCTGGTTAACCCAGTCAAAATAAGCCTTGGCGCCACGATTGACCCCTTTACCCAGCTCCGCTGCCGGTCCGCTGAGCGCGGCTGACTGGCCCAGTACGATTTCAGAGTCGGTAATGCCCGGTTCCGCATGCGCAGAAACACAGATCAGGGCAAACAAGCCCAGCCACAACGCCTTCATGATTCTAGTTCCTTGGTGTTTTGAGTATGCATTGAGTGTAACGACGTCCGGGGTATTCAGACGCAATGCAGATGTGCAGCAAAAACAATGCCAAGCCATGTGAGCCCGGCATGTCATCTCCGCCGCATATTATATCGGCATAAAGACTGGAACGGGCCGCTTAGGCCCGGACGGCGGGAAAGTCACGACGGTCGTCGGTTTGCCAGAGACGATGGCTAAAACGTATGCAGCTTGTTTGCCCTGCACAAATAAAAACGTCGCCCCGAAATGGAGCGACGTTGTGGTTGTCACGGAACTGAATCAGAAGAGATCAGAACGCTACGAAAGGCCCGCTGCCAGCGCTGGTCGACGCACCATTAAATGCCGTGAACACGGTGCGGCCATAGTTGAACGGCATGCCCAGATCAATGCCGCCGGTGCCGTTATTGCCACCCACATTATTGAAGGCCGTAAAGCTGTTGCTGCCAAGCAGGGTTTGCGCATTGCCAATGCTCAGCCCAACGATATTGCTGGGCGTGCCGTTGATGCCGGTAACGGTCACATTGGCGGCGATCGCGTTAGTTGGGCAGAGAAAGCCGGGGAGTGTACCGGTGCATATGGCAATCCCCGTGGCTGAGGGCATGAACAACAGATTGGAACCGCTATCGAGGAAGCTGTTTGAGTAGGTCTTGCTCTGGTAGCTCATATTCAGCAAGCCATTGGCATCGATTGGATAAACTGCGGCATTGCCCAGCGCATTGTTTGACTGCGTGCCGATGCCAAAGATCAGGAACCCCGCTGCGGTACTCGCGCCGGACGTTGGCACCGTTTGCATGGTCATTGCCACGCCATTGTTGTCGCTGGCAAACAATGACACCGGGTTCATGATCTGGGCGATCAGCGGCACGGCGGTGGCGATGCAATTACCTGGTACGGAGCAACCGTAATAAAAGTCCTCCAGGTACGGGCTGGTGGGGCTGGTGCACAGGCTTTCGCAGTCATGGATGATATTGCCGATGCCCAACACGCCATTGGAACCAAAAGAGTTCACGTCGTTTTCCGGGCTACCGCCACTGCTGCAGCCGGTAGGCACCGTGTTGGCATAAGTGCTGTCGCCAATGACCTGAATGGACAGATTGCTGACCGTCTTGCCACCAAAAGTGGCATCCACGGTTTTGACTGGTCCCCAGATAAACCCGTCGGCAAACTTGTAGCACTCCACCAGCGGTGTGGTGCTGGCGCCTGGTACCGTGGCTTGCGGCAGGATGCTGTTGACGTTGCCCAGCGCACTGGCCATCAGGCGTAAACCGGTAGAGGCTGTGTCGACCAGAATGTGGTCCACAGTGACGCATTGCGCGGTACCCGGCGCGCAAATGGTCACACTCACTGTCGGCACATTCAGCGATAACGAGGACAAATTGCCCGGACCGGCGTCCACGGTCACCGCCATGACGTTATCGCCAGTCGGTATTGGCGTTGGGGCCGGAGTGGGCGTCGGCGTGGGTGTTGGAACCAGGGAGCTGCCGTCGGCTCCGCCATTGCAGCCGGACAATAACAAAATGAATCCGCTGAGGCAGGCCAGAAGAAAGAGCCGCATCGAGTACCTCTTGGGGGGCTGGATATTATGCATATTCATGCTCATGGCAAAAGGTGGCGGTTAATGAATCTGGTCGATGCTGGCATCGGCCGGCAGCAAAGAGGGCACCCAGGCCCGACCGGTATAGGCGCGTGGTTTGCCGCCAGATTGCACCACCAGGTCCGGGTTGTTGACCAGGTTGGGTGTATGCCCGGCATGCGGCGTTTTGTTTGAATCAACAAACTCCGGAAAGTAAGTGCCCAGCAGAGCGCGCAGATCAGGCAGTTGCGGGCCGGCCCAGGCCACGGCAAACACCACGCCAGTTGAGGTCACGTATTCACGAATATCGGTGCCACCTGCGGTTTGCAGCGTGTTGACAGTCCACGATGTAGCGGTCGATGTGGTGATATCGGCTGCGCCGTTGCTGGCCGCAACTTTGCTGGTGGCTTTAAGGGCCTTTTGTGCAGAAGGGGAAGTCGCCGGTGCGCCACCCAAGGCAGCGTGAGCCAGGCAGGGTGCGATCAGCAATGCGGCGAGCAAAGAGCGAAAGCCGCAAGATGTTGTTGTCATGAATCGTCCTCGTTGCGCAATGTCGGGGCCAAGCCGCTGGCAGTATCGAACTCAGGAAGCTGCGGCAGTTCAGTGTGTGTCACGCCGGGTCATTCTCAATATTGCTTATTTGGGCACAGAGTCCAGGTGGTTGTTGCATTACTCCGGCCCGAAGGTCGCTGTCACCCGGTAAATGGCACCGGTTTGCCATGCCGTCAAATCGGGTAGGGCGGTGACCATTATTGACTGGCATGTGCACCTCAGCCTGTAAACACCGTGCCTGAACAAAACGCGCCACCATTGTCCCAGTTGACCCTGCAACACAGTTCACTGGTATCAGCGATACAGACAGATACCCGAGCGGTTGTTTTCGGGGGCCAGACTGTAATTGATGTCGGCAACTATTGTGATATTTTCGTAAATCGCAGGACCCGGTACTTAAACGGGCTCGCCGGTCAGCCGTGTCAGAGCCAACAAGAGACGAGGTGTTTGCACAGGCCGGCATCAACCACAGCAAATGCCTGGGGTGGGAGTTTTGCCATGACTAGCTTGCAACAACCAGTAGTGCCGCCAGGATCTGGCGGGTTGAAAATCGACACCGTGGAAGCGGCGCTCGATTATGTCTTTTTGCAGTTTGAAAACAATCATGCTCAGGCACGTGAAATCTGGGCTGAAACTTATAACAAGCTCGCCGAGGCAGCCGATTCTGGTCTGGCTGCAGATATCGAGGTGGCACGCCGCATGTTGTTGGAAACGATCAGCCGGACCCAACTCAGGGCGGCGTGATCGGACTTTGCTGATTGGGCAATGTCTTGCTCTAATCAAAACATCCATCTGCTGTGCTGCAAGCAGATCAATGGCGGAATGACTGGCCGGGATTTACCCCGACCAGTCAGCCGCCGTTTTATACTCCCGGCATGTCTACAGCCAACTCTCCTGATTCCCCGGTTAATCCCCGCGCTGCCTGTATCTGGGTGGATGCCGATGCCTGCCCCAAAGCCATCAAGGAAATCCTGTTCCGGGCAGCGGACAGGGCGCAAATCCACATCATTCTGGTTGCCAACCAGCTCTTGCATGTACCGCCTTCGCCCTGGTTGCGCGCTGTGCAAGTGCCTGCCGGGTTCGACGTAGCCGATAACGAAATCGTTGAACGCACGCAGACAGGCGATCTGGTGATTACTGCGGATATTCCGCTGGCGGCGGCGGTGATTGCCAAAGGCGGCGCAGTGCTGGACCCGCGTGGCGAGCGTTTGAGCTTGGCCAATATTCAGGAGCGCCTGAGCATGCGCGACTTCATGCAAGGCCTGCGCGATAGCGGCGTGCAAACCGGTGGCCCGGCCAGCTTGTCGGCGGCGGACCGGCAAATCTTTGGGCGCGAGCTAGACAAGTGGCTGGCAAAAAATCGTTCGTCGATACGCTTGTAATTGACCGGTCTACGCCCAACCTGTGCGACAGCAGTTTCCATCCCCCTTTGTATATAACGGAGAACACGATGACTTCACGCTGGATCGATATCACAAGCACCACGGGTGAGACCTACACCGGTTATTTGTCATTGCCGCCGACAGGCAAAGGGCCTGGTCTGGTGCTGATCCAGGAAATCTGGGGCGTGAACGAGCATATCCGTACCGTGGCCGATCAGTATGCAGCCGATGGTTTTGTGGTGCTGGCACCGGATGTGTTCTGGCGTCAGTCCCCGCGCATCGAGCTCAAATATGATGATGTCGATACCCCCAAAGCCTTTGGCCATATGCAGGCGCTGGATCAACCGGCCGCCGTGAAAGATCTGGTCGGCGCGGTGAACACGCTCAAGGCGCTGCCGGAAGTCACCGGCAAGATCGCAACCGTGGGCTATTGCATGGGCGGGCGCTTGTCTTATCTGACAGCGGCCAATAGCCCGGATGTGGCCGCTGGCGTGGCGTATTACCCGGGCGCCATCAATACGGTGATGGATCAAGCCGCGACGCTCACTGCGCCGGTGCAATTTCACTTCGGTGGCC
This sequence comes from Silvimonas sp., assembly GCF_031291215.1. Lineage (NCBI taxonomy): Bacteria > Pseudomonadati > Pseudomonadota > Betaproteobacteria > Neisseriales > Chitinibacteraceae > Silvimonas > Silvimonas sp. Next base: position 101,593 of record NZ_JARLJK010000054.1, read on the forward strand.
TGGACACCTACATCACCCACGCCGTGCGCGAGGCGGTGATTGATACGCTGGGCGATCGTGACGAGACCGAAATTTACGTCTACGAGAACGCCGATCATGGCTTTAGTTGCTGGGGTCGCGCCATGTACAACCAGAATGCCGCCTTGTTGGCGCATGGTCGTACTTTGCAATTCCTGGCCGAACATCTGGCCTGAATGTAACTGGCGATAGATAGCAGCATCGGCCAGAGCGGCGTCCCAGCCCACCGCCGATGTCTGCTATGCCCGTTGCGTCCTCACCGTCGCCGACGAGTGACCGCGCACCGGTTTCAACAGCTTCCACAAACCCAGCCACGTGATCACGCCAATGCCGGAAAGCGCAAACCACGGCAGTTTGGGCGTATGCCATTGCCGCGACAGATCATAAGCCGCTCCGGCAAACAATTGCCCCAGCGCGCCACCCAAGGCCAGACCAATCCGGCTGAAACCCATATAGCTGCCTAACATTGCGGAATCTGCCTTGCGAGCGGAGAGCATCTCGCGAGCTGGATCGGCAGTAATAGTGCCGATGTAGAACACCGCCAGCAGCACAAAAAACACCGTCAATGACTGAGAGAAAGCTTGCAGAAACAGGCTGACGCACATCAGTGCCAGTCCGATCAGCAAGCGGCTTTCCAGTCGCACGCGATGTTCGGCGAAGTGGGCAATCGGGTACAACAAGGTGAGAGACAGCGCAGTTTCCAGGGTGTACATCCAGCCCACGGCATGGCTGTCGTGGGTTAGCTGCATCACGGCGATCGGCATCAGCATCAAGACCTGCACGGCCAGAGCGTAATAACCGGATAACGTGAGCGCGTATTTAACGTATTCGCGGTCGGCCAGTACTTTGCCGATATTCGCAAAAAACGCGCTGCGACCGCGGGCGATGCGATAGTTGGGCAACAGCAGGGCATTGCACAGGGCGCAAGTAACAAACAAGGCCGCGCCCATCCAGCCGACCCATTCAAACCCGACATTCAACAACCAGCTGCCGGTCATGGCGCCCAAGACGGCACCAGCGCTGTCCTGCATCATGATGATGGCGTAAAAACGGTTGCGCTCGCGCGGGCGTGTCAGTTTGATAATCAACGCCGAGCGCGGCGGATCAAACAACACGCCACCCAAGGCGGACAGCACGCACGACAAGATCAGCACCAGCGGCGTAGTAGCCAGCGCCATCAGGGCAAAACCGGCTGCCCGCATCAACATGCCGGTGACAATCATCGGCTTGGCGCCAAAGCGGTTGGCTACCGCGCCGCCAAAAATCCCCAGACCTTGCTGGATAAACTGGCGCACGGCCAGCGCAGTGCCGACGATGATGGCGGCCCAGCCCATGTGATCGACAAAGTGGATACTGATCAGTGGAAAAACGACGAAAAACCCGAAAACGACCAGAAAGTTGTCCAGCAGGATGAACAACTTGCCCAGGCGGCGGGCTTTGGATGGTAGCGACATGAAAATCCCCAGCTAGCCAGCCAGTGTAGGTATCTGCTGAAAATGGGGATATAGGTGAAACTGCCAGTGAGCATGATCGCCGGGGCAGCTAGCCCACGTCAGCGCCGCTACCGGGCTGGAGCAACAAGGTATTGGCGTCGCGCGTCAGCAACCAGTGGCCACTGGGGTGGCGCGCAAACAGCGTCAGCGTGTGGCCGGAACGCGTGACGGGTTGCGCCGATGATGGCGGAGTGACCGTCACGGTGAGCGCGCCGCGTGACGATGCCAGATCATCAGTACCGCCGACTTCCAGAATCTCCTGTTTTGCCACCAGCCGCATGCTGGCCGGGTTTGCTGGCAAGAGCGCGGCAAAGGCGGCTTTGCCCACAATTGGCGGCTGGCCGGGCGTGATAAACACGGCATCGTCGGCCATCAACGCCAATACGCTCGCCGTGTCGCCCGTCATTGAGGCATCCAGCCATTGCTGGCACAGCGCGCGGATTGCGGATTCATCGGCGGGTTTCATGGGCAACATCCTGGTCAAGTGGATAAACGCGTTGTGGGCGCGCTGCGCAAACACTGCCATTGTATCGGTCAGATTGCACTTGCTTACTAATGCTACGGCGCAAATTGCAAGACTAGTGTACCTTTCAGCATCCACATGCAACCACCACTCGCCCGCGTAGGCAAGGCGACGTGGCAGGTTGTTGATGATGCATTGCTTTGACCGGTGAGGATGAATTGACAAGACAGCGGCGGCTGCTCTGGATTGCGTTTGTGCTGGCGGTGCTGTTGCACCTGGCAACGTTATTGATCCCGTTCTCGTTTTCGAGTGGGGGCTCGCGCTTTTTCGCCACAAACTTGCCGTTCCAGATCAATCTGCAGCCGCAAGCGGAGCCGGTTGTGACGCCGGAACCTGAATCCGTGCCGGAGACGCCAGTACACGACCAGCAAACTGTGGAAGAGTCTGCGCCGCCTGCAGTCATTGCCGTGCCGGTACCTGAAAAACCGATGGTCTCGACGCCGGTGGCGGTGTTGAGTCGGCGTATTCATCACAAAGCGTCAGTGCCGCAACCGGAACAAGCTTCGGCGCCCGTTGTAGTCAGTGAATTGACGCCGGTGCCAACGGCTAGCCCAACGCCCGCGCCGACCCCAACCGCGACCCCGGTCCCGACGGCTACGCCAACACCCACTGCAACGCCGAGCCCGACGCCGGTGATCACGCCAGAGCCAACGCACGTGCCGACCCCGACACCAACGCCGACTGTCACACCCACAATCGCGCCGACCCCGGTCGCGACAGCTACACCTAATCCGACACCGCTGCCCACGCCTGTTCCGACCGCGGCGCCAACGGTAGTGCCGACGCCGATTGCAACGCCGGTACCCACGAAGGCACCCACGGCGGTGCCGACGGTAGCACCAACACCGGCACCGACGCACCTGCCAACACCGTTGCCGACGGCTGTTCCCACCGTTGCGCCAGTCCCCACGGCTGCGCCGACAATGGTCGCGGTGCTCCCTACCGCGGTACCGGCGGCGATTGCGCCGACCAGCGTTCCGGTAGCACTGCCAACCAGCGCGCCGGGCAAGGGCTTTGTGCCTGCTCCGCATGCAGAAAGCTCGTCGGCCGGATTGGCGCGCAACGGTACGGGCACAGGCTCAAAAGAAGCGGGCAGTGGCAATGGGCCAGATCGTTCTTCGCGGGGCACCAGCGAACCGGCGCCGCGGCTGGCGATTCATTTGTCTGATTTGCGTGCGCCTGCGGCTACGACCAGTTCATCCCGTACGCCGCAAGAAGAAGGCTGGATTCGGGCCCAACGTGATTCAGTCACGCGTGCCATCTACGGTTTATGGGAAGAACAACTGCGCAAGCGCGTTGAGCGAATTGGCCAGATGAGTTTCCCGCGCAATACGCATGGTGATGCCATGTATGGTCGCGTGCGCTTGCGTTTGTTGATCAACGGCCGCGACGGCTCGCTGGTGGAAAGTGAGATCATCGCCTCGTCGGGTAACCCGGAACTGGACGATGCCGCGCTGCTGATCGTGCGCCGCGCCGCGCCGTTTGGCCCCGCCAGCAAAGACCTTTGGGATGAGAATGGCCAGATTCTCATGCTGATGTACAACAACTATCAGAAAGACCAGGTGAGCTGGACCCGCTAGCACATGATCTTTGGGTTGATAGCGATGGCGGGTGCCAGCTTCTCCAGTCGTAAAACAATTCGGATTTGCTAAAGATTCCTGTGGGGTTTGTAGACCCGGCGAGCCTCTGCTGCGTTACTTCCTCGATAAGGTCTGCCGTTCTCCGCCCCGGCATGCGTGTACCGTACATGCGCGATACACAATGCGATTGATTGCCGCCCTGGCTCAGGGTAAAACAGCGGCGGGCCAGTTCCTGCGGCAAGCTGTCGCGAGTGTCGCGAAATTGCTGGAACAGGTTACGAGATTGCAAGTGCGTGTTATGTTCCTTCCGGGATCAAGAGCGCAAAGACGATGATTTGCCTGGCTGCTAATCCAGACCTGTAAAAACCAGTAATTGCCGTTGTGATGTCGGGTTTGCCCGCTCAAGCCGAATACTAAATTTTGGAAGTTGAAGATTCTTGTCAGTCAAGTACATCTCCTTTAAAGACGGCGTCCTGACCATCCAGCTAGATTTGCTGGCGCTTGCTTTCTTGTTGGCAATATTGCTGCACCTTTCGGCGTTGCTGATTCCCAAGGGCAAGACCAAGCCGCTGGAACAGGCGCAGGCGCAGCAAATGCCTTTCCAGATGCAATTGGTTCCCAAGCAGACCAAAGCACCGCAAGTGGCTGAAATCACCGCGCCACCGGTCATGACTGCGCCAGCTGCGACCGCCAAACCGGATTACGTGGCACCGCCGCCCAAGCCGCGCCGCAAAGTGGTGAAACAGGTTGCATCGGCACCCGCGCCGACCAAGCCCGACCAGGATTCGAAAGATATCCAGATGAGCGGGCTCGACGCCGCGCTCAACCACCAGCCGCAGGGGCAGGCACAGCAACAGCCGGGCAAACTGGCGATGCATTTCTCTGATCTGAAGCAGCCGATTGGTGATCCGCACGATAGCCAGGTGGATGAAGCCACCCGTTCGCTGGAGGCCGACCCGCTCACCCGCAATATCTTTGGTTTGTGGGAGCAGCAGATCAAACAGAAGGTCGAGCGTATCGGCCAGATGAATTTCCCCAAAGATAAAAACGGCAATTCCATCTTTGGCCTGCTGCAGTTCCGTATGGTGCTCAATTCTGACGGCACACTGGCGCAAGCCAAGATTGTGAACACGTCGGGGAATCCGGAGCTGGATGCGGAAGCACTGAAGATCTTGCGTTATTCTGCGCCGTTTGGGCCAGTGCCCAAAGAGCTGCTGGATGACCATCAGCAGATTACATTGGTGCGGTATTACCAGTTTATTAATCTGGGGGATCGGACGAAGTGGAGCAGGTAGTGGTGTTAGTGCCTGCGGCACGGGTGTGAAGGGCGTTTGATAAAACTCTGCCGCCCGGATTCGCACCACACACAATCCAGATAAAAAGCCCGGCAGATCCGATCCGCCGGGCTTTTTATCTGGAGCAAAACGCGTTAGCTATTTCCGGTCCCGATCAATCGCCAATCCACCAAACGATTGCCGCACCGGCATGATCTCAATGGTGTTGATGTTCACGCGATCTGGCCGTGAGGCGATCCAGTAAATGGCGTCGGCGATGTCTTCTGGCGTCAGTGGTTCGGTGCCGCTGTAGACATTCGCTGCTTTGGCATCGTCGCCGTGAAAGCGCACGTTCGAGAACGCGGTGCCGCCAACCATGCCCGGTTCCACATCGGTTACGCGCACGCGGGTGCCGATCAGGTCGGCGCGCAGGTTGAGCGAGAACTGGCGTACAAAGGCTTTGGTTGCGCCGTAAACGTTGCCGCCGGGATATGGCCAGCGACCAGCGACTGAGCCCAGGTTCAGCACCACGCCACGATTGCGTTCCACCATGCCAGGCAAGACGGCGCGGGTTACGTACAGCAGGCCTTTGATGTTGGTATCGACCATGCGCTCCCAGTCATCCAGTTCGGCGCGTTGTGCGGGTTCCAGTCCCAGCGCCAGACCGGCGTTGTTCACCAGTACATCAATCTGCGCAAACTCGGCAGGCAATTGCGCCAGAACTGCGTTAACGGCGTCGTTGTTGGTTACGTCCAGTTGCAACGGCAGAATCTGCCCCGGATGCTGTGCCGCCAAGGCGTTGATGGCGTCAACACTGCGCGACGCAGCAATCACTTTATGGCCTTCAGCCACAAAGCGCAGCACGGTGGAAGCGCCAATGCCGCCACTCGCGCCAGTTACCAGAACAATCATGAAAAACCTCCAGCGGTCAGATATCCAGACAGACCATGATCTTGCCGCAGCGCAACAGCGCTGGCTAGCTCAATCCGGCTTCAGATTGCACAGCACAGTTTGGCTTCACGCCGGGCTTAGTGGCATTGCTCGCCTTGCGGCGCGTGCTGGTGATATTGGTCAATGCAATCCGCGGTTTCCATTTGCACGGTTACGTGATCCACATTGAATTTTTCAGCCAGCCGTTGCTGGATTTTGCCGACAATGGCGGCGGGGTCCGCGTCTGGCGCAGCCACGGCGTGCAAGGTCACCATTAACTGTTCGGCGGTCATGGCCCAAGCGTGGATGTGGTGCACGTCGGTGACGCCAGCCACGTTTTGCTCCAGATCGCTTTTGATCTCGTCCAGATTGATATTGGGCGGCGTGCCTTCCAGCAGGATATGCGTGGTGGCTTTTACGATCTGCCAGGCGCTTTTGAGGATCAGCAATGCCACCAACACGGACAACAACGGGTCAATGGGCGTCCAGCCGCTGTAACGGATGACCAGCGCCGCAATAATCGCCGCCACCGAACCCAGCAAATCGCCCAGTACGTGTAGCCACGCGCTGCGCATGTTCAGGTTTTCCTGGTTGCCGCCATTGAGCACAAAGAACGCCGCAATATTGGATGCCAACCCGGCAACGGCCACCCACAGCATCGGGCCGCTCAGGATCGTGACCGGATGGGCAAAGCGCACAATGGCCTCAAACAGAATCCAGCCTGCCACCACGAACAGCGCGCAACCGTTTACAAACGCAGCGAGGATTTCCAGTCGCTTGTAGCCAAAAGTCAGCTTGGCATTGGCCGGGCGTTTGCCGATATGTAATGCCAGCCAGCTAAAACCCAATGCGGCCGAGTCCGACACCATGTGGCCTGCGTCGGCCAGCAAGGCCAGCGAACCAGACCAGACGCCACCAATGATCTCGACGATCATGAAAGCGAAGATGATAAAGAACGCCAGCGCAATGCGGCGTTGATCGGTTACGCCGTGGGCATGGCCAAAGGTGTGATCGTGGTTGTGGCCAGCATGACCATGTCCGTGATCGTGAGAGTGGCCATGGCTGTGGTCGTGACCCGCGTGGTCGTGTTTACAGTCGTCACCGTGCTGGTGTGCGGCCACGGCTGCCGGGGCGGGCGCGGATGGGGCGGGGCGGTAAGGAGAAGTCATCCGGGCTGGCCTTAGAGATAACGAACGATTTGTTTGAATTCATCCAGCGCTTGTCGCTGGCCGCCTTCGCCGGTTTGCACGGCGTTTTCCAGGCAGTGGTCGATATGGTCTTGCACCAGTTGGCGTTTGGCACTGGCAATGGCTTTTTCGACCGCTTGCAGTTGCTGGGCGATGTCCAGACACGCGCGCTGTTCTTCCAGCATGCGCATGATGGTTTTCAGATGCCCTTCGGCACGGCGCAAACGGTTGATGATTTCGGGGTGATCGGTGTGTTCCATACGGCGCATGGTATCCCCCTGGGGGGGATATTGCAAATGGCCTTTAGCAAAATAATTACAGATGTATATTGCGCTAGAACAACGGCAGTTTTACAATTTTCAGTAATTAGTGAAAATTCAGAAATACAAGAAATCACGAAACTTTTGATCAAATCCACTTGGCAGAACACAAAAACATGGAACTCACCCCGCTCACCGAGCGCTTTATCCTGCACTTTGGCGAAATGGGCAGCCGCTGGGGCGTGAACCGCACTGTGGGCCAGATTTACGCCGTGCTGTTTATCTCTGCCAAGCCGCTCAATGCCGATGAAATTGGCGAAACCCTCGGTTTCTCTCGCTCCAACGTCAGCATGGGTTTGAAGGAACTGCAGTCGTGGCGCATTGCCCGCATGGTTCATCAAACCGGAGATCGGCGCGAATACTTCGAAGCGCCCAAAGACGTGTGGGAGATTTTCCGCACGCTGGCCGAAGAAAAAAAGAAGCGCGAAATCGACCCGACGTTATCCATGCTGCGTGACGCCATGCTGGCCGCGCCGACCAATGACGATGAGCGTTACGCACAAGAACGCATGCGGCAAATGCATGAACTGATTGATCTGGCCACGGGCTGGTTTGACGAGATTCACCGCTTGTCGCCAGAAACCCTGGAAAACCTGATGCGGCTGGGTTCAAAGGTCCAGAAAGTACTGGGGCTGGCGGATCGGCTACGCGGGGATAAATAGGCAGCCCGTAGCCCGGATGAAGCATTAGCGAGAATCCGGGGGCGATATCGGCAAGTACAGAGGCCGATGAGTCGTTGAAGTGTTGCCACCCCGGATTCTTGCTACCCCCTGCAGTTGTCATATGCGATATCCAGAGGTTTTGTGGGGGTACCCCCGAGGGACATGCTTCATCCGGGCTACGGGGCTGGCATTCGCACCTTGCCCAAACCAATCCCGGATTGCGCTATGTGGCATCCGGGCTACGATGGACTAGAACACGTACGCGGCGATGCTACCGACACCGCAACGGAGTAACGAAGTCATGCAGTTGTTGCGATCAAGATCATTTGACCGGCGTCTGGCGCTGGAAATCACGGCGTTGTTGATCGTCAAGGCGATCTTGCTGTGGCTGGCCTGGCACGCATGGTTTGCTCATCCCGTTGCTGAAAACATGAACGTGCCGACTGAGATGGTGCGTCAACAAATCATGGGCGCAACTGCGTCCGCCCCCGCTTTGCGCATCCCTGGAGAAACACCTGATGATACCCGCCGCTGATGTGGTGGAACTGTCGCGCCTGCAGTTTGGTTCTACCGCGCTGTTCCACTTTCTGTTTGTGCCACTCACGCTGGGCCTGAGCTGGATTCTGGTTATTTGCGAATCCATGTATGTCATGACCGACCAGCAGGTCTACAAGGACATGACCAAGTTCTGGGGCAAGTTGTTTGGTATCAACTTTGCCATGGGCGTCACCACCGGGATTACGCTGGAATTCCAGTTCGGCACCAACTGGGCTTATTACTCGCATTACGTGGGCGACATCTTTGGGGTGCCGCTTGCCATTGAAGGCATGATGGCGTTCTTTCTGGAATCCACCTTTGTCGGGCTGTTTTTCTTTGGCTGGGATCGCCTGTCGCGCGTACAGCATCTGGGCGTGACTTTCCTGGTGGCACTGGGTTCCAACCTGTCGGCCTTGTGGATTCTGATTGCCAACGGCTGGATGCAAAATCCGGTCGGTGCCGATTTCAATTACGAAACCATGCGCATGGAGCTGACCAGCATCGCCGATGTGTTCTTCAACCCGGTGGCGCAGGTGAAGTTTGTGCATACGGTGGCGGCGGGGTACGTGGCTGCGTCGATGTTTGTACTGGGCGTGTCGTCCTGGTATCTGCTCAAAGCGCGTGATACCGGCTTCGCCATTCGCTCGTTTGCGGTAGCGGCGGGGTTCGGGCTGGCGTCGGTGTTGTCAGTGATCGTGCTGGGCGATGAGTCGGGTTACACATCCGGTGAAGTACAACAGGTGAAGCTGGCGGCGATTGAAGCCGAATGGGAAACCATGCCCGCACCTGCCACGTTCACCGCCATTGGTATCCCCAATCAAAAAGAAGAGCGCACCGATTACGCCATCCGCATTCCGTACTTGTTGGGCTTGATCGCCACGCGTTCGGTAGATAAACAAGTCACCGGACTGAAAGACCTCAAGCTGCAATATGAGGATCGCATTCGCAGCGGCATGGTGGCGTATGAAGCGCTGCAAAAGCTGCTGGCGGGCGACAAGAGTGATCCGGTCAAAACCCAATTTGAAGCACACAAGAAAGACTTGGGCTTTGGCTTGCTGCTGAAGAAATACACGCCAAACGTGACTGACGCGACGCCAGAGCAAATCAAGTCGGCGGCCAATGACACCATTCCGCAGGTACTGCCGTTGTTTTTCTCCTTCCGCATCATGGTTGGATTGGGCATCTGGTTCCTGTTTATCTTTGCCGCGTCGTTCTGGTTCCTGGCCAAACGCAATCTGGCGCCACAGCGCTGGTTGCTGCGGCTGTGCGTGTGGTCGATTCCGTTGCCGTGGGTGGCGATTGAGCTGGGTTGGTTTGTGGCCGAGTACGGTCGGCAGCCTTGGACTATTTCCGGCATCTTGCCGACCTTCCTTTCGGCGTCGTCACTCAGTACCGGGCAACTGCACTTCAGCATGTTTGGCTTGCTGGGCATCTATTCCACGCTGTTTGTGATCGAGATGTACCTGATGATCAAGTACATCCGCCTCGGGCCATCGTCTTTGCATACTGGCAACTACCACGGCGAGAAGAAGCTGCCACAAGGGGAACAACATGCTTGATTACGAAACGCTCAAGCTGATCTGGTGGGCGCTGGTTGGCGTGTTGTTGATCGGCTTTGCGCTCACTGGCGGCTGGGATCTGGGCATTGCCGTGTTGTTACCGTTCCTCGGCAAAAACGATGATGAACGCCGGGTGCTGATCAACACCGTAGGGCCGACGTGGGAGGGCAACCAGACCTGGTTGATTACTGCTGGCGGCGCCTTGTTTGCCGCATGGCCGCTGGTGTACGCGGCAGCGTTTTCGGTGTTCTATATTGCGTTGATGCTGACCTTGTTTGCCTTGTTTTTACGCCCGGTCGGCTTTGACTATCGTAGCAAGCTGCCCAATCCGAAATGGCGTAATGGCTGGGACTGGGGCTTGTTCGTGGGCGGGCTGGTGCCGTCGATCATCTTTGGCGTGGCTTTTGGCAATCTGTTCACAGGTGTGTCTTATCAGTTTGATAACACCATGCGGGTGAGCTACGGCGATGCCAGTTTCTTTGATCTGCTGAACCCGTTAGCGCTGTTCTGCGGCGTGGTGTCGCTAGCGATGCTCACCCTGCATGGCGCGGCGTTTCTGCAATTGCGCACCGAGGGTGTGATCCAGGCGCGAGCACGGCGGGCGGTGCAGGTGGCGGGTGTCATCACGGCGGCGTTGTTTGTGCTGGGCGGCTTCTGGATATCGCAACGCGCCGGTTTGCAGATCACCCAAATGGGTTCGCCCAACGACGTGCTGCGGCCGCTGGATAAAGTCGTGGAATCGCTCCCCGGCGGCTGGCTGGCTAACTACGCGCGTTACCCGCTGACCTGGTTGTTGCCGGCGTTGGGCGTCGCCGGCGCGGTGCTGGCGGTGGTATTTGCGGGCATTCGGTTGCGCTGGTTGACGTTGCTGGCCAGTAGCGTGGCGCTGATCGGCATCATCCTCACAGCGGGCTGGTCGTTGTTCCCGTTCGTGTTGCCATCTTCGCTAGATCCGAAATCCAGCCTGACGGTGTGGGATGCGGTATCCAGCCATAAAACGCTGGGCATCATGCTGGGCGTGGCGATTGTATTCATGCCGATCATTTCGCTGTACACCGGCTGGGTTTATCGCGTGATGCGCGGCAAGGTCACGGTAGAACGCATCCGTGCCGAAACGCACACCAGTTATTAACCCCGGCTAGCGAGCAAGGAGCAATCAAGCATGTGGTATTTCACCTGGATATTGGGTTTGGGGCTGGCGCTGGCGTTTGGCATCATCAATGTGATGTGGCTGGAAAGCCATTACGCCTTCGGCACGCAGAAAGACGATGTAACCCGGCAGCGCTTTGAGCATTACCGCAATAAAAAGCGGCGCAAGGGCTAGGCTTGGTAGTGGGCTGATGTGCAGACCCAAAAAACGGCGCGGAAGATTTTCGCGCCGTTTTTACGTGCGATGACTACGCTGCGCAATAGCGATCAAATACGCTAGGATAATCCTGGTTAGATTGGCAGTACGCATTGTGAGAAAACCATGAATCCGGTAGCAAAAGCACTCTGGCTGATCGAGTCCGGGCTACAAGCCGAAGTGACACTGGAACGGCTGGCCCAGGTGTGCGGCGTGTCGCGTTTCAGCTTGCTTCGGGCGTTCGGCGCGGTCACCGGCTGTTCGGTCATGAGCTATTTACGGGCCCGCCGGCTAAGCGAAGCGGCGCGGGTTCTGGCAACTGGCGCGCCCAATATTCTGGATGTGGCACTGGACGCCGGTTATGGCTCTCACGAAGCGTTTACTCGGGCATTTCGCGAGCAATTTGGCCTCACGCCGCAAGCGCTACGTGAGCAAAGCCACCTGAATGGCATCACTTTGATGGAGCCTTTTCGCATGGACCAACAACACTTTATCGATCTGGAAGCACCGCGTTTTGAAACCAGCCAGCCCATGCTGATCGCCGGACTGGGCGAACGCTATACCTTTGACACCAATGACGGCATTCCGCGCCAGTGGCAACGTTTTAGCCCGTGGATCGGCCGCGTGCCGGGAGAAGTAAAAGGCGTGGCGTACGGGGTGTGTTGTAACGGCGACGGTAACGACAGCTTTGAGTATATCGCCGGGGTGCAGGTGGCCAGCACGAGCGGGCTGCCAGCGGATTTTCACCACGTCCAGATTCCGCAGCGACGCTACGCGGTATTCACGCATCGCAAACACATCTCGACCATTCGCGACACCATCAATGCCATCTGGAACAAATGGCTGCCGGAATCCGGGTTTCGTCATGGCAATGCACCGGACTTTGAGCGCTACGATCAAGCGTTTGATCCCGCTACCGGCAACGGTTCATTTGAAATCTGGGTGCCCATCGAGGACTGACGCCCCGGCAAATATTCTGAGATCTGCGCCAGCAGGGCCGCTGGTGCCGCCGAAATGTCTCATTCTTCAATGGGCATGGCTTGTCAGATTGCGTTGTAAGGTAGCTTGGCGGATATTCAAGAGCAGTACGCAACTGTCATAACAAGCAGGTTTGCGAGATCGGCCGATGATCCCGGGGAATGGCGCGTCGTGTTTGCAGCGCATCCGGCCCGCCCAGTGGATAACATCGGCCGCCTTGTGTTGCATGAAAGGATGCCGCGTGCCCATCCGGTCCATTGTCGCCGTTGTTTGCATGCTCTGGCTGCGCCAGGCTGGGGCGGCTTTGCCGACGGTTGAGATTGGCGCCGAAGACGACTGGTATCCGTACTCCGGGCAAATTGCGACTGAATCCAAAGGCATGGCTGAAGATATTGTTCGCGCTTCATTTGCGGCGGCAGGCTTCAATGTGCATTTTGTCTCGTTACCGTATGCCCGCTGCGTGCATATGGTGCTCACCGGCGAGCTGGCCGGGTGCTTTGATACCTCGCGCACCCGCGAGAACGAGCGGGATTTTCTCTGGCCCGATCAGCCCATGTTTTACAGCCGCGCGTATATCTATGCGCCAAGCAGCTCAACCGAGCATGACCTTGGCCCGCGTGCGCTGGAGGGCAAGCATGTGGCGGTGACTAACGGCTACGAATACGGCAGCGATTTTGATGGCGATCCGCTGGTGCAGCGCGCGGTCACCAATCAAAGCATTTATAGTCTGCGCATGCTGGCGCTGGGACGAGTGCAATATGCGCTGGCCTTTGAGAAAGTGGCCGATTACCTGATCCGCACCCACAAGAGTGAATTCGACGGCAAATTCAAAGTGGTGGGCATGACGGCGCAAACTGACATCTACTGCGTGTTTTCCCGCAGTTTCAAAGATTCCCGCGTTTATCTGGCCGCCTTTAACCACGGGTTTGCCACGATTCAGGCGAATGGCACCTATCAGGATATCGTTGCGGCCTGGCGCTAGGCTGGGCGCTTACAAGGTATCCATCTTGCGGATCATCGAGTCCATGGCATTGAGTTTTTGTGCCAGCTCGGCGGGCGGCAAAGCGCGAGAGAACAGCCAGCCCTGGGCAAATTGCACCCCGCGCTCGCGCAGGTAATCGGCTTGCTCGGCGGTCTCGACACCCTCGGCAATAACAGTCAGATTCAGCGAGCGCGCCATGGCGATAATGTGGCCCGGCACATGGCTGGCCACGGCGTCTTTGCCAATGGTATCGATAAACGATTTATCAATTTTCAGATGGTCTAGCGCCATGCTGGTCAGGTATGACAAGCTGGAATAACCAGTACCAAAATCATCAATCGCCACCCGAATGCCCAAAGTACGGATGTCATTGATCATTTGCCGGGCTTCTTCGGCGTTGATAAAGCCACGCTCGGTCGCCTCGACCACCAGGTTGTGCGGTGCCATGCCGGTCGCTTTGATGACGCGATACAACAAAGACAAAGTGAGTTCGTTTTCCAGGTCTGCCGCCGACAGATTGACGCCAATGGCAAAGTCCGGAAAAGCCTTGAAATGATGGGATATGTCATGCGCCACCAGCGATAACACGCGCTCGGTAATCTGGGTAATCATGCCGGTGCGTTCGGCTTCCGGAATAAACACATCCGGCGGGATCACTTCACCATTCAAACGTCGCCAGCGGATCAGCGCCTCTGCCGCAACCCAGCGACCGGTGTGCAGGTCGATAACGGGTTGGTATACCAGCGAGAACTCCTGGCGCTTGAGCGCAGTGCGCATCATGGTTTGCAGCGTGGTTTGATGGCGCGCGATATAGACCAATACTGCAATTAACAGGATGGCCGTAGCCGCGCCTAACGGCACCATGAACAAAGCCAGCTTGCGCACATTTTGTGTCAGATAAACCACCGGCACAGCCGCGACGCCAACCAGGTTGTAACGCGCCGAGCGGTGCAGCGCCACCACATAATTGCCTTCCAGAAACGAAACGCTGTCGCCACTTTTTAGCTGGGCGAGCCATGCCGGATTGACGCTGCCGTTGGAGGCAATGGGCAGATCAAAACCGGTGTAAAAGACGCTCAGCAGCATGCCTTTTACATGAGTGTCGATATCTAGCGCTGCGTCTTGCGCCATGATTGCCGCGTAGCCATCCATTGAAGAAATCCGCACATCGTAATCGGCAGCAAAGGGCAATTTGACCGACTTGCGGATGGCCACGCCGCGCGGCGTGACGATGTCGGGCAGGCCAATGTAGACGCCATCGGCGTGCGGCCCGATCGACGAGCAAACCAGGCGGTTATTGGCAATGTAGGCGATCGCACGTAAATGCGATGAACTGAAGGCAAGGCGCCGCATCAGCACCATGTTTTCTTCCGAGCAAGGATTGCTCGCGCCAGCGCGCATGAGCTGGTCATGCGCCGAGAAGAATTCCTGGGCAACGCCATCGGCCCTGGCCAGAACGGTGGTGGCCAGACGTAATGCTTCATTGCGCTGATCCTGCAGCCCGCGAGTGCGGGCCAGGCTAAGCGCGGCAAATATCGGGCCGATAATAGCCGCGATGGCGATCAGGGCGATCAATCCGATCGCCAGACGCTTGTGCACAACTCCCCCTTTTGATTCTCGCCGCCTGGTGTTTGCGATTACAAACAGTCGCGGCAGAATCCGCCCTCAACCGTGGTGAAGCCTGCTCCCTGGTGTGCGGCGCAAGCGACCAAAGTCATTATTCTTTTTTGCCCTGATCACAGACCGGGCAATTATGATTCCAAGAGTATATGACATGTGCTTGTTACGGTTTTCGGCGATGAAGGCGCGGTGTTGTTTTGCCCTGACAGCGCGGCTGCCGGTTTCACCCGCCTGATCGCGGCACGGCTATTTGGAAGCGCTGTTTTTAAACATAAACCTGAGAATCAGTGACCTGCCAGAGGTGCCAGGTTCAGCGCGTTCTGTTTTTTTGAATCTGTTGGGCAAGAGGAATTTATGTCTGAGGAAGTCTGTTTTTACGAACCCGCGTTGGGGCACGGTTTGCCGCACGATCCATTCAACGCCATTGTCGGGCCACGGCCAATAGGCTGGATTTCGTCACGCGCCAGCGATGGCAAGCTCAACCTCGCGCCATACAGTTTCTTCAATGCCTTTAACTACACTCCGCCAATCATTGGCTTTGCCAGCGTCGGCGCCAAAGACAGCCTGCGCAATATCGAGCAGACCGGCGAATTTTGCTGGAATCTGGCGACCCGGCCACTGGCTGCCGCAATGAACCAGACCTGTGCCGCCGTGCCGCCAGAAGTCGATGAATTTGCCCTGGCAGGCCTGACCCCCGAAGCCTCACGCCTGGTTAAAGTGCCGCGAGTAAAAGAAAGCCCGGTATCGTTTGAATGCAAACTTAGCCAGATCGTGCAGCTGCAATCCGCGGCGGGTCAGCAGGTGAATAGCTGGCTGATTCTGGGGGAGGTGGTTGGCGTGCATATCGCCACAGCGTTACTGGTAGATGGCATATACCAGACTGCGCTGGCCCAGCCCATTTTGCGCGGCGGCGGTGCGGCGGATTATTTCGAGATCACCCAGGACATGCTGTTCAAAATGGCGCGGCCAACTTGATATTGGCCGCGCCGGTTGCTGCGGATAGCTGAGCGATCAGGCCTCGGCAGCAATCTGCCGCAGCGCTTGTTCAAATACTTCCACCGGCTGACCGCCCTGGATCAGATGGCGCTCGTTGATGATCACGGCCGGTACGGCGTTGATGCCATTGCTTTGGTAGAAACGTTCCAGCTGGCGCACGTCGGCGGCGTATTCATCGGAGTCCAGAATCGCCTTGGCACGGGTTTGATCCAGGCCGACCTCACCAGACAGGTTCACCAGCAAAGCGTGATCAGACGGATTCTGGCCATCGGTAAAATAGGCTTTGAACAGCGCTAGTTTGAGCGCGCGTTGTTTGTCGGTATCGACGGTTTCGGCCCAATGCAACAAGCGGTGCGCGTCAAACGTGTTGTAGATGCGGCCACGCTGTTCCATGTTGAAAGTGAACCCCACTGCGGCACCACGAGCACGAATCCCTTCGCGATTGGCCTGCATTTGCTCTGGCGTGGAGCCGTACTTCTCGACCAGATGCTCCAGGATATCCTGGCCTTCCGGCACCATTTGCGGGTTCAGTTCAAATGGCTGAAAGTGAATCTCGGTCTGCACTTCGTCGCCCACGCGGGCAATGGCTTGTTCCAGCGACTTGAGGCCGATGGCGCACCAGGGGCAGGACACATCGGAAACAAAATCGATCTTTAGTTTGGTACCCACGGTTACTACCTCTTGGACTGGTGGCAGCTGCACTGTGCGGCTGGCAGGTTGATTAGTCTCAAATGAGTGCGGGGAGGGGGAATTCAAGGAGGAATGGATTGGTTTTTGGCGTGGGGTGGTGGGTTTTGACTGGCAACTGAAAAGACAAAGGCGTGAGTGCCTTCGGCACGGGTTGAAGACGTTTGATGCCCGGTGGTGACCGGGAGCACGTTTCTTTTCTTTGCGTCGCCAAAGAAAAGAAACCAAAAGTTCCGCAGAGCGGGATCGCAAAAGGCGACCCCGCTGCCGCAAGGGGGCCCGAAGTCAAAAGTCGAAGCAAACCGTTTGTTGGCGAGGGCTCTCTGCGCGCATCCTGCGTTCCCTGGGTCGGCCGGAGTCCGAGGTCTCCGGTTCTCGGTCGGCGTGTTCAGTCGCTTTGTTGGCCCGATAATATTCAAAAGCTTCGTAGCCCGGATGGAGCGTTAGCGGGAATCCGCGGAGCGATATTGGTCGTTGCACATTTCGCTGGCGAGTTGCTGCTTTGCGACGCAGGATTCTCTCCAGGCTTTAGCCCGTTGCCATCAATTGCTCAACCCGCCAGCAGAAAACCGCGCTGCGCTTAAATCCCGACCAGCGTTTTCACCGCCAATACATATTGGTCAGCATGTTGCGCGGCTTTGTGTGATTGGCGCAGGCTGATGTTCCAGCGGGCGATCGCGGTTTTCAAGCTGGCGCTGTCTTTTACGGCTTCGATCTCGGCGATCAGCGGGCGTGCCATCAGGCCCAGGAACTGCTGCGCGCTTTCAATCATCAAGACTTTCACCTGATTAAGTAGCGCACTGTCGAGAGCAGGTGCGCCAGGCGTCAGTTCCACTACCGTTGCTGTAGCGGGAAGCGTTTCGGCCATCGCGGCAGGCGCTGCCGTGATGGCAACTGGGGTTGGCACTGGAATTGCAGCGGGAGCCGGCGCAGGTGTCGTGGCAGCGACCCTGACCTTTTCCGCCCTGGATGCGGTTTGCACCGGGTTATAGATAAAACCCATGCTTTGCAGCTCGCCCAGCATCCGGCTCATTTCTTCGCCGGGCATCATGGCGCTGATCGCGGCTTGATCGCGGCTGCCGTCGACCAGAATCAGCGCCCGGCGCATGCGCGCAGGCAAACCGTGGGCGCGCTCGTTGATTTCGAGCAGGCCTTTGCTGGTTTTACTGAAAATGGTATCGGCTGCAGTGGCGGTCGCGGTCATGGCGTTCCTCTCCCGACAAAATGCAAAATGCGGATTTTTGGGCTGAAGAGAGGGTAGGCCGGTTGTTTTACCGAAATATTAAGAAATGCTTATACGATTGTCAGAAATGCCCGTTTCCGATCAAACCACGCAGATTTTCGATATGAGGTAACGGTGTGCACCTGTTTCAGGCCAGTTTGCGCTCGCCAGCGGTTTGCGTGTGTTGGCGGTAAGACAATGGTGGCAGCGCGTGGCGGGCCTTGAAGAAACGGGTAAATGCACTTTGCGAGGCAAACCCCAATTGCTCGCTGATCTGGGCCACGCTCAGCGCGGTTTCGGACAACAAACGTCGCGATTCGCCGGTTTTGACTTTGAGTTCCAGTTCCCGAAAATGCGTGCCTTCTTGTTGCAGCTGGCGGCGCAAGGTCCAGCGCGTGGTGTTGAGTCGCTGGCATAACTGCTGCAGTAACGAGGCGCCACTCTGGTCGTTGGCCGGGTCGGCCAAAAATTCGCGGATCAGTGTTTCGACATTGGCGGAGAACAGATGCAAACGCTGGATGCGGGTGAGTTCTTGCTGGGCTTGTGCTTGCAGCCACGGTTCCAGCGCCGCGTTGTGTTGTGGCACTGGTGTGTCCAGCGCCACCGAATCAAACCACAAACGATTGGCGCTCTGGGCAAAGCGCACCGGGGCGCCAAAACATTGGGCGATGCTGCTGGCAAAGGGCGGTGCAACGCCGACAAATTCGGCGTGAAACACGGTTTGTGCGCGCTGGTCGTAAGCCCGGATCAGCGCTATCAGCGACATGAAATTGGCCAGAGCCTGGAAACTCGCTTGTGGAGCGAATTCGGAGATGTACTCAAACTGAATGCGGGTGGCGGACTGTCTGCATAGTAAAAAATCGAATTCACCGATCAGGCCGCGATACGCCAGATAGTGCCCGATGGCCGTGCGCAGGGTGCGCGCGTTGATGCACAGGTTTCCCAGTACCGGATAGTCATGAAACAGATCGGTAACGTTCAGCTCGAGCATGTCACGCGGCACGCTCATGGAGGCCGCCAGTTCGACCACGCGCCGATGCCGCACGCCTTCAATACGCCCTTGCGGGTCGATCAGATCATCCAGCGCGATGCCGGTGTGCCGGACAAAGGCCTCCGGCGAGATCCCGGCTTGTACAAATGCCGGTAACGAATGCGCAATGATGCGGTTGGAAACAGTGCGAGCGAGTCCTTTTAGACGCGGAGTCATCGGGCTTCCTGTGGGTGTGCGTTGACATTTTTTTGTCATAGTAAGTCGCTACCACCTGACGCCCGCTATCAGGCAATGTCCGTACCTGCGGTGCAACAACGAACTGCATCGCAGGCCCGCCAAGGGTCCGGGCGTTACGCGCCTTTCGTCGATTGCCCCAGCGGTGTTCTGCTTTGGTGCACCGCAAAATCGACGCTGCTCCCCAAAGGTAAAAACCTGCTCCCGCTGGTCAAAGGCTTGCCTGGACGCTGCCGTACATTGAGATACGACCCGACATCGGGCCGACATAAAAACATTCCGTACCAGGCATCAGGAGCAGTCGATGAAATCTCATACGCAACACGTACTCAAAACGTCCGTCATGATGATGGCCGGAGCCTTGCTCGCCGCCGGGCTAGCCGCATGTGGCGGCAGCGATGGCGACAGTAGCAGCAGTCAGCCGCAGCAGGATTTTGGCTATACCACGCTGAGCATGGTTAGCCAGAGCGGGCTGCAGTTCAAGGACATGAACAAAGATGGCAAGCTGGAGCCTTATGAAGACTGGCGACTGAGCGCCGACGTGCGCGCTCATGATTTGCTTGGACGCATGACACTGGCAGAAAAAGCCGGTTTGATGATGCACGGCACTGCGCCCGTGCTGAACGACACCACCGGCGCTGGCACTGGCAGTGCTTATGATCTGGATGCGCTCAAAGCGTTGATCAACACGCAGGACATCAATACCTTCATCACCCGCATGGGTGGCGATGCGCAAGCCATGGCCGAGCAATACAACAAAATCCAGACGCTGGCGGAGCAGTCAAGGCTGGGTATTCCGGTGTCGATCAGTTCTGATCCGCGCAATCATTTTCAGTACGTACTGGGCGCCAGCGCGGGTGGCAGTGGCTTCTCGCAGTGGCCAGAAACACTGGGCTTTGCTGCGATTGGCGATGCCACCTTGACGCGCCGTTTTGGCGATATTGCCCGCCAGGAATATCTGGCAGTGGGTATTACCCAAGCGCTATCACCCCAAGCCGATCTGGCCACCGAACCACGTTGGGCGCGTATCAATGGCACGTTTGGCGAAGATGCCGATCTGGCCAAAGCGCAAGTGCAGGCTTATATCGAAGGCTTCCAGGGCGGCTCAACCGGTCTAACTCCGAGCAGTGTGGTGGCGGTGGTGAAGCACTGGGCAGGTTATGGCGCATCCAAAACCGGTTTTGACGGACATAACTACTACGGCCGTTTCATTACCTTCCCAGGCAACAACTTTGCCTATCACCTGAAGCCGTTTGAAGGTGCGTTTGCCGCGAACGTGGGCTCGGTGATGCCGACCTACGCCTTCCCGGATACTTCCGTCACGGTGGATGGCGTCACGCTGGAACAAGTCGGTGCGGGCTTTGATAAAGCCTTGCTGACCGATTTGTTGCGCGGCAAATATGGCTTCAAGGGCGTGATCTTGTCTGACTGGGGTATTACCTCGGATTGCGATACCAACTGCATCAACGGCACACCAGCTGGCGTCGCACCTTCGTTTATCGGCTTCGGTACGCCTTGGGGCATGGAAAATGCGACCAAACTGCAGCGCTACGTGAAGTCGGTGACCGCCGGGATGGACCAGTTTGGTGGTGCTACCGAGCCAGAATTCCTGATCCAGGCTGTGCAACAAGGTCTGCTGACCGAAGCGCGGCTGGATGAGTCGGTTTATCGCATCTTGCTGCAAAAATTCCAGCAAGGCTTGTTCGATCATCCTTATGTCGATGCGGCCAAGGCGAAAACCGTAGTGGGTAACGCGCAATTCCAGGCTGAAGCGCTCGACGCCCAACGCCGGGCGATGGTGTTGCTGCAAAACACCGGCAATGTTTTGCCGTTGGCTGGTGCCGGGCAAAAGGTCTGGTTGTACGGGGTTGATCCGGCCGTAGCCCAAAGCTATGGCTATACAGTGGTCAGCACGCCACAAGCGGCCGACGTGGCGATTCTGCGGGTAAGCACGCCATACGAAACACTGCACCCGAACTACATGTTTGGCTCAATGCAGCACGAAGGCAGCCTGGCGTTTGTCGATGGCAACAAAGATTACGAAGCCATCAAACAAGCAGCACTGGCACCCAAGTCGATTGTCTCGGTGTACATGGACCGCCCGGCGATTCTGACCAACGTGCAAGACAAAGCCACCGCCATTCTGGCCAACTTTGGCACCAGCGACGTGGCCTTGTTTGACGTACTCACCGGCAAAGGTAAACCGCAAGGCAAGCTGCCGTTTGAACTGCCGTCATCCATGGCGGAAGTTGAAGCCCAGCTGGAAGACGTCCCGCACGACACCGCGCATCCGCTGTATCCGTTCGGGTTTGGGTTGTCATATTGAGTGCCACGTACTTGAGCTAGCCACAAAAAAAGCCAGTCGCAATGACTGGCTTTTTTCATCTACCGGCAAACGCTGTAATCAGGCAGCGCGCTTGATACCGGCCAGGATTTCAGCGTGCGCGGCTTCTTTATCTGCCCAGCCTTGTACCTTGACCCACTTGCCTGGCTCCAGGTCTTTGTAATGCTCGAAGAAGTGTTTGACTTGTGCCAGCAGCAGCGCAGGCAGGTCTTCCAGCTTCTGGATGCCCTTGGTCATTTGACAGAGCTTGTCGACCGGAACCACAACCAGCTTGGCGTCGATACCGGATTCGTCTTCCATCTGCAGCATGCCGATGGCACGGCAACGCACCACAGCGGCCGGGATCAGCGGGAACGGGGTGTACACCAGCGCGTCAACCGGATCGCCATCTTCAGCCAGGGTGTGCGGAATGTAGCCGTAGTTCATTGGGTAGAACATGCAAGTACCCATGAAACGGTCAACGAATACGGCACCCGATTCCTTGTCGTGCTCGTACTTGATCGGCGCGGCGTTGGCAGGGATTTCGATAATGACGTTGAAATCGTTCGGCACATCCTTGCCGACTGGAATCTTGCTGATATCCATGCTGAGTGATCCTGAATGTTCGTGAGTAAAAGTATGCGGCGACACTGACAAAACAGTGCGGGCGGTCGTTGTTCAACCTGCCCGTTTTGCCAGCGGCTTGATGCCAGACCCGCGTGATTATAACGGTGCGAAGGCATCTGTGCAGGTCGGGCCGATACTTTGCCCGCTGTCATCGCGCGGGAATCGGCATGAAATATGCTTCAAATAGCCGTTTTACCTGATCTCACCCGCATGGATCAGTCACTTTTTTCGCATATCATGATGCTTGCGCTTGCCGGCCTGCATTGGGCGATCCCCAACACATCGGCGCCTTGCCTGGATTCACTCAAGACATGAAACAACACTATCTCACGCCGCTGTTTGAACCCGCCTCCATTGCGGTGATTGGGGCATCGGTTACGCCTGGTGCCGTTGGCACGACCGTATTCAGCAATCTGCTGGAAGGCGGCTATGCCGGCAAGCTGTACCCGGTAAACCTCAAACATGCCACGGTGCTGGAGCACAAAGCGTTCAAAACCATCAGCAAGATTGGCAAACCGGTGGATCTGGCGATCATCACTACGCCATCCAAAACGCTGATCGAGCTTGTGACTGAGTGCTGTAAATATGGTGTG
This sequence comes from Silvimonas sp., assembly GCF_031291215.1. Classification (NCBI taxonomy): domain Bacteria; kingdom Pseudomonadati; phylum Pseudomonadota; class Betaproteobacteria; order Neisseriales; family Chitinibacteraceae; genus Silvimonas; species Silvimonas sp. The sequence goes on from NZ_JARLJK010000054.1 coordinate 124,274, forward strand.
AAAGGGCTGGTGATCATGTCTTGCGACTTTGTCGGTACGGCCGATAAGTCTCGGGATTTACTCGACAAGTTACTGGTAATTTGCCGTCAGTATGGCGTGCGTTTGTTGGGCCCCACGGTGTTTGGCCAGGCGCGGCCGGTGAGTAAACTCAACAGTGGCAATTACGCGGGCAGCATCAAATCCGGCAGCATGGCGCTGGTGTCGCAATCATCATCGGTTGCTTCGGCCATTCTGGATTGGGCCGAGTCGCAAGACGTGGGTTTTTCGTCGGTGATCTCGCTGGGCTCGGCGGTGGATATGGATGTCGGCGAGACGCTGGATTACCTCGTCACGGACCCGAAAACCCGCAGCATCTTGTTGTATGTAGAAGATGTCAGCGATGCCCGTACGTTTATGTCTGCCCTGCGCGCCGCCGCGCGAACCAAGCCGGTGATGGTGCTCAAAGTGGGGCGTTATGATGGCGGCGAAAAGCTGGGGCGCACTCATTCCGAGCGTTTGATCGGTAGTGATGAAGTCTTCGACAACGCCTTGCGCCGTGCTGGCGTGCTGCGTTTACGCTCAATCAACCAGCTGTTTATTGCCGCCCGCGTCCTGCCACGCAATTACAAAACCCGTGGTCGGCGGCTGGCGGTAATTACCAATGGCATTGGCGCCGGGATGATGGCGGTGGATCGCGCGGGCGATCTACATATTCAATTGCCCAAACTCTCACAAAGCACCATCGCACGCCTTGATTCATTCCTGCCTGCGCAATCCAGTCACGATAACCCGATCGACATTCTGGGCAATGCCTCCGCCGCGCGCTTTCATGCCGCGACTGATGCGGTGCTGGCCGATGAAAACGTCGACGGCGTATTGGTGGTGTTCACCCCACAAATGGGCACCGATCACATGGCCACGGCTGAAGCGATGATCGCCTTGGCCAAAACCACAGACAAACCGATCTTGCTGGCCTGGATTGGTGGCAAGAAAGTGGTGGCCAGCCGCAAATTGCTGGCCAAACACAATATGGCGTACTTCAGCACCCCGGAGCACGCGGTGGAGGTGTTCTGGTCGCTGGCATCGTGGCAATACAACCAGCAATTGTTACTGCAAACGCCCGGCCCGCTGGGTGAATGGGATGCGCCGGATCTCGAATCCGCCCGCATGATTCTGGATAACGCACTGGCCAATGGCCGCCAAGGGCTGGATGAGCTGGAATCCAAAGCCATCCTGCGTGCGTTTCATATTCCGGTGACCACCACAGTGCGGGCGGCGTCGGCAGAAGCGGCCGTGACCGCAGCCATGGGCATGGGGCTGCCAGTGGTGCTCAAGCTGGATGTCGAAGGGTTGACGCACAAGACCGATGTGGATGGCGTGGTGCTGAACTTGACCACGCTGATGGCCGTGTCATCCGAAGCTAATCGCCTGCTCGGTCGTGCGCGCGAACGCTTTGGCGACAAGTTGCGTGGCCTGACCGTACAACCGATGATCAGCCTCAAGCATGGCCGCGAGTTGATGGTGGGCGTGGCGACCGACCCGGCGTTTGGCCCGGTGATCAGTTTTGGCGCTGGTGGCATTGCCGTCGAAGTATTTAACGATGTCGCGGTCGCGTTGCCGCCGCTGAACGAATATCTGGCCGACAACCTGATCCGCCGCACCCGCGTGAAAAACATGCTGGGCGAGTTCCGCAATCAACCGCCAGCCGACGTGCATGCCATCAAGTCAGTGCTGATGCGGGTTTCGGAAATGGTGTGTGAATTACCGCAAATCCAGCATCTGGATATCAACCCGCTGATCGTCGATGAAAACGGCGCGGTGGCGCTGGATGCACGCATTTACGTCGCCCCGATCCCGGAAAAAGCCCGCCGTTACGGGCATATGGCCATTCACCCGTATCCATCCAACCTGGTGCAGGTGACGCAGCTCAAAAACGGCTTGCCGATGACCATCCGGCCTATCCGCCCGGAAGACGCCGAGATGATCGTGCGCTTTGTGGCGGGCTTGTCGGAAGAGACGCGCTACAACCGTTATATGAGCACGCTCAAGGCGTTATCCCAATCGCAGCTGGTGCGCTTTACCCAGATCGATTACGCCCGCGAAATGGCGCTGGTTTCCACGGTACAAGGCGAAACCGGCGAGATGATCGTGGCTGTGGCGCGTTTTGTGGTGAACGTGGATTACGACAGCTGCGAGTTTGCGATTGTGATTGACGATCGGTGGCAGGGTAAGGGTTTGGGTGGCCAGTTGATGGAAGGGCTGTTTACCGCGGCTCGGGATATGCGCTTGTCGACGGTAGAGGGCGAGGTGCTGAGCAGCAATACCAATATGCTGGCGTTTATGCGCAGGCTGGGGTTTGAGATTACCAGGCATCCGGAGGATGAGGGGTTGAAGTGGGTGGTGAAGCGGTTGTAGGTTTGGTTATTGTTTGGTTATTGTTTGGTTTGCACAAAACAGTTGCGGTTTTGGCATGGAAAGCTGTTTTGGTAGTGCCTTCGGCACGGGTGTGAAAGGCATTTGATTCCCGGTGGTGACCGGGAGCACGACACCTTTCTTTGCGTCGCCAAAGAAAGGTATCCCAAAGTCCCGCAGAGCGGGATAGCAAAAGGCGACCCCGCTGCCGCAAGGGGGGCCGAAGTCAAAAGCTGATGCAAACCGTCTGTATGCGAGGAGTCTTTGCGTGCATCTTGCGTTGCCTCAGTCGGCGTGATTAGCTGCTTTGCTGGCCACATGTAGCCCGGATGAAGCGCAGCGAGAATCCGGGGTGGCAACGCATCTACGAGCCACCGGTATCGGTAGTTGCCAATATTGCTCCCCGGATTGCTGCGCGAATCCAGGCTACGTGCCGTTGTTACTCTAGCTCCGCCACATCAAACACCAATACCTCGGCACCATTACCGTTACTCAAGGTAATCGCGGTTTCGGCGCGGATTTTGGCGGCGTCGCCGGTTGCCAGTTGGTGACCATTCACCGTCACCGAGCCGCGCGCCACGTGCACATATACCAGGCGCTCGGGTGACACGTTCAAGGTCGCGGTTTCGGCACCGTCGAACAGGCCGATATACAACTTGGCATCCTGATTTACCAGCACAGAGCCTTGCTCGCCGGTCTCGCTAACCACCAAACGCAACTTGCCGCGCTTTTCGGCCTCAGAAAAGTCTTTTTCCTCGTAAGACGGCTGCACGCGCTTGTTCGGGATGATCCAGATTTGCAGGAAATGCACTGGGTTGGTCACCGATGGATTGGCTTCCGAATGCACAACACCGCTCCCGGCGCTCATGCGTTGCACGTTGCCGGGCCGGATCACCGAACCATTGCCCATGTTGTCGCCATGCTGCAGTTCACCGTCCAGCACGTAACTGATGATTTCCATGTCTTTGTGCGGGTGTGAGCCAAAGCCTTGCCCGGCAGCAACGCGGTCTTCATTAATCACCCGCAACGAACCAAAATGGACATTCTGCTGGTCCTGGTAACTTGCGAACGAGAAGCTATGCCAGCTGTCCAGCCAGCCGTGGTTGGCGTGGCCGCGGTCCTGAGCTTTGCGTAGCGTGATCATATTGCGTCTCCTTCAGTTAAATCGAACATGAGGTGTAGTATATTCCATATTGGGTAAATGATAAGTGCATGTAAAACCATATCTGTTGCGAAATTCGGGATAATTACCTCATGCTGCGACTCAATCTTGAAGCCATTGAAATACTTGATGCCATTGCCAGAAAAGGCAGTTTTGCCGCGGCAGCTGAAGAAGTGCATCGCGTTCCTTCTGCCGTAACGTATGTCATCAAAAAACTTGAAGATGAAATGAATGTGCAGTTGTTCGATCGCTCCGGACATCGGGCCAGATTAACCCCGGCCGGTGAAACATTGCTGGAACAAGGTCGGCATTTGCTGCGCGCAGCATCGGATCTGGAATACCGGGTGAAAAGAGTGGCGACGGGCTGGGAACCGGAACTGCGCATTGCGGTTGATACGTTGGTGCCGCTTTCGATATTAACGCCATGGATCAAGGCATTTGATGAACTGCACTCTGGCACCCGGTTGCGGTTTTTGCATGAAACGCTGGCCGGGATGTGGGATGGGCTGATTGATCATCGCGCTGATCTGGCGATTGGTGTGGCCATGGATAGCCCGCACAGCGGCGGTTTTTCCAGCATCGCAATGGGGCCGCTTGAGTTTGTTTTTGCTGTTGCGCCGGGCCATCCGCTGGCCGACGTGCCAGAACCCTTGCCGCCTGCGCTGATCCAGCAGTACCGGGTCATTGCCATTGCGGATAGTTCGCGCTCGCTGGTGCCGCGCACGGTGAATATCTTGCAGGGGCAGGAAACGCTGACGGTGCCAAGCGCCCAGGCCAAACTCGCGCTACAAATGCAAGGGCTCGGTTGTGGTTACTTGCCCAGATGTCTGATCCGCAAAGAGCTGCAAGCGGGGTTGTTGATTGAAAAACAGACCGAGCGCCAGCATTCCATTCCCGCTTTTCATGCGGCCTGGCGGGCAACACAACCGGGGCGCGCGCTGGCCTGGTGGGTGGATCAGTTGCGTAATGATCCATTGGTTTCTGACTGGCTGGCGTGCAAGGGCGAGATCTGATTTTATTTTGCCCCGCACGCAACATTAAGCAGATAAAAAAAGCCCACGCAAAACGTGGGCTTTTTTTCGACCATCTTTCAGCCAGCAATGCTGCTTATTTCGCGCCAGCTTCAACCGGGATAACCAGTTTGACTTCGTCCGACACGGCCGGAACGAAGGTAGTCATACCGAAATCGCTGCGCTTGATGGTGGCGGTTGCTTCAGCACCGCACCAGTATTTCTTCATCATCGGGTGGTCGCCGCAATGGAAGTTGGCGATGTTCAGGGTCAATGGCTTGGTCACGCCCAGCAGGGTGAAGTTACCGTTCACGGCCACCAGCTTGTCGCCATCAAACTTGAAGTCGGTGGACTTGAAAGTCATGGCCGGGAATTTTTCGACGTTGAAAAAGTCCGCAGTCTTCAGGTGCTTGTCACGCGCGGCCCAGCCGGTGGACAGGCTGGCGGTGTCGATGCTGATGTCGGCCGAGCCGGCTTTCTTGTCTAGATCAACCACAACGGTACCGGTGGCTTTTTCGAAGCGGCCCAGTTGGGTGGAGTAGCCGAAGTGGCCGATTTCAAAATACGGCTGGGTGTGCGAAGAATCCAGTTCCAGCGTTTGCGGAGCAGCAAAAGCGGCGGAGGCAACGCAAGCCAGGGCAATAGCGGCAAGTTTCAGTTTCATGGTGTTTCCCTTGGTAGATTGTGGTTTGGTGCTAATGGTTGTTGCAGTCTTTAATTTTGAAAAACGCTTCAAAGAACAAATCATTCCCGAACCACTGACCGGCGGGCGGATGCAGTGGTCGGGCAGCGAAGCGCTTAGCCAGGTTTGCCAGCCAGTACCAGCTTGAATTTCACGGTGACTTCATCGGCCACGGTGCCGGTATCAGCCCAGTCGCCATCGCCAATCTTGTATTGCAGACGCATCATCGGAAAGCTGCCATCCACATTGAGATTGGCGCCGTCTTGTTTGGCGGTCAGGGTGGCGACGATATCGCGGCTCACGCCCTTGATGGTCAGCTTGCCGTGCGCTTCAAACTTGCCGCCGCCCAGTGCTTTGACCGAGCTGGAAACAAACGTGGCCTTGGGGGTGGTGGAGGTATTGAACCAGTCTTTGCCTTGTGTGGTCTTGTTGCCGTCCGCGCTGCCGACATCAATGCTGGTCAGGTCAACGGTAATCTGGGCCTGGGTTTTTTCGGGCTTGGCCGGATCAAAACTGACGTTGGCATCAAAGCGCTTGAAACTGCCTTCAACCGGCACGTTCATTTGTTTGAAGGCAAAGCCGATTTTGCTTTGAGCGGCAACCAGCGTTTGTGCCGCCATGCTGGATAAACTGGCCAGGCCAAGGCTGGCAGCCAGCAACAGAGAGGTCAGAGTACGTGCTTTCATAATGTGTTCCAGTGAGTTCCAGGGAGCGGATATTGGAGAGATCGCGCCGATAACGGCGTCGTTAACCAAGGTGATGAATCAGGATTTGCCCGGCAACATGCGGCGCAGAGTGTCGTCCTTGTCGATCACGTGATGTTTGATGGCGGCAGCTGCATGCAGCGCAACAATGGCGGCCAGTATCCAGGCCAGCACTTTGTGCACGGTTTCCAGCGTCTCGCCCAGATCATGGTTGACCGGCACCCAGTTAGGCAGTGGCAACACGCCAAACAGCACCACCGGCACCCCTTTGGCAGAACTCATGGCCCAGCCGACCAGGGGAATGACGATCATCAACAGATAAAGCGTATGGTGGGTGGCAGCGGCCACAGCCAATTGCCAGCGCGGCTGGCCGGGTAGCGGATCTGGCACGCCGCGTGCCGTACGCCACAGCAGACGAACCAGCACCAGAATCAACACCGAAATGCCCAGCCACTTATGATACGAATACAGGCGGAATTTCAACGGAGACAGCGGCAGGCTGCCCAGATACAGCGCCAGGCCAAATGCACAGACGATCAAAACGGCAATCAGCCAATGTAAAGCGATGTGGAAGCCGTCGTAGCTCGTGCGTTTCATCGTGTGCAGATTCCCTGTGCGTAAAATGATTGATACGAGCATGCACTATAGTGGTCGATTGGTACGCCATGCCAGCGAAAAGTTCTGCAGAAATTGTTCGAATATTTTGAACTAGTGACGATTGACTGGCCGAGTGCCGCCGCTGTGCGGGCCTGGATGATTTTTTGCTGTGGCAGGACGGGGCACTTTGCCCCATGAAATACGCTGATAAATCATCCATGTTTGAATTTTTTGCGCAATGTGTAGGCAGATTTCAAACACTACTCAGTTAAAATCGTTCATAACCACGGCTGCACCCTTGCGTGCAGAGCAGACCTACGGAGATGGCATGGACGAACTTGCAAAACTGATCGAAGGTTTTCACCGCTTCCAGGGCAAATATTTTGGTCAGGACACGAATCTTTTTGAACAACTCAAGCGCGGTCAAAGTCCGACCTCGCTGGTTATCGGCTGCTCGGATTCACGCGTCGACCCGGCGCTGCTGACAGACTGCAACCCGGGCGACATGTTCGTGGTGCGCAACGTCGCCAACCTGGTACCACCGTATGAGAAAGACGGCATGTACCACGGTGTCTCATCCGCGATTGAATTTGCGGTCTGTGACCTGGAAGTAAAGCGCATCATTGTGATGGGCCATTCCACTTGTGGCGGCATTGGCGCATTGCTCAAGGGTTACGCTCCCAAAACTGAAGCAAACTTTGTCGGCCGCTGGATGCGCATGGCTGAAACCGCGCGCCAGCATGTGCTTGACCACTATTCGGATAAACCGCTGGAAGTCCAGGTGCGCGCCTGTGAAATGGCGGCCATCGTGGTTTCGCTGGATAACCTGATGAGCTTCCCGTTCATTGCCCAGAAAGTCACTGAGGGCAAGCTACTGCTGGTCGGTTGGTATTTCGATATTGAACATGGCGAGTTGCATCAGTATGACGCCGGGCGTGGCGCCTTCCGTTCGCTGGTAGCACCGTTAGTAGAATGAGCGCTGGCTAACCAGCCACTTCGCTGGCGCTGGACAACAAAAAAGGCGTGGATCGAATCTCACGCCTTTTTTTGTTGCTTGCCGTTTGGCGATTGCGCCGCTTTAGTCTTCTTTCATTTCAAACAACTTGCGCAACTGATGCGCCACGCCAGCTTCGGTATTGCGGCCAATCTGTGGCACTTCGGGCAGGGCGGCCAGCAGGCGCGGGTTGGCGTTGCCCATTACAAACGGGTGGCCGGCAGTCTGCAGCAGCTGGATGTCGTTGGGGCCGTCGCCAAATGCCACACAGTCGCTGGCGGGAATGCCCAGTTCGCCAAGCACGGCGGTGAGCGCATGGCCCTTCGATACGGTCGGTGCCATCACTTCCAGGCAATCGGGCATGGAGAAGGTCACATACAACTCATCGCCAAAGCGTTCTTGCAGCTTGTCTTCAATGGTCAGCAGATGTTCGTGCTCGCCGATGTACAACACCTTGGCGATGCCTTCGCCAGAGTGTTTTTTCAGGTCAGTGACTTCATACATGAAGCCTGAGTCCTGATGCAGGTCGGCCAGCCATTCGGCATGGCTATCCGCCAGCCAGGCGTCATCCAGATAAACATTCAAGTGCGTGCCTTCCGAGAACTCCGGCTGCAGCAATTGCTGGGCGACCGAGGGTTCCAGATTTTCCGCGTACACCAGCCGGTTATCCCAGTCATGTACACGTGCGCCGTTGGAGGTCACCAGATAGGCGCGCACGCCCAGCACATCGCGAATCCCGCGCACGTCCCGATAATGGCGGCCGGTGGCAATCACAAAGTGCACGCCACGTGCTTCCAGCGCTCTGAGCGTTTCGGCGGTGTAGGCGTCAACCATGTGGTCGGCATTCAAAAGTGTGCCGTCGAGATCGGAAGCGATGACCTGGTACATTGAAGCTATCCTTGTGCGTAAAAACGGATTTTATGCCAAATGTGGCTACAGGTTCGATTGGGGATAGTGCCTGGCTTGCTAACTTTGGGGTCACACGGCTGGTGTGCGGGCACCGGCGAAGCGTTTGATGCCGGTTATTCTGTGCCAGATTGCGTCATTTTGCTCGCATTGCAGCATAAAAAAACAAACACCGTCGGGATCGGTCGCTCTGTTTGAGCGACTTCTCCGGACGGTGTTTCTGGCGGGCCGGATAGTGGTCCGTCCCTACATGCTTTTAATTTAAAAACGCTGGTGATTAGCCTAGCGTGGGGTAATCGGTATAACCCTGCTCAGCGCCACCGTAGAACGTGGTGTGATCTGGCGTATTGAGCGGCGCACCCTGGCGGAAGCGCTCAACCAGATCCGGGTTGGCAATGTATGGACGACCAAAACCGATCACATCGGCAACGCCTTCGTCCAGACGCGCTTCGGCGGACTCAGCGCTGTAACCACCGCAAGTGATGATGGTGCCACTGAACTGATTGCGCAGGCCACGGCGGAAAGTATCCGACAGCGGCGTGCCGCCCACCCAGTCTGGCTCGGCGATGTGCAGATAGGCGATATTGCGTTTGCTGAATTCGCTGGCCAGATACAGGCTCATCGGTTCAGATTCGGTATCCACAATATCGTGGCCAGGGAAGGCGGGCGACAAACGTACGCCGACATGATCTGCACCCACTACCGCAACTACCGCATCCAGCACTTCCAGCAGCAGACGCGCGCGGTTTTCCAGTCCACCACCATATTGGTCGGTGCGCTGGTTGGTGCCGGTGGCCAGGAATTGGTGCAGCAGGTAACCGTTGGCGGAGTGGATTTCTACAAAGTCGAAGCCGGCGCGTTTGGCTCGAGTTGCGGCAGCCACATAGCTGGCGACAATGCCTGGCAGTTCAGCGGTTTCGAGTGCTCGTGGGGTATCGCAGGGCTCATTGGCTGGCGTGCCATCAGGCAACACCACAAAGCTCTTGGAGGTAGCGGCCTGAATGGCGCTGGCCGATACCGGCGCCTGGCCATCTTCCTGCAGCAGACGGTTGGAAATGCGGCCCACGTGCCACAGTTGCAATGACAACTTGCCACCCTTCGCATGCACGGCATCGACTACGTTTTTCCAGCCCGCTTCTTGTTCGTCGGTGTAGATACCTGGCGTCCAGGCATAGCCCTGGCCCTGACGAGAGATTTGGGTGGCTTCAGTGACGATCAAACCGGCTGTGGCGCGCTGCGCGTAATACGTGGCGTTCAGTTCGGTGGGTGCATCGCCCGGTTTGCTGGCGCGCGAGCGAGTCAGCGGGGCCATGGCCAGTCGGTTGTTCAGGGTGAGATGGCCGACTTTGACCGGGGTAAGGAGTTTGTCGATGGGCATGTTGGTCCTGTGAGTGGTTAGATGAGGCAGAGTTATTTTGGCGTTCGTCTGTAGATAGGCATGCCGCTCTGGAATATCAATTAGACCAGTCAATTATTTTTATAGGTGGGCGACTGGATTGAAAGCCTGGCGAACAGAGCAACGTTTGCGAAAAGGTGGGGCAGTCGCACGGTTTTTTGTGGCGGAAGGTGTGGGGGCGAAAACAACAACGCCAGCCGAAATGCTAGCTGGCGTTGCGAATGGGGCTGGAACTGACTTGTTCAACTCACGGCGTGAGCAATTGCCGCGTAACGGCCATAGCGGTTTCCAGTGGTACGCGGTCACGTCGCAGTTTGGTCATCAAACTGGCACCGAGCCACAATTCGTACAGCGCCAAAGCCGTTACCTCTGGTGCTTGTGCCTTGCTGACCGTGCCTGCCTCCTGGCCGCGCGCTACGGTGCGCTCCAGTGCCGCCACAATGTGGTTACAGCCGCTTTGCAGCGCCGCACGCATGGTGTCAGACAGATCGGCCACTTCTGCGGCCAGTTTTACCACCAGACAAGGCACGGTGTTACCGCACGATTTGCCCTGCCAGTTATCGAAATAATCAATCAGATGATCGTGAGCAGAGCCTTGCGGGGCATTCAGACGCATTTTTGCGTCTTCGAGATAGTTGGCGAAATAGCGCTCAAGCAGGCCCACACCGTATGCTTCTTTTGAAGCGAAATAGTGATAGAACGAGCCCTTGGGGACATCGGCCGTGGCCAGGATTTCTGCCAGACCCACTGCAGCAAAACCTTTCCCCAGAATGATGTGTTCACCGATGGCGAGCAAATGCTCGCGGGTGTCTTCAAAGCGCTTTTTTACCATGACGCGGAATGTTTCCGGTTGAATTCAATAACTTGTATCTTGTTGATGTTTATGCAAAAAAGCAAAACTTACGGCCGGGTGGTACGTTCGTTTTAAAGTGCTTTTGGCATCCGCCGGTGATTCAAAATATCTGGTTTGCCCGCTGGTGTGAAATTTTGCTTACAACGTGCCAGCACTGTGTTGTATGTACGCCTGGCTGGCGAAGGGTTCCCCGCGCCAGCCAGGTAAATAGATCACTAACCCGATCACTTGAAACCCGACGCCATGTGCTTACTTGCCCGCTTGCAGCGCCTTGGACACAATTTCAAAGGTGTCAGGTGACAAGCCGGGCTGGCGCGCCACGCGTTCCAGTTCGGCGCGCATCATGGCGCGACGGCTTGGCTCGACGCGAGTCCAGCGATTGAAACACGCCGCCAGCCGCGCAGCGATTTGCGGATTGATTTTGTCCAGTTCCAGTACGCGGTCAGCAGCAAAAGCGTAACCGTAGCCATCCACTGCATGAAAATGCGCCATATTGCGCGAGCAGAACGTGGTGATCAGCGAGCGCACCTTGTTCGGATTGGTCATGGCAAAGGCTGGATGGCTCATCAATTGCTGCACGCGAGCCAGCGCACCGGGGCGATCCGACAGCGCTTGCAGGCCGAACCACTTGTCCATCACCAACGCGTCGTCTTGCCACATGCTGGCAAAGTCCGCCAGATATTGATCGCCACCTTCGCGCTGGTTGAACGCGGCCAGAGCAGCCAGGCGATCAGTCATGTTGTCGGCGTGGCGATACTGGTTGGTCAGCAGTTCGGTAATGCGCGGTTCGTCCAGTTCGGCCAGGTAATCCAGTGCCACGTTCTTCAGGCTGCGACGACCGGCTTGTTCGGCGTTGTACTGGTAAGGCTCGGTGCTGTGCAGTTTCTGGTACACCGCAATCAGGGGCGCACGCAGTTCTTTGGCCAGCGATTGCTTGAGCGCCTGGCGCACTTGATGCAGACGAGTCGGGTCGACTTCGTTGAGCGCTTCAAACAGGAATTGTTCGCTCGGCAGTTGCAGCATCAGTGCCACTAGCGCCGGGTCAATCCGGTCTTGTGTCAGCAGCTTTTCAAACGCCGCTACCAGTTGTGCCGGGGCTGCCGCATGGCCAGCTTCTTGCTGATAACGCTGCAACAACAAGCGTGTGAGATAAGCATTGGCTGCTTCCCAGCGCGCAAACGGATCGCTGTCGTGGGCGATCAAGAACACCAGTTCTTCATCAGCGTATGGGTAATCCAGCTTCACCGGCGCGGAGAAATCGCGCAGCAGCGAAGGCACCGGATGGCTGTGGATGCCGGTAAATACAAAGCGCTCTTTGGCTTGCTTCAGTTGCAGTACCCGGCTGGTTACACCGGTATCGCTTTCGCCAGCCAGCACCAGCGGCAGTTCTGCCCCGCTGCGGTCCAGCAGACCTAGCGCCAGCGGGATCAGGTACGGTTGCTTTTCTGACTGCCCCGGTGTGGCCGGGCAGTGTTGTTCCACGGTCAGGATAAAGGTCTTGGCGTCCTGGTCGTACACACCTTCAACCGTCAGGCGCGGCGTGCCGGACTGGCTGTACCAGCGTTTGAACTGGGTCAGGTCGATATCGTTGGCATCGGCCATGGCCGCGACGAAATCATCGCAGGTCACGGCTTGGCCATCGTGGCGCTTGAAGTACAGATCGGTGCCCTTACGGAAACCATCGTGGCCAACCAGGGTGTAGATCATCCGCACCACTTCCGAGCCTTTTTCGTACACGGTGGCGGTATAGAAATTGTTGATTTCCAGATATGAGTCTGGCCGTACCGGGTGTGCTTGCGGGCCAGCGTCTTCCGGGAACTGATACTCGCGCAGCGTGCGCACATTGCCAATGCGTTGCACGGCACGGCTGCCGATATCGCTGGAGAACTCCTGATCGCGGAATACGGTCAGGCCTTCCTTGAGCGACAACTGGAACCAGTCGCGGCAAGTTACGCGGTTGCCGGTCCAGTTGTGGAAGTACTCGTGCGCCACGACCGATTCAATGCCGTCAAAGTCCACGTCGGTGGCAGTTTCCGGGCGGGCCAGCACGTACTTGGTGTTGAAAATGTTCAACCCCTTGTTTTCCATGGCGCCCATATTGAAGTCCGAGACCGCTACGATCATGTAGGTATCCAGATCGTATTCGAGGCCGAAGCGCTCTTCATCCCATGCCATGGCGGCTTTGGCCGAGGCCAGCGCGTGGTGGCATTTCTCCACATCGCCCGGCTCAACCCAGATTTCCACATTCACGTTCTTGCCGCTGCCAGTGGTGTAACGGTCGGCCAGCACCACCAGCTTGCCTGCGACCAGCGCAAACAGATAAGACGGCTTCTTGAATGGATCAACCCATTTTACCCAGTGGCGATTGCGGTCCAGCACACCCTGGTCGACGCGATTGCCGTTGCCCAGCAAAACCGGGTAGCGGGTTTTGTCGGCGATGATGGTGGTGGTGAACTTTGCCATGACATCCGGGCGATCCAGATACCAGGTAATGCGCCGGAAACCTTCTGCCTCACATTGGGTAAAGAAATTGCCATTGGAAACATACAGGCCGGACAACGTGGTGTTGGTCAGCGGGTTGATGCGCGTGGCGATTTCCAGAATGCATTCATCGGGCAACTGGGCGATGGTCAATGTGTCGTCACCCAGCTCGTAGTCGTCCTGTGCCAGTTGCTTGCCATCCAGCTTGATGCTTTCCAGCGTCAGTTCTTCACCATTGAGCACCAGTGGCGCGCTGGCGTTTGGATGGGCGGGATTGCGCTTGAGCACCAGGCGCGACAGCACGCGGGTGTTGGTTTCTTCCAGTTCAAAGGTCAGGTCGACGCGATCAATCAGGAATGGCGGCGGGGTGTAATCAAGGCGCTGAATGGGTTGGCGTTGTTCTTGCATGACAAAAGCGTACCTGGAATGAGTTAGCGGGGAGAGGCTGCAGCCGGGGTATGCACGGCAACAGCATTGTTGAAATTCTGGGGCGGCAATGCCCGATCTTTCGCACGCGGCGCGCGCGCGCGTTATTTCACTTGTTTACTGGACCTACATGCGAGCAATGCTACCCAAAATCAAGCCGCTGCGGCATCAGGGCTGGCCCGCATTATCGCAAAAACGCCAATTGTTATATTCCAGCTCACACTTTTGATAGTCGAAATGGTTCTGCCGTGCGGCTTATGGCGCTGGTATAGTACGCGATTGGCTTAAACCCTTATTGGCTGTGGCTTGCATGTACGTTTACGACGACTTTGACCAGAAAATTGTGGATCAGCGCGTGGCGCAGTTTCGCGATCAAACCAGCCGTTACCTGGCCGGCACGCTTACCGAAGATGAGTTCCGCCCGCTGCGTTTGCAGAACGGACTCTATATCCAGCGCCATGCGCCGATGCTGCGCGTGGCGGTGCCCTATGGCGAGCTGAACAGCAAGCAAGTGCGCATGCTTGCGCATATCGCCCGCAAATATGATCGTGGCTACGGCCACTTCACCACGCGCCAGAACATCCAGTTCAACTGGCCGGCGCTGGAAAATGTGCCGGATATCCTGGCCGATCTGTCCACCGTGCAGATGCATGCCATTCAGACTTCGGGCAACTGCATTCGCAATACCACCAGCGACCAGTTTGCTGGCGTGGCACACGACGAGCTGGTTGATCCGCGCCCATGGTGTGAAATCATCCGTCAGTGGTCGACCTTCCACCCGGAATTCGCCCATCTGCCGCGCAAGTTCAAGATTGCCGTGAACGGCGCCGTGGAAGATCGCGCTGCCATTCTGGTGCACGACATTGGTATTACCGTGCAGAAGAACGAAGCCGGTGAAGTTGGCTTTGCCGTGTACGTCGGTGGCGGCCTGGGTCGCACGCCGGTGATTGGTGCGCTGATCAAGCCGTGGCTGGAACAACACCATTTGCTGTCGTATCTGGATGCCGTACTGCGCGTATACAACCGCTACGGCCGCCGCGACAACAAATACAAAGCCCGCATCAAGATTCTGGTGAAAGCCATGACGCCAGAAGCTTTCGGTGCCAAGGTTGAACAAGAATGGGCGCATACCAAAAACGGCCCGATGACGCTGACCGATGCGGAAATCCATCGCGTCGCCAAATTCTTTGTCGACCCGGCGTATGAAATACTGCCGGGCGATGACGCTGGCTACCTGCAAGCTCGCGCCACCAAGCCGGCGTTTGCGCGCTGGGTGGAGCGCAACGTGTTTGGTCACAAGCAAGCAGGCTATGCCGCTGTGACGCTGTCTCTGAAGAAAACCGGCGTGCCGCCAGGTGATGCTACCGACGCGCAGCTGGACGCCGTGGCAGATTTGTCCGACCAGTACAGCTTGGGTGAAATTCGCGTTTCGCACGAACAGAATCTTATCCTGCCGTACGTAAAACAGGCCGATCTGTTTGCGGTGTGGGAACAAGCCAAAGCCATTGGTTTTGCCACGCCGAACATCGGCCTGCTGACCGATATCGTGTGCTGCCCGGGCGGTGATTTCTGCTCGCTGGCTAACGCCAAGTCGATCCCGATTGCTGAAGGCATCCAGCAAAAATTTGATGATCTGGATTACCTGTTTGACTTGGGTGAACTGGATATCAATATCTCAGGCTGTATGAACTCCTGTGGGCACCACCACGTCGGCCACATCGGCATTTTGGGCGTGGATAAGAGTGGCAGCGAGTGGTACCAGATTTCGCTGGGCGGCCGTCAAGGCAAGCAGGCCAGCTTGGGTAAGGTCATTGGACCGTCGTTTGCCCAAGACGATGTGCCGGGCGTGATCGAGCAGATCATCAAGGTCTTTGTTGAAGCACGCGAAGCCGACGAACACTTTGTAGAAGTGTTTGATCGTCTGGGTATGGAACCCTTCAAAACGCGCGTTTACGGCAACAAGACCAAAGCTGTAGCGGAGGCGACCAATGACTAAGATCATCAAAGGCCGCCAGATTGTTGAAGATGACGCCACACTGTTGCGTCTGGCTGAAGACGGCAGTTTTGAGAGTGTTCCTGCCACTGGCCGTATCATCGTTCCGCTCAAACAATGGCAAGCGCAGCGCGACAGCCTGATTACCCGCGGCGATGTGGGTGTATGGCTGGCATCCGAGGAAGAAGCGGAAGACATCGCGAGCGATCTGGCGCACTTTGCGCTGATTGCGCTGGACTTCCCGGCCTTTATCGACGGCCGCAGTTATTCCAATGCGCGTTTGCTGCGTGACCGTTTCGGCTGGAAGGGCGAGCTGCGGGCGATTGGTGACGTGTTCAAAGATGTGATCCTGTTCCAGCATCGTTGCGGTTTTGATGCCTTTGCCGTGCGTGCGGATAAAGACATTAACGAAGCGCTCAAGGGTCTGGAGGATTTCACCGAGTTCTATCAAGGTGCCACCGACCAGCCATTGCCGCTGTTCCGCCGCCGTACGCCGGTGTGATTGCTAGCTTGAGTCAGATTGAGCCAATAAAAAAAGGAACCGTTTGGTTCCTTTTTTTATTCACGTAGCCCGGATGGAGCGACGTGGGAATCCGGGGGAAATGCATCAATCGGCCACCGCATTTAACTTGCGAATATGGCATCCGGGATTCTCGCCTGCGACTTCATCCGGGCTACAGCGTCGTTGAAGCGGTAAGGGTAATCAATTCACAACTACCTGATAGCCGTGTTTCCTGGCCGCCGCACGCAGGCGTACCAGAAACTCGCTGTTGTCTTCATCCGCCGCTGGCCACGGTTCATCCAGCAACTCGGATGACAGCGTGTTGCAGACATCCTCTGCCGCTGCGGCATCATCCATGCCCCACTCAATGATGTTCTCGCGCACATGCACCCAGTCGGCCAGCAGCTCGGCCATTTGCGCCTGCGTCAGACGAACCCCGGCGGTGGCTTCGATGTAGTCGATGGCGGCTTGGGCTTCGCCTTCAGACAGCAGTGTATCGTCGTCATTTTTGGTGGGGTGCAGGGGGTCGATCATGATTCAGTTCCTGTGGTGAATATCCTGCCCAAGGCAGGAAAAGGGGGGCGATATTACCACTTTGGCCGCTGCCGTCGGCGAAGGTTCGTGCCACAGCGACCATTCACCCACTGGTATTTACGCTCTTGCGCAGTTTAAGCAAAACCGGCAAACGGCGGGGATCAGGCGGGCTGCGCCCCGGAATGCCCGGCCAGCGGCACAAACACCGATGGCGGTTGTACAAAGTCGGTGACACCCGGCCAGCGCAGCAGGGCTTCAACGCCGCAAACGCGCCCGGTGGTCATGGCAATTTGCGGTTGGTACTAGACCTCCAGCCATTGCAACGCGTTGCGATTCTGAGAGGGCAGAGGCATTGGGTCCCGAGGCGAGATGGGCTGGTTATGTCATTCAATTGTGTGTGCTGATTTCAAAAATAGACAATTAAGGTCAATTACTGCAAAATAGTTGACTTGGCAACGATTGATACGGCAATAGATTTTCATGCAAGCCCAGACACCTGCAGTAACCCCCGAAATTCCGAATCCCAAACAGGCCTTTCGCCAGCGTTTATTCGCCATGCTGGGCCTGTGTTTTGTGTTGATCATGGTGGCGCTGGACCAAACCGTGGTCGGCACCGCGTTGCCTACGGTTGTCGCTGAACTGAAAGGCTTCAGCCTGTACGCCTGGGTTGGCACGTCTTATCTGTTGACCTCGGTCATTACCATTCCCATCTTTGGTCGGCTGGGGGATGACCATGGCCGCAAACCGTTTGTGCTGGCGGCGATTGTGCTGTTTACCGTGGCCTCAATGCTGTGCGGGATGGCGCAAAGCATGATCCAGCTGGTGCTGGCGCGGGCGTTGCAAGGAGTTGGTGGCGGCATGCTGGTGGCCACTACCTTTGCCTCGGTGCCAGATTTATTCCCTGACGCACATGAGCGTTTGCGCTGGCAGGTGTTGTTCAGCAGCGCGTTCGGCCTGGCCAACGCCATTGGCCCGTCGCTGGGTGGCTTTTTGACTGAATACTGCGGCTGGCGCTGGGTGTTTTTTGTAAACCTGCCCGTAGGCTTGATCAGTGTGTGGTTTGTCTGGCGCTATCTACCGCGCATTCGCCATGCCGATCACACACCGTCACGGCTGGATTGGCTGGGAGCTGCACTGATTGCAGTGGCGCTGGGCGGCATGCAGTTGCTGGTGGAGTGGTTGCCGCAGCACAAGCCGCCGTTGCTGCTGGCGCTGCTGGCCGTAGTGGCGATTGGCTCGGTCGTGCTGCTGCTGTGGTGGGAACGCCGCTGTGCCAATCCAATTTTGCCGCTGGATATGTTCACGCATCACAGCTTGCAGCCGTTGTTCATATTGTCAGTGCTGATGGGCTTTTGCCTGTTTGCAGTGATGTACTACGCGCCGTTGATGTTCCAGGGCGGCTTCGGACTATCGCCTAATCAAGCCGGTCTGCTAGTCACGCCGCTGGTGGTGTTCATTACCGTGGGCAGCATTATCAATGGCCGCATCATTACGCGCGTGCCCAAGCCCAACATCATGCTGTACGTCGGCTTTGCCTTTTTCTGGGTGGCCGCCTTCGGCCTGACGCAGACCCACTTGGGCACACCGCATTGGGTCATTGTGCTGGTGATGATGATGGGCGGACTGGGCTTGGGTTTGTTGATGCCTAATCTGACCATCTTTGCCCAGGAAACTGCACCGCGTACGCAACTGGGCATCGCCACCGCCATGCTGCAATCCACCCGCATGATCGGCGGGATGCTGGGCACGGCGTTGATCGGCACCTTTGTGACGCATCGCTATACCGCAGGGGTTGAGGACTTTTTGCAAAATCAGGCGCCGGGCAGCATGCAATGGGCGCACTGGCTGGATGACCCGCAGATTCTGGTTAATCACAGCGTCGCGCAACAGTTTAGCCAGGCCGCCGGGCAGGTTGGCGTTCAGGCTGGCGCCTTGCTGGACGGTGCCCGGGTGGCACTGGTAAATGCCATTCACGGTGGGCAATGGGCTGTGGTGGGCGTGATGGTACTGGCGTTGTTGATTGTGCGCCGCGTGCCGCCGCTGAAGCTGCAACGCCGTGTGACTAAAGTCGAGGCATCAAATGAGTGAGCAAGACCGCAATCTGCTGCAACAAATGGCGCGTACCGCGCGAGCCATGTATGCCGCATTTGAGGGCGAAGTCGGGCACGCCTTGCCGCGCTGGCGCATCCTGCAGGCCTTGGCCGACATGCCGGAAGCAACGCAAAAACAGCTAGTCACACGTTTGATCATGGATGCCGGTGCCCTGACTCGCCAAATGAAAACCCTGGAACATGACGGACTGGTTACCCGCAGTGCCGATCCGCAAGACAATCGCATTACGCGCGTGGCGCTCACCGCTTCGGGCAAGCAATTGATTGCGGCGGCACAACCGCAGCGCCATGCCTTCTTTGAAAAAGCACTGGATGGTCTGGCGCCGGAGCGCATTGCCATCGCCCAAGCGGTGCTGCACGAGGTGGAAGAGAACCTGCGCAGGATGAGCTGTTTGCGCGGCGGGGCAGCTGGCAAGCCGGATTAACGGACTAATTGGACTAATTAAATTAATAAACTGGCTTGATTTGCAGCGCGGTGTCAGTCGCCTTCGCCGTGTTCGCTCTCTGGCGTTTTGGGTGGCTTGGTTGGGTGCGGTGGATTAATCAGTATGGTCACCGCTTTTTCGAAATGCCCGCCAAATACCAGAATGACCAGCGCAAACAGTAGCGCGGCCCCGGCAATCTGCCATTCGCCGCTGCCACAAGCCAGGCCTAACATGGCGGCCAGCCAGATCGAGGCGGCAGTGGTCAAACCTTCCACGCGCTCTTTCTCCCCCCGATGAATGATCACACCGGCGCCGATAAAGCCGATGCCGGTAATTGCGCCTTGCATCACCCGGCTGACATCACTCGATGTTGCGCCGGTGATCCGCGCTACGGTCAGTGCGGCCAGCGCGGTACCCAACGCCACCATGCAATGCGTACGCAAGCCAGCGGGCTTGCGATGCAGCTGGCGATTCAAACCCAGCACCGCGCCATACAAGGTGGCCATACCCAGGTTGATCAGGGCATCGGGCAATGCGATAAAAACAGTCGACATGGTGAGCGGTTTATCCCTGCGCTGGAATCGGTAACATTGTTAATGGTTGTTTATGCGGCGCTGACCATGGCGCTGGCGCCATTAAGCGCCACATTGACCCGCTGCCCCACATGCAGGGCTGTGGCTTCGGCATGATTGACCAGAGTAGTTAACGTTTCCTGGCCAATAGCGATGACCACACGGGCCTGCACGCCAGCGGGTTCAACCAGCAATACCTGCCCGGCCAGCGCATAGCGCCCCAGAGTATTGGTATTGAGCAGCACCTCGCGCGGCGTGCCGTAACGAGTGGGCGCGTCGGGTTGCAAATACGCTACCTGACTAGCCAGTCTAAACACTTCGCCCGGATCATGGCTGACCAGCACTGTGGTGAGTTGCGTTTCGCTCAGGATATCGGCCAGCGCTTGTTGCAAACTACTGCGCAAACTGCCATCCAGCGCTGATAGTGCTTCATCAAGCAACAGCAGCTGCGGCTCGCTGGCCAGAGCACGCGCGAGGGCAACCCGTTGCAATTGTCCGCCCGATAACTCTCGTGGATAACGGCGGCCGTACGCGGTCATGCCGGTTAACTCAAGCCAGTGACCGCGGCGCGTGGCGTCGGGTTTGGACTGGGCAAAAGCCAGATTGCCATCCACCGTCATGTTGGGGAATAACGCGAAATCCTGAAAGACAAAACCCACGCGACGCGAACGGGTTGGCGTCTGTTCATGACTGGTCGCATCAAACCAGGTTTGCCCATTAAACCGGACCATGCCTGATTCTGCCCGCGCCAGGCCCGCCAGTATCCGCAGGAGCGTGGTTTTACCAACGCCAGATGGGCCGTACAGCGCCAGGCAACCGCCTTGCGGAACATCCACCTGCATGGTCAGCGCTCGTCCAGGTAGCGCCAGCGTGACGTCCATAAACAGACTCATGCGCGCCGCCTTTGTACCCGTTGCAGCGCCAGCAATACCAGGAACGAGAACACCACCAGAATCGCCGCATAGGTATGCGCGGCCGGGTAGTTGAGTGCTTCCATTTCCTGATACAGGGCAATTGAGGCCACGCGGGTTTGATCCGGGATATTGCCACCGAGCATCAACACCACACCAAACTCACCAACTGTGTGGGCGAACGCCAGAATGGTGCCGGCAAACACGCCGTGTCGGGCGTGCGGCAACCAGACTCGCCAGAGAATTGTGGGTTCATGCTTGCCCAGCGTGCGCGCAGCATCCAGCAAGTTGACCGGCGTCTGGCGTAATGCCGCGAGTAGTGGTTGCACCATAAACGGCAAACTGAACAGGACGGACCCCAGCACCAGCCCGTTAAAGCTGAAAACGAGGCGCAGCGACAAAGTGCGTTCCAGCCAGCCGCCCAGCCAAGAGGCCGGGCTGAAGGTAATCAGCAAATAAAAGCCCAGCGCGGTGGGAGGCAATACCAGCGGCAGGCTGATGAGGACTTCTACCAGTGACCGCGCCCGGCCCTGCCCGCGAGCCAGCCAGGCGCACAGCGGTACCGCCAGCACCAGCAAAATACCGGTAGTGAGCGTGGCTAGTTTGAGCGTGAGCAGCAGCGGTTGCGGGTCAACGGTGTTCAGCACTCAATACCCATTTCGTTGGCTTTGACCAGCCATTCCACCTGCGCATCTACGTGCAACGCCATGCGTTCTGCCGAGCCGGTGGTAATGACCGCATAAACCGGGATGCCCGCGAAATCCATCTCGACTCGCGTGAGCAATTTGCCGCTTTCCAGGTTGCTGATCCGGGCGGGAACACGATTGCGCAGGCTGATCTGCCCGCCCAGATTGCGGGCAATGGCGACTTCGGTTTCTTTGAACACCAGCGTGATGGCGGCGCCCGGAGATAGATCAGGTTGATCGCCCACCAGCATTGCCGAAAACGAATGACCACTGGCCTGGGCATCAATCAGCGTCACGCCATTCTCATGCTCCAGTTGTACGAGTATGGCTGGAATGCGATTCATGGTGCACGGTATCCATTTTGTTCAAAGATGGTTTTGGCGGCAGGGGAAGAGATAAAGCGGTAAAACGCTTGAGCCGCAGCCAGGTCATGGTCTTTGGCGTATTTGAGCAAGGCAGCACCTTGCTCGATTGGCGAATACGCTGTGGCTGGGACATCAACCCAGTGGCCTTTGCCGCGGGCTTCGGGTGAAAGCACCAGCGATTTGGCGGTAAAGCCGAAGTCTGCTGCTCCGGTGGTAATGAATTGCGTGGCTTGCGAAATATTGTCGCCGTACACCAGCTTGGGCTTGGCGGCATCGGCCAGCTTGAAGGTGGTCAGGGCATGGATGGCTTCTCGGCCATAGGGGGCGGTTTGCGGATTGGCCACGGCGATATGGCTGACTGACGGGTCGTTGACCAGCTTTTGCCAGTCTTCAATTTTCAGATCACGCGTGGTCCAGACCACCAATGAGCCCAAAGCATAAGGTTTGGGTGCTTCCAGTGTTTGCCCGGCATCCTGCAGCTTTTGCGGGAAATCCATATCCGCAGACATGAACACCTGAAAAGGCGCGCCTTGGGTAATCTGGGTATAGAACTTGCCCGAAGCGCCGAAAGAAGGTTTGACTTCAATCCCGGTGGTTTTGGTGAAGCTGCTGGCAAGATCGGTAAAGACGTATTGCAAATTTGCTGCGACGGCGACGTTTAAAGTTTCAGCATGAACTGCTGCCGAAACAAACATCAGTCCGCCGAGAATGGCGGTTTGCAGCGAAGCGAAAGAAACTCGGGAGGGAAGCAAACGGGGCCTGAGCATCAACTACTCCATGTTGTCGGGATTATCGCAATCGCCACCAGTATAACGAGGCAATTTGACAATACCATAGGCCAACAGGAGTAGCCGTGCCCGGCGCCGTGCGCTTTAGCGGCGGCGGAATTGTGGGCGGTTGCCGCCAGGACTAGTAGGTGCGCGCTCGTCTTTGTGACGGAAGCTCACGCGGCCCTTGGTCAGGTCATACGGAGACATTTCAACAGTCACGCGATCACCTTCCAGTACACGGATACGATTCTTTTGCATCTTGCCCGATGCATAGGCGATCACTTCAACACCATTGGTCAGAACCACTTTAAAACGCGATTCCGGAAATACTTCTGCGACAGTACCTTCCATTTCAATAAGATCTTCTTTAGCCATTGTTGCTCCAGTTAGGGGTAAACCAAAAACCAGTGCCGCAAGACGCAGCCCATCTGAACGGGCCACGCGCGCACGCCGGTTTTGCTAGTGTTTTGGTGCTTCTGGCCACCCGAAACTGCCCAATCTGCTTGGGGTAATACGAGCGGCAAAAATGGATTGATGCCGGATTTCGACATTAAGCGTTGATAATTATACGCCTTTTTGCAGTTTTGCTCCTGACCGGTTGACGGTAAATGCTGATTGGGCATTTGACCCCCTGCGTGCCGCGATCAAAAATGCTTGACCTGGAGCGCACTCTAACTTGCAGGATGGATTCATGGAACCGTTTCTTCAGATCGAACAGATGTCCCAACGTACCGGCTTGTCGGCCCACACCCTGCGCTATTACGAGCGCATCGGGCTGATCGAACCGGTACACCGTGCCCCGGGCGGGCAACGGCTGTATACGGCAACTGATCTGCGCTGGATCGAGTTCCTGCTGCGTTTGCGCAATACCGGCATGCCGATCCGGCAAATGCTGGCTTATGCCGCGCTACGCAGCCAGGGGGATGACACGCTGGTTGAGCGCCGCCATCTGCTGCAAAGCCATTTGGGTGAAATCGAAACCCAACTGCTTGAATTGCAGCAAACCGCAGATTATTTGCGGGAAAAGATTGCGATTTATCACCAGCAGGAATCCCGGCATGCCATATCTGCACAGGGAAACAGCCATGAACACCACCAATGAACAAGCAGCGAACAACGAAACTCAGACACCCTCTCGCTACCAGCGCGGCCTGGAACGGCTGAGCGAAATTGATGGTCGTGCTGGTGAACAAGTAGTCCAGCGTCTGGCGGCCATTGCGCCGGATTTTGCGAAGTATCTGGTTGAGTATCCGTTTGGCGATATCTACAACCGGCCTGGTTTGTCGCTGCGGGATCGCGAAATCGCCGTGGTCGCCGCGTTGACCGTATTGGGTTATGCCACGCCGCAATTGAAAGTGCACGTGAATGCGGCGCTGAACGTGGGCGTGACGCGGGAAGAGGTCACCGAGATTTTGATGATGATGTCGGTGTACGCGGGGTTTCCGGCGGCATTGAATGGCTTGTTTGCGGCGCAGGAGGTGTTTGAGGAACGCGGGGTTTGAAGATGGTGTGCTGGCGATTTTGGTGTTAGACGATGTAGGGAGGGGGCGACCCGCCTTGCTGTTACGGCTAGAGCCTTAAAAGCTTTTATGTTAGTGCCTGCGGCACGGTTGTGAAAAGCTTTTGATACCCCGCTGCCGCAAGGGGGCCCGAAGTCAAAAGCCAAAACGAACCGTTTGTTTGCCAAGGGTCTTTGCGCGCCTCCGTCGTCCCCTCGGTCGGCGCGGTTTGCTGCGTGGGATGTCGGTGATGGCAGTAGAAGCAACAGCCGTTATTACATCGTCATTCCCGCGCGGGTCGTTGGCAGACGAGATAGGAACCAACAGTGACGGCTCGCCAACAGACGGTGTGCTTTTCAAATTCCCTGACGCCACTGGCGAGGGAGTGGAGGGAGACCTTGGGCTCCCGACCGACCGAGGGAACCCCGGAGGGGCATCAGCGTGGGGTCGCCTTTCTTTTGGTTACTTTTCTTTGGCGAAGCAAAGAAAAGTAACGTGCTCCCCGGCACCCCGGGGTATCAAATGCCTTTAGCCGTGCCGGTAGGCATAAACAATAACTTGTAGTCGGGATGACAGGAAACGGACTCGGGCTCAACTCCAAACAGCGTCATCAATTCTCATGCGCTTCCAGCGTAAATCGCGCCCCGGCATCCAGCCCCAACTTGTCCACCAACAGCGGCATGATCTCCGCCAAAGTGGCGCGCAAAGTCCACGGCGGGTTGAGAATGAACATACCGCTGCCATACATGCCAAACCCGTCGGCCGATGGCGATTGCACGCTCAGCGCCACATGCAGCCAGCTTTTCACTGGCAGCGTTTTCAGTTTGGCGGGTAGGGTACGGCTTTCTTCGCGTTGTAATTGCGGATACCAGATGGCGTAGGTGCCAGTGGCAAAGCGCTTCAGACCTTCCTGCAAGCCATCGATCACATGGCGGTAATCGTTTTTGTCTTCATACGGTGGATCAATCAGCACAAGACCACGGCGGGATGCTGGCGGCAGAGCCGCTTTGATGCCGGTGAACCCATCGCCCGCGTCAATTTGCACCTGACGGCCATAGTGTTCCATGGCCTGCACCAGCAGTTTGCTGTCGCTTGAATGCAGTTCGAACAACCGCGCTTTGTCATGCTCGCGCAGCACTTCCAGCGCGCAAGCGGGCGAGCCAGGATACAACTTGAGCTTGCCGTCTGGATTGAAGGCGCGGATCACCTTGATGTAATCGGCCAGTGCCTCGGGCAGATTCTTTTCATCCCACAAGCGGGCGATGCCGCTCTCGAACTCGGCGTTTTTGGTGGCGTAACCTTCTACCAGCGAATAAATCCCTGCACCGGCGTGGGTATCCACATAGGTATACGGTTTGTCTTTCTGGTTCAGATAACGCAGCAGGGCGATCTGGACGGTGTGTTTGAGTACGTCGGCATGGTTGCCGGCGTGAAAGGCGTGGCGATAGCTGAGCATGGCGTGCGGCTCGAATGGCAATCGCCCATTGTACCGGATCGCGCCCAGGCGCCGCGTATGGCGTCATGCCAGTGTTATCATTGGTGCTTTCCCGAATCTACCCTGCGCGCTCCCATCATGAAACCAGCAGAACATCTCGAATACCTCGACCTTGCCCCCATTGCCCGGGTGAATGGCACCGTGATCCTGCCCGGCTCCAAGAGCATTTCTAATCGCACACTATTGCTGGCTGCGCTGGCCAGTGGCCGCACCGAAGTCAAAGGCTTGCTGGCGAGTGACGATATCGAGCGCATGCTGGAGGCACTGACCTCGCTGGGCGTGAAGTGGATGCAAACCGCAGGCACGCGTGATTTTGTAGTGGAAGGCGTGGGCGGTGTGTTTCCAGTCAAAGACGCCGATTTGTTTCTGGGTAACGCCGGTACTGCGTTCCGGCCACTGACCGCCGCGCTGGCGCTGGCTGGTGGCACCTACAAGCTGCATGGCGTGCCTCGCATGCACGAGCGCCCGATTGGTGATCTGGTCGACGCATTGCGGGTGGTCGGTGCCGATGTGGAATATCTGGGTAACGACGGCTTTCCGCCGTTGCAGCTGCGCCCGGCCAGTATCACGGCAGGCCGTCGCGTGCCGGTGAAAGGCAATGTGTCCAGCCAGTTTCTAACGGCGCTGCTGATGGCGCTGCCGCTGACCGGTGAAGATGTCACGATTGAGGTGGTCGGCGAACTGATCTCCAAACCGTATATCGAAATTACGCTCAATCTGATGGCTAAATTTGGCGTGAAGGTCGAGCGCCGTGACTGGAGCGAGTTCTTTATCCCCGGCGGCCAGGTGTATCAAAGCCCCGGCACAATTCATGTAGAAGGCGATGCCTCAAGTGCGTCGTACTTCCTTGCTGCTGGCGCCATTGGTGGTGGCGTGGTGCGTGTGGAAGGTGTGGGCAGCGAGAGCATTCAGGGTGACAAACGCTTTGCCGAAGTGCTGGAACTGATGGGCGCGCAAATTACCTGGGCTGCTAATCACATCGAAGCCGCACCAGCCATTGGCGGCAAGCTCAAGGCACTGGATATCGACCTCAACCATATCCCCGATGCTGCCATGACCATCGCCGTGGCCGCTCTGTTTGCTGAAGGCACCACTACCATTCGCAATATCGAAAGCTGGCGCGTGAAGGAAACCGACCGCCTGAGCGCGATGGCAACCGAATTGCGCAAGATTGGCGCGGCAGTGGAAGAGGGCCAGGACTATATCCGCGTGACCCCGCCTGCTATGTTTATCCCCAATGCCCAGATCGATACCTACGACGATCACCGCATGGCGATGTGCTTCTCGCTGGTAGCGCTCGGCGGCGTGCCGGTGCGCATCAACGATCCGAAATGTACCGCCAAGACCTTCCCGACCTACTTTGAAGAGCTGGCGCGGATTAACGCCCGCTGAGCGTCAAGCGGGCCAGGTTTGACTGACCTGGCCCGGTGAATTGTCTACGGTTGTGTATAGTTGTGACTCAATACACATTCTGGAGACAGCTTTCATGTCTGCTTTTCTCAATATTTCCCGCCTTTTACTTACGTGTGCTTTGCTGGCTTTTCTCACCGGCTGCGGTTACAACGCCATCCAGGTGAACGACGAGCAAGTCAAAGCCAACTGGTCTGAGGTGGTAAACCAGTATCAGCGCCGTGCTGATCTGGTGCCTAACCTGGTCAACACCGTGAAGGGCTATGCCAATCACGAAGAGAAAGTATTGACTGAGGTAACCGCCGCTCGCGCCAAAGTGGGCAGTATCCAGATGACTCCGGAAATGATCAACGACCCTAAAGCCATGGCCAGTTTTCAGGCCGCGCAGGGTGAGTTGTCTGGGGCGTTGTCGCGCTTGATGGTGGTGACCGAGAACTATCCGAATCTCAAAGCCGACGGCTTGTTCCAGAACTTGCAGGCGCAACTGGAAGGCACGGAAAATCGCGTGACGGTGGCACGCAATCGGTATATCAAGTCCGTCCAGGACTACAACGTGCTGATCCGCCAGTTCCCCAACAACCTGACCGCCAAGATGTTCGGCTACGACGTGAAGCCCAACTTCACTGTTGATAACGAAAAGGCCATTTCGACTGCGCCGACGGTAGATTTCTCGCAGCCCACACCGCAACCTGCGGCCAAGTGAGCGAGCGCATGGTGATGCGTAATCCGTCGCTATGGTTGGTGTCGAGCCGCTGGATGGCGCCGCTGCTGTGCGTGCTGGGCCTGTTGTTGCCAGCAGCGGTACGTGCGGATGCCGATTCGCCACCCATCCCGGCCATTACCGCGCGGGTTACGGACACCACCGGCTCGCTCAGCGCGCAACAAGTTCAGGATCTGGAACAGAAACTGGCTGCTCTGGAGCAAAAGAAAGGCTCGCAACTGGCAGTGTTGATTATCCCTACCGTACAACCGGACACCATCGAAGACTATGCCGTGCATGCTTTCGAGCAGTTCAAGCTCGGGCGCAAGAAGGTCGATGACGGTGTGTTGTTGGTTGTCGCCAAAAACGATCACAAAGTGCGTATTGAGGTTGGTTACGGCCTGGAAGGGGCGATTCCCGATGCCGCTGCCGCCCGTATCATTCGCGAATACATCGCCCCGCAGTTTCGCCAGAACAATTTTTATGGCGGCATCAACGATGCGGTAGGCGCACTGACGCTGCTGATTGAAGGTGAGCAACTGCCGCCGCCCTTAACCAAAGAACAGCATGTCGACGAAGGCGTTAATCCTCCGGGTTTGATTGGCGCCGGTATCTTCGGGGTATTTGTGCTGATGCTGGGTTCAGCGTTCAAATTTGGCGGCTTCACTCGAGCGATGGTGGCTGGTTTGCCCAGCTTTGCGGCGGGCTGGTTATTACTGGGCTCGCCCGCTGCAGCGTTACTGATGGCGCTGGTGGCCGCTGGCTTGGGCTCCGGCGCATTCTTTTACATGATGGCCATGGGCGGTGGCGGACGTTATACCGGCGGTGGTGGAGGTGGTGGCTTTGGCGGGGGAGGTGGTTTTGGTGGTGGAGGCGGATTCTCCGGCGGCGGTGGTTCATCGGGAGGCGGTGGTGCCTCCGGTGGCTGGTGAGAGGGCGCACAGATGATTACCCGATTGTTTCGCCACTTGTTTGCTCCGCTGGTACGCCAGCGTTTTCCTGATTCAGCGCTGGACGCCATCCAGCATGCCGTAACCCAAAGTGAACGCCTGCACGATGCCGAGTTGTGCTTTGCAGTAGAAGGGCGCTTGTCGATAGACCATTTGCTGTCTGGCCGCAGCGCTCGCCAGCGGGCCGAAGAGGTGTTTTCCAACCTGCGGGTGTGGGATACCGAGCGCAATACCGGTGTGCTGATCTATTTGCTGCTGGCTGAACGGGCCATTGAAATCATCGCGGATCGTGGCGTTGCGCTGCGCGTGCCAGAAGCGGAATGGGCCAGCGTGCATGCGGCGATAGCCAGTGCTTTTGCGCGACGCGATTGGCAAGGCGGTGCATTGTTGGGCGTTGAAGCAGCACATACGGTGCTCGCCCGGTTTGTACCAGTGACCGGCCAGGAACAGATAGACGAATTGCCGGATCGGCCTGTGTTGCTTTGAGTTGCTTTTTAAGCCTCGCTTCGTAGCCCGGATGAAGCGTGCCCCTCGGGGGTACCCCCACAAAGCACTTGGTATCACATATGGCGGTGGCGGTGGGGGGGGGCGGGAATCCGGGGGCAATGCATAAATGAATAACCGGTTTGGGATTATCGCCATCGCAACCCCGGATTCCCGCTGACGCTCCATCCGGGCTACATGTTGGCAGGGTACGCCGTGCGAGGCGTAAAACTGGTCCGGTAAATTAATCCCCCACCTTGAAAGCGGTTTTTATCGCCCCCACCTGATCTGCCATCTGCCGTCGCCCGGCAACGAATTACATCGCAACAAGGAGTGTTCAACCCATGAGTAAAGAAACGCTTGGCTTTCAGGCCGAAGTGAAGCAACTGCTGCAGTTGATGATCCACTCGCTGTATTCCAATAAAGAGATTTTCCTGCGCGAGCTGGTTTCCAATGCCTCGGATGCTTGTGACAAGCTGCGCTTTGAAGCCATCAATAACGGCGATTTGTACGAAGGTGACGGCGATCTGGCCATCAAGCTGTCGTTTGACAAAGACGCCCGCACCATCACCATTGCCGACAACGGCATCGGGATGAGTCGCGATGAAGTGGTTGCCAATATCGGCACCATTGCCCGCTCCGGCACCAAAGAGTTTTTCAGCCAATTGAGTGGCGACGCGGCCAAAGACAGCCACCTGATTGGCCAGTTTGGCGTGGGTTTTTACTCGGCGTTTATCATTGCCGACAAAGTCACCCTGACTACGCGCCGCGCTGGTTTACCAGCCGATCAGGCTGTGCGTTGGGAATCGGGCGGTGAAGGCGACTTCACGCTGGAAGACGTCTCCAAAGCCAGCCGCGGTACCGAGATCGTGCTGCATCTGAAAGAAGGGGAAGACGAGTTCCTCGATGACTGGCGCCTGCGTGGCATCGTGCGCAAGTATTCGGACCACATCAGTCTGCCGATCCTGATGGCCAAGCAACCGGGCTACGACAAAGACGGCAATATCGAACCGGCTGAAGGCGAAGAAGCCGTCAACCAGGCCAACGCGCTGTGGGTGCGCAACAAGTCCGATATCACCGAAGAACAATACAAAGAATTCTACAAACACGTTTCACACGATTACGAAGAACCGCTGGCTTGGAGCCATGCACGCATCGAAGGCCGTCAGGAATACACCGAGCTGTTGTATATCCCCAAGCACGCGCCGTTTGATCTGTACGAACGCGACCGTCGCCACGGCGTGAAGCTGTACGTGAAGCGCGTCTTCATCATGGAAGACGCCGAGAAGTTGATGCCGCAATACCTGCGCTTTGTGCGCGGGGTGATCGATTCGTCCGATCTGCCACTCAATGTCTCGCGTGAAATCCTGCAAGCCAGCCGCGAAGTGGAAACCATCAAGTCTGGCTGCGTGAAGAAAGTACTGGGTGTGCTGGAAGACCTCGCCGAAAACAAACCGGAAGACTTCACCACGTTCTGGACTGAGTTTGGCAAGGTGCTGAAAGAAGGCGTCGGCGAAGACTTCGCCAACAAAGAGCGCATCGCCAAGCTGCTGCGTTTTGCGTCTACCCAAGCCGACACGCCCGAGCAGACCGTCACGCTGGCCGATTACATTGGCCGCATGAAGGAAGGCCAGGACAAGATTTATTACATCACTGCCGATACCTTCGCTGGCGCGCAACACAGCCCGCATCTGGAAATCTTCCGCAAGAAAGGTATTGAGGTCTTGTTGTTGTCCGACCGCGTGGATGAATGGCTGACCTCTAGCCTGACTGAGTTCGAAGGCAAGAAACTGCAATCGGTGGCCAAGGGTGAACTGGATCTGACCGCATTTGAAGATGAAGCCGAGAAGCAACAGCAAGAAGCTGCGGCCGAAGAACTCAAAGACGTGATCGAGAAGGTGAAAACCACGCTGGGCGACAAGGTGAAAGACGTGCGCGTAACGCATCGCCTGACCGATAGCCCGGCTTGCCTGGTGGTCGACAACTTTGACATGAGCGCCAACCTGGAGCGTCTACTGAAGTCGGCAGGGCAGGATGTGAAATCCACCCGACCGATTCTGGAAGTGAACCCGGAACACGCGTTGGTGAAAAAGCTCAAGGCGCAACTGGACGGCGGCAGCTTTGATGACTGGACCCACCTGCTGTACGACCAGGCCGTGCTGGCTGAAGGCGCGCAGCTGGAAGATCCGGCTGGCTTTGTGAAACGTTTGAATGGCTTGATGGCGGCGCTGTAATGCGCAGTTCTGTTTGGCTATGAAAAAAGGCGCCTGATTGGGCGCCTTTTTTTATGCAATTTCAGCATGGGTAGATTCGTCACGTATCTTTCGTCGCCCGGATGGCAAGCGAAGCGTGAATCCGGGGACTACATCGGCCAACACAGCCTTGATGATTTATATCGCCTCCCCGGATTCTCGCTGTGCTTCATCCGGGCTACGGGGCTGAAACGGTCTAACCGGCGCCCAAAACCCCGACAATCCGGATCGATTTGGTGTCCGGAATTTCGTTATGGGCAATCACCCGCAAATTGGGGATCGAGCGCCGCAAAAAACGACTTAACATCGGGCGCAGATTACCTGGAGTGATGAGCACCGGGTTGAAACCCTGCGCTTCCAGTTCTTCGGTCACTGTGGATGCCTGTTTCAACAAGCGTTCGGCCAGACCCGGTTCCAGCCCGCCTTGCGATTTGCCGGTGGCTGCACTGACCAGAATGTTCTCTAGTTGCGGCTCCAGCGTAATCACCGGCAATTCGTTTTCGCCGGGGAATAACTGGTGAATGATGGCGCGGCCCAGCGCAACCCGCACGGCGGCGGTCAGGTCGTCGATATCCTGGGTGCGGCCGATGTGCTCGCCCAAAGTTTCCAGAATGGTCCGCAGGTCACGCACGTGCATGCCTTCGTCCAGCAGGTTCTGCAGCACTTTTTGCACGGTGCCAACCGGCACCAGCTTGGGTACCAGGTCTTCCACCAACTTGGGCGCTTCTTTGGCGAAATGGTCGAGCAACTGCTGTACTTCCTCGCGACCCAGCAATTCGGCGGCGTGGCTTTGCAGAATATTGGAGATATGCGTGCCTACCACGGTGGACGCATCCACCACGGTATAACCCATAGCCTGAGCGGTATCGCGCAGCGTGTTTTCGATCCACACAGCGGGCAGGCCAAAGGTCGGGTCTTTGGTAGCAGTGCCAGCCAATTGACCACTGGCGCTACCGGGATTAATGGCTAGCCATTGGCCCACAAACGCTTCGCCCGCGCCGACATCCACGCCCTTGAGCTGAATGCGATATTGATTGGGCTTGAGTTCCAGATTGTCGCGGATATGCACGGCCGGGACGAGAAAGCCCAAGTCCTGCGCGATCTTTTTGCGGATGCCACGGATGCGCCGTAGCAACTCGCCGTCCTGATTGCGGTCAACCAGCGGAATCAGTCGGTAACCCACTTCCAGCCCGATTGGATCAACCGGTTGCACGTCGGCCCAGCTGACTTCCTGCAACGGTTGCTCTGCCGCCGCCGCAGGTGCAGCCGCGGCTGCCGCAGTCTGGGCCGCTGCCGCCGTGGTGGCCACTTCTTTTTTGGTCTTGTTTTCAACGGTCCAGGCAATCGAGGCCAGCAAGGTGGCCAGGGTCAGGAACGCCAGATGGGGCATGCCGGGGATAATCCCCATCAGACCCATCACCCCAGCGGTGAGATACATGACCTGCGGGCGGGCAAACAACTGTCCGAGTAGTTGCTGAGACAGGTCGGCGTCGGTGCCCACGCGGGACACCACGATACCGGCGGCAACCGAGATGATCAGCGACGGAATTTGCGCAACCAGGCCATCACCAATGGTCAACAGCGTGTAGGTGCGGCCAGCGTCGGCAAAGGCCATGTCATGCTGCACCATGCCGACGATCAAGCCGCCCACAATGTTGATCACCATGATCAAGATACCGGCGACCGCATCGCCGCGCACGAACTTGGAGGCACCGTCCATGGAGCCGAAAAAGTCGGCTTCTTCGGCGATGGTCCGGCGGCGTTTGCGAGCGTCTTCTTCGCCAATCAAACCGGCGTTCAAGTCGGCGTCAATCGCCATTTGTTTACCGGGCATCGCATCCAGCGTGAAGCGGGCGCTCACTTCGGCGATCCGGCCTGCACCTTTGGTAATCACCACAAAGTTGATGATGGTGAGAATGACGAAGGCGACGATACCCACGGTGAGGTTGTCACCGATCAGCACGTGGCCGAAGGCTTCAATCACTTTACCGGCGGCATCGGCGCCGTTGTGGCCTTCAGTCAGGACCAGTTTGGTGGAGGCCACGTTCAGCGCCAGGCGCAACAGCGTGGTAAACAGCAAAACGGTAGGGAAGGCGGAGAATTCGAGTGGTTCGCGGGTGTACAAACCGACCATCAACACCACGATGGACATCGAAATATTAAAAGTGAAAAAGAAATCCAGTGCCAGCGGCGGCAGGGGCAAGATCATCATGCCCAGGATCATCAAGACCAGGATGGGGACGGCCAGCACGGCCACATTGATTTTACGCCACATGGCTAGACGTGGCTTTTGCAGAGAACTTCATGGTCAGGAAGTGATTCCGTTTTCAGCTTGGCTTGAGTGTTCCGGGTCCAGTTCGGCTGGCACCGGCAAATCCGTATTCAGTGTTGGAGCCTGGCCGCCGTGGCTTTGCCAGTTTTTCAATTGATAGATATATGCGAGTAACTCGGCAGCCGCAGTATACAGTGCCGCCGGAATCTCCTGACCAAGTTCAGTGTGGTGATACAACGCACGCGCAAACGGTGGCGTACGTACCACAGTGACCTTGTTTTCCTGCGCAATATCGATAATGCGCTCTGCCAGCAGATAAGCCCCTTTGGCGATGACCTGCGGTGCCCGCATGCGCTCGTTGTATTGCAATGCCACGGCATAGTGGGTCGGGTTGGTGACCACCACATCGGCTTTGGGAATCTTGGACATCATGCGCTTGCGCGCGGCTTCGCGCTGCATCTGGCGGATGCGCCCCTTCACTTGCGGATCGCCTTCAGATTCTTTGTTCTCTTGCTTGACCTCTTCTTTGGTCATGCGCAGGTTTTTGTAGTAATCCCACAACTGCCAGGGCACATCGATGCCGGCAATCAAGCCCATGCTGCCAATCACCAGCGTGAGCGTATAGCGGGTCATCTGCCACAGATAACCGTAGCTTTCGGTGCTCGGCATGACGGCCAGTTGCAGCAATTGATCGCGCTCACGCCACAATACCAGGCAAGCCACGCCACCAATCAGGCCGGATTTGAGAATGGCTTTGCTCATGTCAACCAGCGCGCGCAAAGACACCAGGCGGCCCAGCCCTTTGGCCGGATTCAATCGGCCGAAATTGGGGGCCAGGGTTTCGGTGGTAAACAGCCAGCCGCCCAAAACCAGCGGGCTTACCAGCCCGGCGATGGCGCAGGCGATAGCGACCGGCAATACCGCGAACAGGGCGATGTGAAACACATTGGTCAGAAACGGGAACAGCAGCGTGGGGTCGGACGCCATGGTGCGGTTGAAGGTAAACGCCTGCATGAAAATGCCTGTGATCGCCTGAGCCAGCGATGGGCCGAGCGAAATCATCGAGAGCAAGCCGGTCATCATCACCGCAAACGAACCCAGTTCTTGCGAGCGCGGCACCTGCCCTCGCTTTTTCGCTTCCTCCAGCCGTTTGGCCGAGGCGGGTTCTGTTTTCTCTAGATCTGAATCTTCTGCCATCTGGCGATGATATCCCTGTCACTTTGCCGTTGTGGCGTGCCCCGAAGTTTAGCAGCAAGCGCTGCCGTGGCGGGAGCTGGCATTGGTTTTGCTTTTATAGAACCAACTCGTATTTCAATCTGTACCCAGATTCAGGATTACCCAATGGCTGCCGCGTCCTCTGTCAATTCGTTTCAAGCGTTTTCCGCCAGCTCTGCCGGGGCGACGCAACAAGCTGGCCACAGCAATGGCGTAGACTTTGGCGCAACGCTGGCCGATGCGCAGCAGACTGCCAAAAAGGCAACACCAGCGCCGGCGCCATCACCGTCTCCAACGCCGGCACCATCCCCCAGCCCGGCCCAGACCCAAGCCAAACAAGACGCCGCACAAAACGCTGACGCCAGTACTGATAGTGCGGCCAAAGCCAGCAAGGCCGCTGCACGCGAGGCCGCCGCGCAAGACAAAGACAACACAGCGACTGATGGCGATACCTCGTCGTGGCTGGCGATGTTGCAAGCCATGCTGATGCAGCCCGCCACCAACGTTACACCTACCGATCCAACCGCTGCGACAGCAACGTCTGGCGCTAGTTCGACGGACGCATTAGCCTCGCTGAACGCCATGCTGACAGCGCACCAGGGCAGCGTTAGCGACGACGCACTAACGGCGAGCGATGCCAAAGCGCTGTTGCAGGATATGAAAGCGGGGGACGGCAAAGCGGCGAATTCCATGGCGGATATTGCCGCAACCGACGGCAATTTCTTGCCGCTTTTGCAAAATGCCGCCGCTAATAGCGCCGCGACCACCAGCGATACGGACGACACCGCGCTGGCGCAATTGACGGCCGCGACTCAGCAACACCCCATCGCGGCCAATCAGGATCAAACTGCCAAACCGACCACCGCAGTTCACCAGATCGCCGTGCCGGTGACTGACAACAAGTGGGGCGACGCCGTGGCGCAACGGGTGTCGATGATGATTGGCAAGCAAGAGCAACAACTGGATATGCAACTGAATCCGCCGCATCTGGGCCCGATGGAAGTACGTTTATCCATGGCGCAGGACCAGGCGAGCGTAATCTTCACTTCGCAGCACGCCGGTGTGCGTGAGGCGCTGGCAGCGGCAACACCACGGTTGTCGGCATTGCTGGCCGATCAGGGCATTACCCTGACTAATGTGCAGGTGGCGTCAGACTCGCTTAACCAGCAAGCACAACAGCAACAAATGCAACGCCAGTTTGATGGCAGCAACGGCCAGAATCAGGGGCGCAGTCAGTGGGGGGGAGTCGCCGATGCCAGTCAGGCGGCGCTGACACCGGTAACCGGCACAATCCGCGTACCTGTCGCGCGTTCCGGTTTGAATCTATATATCTAGTTAGCGGATAAATCCGGCTAGCTCGCTTGCTTGCTCGTTTTATTACTTCAGACCCGCCTTCACGGCGGGAGTAGCCGCTTGTTTTCCGTCTGGTTTATGGGTATAACCCGGCCAGGTCTTGCAAATGCGATGTGGGTTGGTCTGGCACCGTTGAAGCCGGGTCAAAGCGGCTTTATGTCACTTTTACTGCGCTGCAATAATTTAAAAAGACCTGGAACGATACACGCATGAAAACCG
The DNA here is from genome assembly GCF_031291215.1 of Silvimonas sp. Classification (NCBI taxonomy): domain Bacteria; kingdom Pseudomonadati; phylum Pseudomonadota; class Betaproteobacteria; order Neisseriales; family Chitinibacteraceae; genus Silvimonas; species Silvimonas sp. The sequence continues at coordinate 160,593 of NZ_JARLJK010000054.1, forward strand.
GCTGGCATCAGTACGCCAGGCACGTGATAATGCAAAAACGAGAGGCGGGATTGGTGTGCCGTGCGCGCCAGGCCTGCAGATACAGTGCTGATCGCTGCAGGCGCGTTTGAATCCGCCGGGCGCAGGCAAGCAACGTAAACGTACGGAATAAACTATGGCTGAAGCCAAGGCGCCCAAAGGCAAATCCAAGCTGTTGTTATTTATTATTCTCGGCGTCGTCCTGGTGTTGGTCATCGCTGGCGGCGCTGCCGCTTTCCTGCTGATGCATAACAGCTCGGACAGCGCAGATGATGGTAGTGATTCGTCCTCCCATCAAAGCAAGGCCAAAGCCGAGAAGAAGAAAAATGATCATCCCCCGATTTTCGAAAAGCTGTCGCAGTTCACGGTTAATCTGAACTCGCCTGACGGGCAAACCATGCTGCAAACCGACATTGTGGTTGAAGTGGCGGATGCGGCATCAGAAGAAGATCTGAAAAACTTGCTGCCCAAAGTGCAGAACGAAGTGAACAAGCTCTTGCGCAGCAAAACACCAGAAGACATGAAGGCGCCAAACAGTACCGATAAACTGGGCAATGAGATTCGCCAGGCCATTAATAAAGTTCTGGGCGTTCATGCCGATGATCAGGGTGTGTTATCCGTTAATTTCACGACTTTCATCGTGCAATAACGGCGCGATAGCGCATAACGGTATTGGGCAATAAAAAGTAATAGTCAGTGCAATAACGAGCAATAACAGTTGGTAATTGCAGTAAACCGCAGGTTTTACGGGTAAACAGATCGTATCAATGGCAGACGATATTCTTTCCCAGGAAGAGGTCGACGCGCTTTTGCGTGGGGTGACCGGAGAGGAAGACGTCGTTGAGGAAAACCTCGACGCGGGTGCCGTGCGCGCCTATGACATTGGTCGGCAAGAGCGCATTGTGCGTGGGCGCATGCCTACGCTGGAAATCATCAACGAGCGCTTTGCCCGTAATTTGCGCATTGCCTTGTTTAATTTCATGCGCCGCAATGCTGAAATCAGCGTTGGTCCGGTGCGGGTGCAGAAATACAGCGAGTTCATTCGCAATCTGGCTGTACCCACCAATTTGAACCTGATCCAGATGAAGCCGTTGCGTGGCACCGGCTTGTTTATCTTTGATCCGGACTTCGTATTTCTGGTGGTCGATAATCTGTTTGGTTCAGATGGTCGTTATCACGTGCGGGTGGAAGGGCGGGACTTTACCCCGACCGAACAGCGCATTATCCAGCGCTTGCTGGACGTGGTGTTTGAAGAATATGCCAAAGCGTGGAAGCCGGTATTCGAGTGCGAATTCAGCTACGTGCGCTCCGAAATGAACACGCAGTTTGCCAATATCGCTACGCCTACCGAAGTAATCGTAGCGTACACATTCAAGATTGAACTCGGCGCTGGCGGTGGTGATTTCCACGTCTGTCTGCCGTATTCCATGATCGAACCGATTCGCGACGTGTTGTACAGCTCCATGCAGGCTGACCGGATCGAATCCGATAATCGCTGGTTGAAACTGCTGCAAAAGCAGGTTCAGAACGCGGAGGTGGATCTGGTGGCTACATTGGGCAATACCGAGGTTACGCTCGGCGATATTCTCAATCTCAAATCGGGCGATGTAATCTCGCTGGAGATCCCGCAAGCCATCATTGCCGACGTGGACGGCGTGCCGTTGCTGGAATGCAACTATGGTATTCTCAACGGCCAGTACGCTTTGAAAGTCAACAAAATACTGAATAACGCCGACTCCTTGATGGGATCGGGCGATGTAGAGCGGGGAGATGCACATGGCTGAGGATAGCGCGCCCGAAGAGGCGCTGGACGACTGGGCTGCCGCCATGGCCGAGCAGGCCGAAGCAGATAGTCAGGCCGCCGCACCGGCTGCAGACGTAAAAAGCGCAGCCGACATTTTCGAGCGCTTTGACGCCGTCCAGACTACCGCACCCGGTACCCCGAACAATATCGACATGATCCTGGATATCCCGGTTGCGCTGACCGTGGAACTGGGACGAACCAAGATCGCCATCCGTAGCTTGCTGCAACTGGCGCAAGGCTCGGTGGTGGAGCTTGACGGTCTGGCTGGCGAGCCGATGGATGTGCTGGTCAATGGCTGTCTGATTGCGCAGGGCGAAGTGGTGGTGGTGAACGACAAGTTCGGTATTCGTCTGACCGATATCATCACCCCAGCCGAACGTATTCGCCGCCTGCATAAATAGTCATCAGAACGTGATCAGAGCCGCTCGCCTTGCCACGCATGGCGCAGGCGGCCTCTGATTCCGGTGTCTACCCGATAATCCGTCAGTCCAAAGTGGGGCCGGGCGCGCCCGAGTGCAATTCATGCTGTTAAACCGCATCACATTGGGTGCCGTCTTTACGCTAAGTGCGGGGACTATTCTCGCCGCAACTTCAGCATCCGCAGTATCCGCAGCTATTCCTGCCGCAACTTCTGCTTCTTCGTTTGGCCAACTGGCGCAGGTCGTGCTCGCGCTGGTGTTTGTCCTCGGCCTGATTTTTGTGTCGGCCATGCTGATGCGCCGGTTTTCCTTGCTGCCAGGCATGGCGGCGGGTAATCGCTTGCGCGTGGTGTCCGGTGCGATGGTTGGCCCCAAAGAGCGTGTGGTGGTGGTCGAACTTGATAACACCTGGTTGGTGGTTGGGGTGACGCCGCACGCAGTAAACCTGCTGCATACCCAAGCCAAACCGGACGATGCCCCCGCCGCACCTGTCCCGCCGCAATTTGCCACTCGCCTGGCAGAAATCATCGCCCGCAAGAGACCACAGGCATGAAGTCCGTATTGATGAAACGTGTAGCCATGCTGGCGGCTGCTTTATTGCTGGGCGGCTTCGCCTTGACCGCCCACGCAGCGGATGCGGGTATTCCGTTCATGACCGCCACGCCAGGCAATGGCGGCACGGCCTATTCGTTGCCGATCCAGACGCTGCTGTTTTTGACTGCACTGACCTTTTTGCCCGCAGTGCTGCTAATGATGACCGCGTTCACCCGCATCGTGATCGTGTTATCCCTGCTGCGCCAGGCCTTGGGCACGACCACCACGCCGCCCAATCAGGTCATCGTCGGTTTGTCGTTGTTTCTGACCTTTTTTGTGATGTCGCCGGTTTTCGACAAAATCTATACCGACGCCTACGTTCCGTATTCCACTCAGAAAATGCAGTTCAACGATGCGCTGGATAAAGCCGCCGTACCGTTAAAAGACTTCATGCTGAAGCAGACGCGCCAGCGCGATCTCGCCTTCTTCATTGATATCTCTGGTACACAAAAACCCAATGGCCCGGAAGACGTCACGCTGCGCGTGCTGGTGCCAGCGTTTGTGACCAGTGAACTCAAAACGGCCTTCCAGATCGGCTTTATGGTGTTTATCCCGTTCCTGATTATCGATCTGGTGGTGGCCAGTATCCTGATGGCAATGGGGATGATGATGGTGTCGCCAGTTACCATCTCTTTGCCCTTCAAACTGATGTTGTTTGTGCTGGTGGATGGCTGGACCTTGCTGATGGGGTCATTGGTACAGAGCTTCTATACTGGATAGCGGTAGGTGCGCGTGCGCAGGCGGCTTCATATCAAACCTTCGCCGTGCTTGTGTTCCATAGCCATAAAACCCGATCCGTCCGTTCATAGGTGAATAGCATGAGTCCCGAAACCGTCGTAACCCTGATCCAGCGGGCCATGGAAGTGCTGGTGCTGTTGGCCGGGCCGATTCTGCTGGCGGTGCTGGCGGTGGGCTTGATCGTATCGATTTTTCAGGCCGCCACCCAGATTAACGAAGCCACCTTGTCGTTTATCCCCAAACTGCTGATCGCGTTTCTGGTGTTTGTGCTGGCCGGCCCGTGGATGATTAGCGTGATTACCGATTACACCACGCGGCTGTTCCAGAGCATTCCGCAGTTGATTGGTTAACCGCTGAGTATGTTTACCGTCACCGATGCCCAGATGAACAGCTGGCTCGCGCTGTTGTTCTGGCCATTTCTACGGATCCTCGGCGTGTTTCTGGCCGATCCGTTTTTCTCCAGTGCGGCCATTAACTCCACCGTACGTGTGGCCTTTGCGCTGCTGCTCACCATCCTGATCGCGCCCGTTCTCCCGACCATGCCAGACGTGCCGGTATTCTCGGCACCGGGTGTGCTGATCGGCATCAATCAGTTGCTAGTGGGCTGGATGATCGGCATGAGTATGCGGCTGGTTTTTACGGCGGTGGAGCTTGCGGGCAATCTTTCCGGTTTGCAGATGGGCCTGGGTTTTGCCTCGTTTTACGACCCGCAGAGTGCTGCGAATGTGCCGGTGGTAGCGCAGTTCCTGAGCGCCGCGACCACGCTACTGTTTCTGAGCATGAACGGGCACTTGATCGTATTGCGTGCGTTGGTCGACAGCTTTAGCCAGTTTCCGCCCACTGCGCAGCCATTGGCGGCTGGCGCGCTCAAAATGCTGGTTGATCACGGCAGTGTTATCTTCAGCACCGGCCTGCAACTGGCCATGCCGATTATCGCGGCCTTGCTGATCACCAATCTGGCGATTGGCGTAATGACCCGCGCCGCGCCGCAACTGAATGTCTTTGCGATCGGCTTCCCGATTACGCTGGCGATTGGCGCCGTCTCTTTATATATGGTGGTGCCGTATTTGCCTCAATTTGTCAGCGCAATGATTAGCGAATACACCCGCTTTATCAATGCCTTGATGCTGCAACTGGCGCCGCCGCGCTAACGTTTCGGCGGACGGACTAAATAGATATATATGTACATCCTGTTGATCGGTTATTTGTATGTGATCCTGATGATTGCCGTGGGCACCGGCAGCGTCGCGCTGGGCGGCGCCTTCATCCTGTTTCTGGGCGTGCTGCCGACCTGGTTGATTTTCTGGCTCAAACGCGGCGGCCAGATCAAAAAAGCAGAAAAATGTGCTGAGCAAGCGCAAGACCAGCGGTTACGAGACGAATGGGAACAACAAAACGCAACCTCTGCCGAGCCAGATGCCAACCCGCTATCCGTTGAGGCGGACAAAACGCCGCTGGATAAATCCTGATGTCGCGTATTGCCCCAGTACCGCATCGCAATGGCGTGGCGCCCAGTTTTGTGATCCTGCCTGAGCAAGGCCGTTGGCCAGATATGCGCAGCTTTCTGCTCGCGCGTTTTCCACATTTACCGCAAGACGTATTGTTTGCCCGCCTGGCCAATGGCGAAATCGTCGATGACCACGGCCGCCCCGTCGCCGGCTCCGACCCATATTGTTCTGGTGGTCGTCTATGGTATTACCGGGAAGTGCCCGATGAGGAGCCGATTCCTTTCGAGGCCAGCGTGCTCTATCGCGACGACTACATTCTGGTGGCAGATAAACCCCATTTTTTGGCCACCATTCCATCCGGTCGGCGGCTTCGCGAAACGTTGTTGGCCCGCTTGCGCACGCAGCTGGATTTACCGGAACTCACCCCCGTGCATAGGCTGGACCGCGAAACTGCCGGGTTAGTGTTGTTTTGCCTGCATCCGCCCAGCCGTGGCGCCTACCAGTCTTTGTTTGAAGCGCGTTCCGTATTCAAAGTCTACGAAGCGGTGGCGCCCTGGCGTGCCGATCTGCTGCTGCCGCGCACGCACATCAGCCGCCTGGAGCAAGGCGACAAGTTCTTTACCTCGCAAGAAGTGGCGGGGGAGCCCAACTCGGAAACCCGCATTTCAGTGATCGAGCGGGCAGGGGAGCTTGCTCTATATCGGCTGGAGCCACACACCGGCAAAAAACACCAGCTACGCGCGCATATGTCCGCGCTGGGCCTGCCGATTCTGAATGATCCGTGGTACCCGATTGTGCAAGCGGATCAGGACGACGACTTCGCCAAACCACTGCAACTGCTGGCACGTTCACTGGCCTTTGTGGACCCGCTGAGCGGCGTCATGCGCGAGTTTCACAGTGAGTTGCAGCTGCAATGGCCGCGCTCACCTGAATAACAGCACACTGGCTAGTCTCCGCAATCAACAGGCATCAATCTGCATCCAGGCAAGCTCGCTGGCATCAGAGCGCGCTCTCGCGTGCGCGCTGGGTCAGATTACGTAGCGTACTGGTCAGACGATTCAAATCGACCCTTTTTCTCCCTGCGTTCCCCCCAGCCTCTCGATTGCCGTCTTTATCTCCTGCCTTGCAAGCCTCTTCAACTGACTTTAACCGCCGCCAATCACCGATTTGGGCCAGATTTGAAAGTGGATAGGGCAAAACACTTGTCCTTTTATTCGAGAGGCAAGGTCAGTTCTCTTTGCTGTGCGGGATATCCCGAATACTTCTTGGGTCGATTTTAGGCAGGGGTGGTACTTGCATATGGAATATTTCCTGACAACCCCTCCTGGTGCCTGGTGAGGAGGAGTCCATGACTGGTGCACATTTCAAAGCGGTGTAAGTAATATGCACCAAAAGTGTGCTTTTGCACTCTCATTAAACACTTGTTTCAATTGATAATTACTTTATGCTTACTTGTGTATTATATATTAGGAATTTTTTATAGTTCTTAATTGAATATTTGACGTAATCTATATTCTATTTTTTAACGCATTTTTGTAGTTGGTGGGGTTCCGATTACACCCTGCATATGGGTGTGCAAAGTGGTTTGACTGTTGTCATGATACGACAACAGTTTCTTTTGGTACTTGTTTTACATGTTTAATGTATTGATTTTTAACGATTTAATCGTGTTTTGATAATGCCAAAAAGTACCTGTTTATCGTGTTGTAACGTGTTTACTGTGTTTTTTTGACAACAATTCTGAGCACTATTCCCATTTTTTTTGTGGAGTGAATGTCACTTCTGCGATTATCCGCACACTTACACGGCCAACCGACAACGATGGCCGGAGTGGGTCGCCAACAGCGAACCCCTTGGCCGTACTGTAAGGATGTGGGCTTCCACTTACCAACCCTGGGAGGCAGTTGTGCTTCATAAAAGAAAAACTCTTGTAGTGGCACTGGCAATGATCGGTGCAACGTATGCAGCATCTGCCTTCGCAGATGATGCAGATTCATCCTCAACAACCTCCTCCGCTGCGGCAAACCGTGTTGAAGTAACCGGTACGTATCTTCGTGGTATCAAGCAGCAAGGTGCCAACCCTGTTACCGTCATCAAGACGGAAGACTTGACCAAGCAAGGTATCGTCAACGTCGAACAAGCCGTTGCCGCTATCGCTGCCAATACCTCGGCTATTACCGCTGCGACCTCTGTCGGTACCGACAACGGTGGTGCTGCGTTCGCCGACTTGCGCGGCTTGGGTGAGCAATACACGCTGGTTCTGCTGGATGGCCGTCGTATGGCTAACCAGGCCAGTAACGGCCTGGCGGTTGACCTGAATGCCATTCCGCTGGCAACAATTGATCACATCGACGTATATAAGGGCGGCGCATCAGCCACCTACGGTACCGATGCGATCGCCGGTGTTATCAACTTCGTGACCAAGAAGTCCGTTCAAGGTGCGACGATTGAAGCCCGTATCCTGGATCCACAGCATCCAGGTGGCATGACCAAAGAAGTGAGCGTGACCGGCGGCAAGGGCAGCCTGGTTGACGATGGCTTCAATGTTTACGGTTCTTTCACCGCTTCGAAGACCAACGAAATCAAGACTTCGGATCGTGACTTTGCTTCCAATCGCCTGAACCCGCAAGGCGTGAGCAGCAATACTTTCCCGTCCAACTTCGTACCGCTGGACGGCAACGGCAAACCGCTGAATATCCCTGGTCAGTTCGACGACAAGGGCAACCCAGTACCCTATGGCACGCTCAACACCACCGCGCCGAATTGCCAACCCCCAGTCCTGGTGGGTAATGGTACCGGCAAGGCGTGTCGCGAACAGACTCCGCTGTTTTACGGTATCCAGCCTGAAATTGAGCAATACACTCTGACGGGTAAGGCTTCGAAGCAGATCAACGAAGACAACCTTGTGGCCTTGCAGTACATCGGCACGCAAACCACCACGAAGACTCGTATTGCTCCGACACCACTGCTGACCTACACCAACGACTTCTTCAATTTGCCGAGCACCTCGCCATACTTTGGCCTGGCCAATGCGCCCGCTGGTACGGACTCGCTTGAACTGCACTCTCGCTCCATTCCGGCTGGCGATCGTCTGGATGAAGTTGTATCCACGACCCAACGGATCATGGCCACCGCTGATGGCATGATTGGTGACTGGGCATACGCTGGTGGTCTGGCGTACTCGCAAAACCAGGTTCGTCACTACCTGACCGGTGGTTACGTTGACGGTAGCAAGTTACAAGACGCATTTAACGACGGCACCCTGAACCCGTTCGGCGACTCCGCTGCCGGTGCTTGGGATAGCGTTGCACTGAACGGCAAGATCGAGGAAGACAAGTACGCCACCACTTTGGCCGACTTCCACGTCAACAAAGACATCTTCGCTTTGCCAGCAGGTAACGTGCAGTTCGCTGCAGGTGTTGAAGCTCGTCACGAAAGTCTTGATGCGAACTTCACGCCTCTGGCAGCTCAAGCGTTGAGTACAGGTCTTGAGTCTTCCAAGAACACATCCGGTAGCCGTAATTCGCAAGCCATTTTTGCGCAATTCGATATTCCGGTGACTGAGAAGTTCAATGCTGGTCTGGCCGTACGTGATGACTATTTCAGCGATTTCGGCAATACCGTGAATCCGGAAGTGAAGTTCACTTATCAGCCGATCGAACAGATCAAGTTCCGCGGTAACGCCAGTACCGGTTTTCGCGCTCCGTCGCTCTACAACATCTATCAGCCGAACCAGCAGACCAACACCGCTGGTCAGTATGATGACCCGGTATTGTGCAAGGGCGGCGTTCTGCAGCCTGGTGGCAATCAGGGCCGCGATTGCGCCGCGCAGCAGCAACTGTTGATCGGTGGCAGCAATAACCTGAAGCCAGAAAAGTCCAACTCCGCTAGCTTCGGTTTTGTGGTTGAGCCAATCAAGGCTGTGACTGCTTCTGCTGACTTCTTCTGGACCAACATCCACGACACCATTGGCGTGCTGTCTGAAACTGCGATCTTTGATGATCCGGATAAGTACGCAGACCGTTTCGTTCGCGATCCATCCACTCAGAAGCTGCTGTACGTGATCGATACCACCCAGAACTTGGGTAACACCATGATCTCTGGTATCGACTTGTCGGCAACGGTACGTCTGCCCAAGACCGATATTGGTAACTTTGCGATCACTTACGACGGTACTTACCTGACCAAGTTTGATTATCAGCACGAGAAAGATGGTCAGTACTACCACGGTATCGGTCAGTTCTCGGACTACAACAACGCGCCGATCTTCCGTTACAAGCAAGACCTGAACCTGAACTGGAACAAGGGTAACTTTAGCGGCCTGCTGGGTTCGACCTATCAGACTGGTTATCACGATATGTATGAAGGTAATCGCGTAGCTTCGTACATCCTGTGGAATCTGTCCGGCACTTACGTGTACCAAAAGAACCTGTCGATCACGTTCGGTATCAAGAACCTGTTTGATAAAGAACCACCGTACTCCAACCAGGATTACGCCTTCCAGCAAGGTTACGATCCACGCTTCTTCGACTCGGTTGGTCGTGCGTACTACCTGCAAGCTTCGTACAAGATGTAATTGTAGGGAGTTGCATCCGGCCTCGGTCCTGTCTTCGGGCAGGGCAGGGGCCGGGCAAATGGAAGCAAGTTTCAGCGAAGCCCGAGAGGGTGAGCTGTTGGTTGTGGCAAGTTGAACTTCTGAATCCTGTCGCCGGTAGTTCAGGCGGCGGGTCTTCAGGTGAATTGATAGGTTGAGCCGAACATGGCTAACACAGCGTACGGATATGGCAGTGGTCGTGCCGGTGGCCGTCGCGCGACAGGTCTGATTGGGGTGGTGGTTTTCCACGCTCTTCTGATCTACGCGTTGGTAACGGGCCTGGCGCAAGACGCGGTCAAGAAAATCCAGCAGAAGGTGGAAGTCGCTATTATCAGCGAACCCCCTCCGCCCCCTCCGCCCCCTCCGCCTCCCAAAGTAGAGAAGGTTGTCGAGAAAACGGTTCCGCAACCGCAACAGCCCAAGGCATACGTGCCGCCGGTTGAGCATCCGCAACCTCAGGCTGCGCCTACTGCGATTGCTGCGACGACGTCGGATCCTGCTCCGCAACCTCCGGTTCAGGCCCCTGCACCCACAGCTGCTCCCGCGCCGACAGGTCCGCTGTCAGCACGCGGCAATTGTAGCCATCTGGAACAACCCGAATACCCGTCCAAAGCCATGGAAGATGGCATCGAAGGTCTGGTTTCGATTGTGTTCAGTGTTGGCAGCAACGGTAAATTCACGGCAATTGACAACATCTCGTTCAAGGCTATCCCTGCGAGCTACCGTAATCAGTTCAAGAGTGAAATTACCAAGGCTTTGCAGTCCTATGTTTGCCCGGCTGGTTCGTTCAGTTACGAATACAACTTCCATTTGAATTCTGATTCCTGATCAGGGATCAACGTTTTACTTAAGGGTCGAAATCATGACTAAGCACTTCTCCTCCTTCATCAAATCCTTTGCTGCTGTGACCGGCCTGATGGCTGTCTCGGCAGTGGCCAGCGCCGCTGAAGCCGGCAGCAACCCGTACGGCATCGATGCACTGTGGAACCAGGGCGACGTAGTAGCCCGCACCGTGCTGATCATTTTGCTGATCATGTCCGCGGCCACCTGGTACGTGGGTATCGTCAAGCTGCTGGAACAGCGTCGCCTGCTCAAGCATGGCCGCTCGCTGCTGGAAGCCCACGGCGTTGAACTGCAACAAAAGGCTGTGGCCGAGAACGACGACGTGCTGTTTACCGCCGTTGCCACTGCCGGCATCGAAGCCGCCAAAGAACACAAGGGTGAACTGGCTAACCGTGTTGACCTGAACACCTGGGTTGCCATGGCGATTTCCGATTCCATGGATTCCGCAGGTCACCACATGCAATCGGGTCTGTCCGTGGTGGCAACCATCGGTTCGACCGCACCGTTCGTGGGTCTGTTCGGTACGGTGTGGGGTATCTACCACGCGCTGACCGCCATCGGTATTGCTGGTCAGGCTTCCATCGACAAGGTGGCCGGTCCGGTGGGTGAAGCGCTGATCATGACCGCGATTGGTCTGGCAGTGGCTGTGCCTGCGGTGCTGGGTTACAACTGGCTGGTTCGTCGCAACAAGCTGGTGCTGGACATGATTCGTGTGGTGGCTGGTCGCCTGCACGCAAGCCTGCTCGCTTCGCCTGCCAAGTAAGGTAAAAAACCATGGCGCGTTATCGTAGACCCAGTCACGGTGGCGCCTCTGGTGATGAAGATCAGGTGATGTCTGCCATCAACACCACGCCGCTGGTCGACGTGATGCTGGTGTTGCTGATCATCTTCCTGATCACCATCCCGGTGGTGACCCAGTCCGTCAATGTGAAGCTGCCGACGGAAACCAACATTCCGACGCAGACCAAACCGGAAAACATCGTTCTGGCTGTAGATAACAAAAACGTTACCTACTGGAACCAGAAACCCGTCAGCGATGAAGAATTGCTGGCCCGACTCGAAAAGGCCGCAGTGAAAGAACCGCAGCCTGAAGTACACATTCGGGGCGACATCAATGCACGTTATGGTCCCTTGGGCCGCATCGTGCTGGCCGTACAACGTGCCGGTATCGTCAAGATTGCGTTCATTACCGAGCCGCAGCCAAACAATTGATGTGGATCGCTCTGCAACCAGGCCAGTTGACCGGCCCGGTTGCAAGCCCGGATTTTTAAGGCAAATGCAACAGCGTTTGCCGTGTGGAGAACGACTATGGGCATGCAAGTAGGCTCGTCCGGTGATGACGAACTGATGATGGAAATCAACACCACGCCGTTGATCGACGTGATGCTGGTTCTGTTGATCATGCTGATCATTACCATCCCAATCCAGACGCATGCCATCAAGCTGGACATGCCAACCAACAATAACCAGCCGCAGAACGACAAGAAGCCCGTCGTGGTGCAACTGGATATCCTGCCGAACAATGAGATCCATTGGGATGGCGAGTTGGTGAATGGCCGCGCTGCGCTGGAACAAAAACTGACCTCGATTGCGAATCAAAACCCGCAGCCGGAATTCCATATCCGCCCTGACAAAGATGCATCGTATGCACCGGTCGCTGAAGTACTGGCCGAGTCGCAACGTCTGGGCGTGAAGAAGATTGGCATTGTGGGTGGCGAGCAGTTCCTGCAGTAACCGAGTAACACTCGCCGTAGCGTGCAAAACCGGAACAGGTTTGATGCTGGCAACGGTGTAGTGATTGAGATGCCTGGGGGGATTCCTCTCAGGCATTTTTATTAGGCGTCAGTTTGGTTTTGCAGCCTGAACAGGTTGCGCGAACTGGCGTTTGGCAGTGCTCAAGTGTTCGTTACAGCAACAATCGCCTGGCTAGAATGCATACATCAATCCAGCTGCGGCAAAAACAGAAACAGCAGTATTGATTACAGGGGATCCCTGTAACACGCGGATCAGGGAAGGGGGAAATATGAGAATCAGAAAGCTGGCGCTCGCCGCCATGCTCGGCATTCTGGCCTGGCAAGCGCAAGCCGCGCCTGATCCGGACAAGGTGCTGCATAGCTCGTTCAACGCGGCCGAAACCGGTTATGACCCGGCCAAGGTGTCTGATGTGTACTCGCACGGCGTGATCGAGAACATCTTTGAGCCATTGCTGACGTATGACTATGTCGCACGTCCGGCCAAGCTGATTCCGTTGACCGCACAGGCTATGCCCGAGATCAGCGCTGATCGGCTCACCTATACCTTCCACCTGCAAAAGGGCATCTATTTTGCGGATGACCCTGTTTTCAATGGCAAAAAGCGCGAGCTGACCGCTGCTGACGTGGTCTATGGCCTCAAGCGTCTGGCCGATCCGGCAACGGGTTCGCCCTCCAATTACCTGGTACTTGGTCATTTTGTCGGTGTCGATGAACTGGCCGAGAAAGCCAAAAACGGCAAGTTCAATTACGACGCCCCGTGCGAAGGGATCAAGGCGCTGGATCGTTATACCGTCCAGCTCAAGCTCAAAGACCCATATCCCGCGCTCTCGTATGTCCTGGCGATGCCGCATACCTCGCCGCAAGCGCGTGAAGTGATTGAAGCCTATGGCCAGAATTCCAACGCCCACCCGGTCGGCACTGGCCCGTACATTCTCAAAGAATGGAAACCGGGCGTAAAAACCACGCTGGTGTACAACCCCAATTTCCGTCATATCGTTTATGACTTCCACCCCACGCCTGGCGACAAGGCGGGTGAGCAGGTGGCAAAAGACATGAACGGCAAAACCATGCCGCAGATCGGCCGCATCGAAGTACAGATATTCACCGAAGAACAGCCCATGTGGCTGGCCTTCAAGAGCGGCCAGCTGGATGAGTTGTATTCGATTCCGCAGCCATTGTTGCGTGGCGTGTTGAACATGGACCCAAAGAACCCGCGCCGTGCCGCGCTCAAGGCCGAATACCGCAAAGCGGGAATCAAGATCAGCCGGGTGCTTGATCCGGAAATGACCTATTGGCCGTTCAATATGCAAGACCCGGTGCTGGGTGGCTTGGGCAAAGAAAAAATCGCCCTGCGTCGCGCCATTGCCATGTCGTTTGATACCGACCAGACCATTCGCGATATCCGTCGCAACAATGCCGTGCGCATGGAATACATCGTGCCGCCGGGTGTGGTTGGGCATAACCCAAACTTCCGCCTTGATTACGGGTTCAACCGTCCTCTAGCCAATGCCTTGCTGGATCAGTTTGGCTACAAGATCGGCCCGGATGGCTATCGCACCACGCCGGATGGCAAGCCCATTTCCATCGACTTTTTGTCAGATGCGTCTGCCGTTGGTCGTCAGTGGAATGAATACTGGCAAGAAGCGCTGGACTCTATTCACCTTCGTGTGTCGTTCCGCCCGGTCACATTCAATGATCTGCTCAAGGCCATGCGTTCTTGCACCTACGGCATGGTTGGTGCGGCCTGGATCGCGGACTATCCGGACGGCGAAAATTTCGTGATGCTCAATTACAGCAAGAACATCGGCGCAGAAAATACCGCCTGCTATAACTCGCCACGCTACGACAAGCTGTATCTGGAATCGCAAAAAATGCAGGACAGTCCGGAACGCAATCACCTGTATGACGAAATGAACAAGGTGATGATGGAAGAAACCCCATGGCTGCCAGGCGAAACACGTTTCCGTAACCGCCTGATGCAACCCCGTGTTCTGGGCGATGAGGTTCATCCCGTCCTCCAGGTGTCCTGGCGTTTCATGGATATCCAGAAATAAGGAGGCGGCAAAATGTTCGCTTATATCGTCCGTCGCGTCCTGCAAATGATCCCGACTCTGTTTGGGGTGATGTTGCTGGTGTTTGTCCTGTTTAACGTGTTTGGCGGTGATCCGTCACTGGTGCTGGCAGGCAAGCACCTTACTGCTGAATCGCTGGCCAATATCCGCGCACAACTGGGGCTGGATAAAAGCCAGGCGGCACAGTTTCTGATCTTTGTGAAACAAGTGTTGACGCTGGATTTCGGCACCTCCTGGTCTACCCAGCAACCGGTATCCGACATCATCGGCTCGCGCGTCGGCCCATCCTTGCTGCTGACGGGTGCGATGCTGGTGGTTGACCTGTTGATTGCCATTCCGCTGGCGGCCACCGTGGCGTATTTCCGCCGTGGCCTGACCGACCGCATTGTGACCGTCTGCTGCACCATTGCCATGTCGGTCTCTGCGCTGGTGTACATCATTGCCGGTCAGTACTGGCTGGCCTACAAATTTGGCTGGTTCCCGGTGTCGGGCTGGAGCAATTCGTCGTGGCATAACCTGGTGTACTACGTGCCATTGCCCATGTTGATGGGGCTGATGGTGTCACTCGGGCCGGATATCCGTTTCTATCGCTCGTTCTTTGTGGAAGAGCTGGGTAACGATTACGTGCGTACCGCCCGCGCCAAGGGCTTGTCTGAGCGAGTTGTCATGCTCAAGCACGTGCTGCGCAACGCGCTGATTCCGGTGGTGACCACGGTCATGATGTCGCTGCCATACATGTTGATTGGTGCGCTGGTGCTGGAGACCTTCTTCAGCATTCCGGGTATGGGTAACGCGGTGGTGATCGCCGTAAACAATAGTGATTTCCCGATCATCAAGGCCATCACCGTCTATATCGCCCTGGCGACCATGATCTTTAACCTGTTGGCCGATCTGATCTACAAGCTGATCGACCCACGCGTGCAACTCAAGTGAGCGGAGAGACAACATGACAAGTTCTGTACAGGCTGCTCCGGCCACAAATAGCTCGCCGGAAGTGCACCGCGGATTCTGGGCGCTGGGCTGGCGCCGTCTCAAGCGTGACCGTGTGGCGATGGTCTCGCTGATTGTGGTCGGCGCGTTCCTCGCTGTCGCCGTCGCCGGCTGGTTCAACATTATTGGTGATGGCTGGCGCAAAGAAGTGGCTATCCCTTATGCGCCCCCATCCTGGCTGGCGCAAAGCGCAGAAGAAACGCTGCCACCGGCTGAGGAAGACACCGCGGGTGCCAAAAGCAATGCGCCTATCGTGACCATGACCGAAGCGGAAGACCCGATTGGCAAGGAGCTGGCGATTGCCCGGCAGAACATGGGCAAGTACGCCTCGGTAGAAACACCCTTGCGCGAGGCGCTGCCGTTTGGTGCCGACCTGCGTGGCCGTGACGTGATCGTCAAGACCATCAAGGGCACATCAACCTCGGTCTTCGTGGGGATCTTTGGCGCACTGTTTACGCTGCTGTTGGGTACGGTGCTGGGGGCGCTCTCGGGCTACTTTGGTGGCAAGGTCGATGACTTTCTGAACTGGTTCTACAGCGTGTTCACCAGCGTGCCAGACATGCTGTTGTTGCTGTCGTTTGCCGCTGTGGCCGGGCGTGGCATCAAGACCATCATTATTGTTATGGCATTGACCAGCTGGACCGGAACATATCGTCTGGTGCGTGCTGAATATCTCAAACTGAAGAACCGCGAGTTTGTACAAGCGGCTAGCGCGATTGGTGCCAGCGATGCCCGCCGTATCTTTGTGCATATCCTGCCCAATATCTCGCATCTGTTGCTGGTGCAGTTCTCGCTGCTGACCGTGGCGCTGATTAAATACGAAGCAATTCTGTCATTCCTGGGTTTTGGCGTCGGCGTTACGCAAGTGAGTCTGGGTTCCATGCTGGCCGAGGCTCCGGCGGAGCTGGTGCAGGGTGTCTGGTGGCAAATGGTGGCGGTGACCATCGCCATGTCTTTGCTGGTGACCGCATTCAGCTTGCTGATTGACGGTTTGCGCGACGCGTTTGATCCCAAAGCCAACAAATAACCAGGACCGACATCATGAGCAACCAAGAAAACCTGCTGTCGATCCGCAATTTGAATGTGCGTTTCAAGCAAGAAGACGCTGAACATTTTCACGCGCTCAAAAGCGTGAGTTTTGATATCCCGAAAAACCGCACCGTGGCGCTGGTGGGGGAGTCGGGCTCCGGCAAGTCGGTGACGTCAATGGCGATCATGCAGTTGCTGCCCGCCATGCAGACGGTGATCGACCCCGAAAGCCAGATCATGTTTGAAGGCCGCAATTTGCTGGGCATCTCACATGCCGAACTGCGCCGTTTGCGCGGTAAAGATGTGGCGATGATCTTCCAGGAGCCGATGAGCTCGCTCAACCCGGTATTCACGGTGGGTGACCAGATTGTTGAAACGCTGATGCTGCATGCGCATTTGTCGCGCAGCGCGGCGTGGAAGCGGGCGCTGGCGTTGCTGATTGAGGTCGGCCTGCCAGACCCGGAAAAGAAGATCAAAGCCTATCCGCATGAGCTGTCTGGCGGCCAACAACAACGGGTGATGATCGCCATCGCCATTGCTTGCGAACCCAAGCTGCTGATTGCCGATGAGCCAACCACCGCGCTGGATGTGACCATTCAGAAGCAGATTCTGGAACTGCTGGCTGCGCTGCAAAAGAAACACGGCATGTCCGTGTTGTTCATCACCCATGATCTGGGTCTGGTGGGCGAGTTTGCCGATGAAGTGATCGTGATGCGTCACGGCGAGATTCGTGAAGCAGGCCTGGTGCAGCAGATTTTTGAAGCGCCGCAAGACGCTTATACCAAGGCGCTGCTGGCGTGCCGTCCGCAACTGGATCATCGCCCGCAACGCTTGCCGGTAATTGACGACTTCATGAAGCCCGGCGGTTACGTGGCCCCGGCTGAACGCGTACGCGGTTATCAGGCAAATGACGAAATCGTGCTGGACGTGCAGGGTTTGTCCAAATCGTTTGATATTCGCGAAGGCTTGTTCGGCAAGAAGCAATTCCACGCGGTGAAAGAGGTGTCTTTCAAGCTGGCACGCGGCAAGACGCTGGGCATCGTCGGTGAATCTGGTTCGGGCAAAACCACCGTCGGTTTGACGCTGGTGCGCTTGCATCAGGCTACCGCCGGCAAGGCGTTGTTTGAAGGCAAAGACTTGCTGGCGATGTCCAACAAAGAGTTCCACGCCTACAAGCGCCGTATCCAGATCATTTTCCAGAATCCATACGCTTCGCTCAATCCGCGCTTTACCGTGGAGCAGATTCTCACCGAGCCGATGATGCTGCATGGCCTTGGCGCCAATGGCGCAGAGCGCCGGAAAATGGCGCAAGAACTGCTGGATCGCGTGGGTCTGCCAGCTCGTGCGCTGCTGCGCTACCCGCATGAGTTCTCTGGCGGTCAACGCCAGCGCATCGCCATCGCCCGCTGCCTGACCATGAAACCGGAAGTGCTGATTTGTGATGAATCGGTATCGGCGCTGGATGTCTCCGTGCAGGCGCAAGTGCTGAACCTGCTGCAAGACTTGCAGGATGAGTACAAGCTGTCGTACCTGTTTATCTCGCACGATCTGGCGGTGGTGAAGCATATCTCCGACCAGGTGCTGGTGATGAACAAGGGCGAAGTGGTCGAACAAGGCGATTCGGATGCGATCTACCGCGAGCCCAAAGAAAGCTACACGCGCAAATTGCTGAATTCGATCCCGCAAGGCTGGATGGGCGCGGCACCCGCGCTGGCATGATGGCGTAGGGCGGGTGTAACCCGCCCTCTGTCACGCGCATATGTTCGGCGGGTTGGGGGATAACAAGATGTCTAGTCTGCAAGCACAGCGTTTATCCCGCGATGACCCTACAGCCGTTGCCGATCTGCAGTCGGTCTTCAACGGCGCGCCCGCATTCAGCCTGCTGGTTGAGGGCAAGCTGCCCGAGCCCGATGCCGCCGAGCAGGCGCTGGAAGCCTTGCCGCCGGACATCGATTACCCCGACAAGTTTGTCTTCGGTTATTACCTCGATCAACAGATTGCAGGTTGCGCCGATGTGATTCGCGGCTATCCGGAAAAGCACTGTGCCTTTATCGGCCTACTGTTGTTTGCCGAAAACTGGCAACGCCAGGGGCTGGGTAAACAGGCGCTCCAGCATATTGATCACTTGGCGCGCGGCTGGGGCTGCCAGGAAATCCGCCTGGGTGTGGTTGCCAATAACCAGCCAGGATTGGTATTTTGGACAGCCCAAGGGTTTGTCGAACAATCCAGGCGTGAATTACCGGGCTATCCCGCCGATTTGATCCTGATGTCACGCGGTCTTTAGTTCGCGCGGGTTGACACGCCGGGCAACGCTGTTCGCCAAGTCCTCGGGCTTATCCCCCAAAGCCAGAGAGGATCGCATGACGCATATCGAACGCCATTCCGACCCCCATACTTTTGCCGCAGCGCTGACCGCGTGGCTGGGCGAACAGTACTGGACCCACAATCAGCTTTACACCATGGCGCTGCGTATAACGCCCGCCTTGTGCGCCGAACGGCAGGTTCATTTTTATCTGCTCAAACGTACCGGGCAGACCTTGGGCGCCGCTTTGGTCAGCGGCGTGATACCTATCCGGACGCTGTTCATGACCGATCTGGATCATGACGCAATCGATTGCTTGCGTTCCGCCCTGCGTGACGACGATGTGCTTTTGACTGATGTCATCGGGCCGCAGGGTTACGCCGAGTCTTTTGCCGCGGTCTGGGGAGAGTTCGAGCCACGGGTAGCACTGGGTAACCATCGCTTGATGACTGAACCTGTGAGCACCGGCGCGGCCGGTTATTTGCGGGCTGCCACCGATGCCGATGAAGCCTTGCTGGCACGGTGGTTCCTGGCATTTTGCGAAGAGTGCGACATGTCTGAAACTGCGGCGGGTGCGCTCGGCAGAGTGGCGGGGTGGTTGCAGACGAATCCGCCCATGGTCTGGATCTGGGAGGTTGATCACCAGGCTGCCGCGTTTTGCGTGACTTCTCCCCATGCACCGCTGGCCCGCATCGGCCCGGTCTACACGACGCCCGAGCAGCGGGGTCGCGGCTATGCTGGAGCAATGGTGGCTGCGGCTTCAGCGCACTTGCAAGCCAGCGGCATTCGGGATGTATTTTTGTATACCGATCTGGCCAATCCGATCAGCAACAGCGTGTATCAGCGGATCGGCTTTGCCCAAATCAGCCAGCATACGCATCTGGATCTGGTCAGCTAAAACGGATTGCCATGCGCGGCTGCAAAACTGGGCGGCCGCGTATGGCTCTGGCCATCCCCAATCAAGGCGTGGCCAGATGCATGGCGAACTGGGCGTGTCGCGGGGCGCTGCTGCACATTCCTTGTTTTTGCGAAACACGCTGATATAAGCGTGTGAGCTTGTCCGGCGATTCATAAATCAGCGTGGCGTTATTCAAGGCGCGGGCCAGGTCCTGTGGGGCGACGGCATCCGTGTCCGTCGGTTTGCCCCAGATCACCACATAATCCACAGGCAAACCGGTTTGCTGTTCAAAACGTGGCACATCCAGTCGTTGGATCGCGACCTGCGGCTGTCCTGGCTGCCAATGGAAGATCAAATCCTGCGTGTCATATCCTGGCCGGAAATGCACCGGATACACCTTGAGCCGCGCCAGAAAATTGAACAGCACCACGCGATCTTGCGATAACTCCAGCCGGTTTGTCGCCTGAAACAATGGGTCGTAATTCCATGGGTAACGCACGCCGTTCTGGTCGTAACTGACCGACGATTCCAGCACCGGCAACACGGTGCAGTGTGCCCCGATTAAATGATCGATCTCCTGCAAGGCGTTCATGGGCGGTTGCAGGCTGGCCTGAAGTTTGTTGGTGGCGTGGAACTGGATCAATAGCAAGGCCAGAGCCAGCAGCGATAAACCGACCCGTTGCCAGCGCCGGAAAGCAAAAAATGCCGCACACAACACCGCCCACAGCAGCGGAAAAAGTGCCGCGCGCATGAAATGCGACCAACCGCCGCCCGAGATATCCGGGACGAGCAGGCTGAAGGCAAAAAACAGGATAAACACGGTTAATGCCGCAAACCAGGCCAGCTTCAAACGCCAGCGCACAGCGCGTTTTCGCCACAGACCGACCATTAATCCAAGGGCCGTCGCCACCTGCAAAAATACCAGCGTGCAGGACACCACGCGCTCGTCGCCAGTCTGTATGCGGAACAACTTGGCTCGCATCAGGCTATCTACGCGCTCGTGCAGCGGAATGCCGTACAAGGTTTGTGCGCCGTGCTGCTGCAAGAAAAACCAGATCACCAGCGGCAGCGGAATGCACAAGCCCACAATCAGTCGGCCATAGGTGGCACCAAGTTGCCGCCAGGACTGGCCGGCGCGCAAGTCAGCAAAAAATTGCAGTCCCGACAGCACCCCAATGGCCAGCAACGCCATCAGAAACCCGGCCGCGTGCGACAAAAGCGTCACCACCAAAGCGCAGCCCAAGGCCACGGCTAATGGGAGGCTGGGTTTTGTCCGCAAGCGCACGTACAAGCCAATGACCAGAAAGAAGCCCGCAACCGAGAACAGGAAGTTATATAAGCCAAGATAAAACAAACGGTTTGCCGTCAGCGGCAAGACAAACCAGGCCAGCCACGTATTGGCCGGGTTGATCTGCCGCAATGCATAGCGCGCAGCCAGCGCCGGGGTAATGAGGCAGAGCGCCTGCAAACACGCTTCGGCAAGATCAGGCGAAAAAACCAGCAACAGCGTGCGCAAAATGGCGTAGACCGCCATATTGGGTTGCAAAGTATTGGCGAGCACAAACATCTGCGACTGTAGTGGCCACTCAGGCGAGCCGTAGTGGCTTAGCAAATAGGCAAACGACAAATGAACCGGGCCGTCATTGGTGGCCAGCGGGCCCTTCACAATGATGAACGCGGCATAAGCCAGCAGGAACGCCGGAAACAGGCCATGCCGAAGTATGGTCCTGACAAAGTTATTCAATACGATCTCCAAAGCCGGGGGCGGCAGCCGTAGCAAGGGTGAATTCGGTGAGTGGTGCTACTTTCACCTGAATTCATGCCATTGGGATCAGTCTTGCATGCAATTGACAATTTTCAAGTTTGTTTTGTGCACTGCATCATCAATGCCCGCCGCAAAGAGATGCAGATAACAAGCGCGTGCGGGGATATCAAGCGCCGGCGGGGCCGTTGGCGTGCGCTCGAAGGCATGAATAATCAAGTCAAACTGCGGGCAAGCAATGGGAATGACGCGCTGGGTGCTAAGTAGCCGCAGCGTTTTCAGCTATCTGTTGCAGTATCGCCCGTGTAAAGCTCCGGAAACTGCACCCGCACCGGATCGCCATCGCTACGCCAGCCGTGGCACGAGTCAATCAACCTGCCCAGCAAACGAGATTGTTCGCCGGTGCGCTCGCCCACGGCGGGCTGCGCTGTTTCCCGTTTGCGCAAGCCGGAGGAGATGGTCTGAAACCCCACCGTGGCCATCGGGCCCAGCAATTCGGTGATGTGTGTACAGCCCGCTCGCCCTTTGAATAATTCGCGGATTTTGCGGTTAAATCCCGGCCCGATCTTGATGCCGACCAGTTGCTGATATGAGGCAGCAATCTCTGGGCAAATGAGATAGGGCGAATGCTCGGTACTGGCCTCGGCAGCAACAATTTCGTATTGGCTGTTGAGCGTGAGCCGTACCTGCATTTCATGCAGCGCTTCACCCTCAGGCAGGTTGCGGCCATCGTAAAACGACACGGGATAACCTTTGGTGTCGGTGATGGCGGCTTCGATATCCCACAAGCCGTCCTGGCGTAGATAGCCTTGGCAGCTGATCTGGCGGGAATGATATGGGTCGCGGGCAACGGCAGGACTGAGCGCCATGAGAACACCTTAAAAGGGGACGCATAAATTACGATAAAAAAACCGGGCCGTCATTACGATCGGTCCGGTGATTGTCGTGGTTTTAAGCCCGCCAGTAAAAGTGCAGATAGTCCGTATCTTCGCGTTTGATTCAGCAATGCGGCCATCCGCGAACTGGTGGGACTAGTTTGGCGGAGAACTACAGATAGCGACTCCAGAACACCTGCACGTTGTTGGTCGAGGTCGATGCGCCGCCGCCGGTACTTGGCAAGCCGGCGCCGGGCTGGTAGGCAGGTGGTAATGCGGTCAGGTTGATGGTGGTACTGCCGCCCAGGCTGTTGGTCACACTGGAACCATTACCAGCGGCGGTGACATAGCCATTCACCACCGTACTGCCGCCGGTAGTGAGTTGGTTGCCTGCCAGAACGCTGCCGTAAATGGTGTTGGACGAGCCGAGGCTGATGTTCCCGCCAGAATAGATGCCATTGACCGCGCCCCCAGCCAGCAGGGCGTAATTCGCTGCCGGGTTGGCGGTATAAACATAACTGGTGGGATTGCTCGTCGGCGTGCACAGGTTGGTGGGGTAGCGCGCCGGAAAAAATGAATTCACGCAGATGCCGGTCGGCGTGTAATTGGTGCCAGAGACTGAACCGTTATAACCGGCGTAGCTCGGCGCATAGACCTGAAAACTGCCACTGGTGGCGATGTTGCCGGTGGCAATAAAGGTGTTGTAGTAATTGCCATTGCCCAGCGCCAGATTGCCGTGAAACCAGGTCACCCCTTGCGCCATGCTGGTGCCGTTAATCGACCATGTGCTGTTACTGGTGCTATAGGCAAAGCAGCTATTGCTGGTCGAATAGCCCTGGCAAATGGTCACAGCGGAGCCAACAGCTGGTGTCTGGCAAGTCGAGTTACTGGCACTTGAGCCGGTGGCTAACGCGGTACAGAGATAATCCTGGTGGCTGCCATCGTAATTGCCCAGATAATACGTACCGTTGGCGATGCCATTCACATTGGCAACGGTGACTTTGCGATAGCCGCTGCTATCCACATCAAAAACGTAATTGGCCAGCGATTGCAATTGGTAGGCATCCACCGTTTGCGTGGTCAGGGTCAGGGCGGTCAGCGGCGTGATGGCCACCGTGTAACCGGTTTGCTGCGTGACATTGACGTTGTTGTTCCAGCTGGGTTTGGACAGCGCGCCACCAATAATGCCGCTGCCGACACTGCCGCTGCTGGTCACCGTCAGGTTTTTTTGCGCGTACAGCGTGCCGACCGTGCTGTAGTCCATGGTCACGCTGCCTTTGGTTTTGACCGATGTCGCGCCGCCCAGCGTGACATCGCCAATCGCCACAATAGCGCCGTTGTTGGTGCTCTGGGCACTGACGGTTCCGTTGGCGTTAATCGCACCTGCATAGGCTGCGCCAGTCAGCACCACATTGCCCATTGCGTTGATCGTCAAAGCACTGGCACTGCCGCTCAACGTGACATTGCCATTCGAAGAAATGACATTTACCGAGGAGTTGCTGCCCAGCGTGACATTGCCGGTGGCATTGATCGCCTTCAAGCCCGTTAGCGACAGACTGCCCGCATTGAACGCACCCTGTACGTTGATGACGGCGTTTTGCGCAGTGGTGGTGCTGGAGTTAATGGTGATGCTGCCACCCAGGTTCACGTCATGATTGAAATTGATGGCGTTGGTATTGCCAGGATTGCTTGAGGTGGTCGAACCGGTGACGCAATACACCGCCTGCACGGTTGACGTGGCGCCGCCGCTGCTGCCGGTAAAGTTGGCCGTGACCAAGGTGCCTTGGGTTGAGCCGGACGCCGCCGAGGAAACGCAGCCATTGCCGGTGGCCGAGTTCAGACTGACCACCGAGCCCGCGACGCCAGTGACGCCACCCAAGGTGATCGCGTTACCCGCAGCCAGACTGGTCGTGCCGGTCAGTCCGATTTGATACAGATATTGCCGAAAAGCCTCGACGCCATTCCATGCTTTCATCTGCGCCTGGGTGGCGCCGTGCGCCGTGACCATGCTGTCTTGTTCGCTGCGGATGTAATACATGGTGCCCAGCACGGCGGCGGACAACGACAAGCCCACCAGCAACACCAGCAAAATGGCCGCTAGGCCACGTTGGCCGCGGGTACTGGGCTGTGAGAAAGAAGAAGGGAAGTTGAAGGTTCTCATGTGGAGAAGTTCGGCAAGCAAGTGGTCCAGGAGTTACTGCCGCTATTGGTCGTCCAGTTAATCCGGATCGACAAACCGGCCGTATGGGTCTGGCTGCTGGTAAGCCCGGAAACAGCACTGGCTGCAGAGGCGGGCAGGCTGGCCGTGTTCACTTCTGCGCCATACGGCCAGCAGGCACCGGTGCCTGTGCTGGCCTGGAAAGTCAGATTGGGCGGCACCGGCGGTGCTGCGTTAATTGCTGGCAAGATATTGGCCCCAATCAGCGGGGTAACCGTCCAGACTTTGCTGCTCCACTGGGTGGAAACCGGGTTGCAACTGCCTGCCGCCTGTAATAAAGAGACTGAGTTGTCTGAGCTATTGCTGATGAGTCCCTGGCAAGTCCAGGCAGTACTGGCTGCGGCTTGCGTGGGGTTGCTTTCCCAAAAAATGGCATTGGCGTAGGTGGTTGCCGTAGTCGGCAGGGTCACCGCAGTGCCGGTCACCTTATTGGTGCTAGCCAGGGCAGCACCGCTGACCACAGCAAAGTTGGTATTGCTGGCCGCGCTGGCAATCCCGAACCCCGCGCTTTGCAGCTGGTTTTGCACGGTCAACAAACCGGTGGTGGCCTGTCGATCTTGTGCGGCGGTGGGCTGCATGCCGCTGCTTTGATCAAACGTAAAATGCAGCACCACCCGAAACAGCGACAGCATGGCCAGGATGACCAGCATGGATATCACCAGGCCAACCATCAGACTGACTAGCGTGAAGCCTCGTTGTCCGGAGCCGAGATGAGCATTTTTTTTCATTGCGAACCATTGTTGGTAATGACAAGCGAACCGCCCAGCAACGAGCCATCACTTGGCGCGCTGGCGGTGATCGCCACCTGCGGCACAAACACGGTTTTGGCAGTGCCCCCGGCAACACTCACCGTCGCCTGAACCATGGTGCAATTGCTGGCCGTTGTGGCAGATACGGTGTTGCTGGCATTCAAGGCGATCGGGGCAGGAGTCACACCATTGCAAAGTGCACTCAAGCCAGTGGTGCTGCTTTGCAACTGGGCGCGCACCTGATTCACCACAATGTTCTGGGCGTTAACGGTGGTCTGGCTCAAGGCAGAGCGCGACAGCACATAGGTCATGCCCACCCCGACAATGCCCATCAGCAGCATGGCGATCAAACCTTCAAACAAGCTGGTGCCACGCTGGCGTAGCAGACGTTGCGACAATGGCTGTGGCGGCCTAGTTAAGCACGGCAGTGGTATCACTGCTAACTCCCATGCTGGTGACGATGAAAGTGGCAGCAGTACCGCATTGCGTACTCCCCAAAGTGGCAGCAACGGGCAGGCCGGAATCGTTATACGCCACGCATTGCGCCGCCGCGCCGTTCAAGATGGCCGTGGTGGCATTGGGCAATTTGCCGGTCCACACCGCGTTGGTGCAATTGAGGCCGCTGGCGGTTGCGGCGTCCTGGGCGCACACCGTGTTGTTATTCAATACCAGGTAAGCGGCTGGATTGCTGGCCGTGACGGCACTGCCATTGCGCAACGCCCGTGATTTGGCTCTGGCAACACCTTGGTTGAACAACGTAGTGCCAGACCGGATGTTGGAGGAGCCTACCCATTGCATCGTTAATGGCACACCCTGCAGTAACAGCACCATCATCACCGCAATGGTGATGATGAATTCAATTAGCGTGAAACCGGCGTTCCTTTGTTTATACATGGCCCGTTACCACATCGTCAGGCCACCGCAGGCTGAGGTTCCGGTTCCTGAGCCAGCCGAGATCTGCCGGGCATTGGTGCTATCCAGCTTGAGCGTGCATCCACTGGTCATTTGCCCGGCTTTACCTGTGGCGGTCAGCAAATAAGCTGGAGCGGGGGAGCCCGAAGGTGCCGGAGTTTGCACCGAGTAAGTAAACATGATCTTCTCGGCGGGGCTAAATCCGGGGAAGCTAGATGATGTGGTGACATCGCTGGACGTAGCCGGGTAGCTCAAGTTCACCTGATGCTGGTTTTCCATAATCAACGCCAGCGCAACCAGATCGGCGCCCGCACCCTTCACATGACTCTTCACGATGTAATTGCGATAGCTGGGCAGGGCAATGGCGGCCAGAATGGCCACGATAGCTACCGTGACCATTATTTCGATCAGCGTGAAGCCCGCGTTTTTTGCGGATATGAATGAAAGTGCGCTGCGTTGGTTCATGGTGCTCGCTGTGTGAATCTGGATTGGGGCAGGCAAACAGACAAGCGCCCCGTGGTAGTGGTTCCGCCTTATGTGATTATTTTGATCATTCCCATACAAACTGCATGCTTTTGGTCGTTTCTCGTTCATTACGCGAACAAAACGACCTGCTGATGGGCTGGAAAGAGCGCATTAGGGCGCAGATCCAATATTCACGATAGCAAAACATTGTGCGAGCTTTGTGCAGATCGGGCCGAAAGGTAGGCCGACCAGATGGGTTGATCTGGCCGAGGGCTGGCTAGAAACGCACGATCTGTTTGCGATGAACGAAGAAGTCAGTGCCAAAGGTCACCGCGCAATCCTCAAAATAATGGCTGGTCCGCAACAACCAGTATCCCGTGCCGGGAAGGTTATCGATTTTGCCTGCCCGACTGTCTGGCTCTTCAAATGCGCGCTCTGGTACTGGCGGCGTATGCACTGTGGGATTACTGAAGTGGCGCAGCATGCTCATGATTCAAGCTCCGTTAACGAGCGGGTGTGGGCATTCAGGTGCAGCGGCGCGGTGGCCAGCAAGCGGTGAATTGCCGTTTGGGTATGCGCAGCTCGCAATGCCTGGCGAAAATCGCGCTGGTGTAGCGCGGCGGCAAGGTCGGCCAGTGCCTGCAAATGGTGTTGGGTTGCTTTGGCCGGCATCAGCAAAAAGAAGAATTCGCTCAAGCCTTTGCCATCTGGCGTTTCGCCATCGACCGGCAATACCGGGCGGATGAAGATCAGTGCCGGACGT
Source organism: Silvimonas sp. (assembly GCF_031291215.1). Taxonomy (NCBI): domain Bacteria; kingdom Pseudomonadati; phylum Pseudomonadota; class Betaproteobacteria; order Neisseriales; family Chitinibacteraceae; genus Silvimonas; species Silvimonas sp. The sequence goes on from NZ_JARLJK010000054.1 coordinate 187,840, forward strand.
TCCAGCCCTTCAACGCGGGCGTGGGGAATGGCGATGCCGCGGCCGAGACCGGTAGGGCCAATGCGTTCACGGTCGAGCAATTTCTGAAGCACTTGCGCCGCTGGCAGCCCGAAATGGCGCTCAGCAAAACAGGCCGCCTGTTCAAATAACGAGTGCGGCGTCTGGGCGGGTACGTCTAGCAAAATACTGGATGGCGGGCATAAATCGGCCAGAGAGAACATGGTGTTTTCCTTTGCAATGCAGATGATCCGGTCACGCCTTGTGGAGCGGTGGACTGGCTGAGATCACTGTATGAAAGGCCGTATAAACAACGCATAAAAAAGCAGCTCCGCCAGGCAAAAATCGCAAAAATCCTCTTCCCGCGTGGCACCAATAACGCCTTTCGACCTGATGGCCAGGCAACATGCCTGGATAAAAGCGCACGCGCGTGCCTACAGTGGCTCTTGATCTATTTGTTCACACGCATCCCGGGAGCGAAGGTATGAGCACGAGCGATACGATTCACGGTTGGGCAGCAAAGGCGCCTCACACGCCGTTAGAGCCGTTTGACTTTAACGACGGCCCGCTGGGCGACGAAGACGTTGAGGTCGAAATTGATTATTGCGGCATTTGTCACTCGGATTTGTCGATGCTGGATAACGAATGGGGCATGACCACATACCCGTTTGTGCCAGGGCATGAAGCGGTTGGCCGAGTGGTGCGCATGGGCGCGCAGGCCAAAGGGCTGAAGCTGGGGCAGACAGTGGGTGTGGGCTGGAATCGCGGCAGCTGCATGCACTGTCATTCGTGTATCGGTGGCGACCAGCATTTATGCGCCGAGGTACAACCCACCATTCTGGGGCGGCATGGCGCCTTTGCGGATCGTATCCGCGCGCATTGGGCGTGGGCTATTCCATTGCCTGACGGGGTTGATCCGGCGGTAGCGGGGCCGTTGTTTTGCGGCGGCATTACCGTGTTTGCACCGCTGGTCGTGCATAACGTCAAACCTACCCAGCGCGTGGGCGTGATCGGCATTGGCGGATTGGGCCACATGGCGATCCGCTTCATGAGCGCTTGGGGCTGCGAGGTCACAGCGTTTACCTCGTCGGCGCGCAAACACGATGAAGCCCGCGAGCTAGGCGCCCATCGGGTGGTAACCAGTACCGATAGCGCCTCGCTGGCTGCGGCGGCAGGTTCGCTGGATTTCTTGCTGGTGACCGCCAACGTCAAACTGGACTGGGATGCGATCATTAACACGCTGGCGCCAAAAGGTCGGCTGCATTTTGTCGGCGCGGTGCCCGAGCCTGTGCCGTTGACGGTGTTTACCTTGCTGCTCAAGCAGATGGATGTCTCCGGGTCCCCCACCGGTTCGCCTGCGGTGATCGCCGACATGCTGGCATTTTGCGCCCGGCACGGCATCGGGCCGATGGTCGAGCACTTTCCGGTCGCCCGCATTAACGACGCCATCCAGCATTTGCGTGATGGCAAAGCGCGTTACCGCATCGTGCTGGATATGTGATCCGGAACGCACTTGTCAGCGTTTTGGCTGCAAACTGCCCCGGCTGCGACTTGCGTCCGGGGCAGTTTTTTGCCGAGGACATTCTCGAAGCCGGTGGCTTAGCCGCGTAACGTGACCAGTTCTTCGGCAATGGAAGGATGTAACGCCACAGTCCGGCGAAAATCCTGCCAGCGGGCACTGGCAGTAAGCGCTACGCCAATCAACTGCGCCATCTCGGCTACACCTTCGCCCAGCAAATGCACGCCCAGTACCCGGTCGGTCGGATTGTCGATCAACACTTTCATCAGCACTTGATCTTCTGATCCGGCGAAAGCCTGCGTCATCGCCCGGAAACGCGTTTGCAGCACGCGGATATCCGGGAAACGCTCGCGCGCCTGGGCTTCGGTGAGGCCGACCGTGCCCAGCTCGGGAGTGGAAAACACCGCAGTGGGGACCAGTTCGTAATCCAGTTCGAGCGGGGTGATTTGCCCAAACAATTGATCGGCAAAAGCCTGCCCTTCGCGAATGGCCACTGGCGTCAGATTCAGCCGGTCAGTGACATCCCCCACCGCGTAAATGGATGGAATGTTGGTGCGGGAGTGGGCATCCACTTGGATGGCGCCCTTGTCATCCACCGCAACGCCAGCTTGTTCCAGCCCCAGCGCGCGCGTATTGGGTTTGCGCCCGGTACAAAGCATGACCGTATCCACCGTATAAGTGGCGCCGGTGCTGCTGCTTACGCGCAGACCATCGGCGGTTTGCTCGATTTGGCGGATGAACTGCTCGGTATGCAAAGCAATGCCGCGCCGGGTTTGGTGCTCGGCGAGCAGTCGCGCCAGGTCTTCATCAAACCCCCTAAGCAATTGCTGTCCGCGAATCATGATCGAGGTCTGCACACCCAATCCGGCAAAGATGCCGGCAAATTCCACCGCGATATAACCACCGCCAACGATCAGCACCCGGCCGGGTAGCTCTGGCAAGTGAAAGGCTTCATCCGAGGTAATCGCCAATTCACTGCCAGGAAAAACCGCCCGATGTGGATAGCCGCCGGTGGCAATCAGGCTGTAGCGTGCGGTAACGCGTTGGCCACTGGTCGCCAGGCGCAGGGTGTTTGCGTCTTCAAAGGTGGCTTGCTCGGCATGGATGACCACGCCGGAATTAACCAGGTTGCGCTGGTAAATGGCTTCCAGCCGCGAAATCTCCGTGTCTTTGTGGGTGATCAGGCTGGCCCAGTCAAATTGGGCATCTTGCTGCTGCCAACCGTAGGCGCGGCTGGCGCGAAACTGATCCGGGAAGCGGCTGGCATAAACCAGCAGCTTTTTGGGAACGCAACCGCGATTGACGCAGGTGCCGCCAAAATTGGCTTGCTCGGCAATCGCTACCCTGGCGCCGTGGCTGGCCGCAACCCGCGCCGCCCGCACGCCGCCGGAACCCCCGCCAATGACAAACAGGTCAACGTCGTAATTTGCCATCTGTGCTCTCCAGAGTCTGATCAGTCTGCACGTGATATGAGGGTGGTCGAAAGCGGCCCGATACGCAAGCCGGTACTGTGGTTGCGCGTCGGCCTCGCCAATGTCCATGTCATGTTTTACGCTGTAGGCTCGGGCCAAAGTGGCCGGGTTTGACACAACAAACAGTCGGGGAAGCTAGTCAATGGGGAAGGGCAGGCTGGAAGCGTTTAGTGATGGCGTGTTGGCCATCATCATTACCATCATGGTGCTGGAGCTTAAAGTGCCGCACGGGACCGATCCGCACGCATTGCTGGAAATGTGGCCGGTGCTGTTGAGTTATATCCTGAGTTTTATCTACGTCGGTATTTACTGGAACAACCATCATCACCTGTTTCATGCGGTAACGGCGGTCAGCGGCGGTGTGCTCTGGGCCAACTTGCATTTGCTGTTCTGGTTGTCGCTGATTCCCGTTACCACGGCCTGGCTGGGCGAAAACGGCCTGATGTCATGGCCAGCTGCGCTCTACGGCGTGGTGTTGTTGGGGTCGGCAATTGCCTATTTCATTCTTACCCGCGTGCTGGTTGCTCACCACGGGCGGCAATCTTTACTGGCGCAATCGTTAGGCAGTGATGTGAAGGGCAGGATATCTGTGGTGTTGTATGCACTGGGTGTTGGTCTGGCGTTTGTGCATGGCGCCATTGCCTGCATTTTGTATACCGTAGTCGCGGTAGTCTGGCTGATTCCAGACCGGCGTTTTGAACGGTCAGCCGATCAAGTATCTTGATCAATTTGGGGCAAAAACGGAGTTGGATCATTTCTGATAGCGGAATGCGCCAAGGGCCGCTGCTGCACGCAGAAAATTGATTTGTATTGTGCAATTCGCAACGTTATTGCTGATTCGTTGCATTTTTTTACAACTCGCAACATGATTTCTTTTGAATTCGCCGTGTGATCTTCTAAGGTGAACGTGCAGTTGCATTTATATGACAAATTTTCCCGTGCAAACAGAAAGGAGAGAACCGAGATGAAGTTGCTTACCGCAATGTTGATGGCTTTTGCATTTATTGTTACCACTGGTGTAGCTTCCGCTGAATCCGCCGTTGGCGGCGCAGCTGCCAGCGAAGTCAGCCCAGCTAAAGTCCAACAAAAACGTACCACCAAGCATCATCACAAGGCATCTGCTGCATCGGCAATGTAATACCGAGCTGCGTTAATGCTAAAAAAGCCAGTCCTGTGGGGACTGGCTTTTTTGTTTGACCAAATGCGTTTATCACCGCTATTTCAAGTTAAAGCGACCGTGGCAATTCGCATACTTGCGAAACAATTTCATACGAGTGCAAGCGCTCGGCGTGATCAGAAACCGCCGCATTCGCCATGATTTCATCCACGCCGAATTCTTGCAAAAATTCGCGCAGCTTTGCCCGTACTGTGACCGGGCTGCCAATAATGGATGCGCCCAATTGCGCTTGCACCGCTGCACGTTCATGCGGTTCCCAATATCCATCCATGCTTTCCACTGGAGGCTCAAGCGGGCCCGGATTGCCGCGAATCATGCCGACAAAACGCCGTTGTGCCGAGGTTGCCAGAAATTGCGCGTGTTCGTCGGTATCGGCCGCAATGACGTTAATTCCGGCCATGGCATAAGGTTGTTCCAGCACGCGGGAAGGGCGGAAAGTATGGCGATATAAATCAAACGCCGCTTTCATATTACGCGGCGCGAATTGCCCGGCAAAAGCAAACGGCAAGCCCAGATAACCAGCCAATTGCGCGCTGAAACCACTGGAGCCCAATAACCAGATTGGCACGTCCAGCCCTTCGCCGGGCACGGCATGAATACCGTTGCTGCCGCCGTGCAGGTCGGGCCGGAAATAGGCACGCAATTCTTCGAGCATCTGCGGAAACTGATCGCCATCGGCACCCGAATCACGGCGCAGCGCACGCATGGTGGCTTGGTCGGTGCCGGGTGCCCGGCCCAAACCCAGATCAATCCGGCCGGGGTAGAGTGATTCCAGCGTGCCGAACTGCTCGGCGATCACCAGCGGCGCATGGTTGGGCAACATGATGCCGCCAGAGCCAACGCGGATGCGTTTGGTGCCGCCAGCGACGTGGCCAATCACCACCGAGGTGGCCGCGCTGGCGATACCGCGCATACCATGATGTTCTGCCAGCCAGTAACGATTGAAGCCCCAGCGATCGGCATGTTGGGCCAGATCCAGGGTGTTGGCCAAGGCTTGGGTGGGCGTAGAGCCCGCGACGATCGGGGAGAGATCGAGTACCGAGATCGGCGTGTTTTCCAGTGTTTTCATGTTCTTTCCGGCGGGGCAGACGAACATCTAATCTGGGGACGCGATCAGTCAATTCCAAGACGATTGGTCTAGTGTTTTTGCATTCACTCCAAAACGCGACTCACACCCACGCCAGCGACACTGCCAAACCCAGCATCATGCAGCCGATCAAGCCATCCAGGATGCGCCAGGCGCGCGCTGAGGCAAAGACCGGTGACAACAAGCGTGCGCCATAGCCCAGCCCCAGAAACCACAGTAGGGAAGCAGTCATGGCACCTAAAGCAAACCACGGCTGCGCCAGGGGTGTTTGCTGGCTGGCAATCGAGCCTAGTAACACCACTGTATCCAGATAAACATGCGGATTAAGCCAGGTCAGCGCCATGACGGTGAGCGCGGCTTGCTGCCAGGAAATGGTGGGAACGCCTTTTTCGGCGTGTAACGCGCCGGTTGAAAACGCCGCTCGCCATGCCCGAAGACCGTACCAGGTCAGGAATGCGACACCTGCCCAGCGGGCCACTGTCATCAGCGCCGGGCTCTGTTCAATCAACGCGCCCATGCCAGCCACACCGGCGGCAATCAGCAGCACGTCGCCCACGATGCAAACCAGCACGGTGATGCCGATATGTTGGCGCGACAAACCCATGCGCAGTACGTGAGCGTTCTGCCCACCAATAGCCATGATCAGACTGGCGCCCAGGCCTATGCCTTTTAACCATGCCGAGAAAAACATTGGTATTGCCCCTGATCACGTCGTTGAATGAGAGCGATTGTCGGCGGTCTGGCGGGTTTTATGAAGCTGTATTAATATTTTTCAGATAACATTATTTTCTCTAATAGTGGCTGGAAAAGTGATGAACCTGGATCACCGCCAAACCGATGCCTTGCTGGCCGTTATTGAGACCGGCAGTTTTGATCTGGCCGCAAGCCGGCTGCACATTACCCAGTCGGCGGTATCGCAGCGCATTCGTGCGCTGGAAACCAGCCTGGGCAGCCCGCTGGTAGTGCGCAGCCGTCCCTGCCGCGCCACGCCGCAAGGGCAGCGGCTGCTGCAATACCTGCGCCGCACCGCCATGCTGGATCAGGAGTTTGCGGCCGAATTGGCAGACAACCAATCCGCTCCGTTTGTGGTCAAACTGGCCATCAACGCCGATACGCTCGGCACCTGGTTTGTGCCCGCCGTGGCACCGCTGTTATTGGCCGAGAACGTGTTGCTGGATGTGACGATGGAAGACCAGGATCACACCTTCGCGCTACTGGAATCTGGCCTGGCAACGGGTTGCGTGACCACCGAAGCCCAGCCATTGCGCGGCTGCCAGGCGCTGTTTCTGGGCAATATGCGTTACCGCATGATTGCGTCGCCGGGCTTTTATCAGCGCTGGTTTGCGCAAGGCTTCACTCGCGCAGCTGCTCGCCACGCACCGGTGATGGTGTTTAACCGCAAAGATGCGTTGCAGGCGGTGTTTCTGGAAAAGCGCTTCGGCTTGACGCGCGACGTTTATCCCAGTCATTACATTCCGGCGCATGACTCGTACTTTGCCGCGATCCGGCTAGGACTGGGTTACGGCATGGTGCCGGAGCAGCAATTTGGCCAGTTGCTGGAGCATGGCGAGTTGATTGATCTGGCCCCGGATAGCCCGGTGGACGTGCCTTTGTACTGGCATGCCTGGAAAGTGCAGTCACCGCGGCTGGAGTCGCTGACGCGGCAGATTGTGGCAGCTGCGCGCGCGGTATTGGTCGATGGCGATAATCCGGGTGGCGGTGGAAGCGAACCATGACAGCCAATAAAAAACGCCGCATTCAGCGGCTTTTTTTTTTCGTAAGAACCGTAGCCCGGATGAAGGCCACAGGCCGGGAATTCGGGTTGGCGATGCGGGTTGGTTCTGTTACGCGTCGCATTCCCGGATTCCCGCTTCGCTTCATCCGGGCTACGGAAATAATGATGAGTAATGATAAACGCCGCTCTCAAAGCGGCGTTTATCATTACAAGCATCAAATCACTTGATCGCTTGATCACTTCACCCGCATACCTGGCTTGGCGCCAAGATCCGGCGTCAGAATGTACAAACCGCCATCACCACCAGCGGCCAGAACCATACCTTCGGACAAACCAAACTTCATCTTGCGTGGCGCCAGGTTGGCGACCATCACGGTGTGACGACCAATCAGGTCTTCGGGTTTGTAGGCGGACTTGATCCCGGCGAATACGTTGCGGGTTTGTTCCTGGCCGATATCCAGCGTCAGTTGCAGCAGCTTTTCTGCGCCTTCCACATGCTGCGCGTTGACGATTTTGGCGATGCGCAGGTCGATCTTGCTGAAGTCATCAATGTTGATAATCGGCTCGATTTCCGGGATTTCGTAATCCGGCTTGGCGGCTTCAGCGACATTGGCGGTCGGGGCCAGGCTTTGTTTGTTTTCTTCGATCATGGCTTCAATGTTCTTGGGGTCTACACGTTGCATCAGGTGTTGATACACGTTGATGGTATGGCCGGTGAGCAGGGTGTCGGCATCTTGCCAGGTCAGCGGGGCGATATTGAGGAACGCTTCCACATCGGCAGCCAGCTTTGGCAGTACCGGCTTGAGGTACACGCTCAGAATGCGGAAGGCATTGATCAGCACCGAGCAAACGCGTTGCAGCTCGGCATCCTGGCCTTCCTGCTTGGCGATTTCCCATGGCTTGTGGGCGTCGACCCACTGATTCACTTCATCGGTCAGTGCCATAATTTCGCGGATGGCACGGCTGTATTCGCGCGCTTCCCACAAACCGGCAATTCCGGCCGAAGCATTTTGCAGTTTTGCTAACGGGCCGCTGTCGCCCAGGTCAACTGCCAGTTTGCCGTCAAAACGCTTGGTGATGAAACCGGCGGCGCGGCTGGCAATGTTGATGTACTTGCCGATCAAATCACTGTTTACACGCGCAACAAAGTCTTCCAGATTCAGATCGATATCTTCAATGGCGCTGTTGAGTTTGGCGGCAAAGTAATAACGCAGCCATTCCGGGCTCAGGTGGCGCAGATACGATTCGGCGGTAATGAACGTGCCGCGGCTCTTGGACATTTTCTGGCCATCGACGGTCAAGAAGCCGTGCGCATTGATGCCGGTCGGCGTGCGATAACCGGCGAATTCCAGCATGGCGGGCCAGAACAGGGCGTGGAAGTAGAGGATGTCTTTGCCGATGTGGTGATACAACTCGGCGTCAGAGTCTTTGTTCCAGTAGCTGTCGAAATCCAGGCCGAGGCGATTACACAATTGCTTGTGGCTGGCCATATAGCCGACTGGCGCATCCAGCCAAACGTAGAAATACTTGCCCGGCGCATCGGGGATTTCAAAGCCGAAATACGGTGCATCGCGGCTGATGTCCCAATCGTTCAGTCCCGCATCAAACCACTCTTGCAGTTTGTTGGCCGCGCCTTCTTGCAGGCGTGCGCGTTCCTGACCGTTGACCGCCACGTTGCCGGACGTCCAGTTGCGCAAGAAGGTTTCGCAATCACCCAGCTTGAAGAAGTAATGCTCGGAATCACGCAGTTCTGGCGTCGCGCCGGAAATCGCCGAGTACGGGTTGATCAGGTCTGTTGGCGAATACGTGGTGCCGCAGACTTCACAGTTATCGCCGTACTGATCTTTGGCGTGGCACTTGGGGCACTCGCCTTTGACAAAGCGGTCCGGCAGAAACATGTTTTTCTGCGGATCGTATAACTGGCTGATGGTGCGCTGGGCGATCTTGTCGTTGGCGCGCAGTGATTTGTAAATACGGTAGGAGAACTCGCGGTTTTCGTCCGAGTGCGTGCTGCCGTAATTGTCGTAGTTCACCAGAAAGCCGTGAAAGTCTTTCTCGTGCGCTTCTTTGGCAGAGGCGATCAGTTGTTCTGGTGTAATGCCTTCAGCCTGCGCGCGCAGCATGATCGGCGTGCCGTGGGTGTCATCTGCACAGACAGCATGGCATTCATGGCCCCGCATCTTCTGAAACCGCGCCCAGATATCGGTCTGGATATGTTCCAGCATATGGCCAAGGTGCAGCGGACCATTGGCATAGGGCAGGGCGGAGGTAATCAGTATCTTGCGCTTCATGGGATCAGGCTGTCCGTCTTGAACAATCGAATGGGCGATTATAACGCAAGCGGGCGTCATGCCAGACGAGTTGGTGAATCAGGGCGCTACGCTGCCGCGCTGGTCTGTCCCCGTGACCGGGTTGAGCGCACGATTGCGCTGCACGCGTTTGACCGGAAGCCAGAGCACGGCCAGCCAGCGCACGCGCACCACGATCTGATAAAACAACGTGGGCAAGATGATGGCCGACAGGTACGCCAGCATGCCAGCCGCGACCATCGACAATCCGTGCTCCTCAAAAAAGCGGAAACTGCGCCGCTGCAGGTAATCATGAAACAGCAAGATAAACAGGCTGGCTGATGCCGCTTGCAGCAATAGCCAACGCAGGCCGGGCAAATAGCGGGAAGTCCAGACCGAGACCGATAGCACCAGATACACGCCGCACAGGGTCTGCCCGACATTGAACAGAAAGTCTTCAAACAGGCGCTTGCTCAGATTGAGTTCACCATCGCCCAGATAATGCATCAGCCCGAATACGGCCAAAGCGGCAAGGGCGTAAAGCACCCGAGGTTCAAAGGTACTGATCTGCTCTTTCAGCGCGTGCCCCATCAGAAAGATCGGCACGGTAATCAACAGCAGATCGGCGCTGAACGGCAGGCCCAGGTCGCCCAGAATTTGCCCGGCATTGCCGTAGGCCAGATATGGAATGGGCACCGGCACCGAGCGCATGGTCTGGAACATGAAATAGGTGCTGGTAATGCAGCACAGGCCAATCAGTAGTGACATCCGCCTTGAGATTTGCCAGCGCTTAGCTACTTCCAGGTAAATACGGCCCGCCATGAAAACCAGAAACAGATGCGGCAAAAACCAGAGCGGCGTCCAGCGCAAGGTGCCGCCGGTGGCATACAACGACCCGGCAACAAATTGGGCAAATGGCGCGTGCGATAACAAAGGCTGCAATGGCGCCACCAGCAACAGCGTGACAAAAACAGGTTTGAGCACGCCGTCGAGCTTTTGCAGGGCCAGCGATGAAATGGAAGTGCTGGCTTTGAAAAACACGCCTGACATCAGAAAAAACATGGGCATGTTGATGGAGTGCAGGATGTGGTGCCCGACAGGGTTAATCAGATCAAAAATCCGGTTGTGCCCAAGTACGATCAGCAGAATGCCAATGCCTCTGGCCAGGTCCAGATGGCGGATGCGGTTATGCATTATTTGTCACCAAGTGCGGTTTTTATGCGCCCATTTAAGCATCTTGATATCGATAAAACGAGAAATTAATTACAAATAATGAAATTTATGCATAAGTAAATAACGATATTCGAATGTCGCTAAAGCCTGTGTAGCTGGTGTTTTCTGCCCTGAAATTGCAGCCAACTGAGCGCTTGCTACGGCGACGCGGTAAGATTTGCCACGATCAATACTCAGATACATGCATGGCCTTTCCGCTTTATTTTGAAGTCATGAACCAGATCGGCACTGCGGCTTTTGCCATTGCCGGTTATCTGGTAGGCGCGCGCAAGCGGCTGGATTTGCTGGGGGTGGTTATTGTGGCGTTGCTTACCGGCATCGGCGGCGGGGTCATGCGAGACTTGCTGCTCAGCCGTACGCCCCGCGTGTTTCTGGATGCGCTGCCCATTTACACCATCTTTGCCACCTTGGCGGTGGCATGGGTAATCAAGTTGCATCAGCGCCATAAGGGGTTGTTACGCAAGCTGTTTATCGTGGCGGATTCAATCGGGCTGGTGGCTTTTAGTCTGGCGGGCGCCAAAATCGGCATGGATTTTGGCGTGAATCTGTTTGGTGTCTGTTTCCTGGGTTTTGTCACCGCCGTTGGTGGCGGACTGGTGCGCGACATGATGGTGAACGACGTTCCTTTTATCCTGCATGAAGATTTTTACGGCACCGTGGCGATTCTTTTGTCGGTGGCGCTTTACCTGCTTAAAGGCTGGGGACTGGAAGGTGCGGCAGTTGAATGGTCGTTGTTTGCCATTGGCCTGACACTGCGACTGGTTGCCCACAAGCAGGATTTTCGGTTGCCCAGGGTGGACGGATGAACTCGCTGGCCCCCGCTCATGGCGATGCGCCAGCCTGGGCGGACTGGCTGCGCAGCCAACTGGCGCAGGCAGAGCGACAGACTCGTGGCGATATGGGACTGGAACAGGCACGTCGTGCCGCCGCAGTGCTGATCCCGATCGTGCCTTACCCGGATGGCAGCCGCATCATTCTGACCGAACGCGCCGCGCATTTGCGCCATCACGGTGGCCAGATCAGTTTTCCGGGCGGGCGGGTTGATCCGCAAGATCAGAACCCGGCGGCCACGGCTTTGCGCGAGGCCAATGAAGAAATCGGGCTATTGCCTGCCAACGTCCAGGTGCTGGGTGAACTAGGCACCTATCACACCATCACCGGCTTCAATGTGACGCCGGTGGTCGGGCTCGTCACTCCCGGAATGGCCTTGCAGCCCGAGCCCGGCGAAGTGGCCGCCATTCTGGAACTACCCTGGAATGTGCTGTTGAACCCCGCTCATTACGAACTGCGCTGGGTGGAACGCCGGGGTTTGCGCGGCAAGAGCCTGTTTGTGGAGTGCGGCGGCATCACCGTGTGGGGTGCTACGGCAGGCATGCTGCTGATGCTGGCGCGGGCACTGGGAATGCCGGGCCAACCCCTGGACACGACGGCCTAGAAACGGCCCGGAATCCCGATTCCGTACAATGAGTTGCAAAACACACGCTCTTTTCTTTCGTCCGCACATCCTGCAGCGCAGCGAACTGTAATGGGTTCGTGCTACAATCCTCGGCTTTTCAAACTGTTAGCATCCCATCCATCATGACGCGCGCCATTCGTAACATCGCCATTATTGCTCACGTCGACCACGGTAAAACGACCCTGGTTGACCAACTCTTGCGCCAATCTGGCACCTTCCGCGAAAACCAGCAGGTGGACGAGCGCGTGATGGATAGCAACGATCTTGAAAAGGAACGTGGCATCACGATTCTGGCCAAGAACACTGCTATTGAATACGAAGGCACCCACATCAACATCGTTGACACCCCGGGTCACGCGGACTTCGGTGGTGAAGTCGAGCGCGTGCTGGGAATGGTTGATGGCGTGTTGCTGCTGGTGGATGCCGTTGAAGGCCCGATGCCGCAAACCCGCTTCGTGACCAAAAAGGCACTGGCGCTGGGTCTGCGTCCGATCGTGGTGATCAACAAGATCGACCGTCCGGGTGCACGTCCGGATTGGGTTGTGGATCAAACGTTTGACCTGTTCGACAAGCTGGGCGCCACTGACGAACAACTCGATTTCGCGATCATCTACGCTTCGGGCCTGAACGGTTTTGCCAAGCTGGAACTGGATCAAGAATCCGACAATATGCGTCCGCTGTTCGAAACCGTGCTCAAGCACGTGCCGACACCGGAAGGCAACCCTGACGCACCGCTGCAGCTGCAAATTGCTGCGCTGGATTACTCCACCTATACCGGCCGCCTTGGCGTTGGCCGCGTGTTGAATGGCCGTATCAAGCCAGGTCAACAAGTGGTAGTGATGAACCATGAAGAACAAGTTTCTTCTGGCCGTATCAACCAGGTGCTGGGCTTCCAGGGGCTGGAGCGCGTTGCTGTTGAAAGCGCAGAAGCCGGTGACATCATTGTTATCTCCGGTCTGGACGAAATCGGTATCGGCGTCACCATCTGTGACAAGGAAGCCCCGGTTGGCCTGCCAGTGCTGGGTGTGGATGAGCCGACACTGACCATGGACTTTATGGTGAACACATCGCCATTGGCCGGTACTGAAGGCAAGTTCGTGACCAGCCGCCAGATCCGTGACCGCCTGACCAAAGAACTGCTGACCAACGTGGCTTTGCGCGTTGAAGACACTGCCGATGCGGATATCTTCCGTGTTTCCGGTCGTGGCGAACTGCACTTGACCATCTTGCTGGAAAGCATGCGTCGCGAAGGCTTTGAAATGGCCGTTGCCAAGCCGCGCGTTGTGTACAAAGAAGTGAATGGCACCAAGTGTGAGCCGTACGAAAACCTGACTATCGACCTGGAAGATGAACACCAGGGCGGCATCATGGAAGAAATCGGTCGTCGCCGTGGCGAACTGACCAACATGGAATCCGATGGTCGCGGTCGTACCCGTCTGGAATACCATATTCCGGCACGTGGTCTGATTGGCTTCCAGTCCGACTTCATGACCATGACTCGCGGTACCGGCCTGATGAGCCACGTGTTTGATGACTACGCACCGGTCAAGGCCGATCTGCCAGGCCGTCACAACGGCGTGCTGATCTCGCAAGATCAAGGTGAAGCAGTCGCCTACGCACTGTGGAAGCTGGAAGATCGCGGTCGTATGTTCGTGTCGCCAGGCGACAAGCTGTACGAGGGCATGATCATCGGTATCCATAGCCGTGATAACGATCTGGTTGTGAACCCGATCAAGGGTAAGCAGCTGACCAACGTTCGCGCTTCCGGTACTGATGAAGCCGTGCGTCTGACCACTCCGATCAAGCTGTCGCTGGAATCGGCGGTTGAGTTTATCGATGATGATGAACTGGTTGAAATCACCCCGCAGTCGATTCGTATCCGTAAACGTTTCTTGCAAGAACACGAACGTCGTCGCGCGTTCAAGCAAGAAGGCTGATTTGACGCTTGAGTCATCTCAAAAAAAACCGGGCCATGTGCCCGGTTTTTTGTTTTTATGGCGGCGGTTAAGTCAGGTGTTTTGACTCGTTCAGTGTGATGGCATGTTTAATGGCCTCACGGTGCGCCAAGGTCATATGCTGCGGGGGCGGTCAGCGCTTGCTATTGTATAGGGACGTATATGCAATTGATGAGCGCCAAGGTTGTTATCGTCGCTCATATGGCAATTTGTACTCAAGCCAATGACAATCCACTCACGGATAACTTGCTGGATATCTACGTGGGTGTTTATTCGCCAATCAAGCTCGATAACGGCCAGCACTGGATTGAAAACAGTAGTCTGTAGTCGGGTGGTTGTGCCATGTAAAAACGCCTGCAAATCATTGCAGGCGTTTCTTCTTGCCGGGTAATTCAATGCATCAATGTTGAAGCATTTGCACCACGTAAAGCACAACGATTGCCCCGACAATGGATAGCAATATTCCGGCAGGGTGAACGGGTGATCCTTCGGGTGGTTTGCTGAAAATGCGGGCGATGAAACCGCCAACAAACGAGCCGACAATACCGACAACGCCAGTCATGATCAGGCCCATGCCTTGGGCGCCCGGCATGATAAAGCGGGCGATCAAGCCCACGATAATGCCGATAATGAACATCCAGATGTAATGCAGCATGCTTTGCTCCTTGTTCAGAATGGTGGTGAGGGGCTGGGACAAATTGCTGGTGTGCTGTTGGAGTGATGAAATTGGAATAGCCAGTTCACTCTAGCAGTGCATTTCTGGTGGAGTGGCTTCTGCCGATGGCTGGCAGTTTGGGGAAGGATTCAAGTAATCTTGCAGGAGGGTATTTATGGCGCTGGAAAAACAAAAAACCCGTTCGATTGAACGGGTTTTTTGATGAATCTTTGGTGCCCAAGAGAAGACTCGAACTTCCACGCCCTTGCGAGCGCTAGGACCTGAACCTAGTGCGTCTACCAATTCCGCCACCTGGGCATCGCGCTGTAACTGGTTTGTTGCAGCAGCGAAGGAGAGCGATTATGCGTATATCAGCTAACCCTGTCAACAGGGTTGAACTACTTTTTTTGGCAAAGCATTGATTGAAAAACCAATTCACTGCCAGATAATGACAAAAGCATTTGACGGTCCGTTATCCCTAGCATGTCGCAATGGACATAACAAACAAGCCATAGCCAGAAATGCAAAAACCCGCTCAAAAGAACGGGTTTTTATCATTTGGTGCCCAAGAGAAGACTCGAACTTCCACGCCCTTGCGAGCGCTAGGACCTGAACCTAGTGCGTCTACCAATTCCGCCACCTGGGCCTTGTGCTACGCTGTTAGAATGCGCAGATCACGAAGAAGCGCGATTATCGGGAAACCCCAAGACAATGTCAACAAAAAAGAGCCCTGCCATCGATACATCCTCCCGCCGTCCCAAACAGGTCAAAAGCCTGCGGCTGCAAGACCCTCATCTTGAGCGCGAACGAGAGCGCTACGAGAACCCTTTGCCCTCACGGGAATATGTATTGCAGGTTCTGGAAGAGGCGGGCGCACCGCTTTTCGCGGTCGATCTGGCTCAGTTGTTGTCGATTACCGAAGACGAACGCGCTTTCTTTGATCGACGCTTGGGGGCGATGGCGCGGGACGGCCAGTTGATGGTCAATCGCAAAGGCGCTCTGTGCATTGCAGAAAAAATCGATCTGATCCCCGGGCGCGTGCAAGGCCACCCGGAAGGCTTCGGTTTTCTGATCCCGGACGATGGCTCGGATGATCTATATCTGTCGTCGCGCGAAATGGACAAAATCATGCACGGCGACCGGGTACTGGTCCGCCAGGCCGGGTTTGACCGTCGTGGCCGCCGCGAAGGCCGGATTGTCGAAGTGCTCGAACGCCTGACCAAGCTGCTGGTCGGTCGCTTTTTGACCGAGCAGGGCGTTTACATGGTGGCGGCGGAAGACAAACGCATCTCCAAAGACATTCTGATTCCGCCCAAGGAAAAAGGTAAGGCCAAGCCAGGTCAAGTGGTGACGGTAGAACTGATCCAGCAACCGGATCGCAATATCAAGCCGCTGGGCCGGGTGGTGGAAGTGCTGGGTAATTACGATGACCCGGGCATGGAAATCGAAATCGCGCTGCGCAAACACAATCTGCCGCACGAATTTTCGGCCGCCGCCGAGGCTCAAGCGCAAGCAACCCCAGATAAAGTTGGCAAAAAAGATCTCAAGCCGGTGATGGGCGTGAAGCGCGTGGATTTGCGCGACCTGCCACTGGTAACCATTGACGGTGAAACCGCTCGTGATTTTGACGATGCCGTTTATGCCGAGAAAAAAGGCAAGGGCTGGCGCCTGGTGGTGGCGATTGCCGACGTCAGTCACTACGTGCAGCCAGACGATGCACTGGACGCAACCGCCATTGAGCGCGGTAACTCAGTGTACTTTCCGCGTCGCGTTATCCCGATGTTGCCAGAACAACTGTCCAACGGTGTTTGCTCGCTGAACCCGGACGTTGCGCGCTTGTGTGTGGTTTGCGATATGCAGATCAGCGCTACCGGCGATATCAAGAAATACAAGTTCTACCCGGCGGTGATGCATTCCAAGGCCCGGCTTACCTACAACAAAGTGTGGGAAATGCTGGAAGAGCCAAAAGGCAAGATGGCCAAGCAGTACAAGAAGGTCTTGCCCCACGTGCAGGATTTGTACGCGCTCTATCAGGCCTTTGCCAAGGCACGCGCAGTGCGTGGCGCCATTGATTTTGAAACCACCGAAACCGAAGTGCGCTTTGACGACAAAGGCAAGATCAACGAGATCGTGCCTGTGGTGCGTAACCCCGCCCACAAGTTGATTGAAGAATGCATGCTGGCCGCCAATGTATGTGCGGCGGATTTCCTGATCACCAACAAGCATCCATGTTTGTTCCGGGTGCATGAAGGCCCGAACCCGGAAAAGCTGGAAAAACTGCGCGAATATTTGCGCTCCTGCGGTTTGACGCTGGGCGGTGGAGAAGAACCCAAGGCCGGTGATTACGCCGCGTTGCTGGAGCAGATCAAGCTCCGCCCGGACGCATCGTTGCTGCAAACCATGTTGCTGCGCAGTCTGCAGCAGGCCGTCTACAGCCCGGATAATAAAGGTCACTTTGGCCTGAGTTACGAGGCGTATACGCACTTTACTTCGCCAATTCGCCGCTACCCGGATTTGCTGGTCCACCGCGCCATCAAGGCTGTGTTGGCGGGCAAGAAATATCGCCCGGCGCAAAAGTGGGATCAACTGGGCATTCAGTGCTCAATGACCGAACGCCGCGCCGATGAAGCCAGCCGCGACGTGCTGAACTTCCTCAAGTGCTACTTCATGCAAGACAAAGTGGGTGAGGAGTTTGAAGGCACGGTCTCGGCTGTTACCGGTTTTGGCATGTTTGTGTTGCTGGATAATCTGTACGTGGAAGGTCTGGTACATGTCTCGGAACTGGGCAACGACTACTTCCATTACGATGACCGCCGTCATGAACTCAAAGGCGAGCGTTCCGGACAAATCTATCGCCTGACTGATCGGGTGAAAGTGAAAGTGGTGCGGGTCGATCTGGACACCAGCAAGATCGACTTCACGCTGGTGCTGGAAGAAAAATCCAAAGCGCCGCAACAACCCGCGACATTCCAAACCCCGGCGAGTGTGGGCACGCAGGCGCGCCCCACACAACAAGCCGCCACTGCGCAGGTGCCGCAGGAACGTGAACGGTCTGGGCGCAGAAATAACCGTAACAAGAATCGCAACAGCAACCGCGCGGCAAGCCAGCAACCAGCGCAACGTAACGCGGTGCCTCCCGTGCAGGCGGCCAAACCGGTTGTAGCGCCTAAAGTAGCGACCGCGCCGACTCAATCTGTCGCCACGGCACAGGCCAATCCGGCATCGGCAAATAGCGGCAAGCAGGCGCGTAAGCCCAAGCGTACCGCGTCGGTCAAAGTGACGGCCACAGCGCAGCCTGCTGCGGCTGTTCCTGCCAAACCAGTGACTGCGCCAGTCGCCAAAGCCGCGCCGGACCGCAATGCTCAAACGCGCAAGCCTGCCCAACCGGCTGCTCAACCGGCAGTAGTGCCGGCGGTTGCGGCTCAACCACCGAAGAAAGCGGCAGAGTCCAAACCGGCAGCTCGTGTTGCAGGCAATGCTCAGGAAGCCGCACCGCAGCCCGCTACCGGCGGTACTCGGCGTCGCGGCGGCACGCAAAAATCGGCGCTGACTAACGCACCTTCGGCTGCACTAGTTCCAGCGCCGGTTGCGACCCCCGTTGCAGCGCCAGCGCCTGCTGGTCGGCGCAAACCGCAAACTGCGGCGTTGTTGCAAGCCAAGCCAGCCAGCGCAAATCCGGTTGCTGCGCCAGCGCCGGTTGCTTCAGCTCCGGCGGCTGCACCCGCTGCCGCGCCAGCCGCCAGCCGTACACGTCGTCGTAAAAAAGAAGTTTGATCCCGGCTGTCGCAGCCACCGTGCCGATTGTTGCGGCGCGGTGGCTGCGCGCGGCATGTTAATCTTGCAAAGTATGTGAGCTGGCACACAGTGTCGCGACTTTTCGCGGTACTGGTGCGGCCCTGTGGAAACATCAAGGAGTATGGGTTCTATGTTTATCGTTGATCGTTCGGCGGCTTTGATTCGCCCCAAGCAACCTTTCCTCGACTGGCTCAATGCCTTGCCGGGCAACGATATTGTATTGTCGCTGGAAGACATCCGTAGCGATTGCACCGTGATTATGGTTCCGGAAGTCAGCGAACCTGAAGACGGCATTTCGTATATCGATGATCTGGCAGAACGTTTGTTTGAGATGGAACTTGCGTCGTGGGTTGAGGACGAAAGCCTGTGGCCGGCCAAGCGCACGCTCAAACTGTTCTGGGAATGGTTCGATGTAGAGATTCACATGGGCGTGATGGATAGCGTGGCCGAAGATATCCACAACACACCTTCAGATCATAACTATCACTAATGCGTCGGGAACAGTCGGCGCACAGGAGAAAAACCCATGCGTCGACCTGCACTTGCTATTGTTGCTGTGCTGTTTTGTTCCGGTCTGGCTCAAGCCGAGCCGCTCAACTACAACGTAGTCAATCTGGAAGCCAGTTCCAGCAAGGACGTCAGCAATGACATGGCGTCCGCCACCTTGTTTGTTGAAATCAATAATAACGATCCAGCGCAGCTGGCAGACAAGGTCAACCAGACGCTTGCCGCCGCAATCCGCGTCTCCAAACAATATGGCACGGTGCAATCTGCAGGCACTGGCTACACCACTTATCCGGTCTACAACAATAAAACCAGCAAGCAAGATGGCTGGCGTGGCCGGGGTGAGTTGCGTCTGACCAGCCGCGACTTTGCGTCACTCTCTAAACTGCTGGGGCAATTGCAGCAACCATTGTCCAACGGTGTACCCATGCAACTGGCGGGCATTCGCTATGGCGTGTCCGATGAGTCGCGCAAAGCGGCCGAAGACGGGCTGATTACAGAGAGCATCAAGGCCTTTCGCCAGCGCGCCGAGCTGATTCAGCGCGGGATGGATGGCGCGGGCTGGCGCACCGTGAACATGAACGTCAACACCCAGTCGTTTGAGCCGCCAATGCCACGCCCGATGATGATGAAGGCAGCGATGTCAGCTGACAATCCCGCGCCGCCACCGGTTGAAGGTGGCGAGAGCAAGGTTTCAGTGACTGTCTCGGGCAGTATCCAGGTTCAATAAGCCAGGTTCAACGACTTATGCGCGTGACCGCTCCGGCGTTGCACATCTCCTTTGGGGGCGGGCGCGCCGGTTTCTATCTGTGCTGTGCTTTTGCTGCTGCAGCGGCGCTCAGTGCTATCGCTTTGCCGTGGTCGTGGCTGCTGCTGGCCTGGCTTGGGACGGCAGCATACCTGGTTTACTTATGGTGCCAGCCGACCCCGCGCGGATCGCTTGTTTTGGCAGGCGACGGCACCTTGCTGATTGGCTGGGGCGACGAATCTCCCCAAGCCGCTCAAGTACTGGGTTCCACAATGGTCAGTGCGCATTTGCTGGTACTGCATTTACGTGTGCAAAACGTCCGTAAAGTGCAGCGTCTGGTTTTGTGGCCAGACAGCATGCCTGCAGACGATTTTCGGCGTTTGCGCGTGGCGTTGCGCTGGAACAAACGTGCACCTGCGCAAGAGCAATCAGCCAAACAACACCAGTTGCCGTCCTGATCCGGGCGGATATTCCAGCACGTCGGCGGACATCCCGTAGAGCGCGTGCATGTTTTGCGCAGTCAGCACTTCTGCCGGTTTACCATCCGCCAGCATTTTTCCGTCATTGAGCAATAACAGCCGGTCGCACCAGCGTGCCGCGAGGTTGACCTCATGCAGCACCACCAGCACGGCCAATTGCTCGCGTTGTGCCAATTCCCGCACTGCACTGAGCAAACCGTGTTGATGCTTGGGGTCGAGGCTGGACGTAGGTTCATCCAGCAATAACAAGCGTTCGGTGCTGGGGTTTGCTGCGAGTATCTGCAGTAGCACGCGGGCAAACTGCACCCGTTGCTGTTCACCGCCGGAGAGCCCGGCATAGTGGCGCCCGGCCAGGTCGGCCGCGTCCGCCAATGCCAATGCCTGAGTGATCAACTCCTCAATCTGCGCCGCGGCGAGATCCTCGAAAGGGTAGGCGCCCATGGCTACGACTTCGGGTACCGGCAAGTCAAACGCCAGCGTTGGCGATTGCGGCAATAGCGCGCGTTGCCGGGCCAGTTGGCGTTGGGTCAGTTGTTTGAGCGCCACGCCGTTGAGGGTAATGTCTCCCGTTTGCAGCGGCAGATCGCCAGCCAGCGCAGCCAGCAAAGACGATTTACCCGCACCGTTTGCCCCAAGCACGCCAATAAACTCGCCCGCCTTGACCGCAAACGAGATGTCATCCAACACCACGCGGCCTTCGCGTACACAGCGCAATTGCCGAACTGCAATCATGGCTTACTCCAGCGGGCCAGCAGCCACAAAAAGAATGGCCCACCGACAAGGCTGGTGACAATCCCGACTGGCACTTCGGCGGGTGACAAGGCGATCCGCGCCAGCCAGTCAGCCAGTACCAGCGCAATGGCGCCGGTCAGTATGGATGCAGGCAACAGTATCCGATGCTGGGCGCCCAATACGATGCGCACCAGATGAGGGACGACCAGCCCGACAAAGCCGATGGTGCCGCACGCTGCCACCAGCGGCCCTACCAGCAGGGCGACCAGCACGGTCAGGCGTCGCTGCAATCCGCGAATGGCGAAGCCCAGATGCCCGGCTTCACGCTCGCCCAGCAAGAGTGCGTTCATGCCACGCCATTCTCGCAGCAAGAGCACTGACAACAGCAGAGTCCACGGAGCCAGAAAGGCCAGCAATGCCCAGTTGCCGCCAGCCAGACTGCCCATGTTCCAGAACGTCAGTGATCGCAATTGGGCGTCAGTTGCCACCCAGGTACATAAGGCAGTCAGGCTGCCGCAAACCGCATTGATGGCGACGCCAGCCAACAGCAATCCGCCCACGGCACGGCTGCGCCGGCCAATTTGCCATGCCACAAACAAGGCGGCCAGACTGCCGCAAAAGGCCATGCCGGCGATCCAGCCAAAAGCAGTGGCACCGAACACGATGGCGGCAACGGCGCCTAAAGCACCACCGGCCGAGACTCCCACAAGACCGGGCTCCGCCAGCGGATTGCGAAATAGCGCTTGCATGGCCGCGCCAGCAATCGCCAGTCCTCCGCCGCACACAGCCGCGAACACCACTCGCGGCAAACGCACGTCGAACAACACGGTATGCCAGAGCGTTTCGTCCGGGGTTTGCGGCGTGGCATACAGCAGGTGAAACAGGGCGCCTAAGGGGATATGTACTGTGCCGCTGATACTGGCTGCCAGCATCAAGGCGATCAGCAGCGCGGCCAGTATGGCAAAGGTGCCTCTGGCAAGGGCAGGGCGTAGCAAAAGAGGGCGGTTAGGTATCGTCACCCGACGCATGGTAAACGGTAAATGTCATCACCGGTATCGCTGGTGAAGTCTGTAGAAGACAAACCCCGGCGCATGACCGAGGTCTGTGGGCAGCTGCTTGGGCGCAACGCGATGACACTAGTTGATCTTCAGCCAGGTTTGCGTTCGTGCGTTGAAAAAGCCGGACTCTTTATAAGCTTGTTCAATGGTGCCTTTCGCGCGTAATTTGGCCAGGCCTTTTTCAAGTGCATCGAAGGTTTCTGCGCCGTGTGGGGCGCTGCGACTAACGAACAGGTGACGGCTGCCAGCCAGCCCCACCTTCACATTGGGAATCGGCACCAGCGAATATTCGCCCAGCGTGAGTGACATATCTGCAGTCGGCTGGAATGGTGCCAGCAAAACGTCGGCGCGACCTTTTTCTACCATGCCGACCATCGAGTCCCAGCTTTGGGTCTGCAGCAACTGGTTGAGCTTGAGGCCTTCCAGCGTGGCGACGTCGGGCTTCCAGCTGTCGGCCACGACCGCCGTCAGCTGGCGCACGTCGTCTAGCGAACGCGCAGCCAGGGCTTTTTTGTTGTCGGGCGAGGTATATAAACCCGCCTCAAACTCACCCTGACGGATCAGCGGGGAGGAAATATAAATCTTGTCATCAATCGACTTGAGATCGATTTGCCATGCCGAGTTGCCGCCCATGGTGGCATTGCCGGACAAAATTTCTTTCAGATAACGCGTATACGAGTCGCTATTGTTGTCGACCTTGACGAGTTTGACGGGCCGACTCAATCCGCCCAGCGCCAACGCCTGCTGCACCAGTACTAACTCCACCACGTCACGACGCGAGCCTTCGCCCGCAAAATGACTAAGGGTTAGCGGATTACGTTTGCCGATAAAACGCTGGTAATCGTTGTAAACATCCTGCTGCGTGAGAATGGTGATTGGTTCTACCGCACGAGCGGGCGACGGGCCCAATGCCAAAGCGGCCAGCGCTGCGGCAATAAACCGGCGACGGAAAATCGGGTACAGCATCGGGCCTGGCTCCTCGGAAAAACTCGGCTGCATGCTCCGGTACGCTGCACCGGCCGCAGATTGATGAAGGGCTTTACGAGCAAGGCGCTATCATGGCAACTCTGTAAGCAAACGACAATATTTGCATGAGAGGATGAGGTGATCTGAGGGAAAAACAGACACTGCGCTGGACTGACTCCGGCTGACTGATAGGCAGTCTCTATCATCAGCATGAACTTTCCCGATTTGACAGCCTCTACCCCCAGCAACTATCGTTTTCGGGTTTACGCAACCGATCATTTACAGGAGATTCACATGGCCGTTCTCGTTGGCAAACAAGCTCCCGACTTCACCGCAGCCGCCGTTCTGGGCAATGGTGAAATTGTTGACCGCTTTAATCTGAAAGAAGCCACCAAGGGCAAATACGCGCTGGTGTTCTTCTATCCGCTGGACTTCACCTTTGTGTGCCCGTCGGAACTGATCGCGTTTGATCACCGCCTGGCTGAATTCAAGTCCCGTAACGTTGAAGTGATTGGCGTGTCTATCGACAGCCAGTTCACCCACAACGCATGGCGTAACACCCCGGTAGAAAAGGGCGGCATTGGCCCGGTCGGCTACCCGCTGGTTGCTGATACCAAGCACTCCATCGCACAAGACTACGACGTGGAAACCGCTGATGGCGTGGCTTTCCGCGGCACGTTCCTGATCGACCGCGACGGCGTGGTGCGTCACGAGTCAATCAATGATCTGCCGCTGGGTCGCAATGTGGACGAATACATCCGTCTGGTTGACGCGCTGCAGTTCACTGAAGAACACGGCGAAGTGTGCCCGGCTGGCTGGAACAAGGGTAAGGCCGGTATGAAGGCTGATCCGAAGGGCGTGGCCGAGTACCTGGCTTCGAACGCGAAGGATCTGTAACCGGACCGGTTACAACATGCGACGGCGGTTTGACTGCCGTTGTCCAGGGCGCCGCACTGCGGCGCCTTTTTATTTTCCACAGCGCTTGCATGACGTATTCCCCCTTCGTGATTCGATTCGCCCTGAACGGCTGAAAAAACGCGAATCGAAAAGCAGCAAAAATCGCTGCATGGATGCGGTAGTTCGTGCCTGGCACGACCCCGCCCTGATCACCAGAACCGGAAACGACGCTTGCCTTTTCACCATAGCCGGGTGTTTGCGGCTTTGCCGAACGAATCAGCGCCACAGATCGAATGTTTGGGTGGCCCGTGGCAAGGATGAACGGGCGAATGGCCCCCCGGCGCACATGCGGGATCGCAGTCGGTTGGTCCGGCGTGCAAGTCCCAGCGACATATTCGTTTATCCAGGCTGATTTTTATCTGACCGCTTTCCGTCTGTCTGATATGTCAGAATTGCCCTGCAAGGCGCGCCAGGCATACATCTCTGTATTTTTATTCAAGTGTCAGATTCGTGATGACTCGATAGAATGGCGTCATGAGTGCACAAGCCCGTTCCAGCATCACCCGTCAGCAATTACTCGATGCCGCGCGTCGAATACTGATCGAGCAAGGCTACGCCCAATTGGGTGAAGCACGCGTCTGCGACCTTGCTGGCGTTACCCGCGGAGCATTGCGCTATCATTTTCCTGATGGTTTGTATGATCTGTTGCCAACCCTGATTGAAGATCTGATTGAGATTGAGGCGCGCAAGATCGATGCCACTGGCGCAATGCAGCCGCGTGAACGTGTGTACCTGGCGCTCTACGGCTTGGCCATGGTGGGCCAACAAACCGATTCACTGGCAATTCTGGAAGTCTGGATGGCTGCGCGCGGCGATGTCCGCTTGTCTGAGCGGGTTTATCCAGTCATGCACCGGGCCAATTTACGCATTTTCGGCATCACTCCCAACTCGCCGTTTGAACCGGATTTACTGGCTCTGCGCATGTTATTGCACGGGGCCAGCCTGCATGTGTTCAATCCGGATTTTGATCGAGCCCAATTGGGCAGCGCCTTGAAGTGGGTCTTGCAACAGTGGCCCGCGCCAGAAAGCCTGCGCCTGCCAGTTACTCATTAAACGCCTGGTGATGAACTGGTTGGCGCAGTGGGCGAAAATACTTTGTATTGGCGTAGAAACTGGCGTCTTGTTCGGGCCACCAGCCCGGCACGCCCAGATATGGCAAGGGCGGTAACTGGCGGGGCGTTTGCAACTGATCGGCGTTGATCTGGGCGGCGAGATAATCATCCAGCCAAGCCAGTTTTTGCGCCTGCGGCCAACGGAAGTATTCGGCACTGACGGGTACGGGCCAGCACTTTCCGGTCAGGCCGGTAAACGGCTCAAGCAGCGCTTCGTAATTGGCATGACCAAAACAGACTGCCTCAATTGTCTGGCCCCAATCTGCACGTCGTTGCACAAACAACTGGTGCCAATCGTGGCCGCGCAACGCATCCAGTAGCGCAGCGTCACAATACGGCACGATCAAACCACATTCATCAAACAACGTCGCCGCATCACGGATCGGCCCGCGCTGGCCCTTGCCGCCTTGCGGCAGATGCCGGTAGTGCAATGCATTCAGCGCGGCTTTGGTGCGGCTGAAGGTCAGCCAGATCATTGCGTTGAAACAATCATGCCAGTCATCCAGGCGAGTGGCGACACGGCCTAGTTCGTGGATTTCCGCTTCGTAATAGCGCGTCAAACTGTCGGGGTCGACAAACTGGATGATCGCACCAGATTGCGCGCGCGGACGGTCGGGGATTCGCGCCCAGCTTGAGTGATCAGGAAAAGCCGCAAATCCTTCCAGCCAGGCCCGCAAGGTGGCAAAGGCGGGGTGCGCAAATTGAGGGTGGGGCCAGGGTTGCGACATCAGGCTGCATCAAGCGCGGATTGGCGACATGGACCCATTACTGCAGGCGACCCATATCGAGCCGACCTTCAGCAACCGGGTTTGGGTCTGCGGCGTTGGCCAGTGCTTTAACGGTAACGACGTAGCGGCCACCCTTGCTGCAGGGCGGGGCGTAAATCGAACCATCACGTGCGCCGAGGGATTTGACGCCAGCAGGAACCGGCCCTTGGGCGGCGATGGCGGGAATCTGCGCACTGGTGGCGCCTTTGGGCACGGTGTAAATCAAGCGGCCCATGCCGCCGCCGTCATTGGCACCGCCATGCTCGGAGAACTCCACCAGCAAGGCGCTGGCGTTGGCCGGAACATCAAACACGTTTAGCCCGGGCGTGGCACCGGCGCCACCCAATTTGCTGCATTGCTGTCCGGCTGGAATGCTGCTGCCGTTCCATAGCGGACTGGCAAAGCGCAAAGTCAGTGCGCCGCCATCGGCACTGGCGAACGCGGCAGTTGCGAAAGTCGTAATGGCAACAACAAAACGGCTGAATGATGTCATATGGCAAGAAACCTCGACGGGAGAGATGCTGATTCTAATGCAATCGCGCGATGCGGGAATGGCACCATGTCACTGTTGGCCTTGCTCCGTATAATGCGTCACACCTTGTCCGCGATTAAAACTAAGCCATGTCCGCGCATGTGATCACTCCCCCGCAATCTGGTACCAGCCCGCAAACGTGGTACGACGGCGTACGGCATCTGCCCGGGTTTATTGAAGATAGTGCCCAGGCTGCGGCCATTGCCCGACTGGAAACACTGTTTCAGGAACTGCTGGAATTCAAACGCAAACGGCATCGGCTGTTTGGCAAAACGCTCTTGCCGCAACCGGCGCCACCGCGCGGGGTGTGGTTCTGGGGCGGAGTCGGGCGAGGTAAAAGCTTTTTGATGGATGCATTTTTCGCGGGGCTGCCGTACGCCCGCAAAAAGCGCATTCACTTTCACCAGTTCATGCAAGACGTGCAACGCGAACTGGCGCAGCTGAAAAGCGAAACCGATCCGCTGGTGAAAATCGCCGAGAAGATCGCTCGTAACGTTCGTGTGCTGTGCTTTGACGAGTTCCACGTCTCGGATATTGCCGATGCCATGATCCTCGGTCGGCTACTGGAGCAGTTGTTCCAGCGGGGTGTGATTCTGATTGCCACCTCCAATTATCCGCCGGATGGCCTGTATCCTAATGGCCTGCAGCGCATTAACTTTCTGCCCACCATCGCGCTGATCAAGCAGCAGATGGATATCTTTAATCTCGATGGCGGGCAAGACCACCGCCTGCGGGCGCTTTCTGCCGCGAGAACCTATCTGACGCCGATCACAGCAGATACGGATGCCGAACTGGACAAGCTTTTCAGTCAGATTGCCACCGGGCCGGATCAAGCCAGAACCATGACCATTGCCGGGCGTAACATCACTTGCCTGCGCCGCGCGCCCGGTGTGGCCTGGTTTGATTTCTTCAAGATATGTGGCGACCAGCGCGGACAAGCGGATTACCTGGCAATTGGGCGCATGTATCAAACGGTGATTGTGTCTGGCATTCCGGCGCTCGAAGCGCGCCAGGCATCGGAAGCGCGGCGTTTTACCTGGCTGGTAGACGTGTTTTACGACCAGCGGGTCAAGTTGATTATCTCCGCCGACGTTCTCGCCGAGCAGTTGTATCTCGATGGTGTACAAGCCAGCGAATTCTTTCGCACGATCAGCCGGTTGACCGAGATGCAAACGCAGGAATATCTGGCCCTGCCGCACCAGCCGGTACTCGAATCGCTGGCTGGTTTGGTAGAAACCTGAAACCGGCTACATTTTTATTTGCAACATCGCCGAGCCGGTTCAGAAATGCTCTGCAAAGAAAAAGCCCCGCAACGCGGGGCTTTTTTATGTTTGACATAGGCAATCATTTTGCATGATTAACCAGTCAAAGCATTATCTTGTTCATTTCTTGGCAGCGCTTTTTACTGCTTCGGCGGTGGCCGAAGTAGCTGCCTTTACCGATGCATCAGTGAATTCAGCAACCTGCTTGGCTGCTTTGGTCAGGCTGTCCACCGCAGCAGCGGTTGCAGCGGCAGTTGACTTCACTGCGGCAACGGCGACATCGGCACCGGCTGGAGCCGACTTGGCAAAGCGATCCAGGCCGCCTACCAATTCTTTGTGAAAGGCGACTGCGCGTTCTTCGTACAGCTTGCTCAGCTCAGTCTGGGCTTGCGAGGCAATCTCGAATACGCTGCGGGAAAAATGAGTAGCTTGTTCTACACTGGTTTCAATCAGCTTCTGGCGCAGGGCAACGGCCTCTTGCACATCTTTGACGGCAGCCAGAGCCCGTGCGTTCTTCACGTTTTCTTCCAGAGCAGTGCGGGTGGCTTCAACCTGCACTTTGAACAGCCGCTCGGTGCTGTCCAGCGACAACCGCGCAAAACGCAGCACGGTTTCGATTTGTTCGGTGGCCAGATCGGCAATTTGTTGTTGGGCTTGGGACATGATGCGCTCCTGAATAATCCATTGATGGTTATGCGGTGCTGTAAATGTTTGCCTAAGTCAACTATGATGCATCGCACAATTGATTTTATTGTGTATTTTCATAATCGCAATGTCAACTGAATTTTTGTGCAGTGCAGCATGAAGTGTTGCATACCGGATGAACGGACGCTACTCTTGGCAGCATTCTCGTAATAATACGAAAATCACTACAACCCGCAGTCACCTTTCAGGGGAAATGCATGAGCGTCGAAAAACGGGTGATCAAGAAGTATCCCAACCGTCGGCTGTACGACACAGCCACCAGCTGTTACATCACGCTTGTCGATGTCAAACAGCTGGTTCTTGATCAGATTGACGTGCAGGTGCTGGATGCCAAAAGTGGCGAAGACATTACGCGTAGCGTGCTGTTGCAGATCATTCTGGAAGAAGAAGCCGGCGGCATGCCGATGTTCTCGTACGACGTACTCACCCAGATCATCCGCTTCTATGGCCATGCCATGCAGGGCGTGATGGGCAACTATCTGGAAAAGAACATGCAGTTGTTCACCGAGATGCAAACGCGCCTGCAAGATCAGGCCAAAAATGCACTCGGTGGCGAAAACCCGATGCTCAACCCCAATGTCTGGGGCGACTTCATGAAGTTCCAGGGCCCGGCGCTGCAAAGCATGATGGGTAAATATCTGGAAAGCAGCACCACACTGTTTGTAGATATGCAGCAACAGTTGCAAGATCGGGCCAAGCACTTGTTTACCGGTTTTGGCATGCCAGGCTATGGCCGCGATGGCAGCCCGGTTGATCCCAATGAGCCCGAGCCGTCCTCCCCGCCCGCCGCAGATGCACCGGATGACAAAACGCCGCCCAAGCGCCGTACAACGCAGAAATAACCCGTTGAAATAAAATTGATTTAAAATAGCCGGTTGTCCATGCGGGCATGTCACAGCGACATGCCCGCTCTGTTTTGGTATTGCGGCTGGTGGCGTTGTGGCTACGGCCTGCTGGAGAGTACGTATGTCTACGCCTAAAGTCGGCTTCGTTTCGCTGGGTTGCCCTAAAGCCCTGGTCGATTCTGAACAAATCCTCACCCAGTTGCGCGCTGAGGGTTATTTGATTTCCGCTTCTTACGATGATGCCGACGTGGTGGTGGTCAACACCTGTGGTTTCATCGATTCCGCTGTGCAAGAGTCGCTTGATGCGATTGGCGAAGCGCTGGCGGAGAACGGCAAAGTGATCGTCACTGGCTGTCTGGGCGCCAAGGGCGATGGCGATGTCATCCGTCAGGTGCACCCCAAAGTGCTCGCGGTGACAGGCCCGCATGCCAAAGATGAGGTGATGACGCAGATTCACACCCATCTGCCCAAGCCGCACGACCCGTTTGTCGATCTCGTGCCCCCGGCCGGGATCAAACTCACGCCCAAGCACTATGCCTATCTGAAGATTTCGGAAGGCTGTAATCATCGCTGCACCTTCTGCATTATCCCGTCCATGCGTGGCGATCTGGATAGCCGTCCGGTACATGACGTGCTGCGTGAAGCGCAGAATCTGGCGAATTCCGGTGTGAAAGAATTGCTGGTGATCTCGCAAGACACCAGTGCGTACGGCGTGGATGTGAAATACAAGACCGGCTTTTACGAAGGTCGTCCGGTTAAAACCCGCATGACCGAACTGGTGGTTGAACTGGGCAAGCTGGGTATCTGGACGCGTCTGCATTATGTGTATCCGTACCCACACGTCGACGAGATCATCCCGTTAATGGCTGAGGGCAAAGTGTTGCCGTATCTGGATATCCCGTTCCAGCATGCCAGCCAACGCATTCTCAAGTTGATGAAGCGCCCGGCCAGCTCGGCCAATGTATTGAGCCGCATTAAAGCCTGGCGTGAAATCTGCCCGGATCTGGTTATCCGTTCGACCTTTATCGTCGGCTTCCCCGGCGAGACTGAAGAAGAGTTCCAGGAATTGCTGAACTTCCTCGACGAAGCACAACTGGATCGCGTGGGCTGTTTTACCTATTCGCCGGTGGAAGGTGCCACAGCGAACGAATTGCCCGATCACGTACCTGCGGATATCGCCGAAGAGCGTAAACAGCGCTTTATGGAAAAACAGGCCGAGATTTCCACCCAGCGCCTGGCCGCCAAAATTGGCCGCGAACTGCTGGTGCTGGTCGATGAAATCGACGAAGAGGGCGCTGTTGCCCGCACTTATGGCGACGCGCCAGAGATTGATGGCCTGGTGTACTTCGAACCGTCCGCCGACGTCAAAGTGGGCGAGTTTGTGAAGGTTCGCATCACCGATTCGGACGAGCACGACCTCTGGGCCGAACAAATCTGATGGATCAGTCGTATGAACGCCGCTTCGGCGGCATTGCCCGGCTTTACGGCACTGCGGCCTTGCAGCGCTTTCGCCACGCCCACGTGTGCG
Source organism: Silvimonas sp. (assembly GCF_031291215.1). Classification (NCBI taxonomy): domain Bacteria; kingdom Pseudomonadati; phylum Pseudomonadota; class Betaproteobacteria; order Neisseriales; family Chitinibacteraceae; genus Silvimonas; species Silvimonas sp. The sequence goes on from NZ_JARLJK010000054.1 coordinate 218,404, forward strand.
TGATTGGCATAGGCGGCGTCGGTACTTGGGTGGTGGAGGCGCTGGCGCGCTCCGGTATCGGTCAACTGACGTTGATTGATCTGGACGATATTTGCGTGTCTAACGTGAATCGTCAACTGCCAGCTTTTTCCGGGCAATTTGGCCGGATGAAGGTCGAGGCCATGCGCGAGCGCGTGCTGGCGATCAATCCGGAATGCGTCGTACATACGATTGAAGATTTTGTCACCGCCGACAATCTGGAAGAAATGCTGGGCGCGGGTTACGACTACATTGTTGATGCCATCGACAGCGTGAAAACCAAGGCTGCCATCATCAATTTCTGCCGTCGTCGCAAGTTACCATTGATGGTGACCGGTGGGGCAGGTGGGCAAACTGATCCGACGCAGATCCGCATTGAAGACCTTTCCAAAACCACGCAAGACCCGCTAGCGGCCAAGGTCCGTAACATCCTGCGTCGGGATTTTGGCTTTCCCAAGCCCGGCAAGAAATTTGGTGTGGATTGCGTGTATTCCACCGAAGCGCTGGTTTATCCGCAGGCGGATGGGTCTGTTTGTGGCACCAAACCAGAAGCAGGCGACAGCCCGGTGCGCCTGGATTGCGAGGGTGGCTTTGGTGCGGTCACCACCGTGACCGGCACCTTTGGTTTTATCGCGGCATCGCGCGTTCTGCGCAAGCTGGCTGATTCAGCCATCAAATAACGATACCCGCCCTACGTATTGGGTAAAAGATTCGCTCCCACTACGGGCCAGGCGCAAAGCCCGGCGGCGCGGTTGCGCCCTCCGGTTTTTGTGGTGCGGGGGTTAGTCGCGATTGGGCTGTAAAAGCGCGGGCACCACTTCAGCCGTGGCGGTGTCTTCGCCTTTCTGCACCGCTTTGCCGCACTTATGGCAGAACGGGAAAAACGCAAAATTACGCCCGCCGCAGCTACAAATACGGAACAGCTCTAGCCCGCAGTGGATGCAGAAATTGGCACCGTCGCCACCCAGATTCCACGGCTTGTCGCACGATGGGCAGAGCTTTTTCTGATAGGAAGAAATAGCCTTTTCGTAGACCACAGTGCGGGCGCGCTGGGTCTGGCTTTGCTGCATTTCCAGGCGTTTACGTTCTACATATCGCTGGAACACTTTGAGCATGTAAATGCCCGCGAACACCGTCAGCACAATCCCGACCACAACCCGGATGTAACCGCCAAAGCTGGGCAGATACGGCACCAGTTCTACAAAGAACGCAAACAGCGCGAACAAACCAAAGCCATACACAAACGGCCAGTAACGATGCTTGCGAAAGCGGATGAACAGCCAGATCGCCAATAACAAAATCGGCAAGGTAAACGCCAGTCGTAAAGCAAAAACCTTCAACTGATATTGCTGATTGGCGCGTTCATAACGTTGATCGGTTTCGTTTTGCAGTTGCGAAAGTTGGCCTTCCACCGTGTTGAGTTTGAGTTGCAGAGCCTGCACTGGTCATTCACCGCATCTTGCTGGCGCTGCCAGTTGCGCACGTTGCCTTGCAGTTCATCCAGTTGGCGAGTGCGGGCGAGCACTTCCGGGTCCTGGCTACTGTTGCCGGTGGCCTTGCGGGTATCGATCCAGTTACGGAAAGACTGGCTCGATTCCGCGTAATCCTTGCGGGCGCGATCCAGTGTGGTGCCGAGCGTTTCCTGTTTGTCGTTCAAGATATGCTGCTGGCGCTCCAGGTCTTGCTTGCTGACCAGCAGCGGTGCCTGCGCTTGCTGATCGGCAAACTGCTCAGCAGCGGGCGGCCCGGATTGCGGCGCGAAGAACATGTCGCGGATAACCAGTTCTCCCAGCATGTTCAGTAGCACGGCAAACACCAGTGCCACAATCCATGAAGCTATGCGGAGCAGACGTTCGGGGCGGGAGTGAGCCTGGCTGGTGGTCATCTGAGGTGATCCTTGACGCGGTGACAAAACGCCATGATTGCATGATCAATCGCTAATCGGCCAATGCTTGCGCAAGGTATTGGCTGTTTTGGCGAAAGAAAAGCCGCCATATAGGCGGCTTTTTAAGTAGCTTTGTTTGCGGGCATTCAGTGGCGTTTGGGCTGTTTGGCAACTGCCAGAATAATCCCCAGCACGCATAGCGCCGCAACGTAGTGCGCTGGCGCCTGGTGATCGGTAGTCATCCACACCGACAGCAGCACCGGCGTCAGGCCACCAAAAATGGCATAAGCCACGTTGTAGGCAAACGACACCCCGCTAAAGCGCACCGCCGCCGGGAACGAGCGCACGATCAGATAAGGCACCACGCCCACCACGCCGACAAAGAACCCCGCCAACGCGTAATTGAGCATCAGCGTGCTGGCATCCACCGGTTGGTGAAAGTAAAAGTTGTAGCTGGTAATCAACAGACCAATGCTGCCCACACCCAACGTGACCCGCCCGCCAAATTTGTCTGCAGCCGCGCCAAATACCACGCAGCCAATGGTCAGGCACAGCGTGGCCAGGCTGTTGGCTTGCAGTGCCAACGCTGGCGCCACGGCAAAGGTCTTTTGCAACCAGGTGGGGGTAAACAGAATCACCACCACAATCGCGGCGGAGAGTACCCAAGTCAGCAACATGGCCTGAATGGTACCAGCCAGATGGTTTTTGACCGTGGCCGCCACCGGCAAGCCTTTCGACAACTCTTTGCGTTGATGCAGTTCTTTGAAGATGGGCGTTTCTTCCAGGAAACGCCGCAGATACACCGCGACCAGCCCAAACACGCCACCCAGGATAAACGGAATTCGCCAGGCAAACCCGGCGACTTCTTCTTTGCTGTAATGCGTGGTGATGGCTGTAGCAATCAATGCGCCCAGCAAAATGCCAAAGGTGAGCCCCGCGGTGAGTGAACCCACGGCCAGCCCGGTGCGGGTAGGGGGCACGTGTTCGGACACAAATACCCAGGCGCCCGGAACTTCGCCACCAATCGCAGCTCCTTGCATGATGCGCAACACCAGTAGTAGTACCGGTGCCAAAAAGCCGATGGTGGCGTAGGTCGGCAACAGGCCCATAAACAGCGTTGGCAAGGCCATCAGAAAGATCGACAGCGTAAACATGCGCTTGCGGCCGAGCTTGTCGCCAAAGTGGGCAATGATGATGCCGCCCAAGGGCCGCGCCAGATAACCGGCGGCAAAGATGCCGAAGGTTTGCAGCAACTTGAGCCAGTCCGGCAAACCAGGCGGGAAGAACAAACCGCCGATGACTGCGGCGAAAAACACAAACACCACAAAGTCATAGAATTCGAGCGCGCCACCCAAGGCGGATAGCGTCAGGGTCTGGATATCGCGCCGGTTCAACGGACGATGCGCAGCAGACCAGGTCAGAGAGTCAGTACTTGTATTCATTTTATTGGCAGTCATGGGCTGAGGTCACAAGAGATCGCGCGTGCGCAAAATGCGCAGGCCGCGAAGCCGCTGTTAGCCGGATGAGGACAGCATGAAAAGCCGCAAGGTATGGATGGACCATGCAACCGTCGCCGGGGACCGCGCGCCAGATCGGCGCTCAGGCAAGGTATTGCTGCATTTGCGGATCACGCAAAAGTGGCAAAGATGAGGCGATCTGCAGTTTTAACAGCATCAATGCCCACTAATCAAGCATGGCCTGGTATTTTGGGTGTGATCTACCCGAAGTTGGTCACATTGAAAGCATCAGCGGGCCGCCGTTTCAGTTGAGTGTCCGGTTTATGCGTCAATGCTGATTGGCCGCCATGTTGTGAGCGGTTGGCCAAGAGGTGGTCCCGTATAATGGCCATTCACTGGGGAAAGAAAAATAGAAATGACGATGGCAATGACGATCAAGAAGTGCGCAGGCTCATGCGCAAAATAGCTCTCAACCTGCTGCTGTTTCTGACGCTGGGCGCGACCTCGGCGGCATGGGCACGCGAGACCATCACCTGGGGGGTGTTCGATTGGCCGCCCGTGTTTATTCTGCAGGATCACAATTCGGATGCAGTCACCAAACTGGGCGATGGCACCGGCGACAAGCTTTTGAAAATGCTGCAAAAACAGTTGCCTGAGTATGATCACAAGGTAGTAGTGATGTCAGCGGGGCGTGTGTTTGCGCAAATGAAGCAAGGTGAGAATCTGTGTTTCCCCTCGGCAATCCGGACCCCAGAACGAGAGAGCATTGCCGTGTTTACGCCAGCCATGCTGACCATGCCGATTCAGTTGGTGACGCGCGAAGACGTCCTCAAAGCTCATCCACGTTGGCGAGACGGCGTTGATCTGAAAGCGCTGGTGAAAGATCGCTCGCTGTCCGGAACATACGTTGCGTCGCGCTCATACGGGCTGGCAATCGACAAGATTCTGGCGTCTAACAGCAACACCGGTATGCACCCGGTTGCCGCAGCATTGCCATCCAGTCCGTACCAGATGCTGGCGCTGAAACGGATCGATTACACGCTGGAGTTTCCGCAAATCGTGCAATACCACGAGCAGCGCAAAGAGTTGCCAGCCGGGCTCACCATGGTGCCGCTACGCCAAGATCAACCCTGGCTCACCGGTTATGTCGCGTGTACCAAAAACGCGTGGGGGCAGACCGCCATTCGTAAAATTGATGCTGCCTTGCGCGATCTGGCCAAAGAGCCTGCCTATCGCAGCATGATTACCGATTGGTCGCCAGATAATGACAAAGAAGCGCAGCACAGGGCGCTAGAACGGTTTCTCAGCGATCGGGCCAGTCATAACTACGTGCCACAGCAATAGTTTTTCGTGGGCGTTTCAGAGGCAGCAAAAAAGGCGACCGCAGTCGCCTTTATTATATCTTGATATCTGGATTCCCGATTCAACTTCGTGGCGTTAACCGTATCAACCCAGTGCCGCTTTGAGTTTTTCCCGATCCAGTTCTTTCTCTGAATTGGATACCACAATCGCCGCCACGCCATTGCCGATGATATTGGTCAGTGCGCGGGCCTCGGACATAAACCGATCCACGCCCAGAATCAACGCCAGACCCACCACCGGGATACTCGGTACCACCGCCAAAGTAGCCGCCAGCGTAATGAAACCGGCGCCAGTGACACCGGATGCGCCCTTGGAAGTCAGCATGGCCACGATCAGAATCGACAGCTCCTGCCCCAGCGTCAGATCAATATTCAGCGCCTGGGCAATAAACAGCGCTGCCAGCGTCAGATAAATATTGGTGCCGTCCAGATTAAAGCTGTAACCCGCTGGTACCACCAAGCCAACCACTGACTTGGAACAACCGGCTTTTTCCAGCTTGCCCATCAATTGCACCAGTGCGCTTTCAGATGAGGACGTGCCCAACACCAACAGCAATTCATCGCGAATGTAGTTCAGAAATTTGAGGATGCTAAAGCCGGTAATGCGAGCTACCGTGCCCAGCACAATCAGCACGAACAAAGCGCAAGTCAGATAGAAACACGCCATCAAGCTGGCCAGTGGCACCAAGGCTTTCAGGCCATATTTGCCAATGGTAAAGGCCATGGCGCCGCCCGCACCCAATGGCGCCAGCCACATCAGTGTTTTGACCATGCCGAAGAAAATATCCGACAGGCCTTCCACAAAATGCAGCACCGGTTTGCCTTTCTCGCCGATCTTGTTCAGGGCAAAGGCAAACAGAATTGCTACCAGCAACACTTGCAGCAAATCGCCCGAACCAGTGAAGGCATCCGAGAACGTTTTGGGGATGATGTGCAATACAAAGTCCGCAATATGCTGCTCATGCGCTTTGGCCGCAAAGTCTGCGGTCAGCTTAGGGTCCAGGGTTTGCGGGTCAACATTGAAACCTTTCCCCGGTTTGAGGATGTTGGCGACCAGCAAACCAATCGCCAGCGCAAAGGTTGAAATCACTTCAAAATACAGCAGCGCTTTACCACCAACGCGGCCGACCTTTTTCAGATCGCCCGCATTGGCGATGCCCAACACTACCGTGCAGAAAATCACCGGGCCGATCAGCATCTTGATCAGCGCGATAAAGCCATCTCCCAATGGTTTGAGCGCAATGCCTAGCGCCGGGTCGAGATACCCAAGGATGCCGCCGCCGATAATCGCCACCAGCACCCAGAAATACAGGGTCTTATGCATGTGTTTCATCAGAGTCTCCGCCATTGGTTTTTATGGTTGTGTCACTCGCTCCCGAGATGTCCTGGTTTGCAGAGCCAGCCGGGGCGGTGCTACTAATTTACGACGTTGAATGCTTTGCAGTCGCTTGGGGTTTGTCCGGTTGGGGAAACTGTGTAGCGGGCGTATTGTCTGTCTGCTGGTCTGCCACAATGTGGTTTGGAAGAATGAATCAGGTGCATGAATGAAAACTCCAGAAATCCAGAAGTACCGCGTCGATAAATGGCTATGGGCCGCGCGGTTTTTCAAAACCCGCTCGTTGGCGACGGATGCCGTCACCGCTGGCCACATCCATTTGAATGGAGAACGCCCCAAGCCCGCACGCGATCTCAAAGTGGGCGACATGCTGCGCATTCAGGTGCCGCATGGCGAGTTTGAGGTGGAAGTGCTGGCGCTGTCCGACCAACGTGGTTCCGGTGAAAAAGCCCGCTCGCTGTATCAGGAAACGCCAGAAAGTCTGGTCAAGCGCGAGCAAGCTGCACTGGAAAAACAACTGGCGCCGCAGTTTGATCATCCGCTGGCCAAAGGTCGCCCGACCAAGAAATGGCGGCGGCAGTTGCATCTGCTGGAGCGCGGTTAGTCTTTCATTGCCGTTCAGAGAACAGGCCATTTCATACCCAGGAGTACGCCATGACCCAGTCCCGTATCGAAACAGATTCCATGGGCGAGACTGAAGTCGCCGCAGATCGTTACTGGGGCGCGCAAACCCAGCGTTCGGTGGGCAACTTTCCAATTGGAGTGGATCGCTTCAAGTGGCAACGGCCGATGATCCGGGCGCTGGGCATCCTGAAAAAGGCTGCGGCGCAAGCCAACGCGCAATTGGGTGAGTTACCCGCAGAGGTGGCTGAGCGGATCGTAACCGCAGCTGATGAGGTGATTGCAGGCAAGCTGGACGAGCATTTCCCGCTAGTCGTATTTCAGACGGGTTCCGGCACGCAATCGAACATGAATGCCAACGAGGTGATCTCCAACCGGGCGATTGAGCTGGCGGGCGGCCAGATGGGTAGCAAGACGCCGGTACACCCGAATGACCACGTTAATCGCGGGCAGTCTTCCAACGACACCTTTCCCACTGCCATGCATGTCGCGGTGGTGGAACAACTGCAGCACCGGCTGTTTCCGGCGCTGGCTGTATTGCGCCAGACCTTGGCGGCGAAGTCCGACCAGTATGCGGACGTGGTTAAAACGGGCCGCACCCACCTGCAGGACGCTACGCCAATTACGCTGGGCCAGGAGATCAGTGCCTGGGTGGCGCAGATTGATTTCGGCGTGGCCAGTGTGCATGCCTCGCTACCAGGTTTGTACGACTTGGCCATTGGTGGCACAGCAGTGGGCACCGGCCTGAACGCCCACCCACAATTTGGCGATACTGCCGCCGCCCGCATTGCCGAACTGACTGGTTTTCCGTTCCAGTCTGCCCGCAACAAATTCTTTGCCCTGTCTGCACACGATGGCCTGGTGCAGACCTCCGCCGCCCTGCGCACGCTGGCCGGCGGCCTGATGAAGCTGGCGAATGACGTGCGCTGGCTGGCCAGCGGCCCACGCTGCGGCATTGGTGAATTGCGCATTCCCGAAAACGAACCCGGCTCATCCATCATGCCCGGTAAGGTCAACCCAACCCAATGCGAAGCGCTGACCATGGTGTGTGTACAAGTGTTCGGCAACGACGCTGCGGTGGCGTTTGCGGGCACGCAGGGTAACTTCCAGCTGAACGTCTACAAGCCGGTGATGGTGCATAACGTGCTGGAGAGCATCGCGTTGATTAGCGATGCGGTGCTGGCGTTCAATGACCATTGCGCAGTGGGGATTGAGCCGGATCTGGCGGTGATTGATGCCAACCTTGAGCGTAATTTGATGTTGGTGACGGCGTTGAACCGGCATATCGGTTATGACAAAGCCGCGAAGATTGCCAAGAAGGCGCATCACGAGGGGCTGACTTTGCGGGAGTCGGCGCTGAAGTTGGGATTTTTGACTGAGGCGGAGTTTGAGGAGTGGGTAGTGCCGTTGGAGATGACGCGGCCATCGTGATTTGGCTTTGGCGTGCGGTTTGGTAGGGCGGGTGCAACCCGTCTTGCTGTTGTGGTCACGGCTTCAAAAGCTTTTTGTTAGTGCCTTCGGCACGGGTTTTAAAGGCGTTTGATACCCGGTGGTGACCGGGAGCACGTTACTTTCTTTCGCGTCGCCAAAAGAAAGTAACCAAAGAAAAGGCGACCCCGCTGCCGCAAGGGGGCCCGAAGTCAAAAGCAGAAGCAAACAGTCTGTTGGCGTGAGTCTTTGCGCGACTCCGTCGTTCCCTCGGACGGCCGGAGCCTGAGGTCTGCGGCTCTCGGTCGGCGTGATTAGCCACATTGTTTGCCAGTAGCAGCCCTCTCTAGCCCGGATGAAGCGGAGCGAGAATCCGGGGTCGCAAGGTGTCAATTTGCACATGTCATTTGAAATTGCCGATATCGCTCCCCGGATTCTCGCTTCGCTTCATCCAGGCTACGGAACTGAATATATATCACCAGGACCCAACTCAGCTCGAGTCAACGAGGTAACAATGGTATTCATAAGCGTTACATAGTCATCAGGTCCGATTGCCATTTTCCACTTTCATTTTAAGGAAAAACATCAAAAAAATGAACAAGAATACATCCATATTTAATACATTCATTTCAAAAATGTTGACAACATAATAAGAAACCCAGCAGCCATGTGGATTGCCACAGCCATACCAATAGTTAATAGTCCCATCCAATGAGAAAATCAAATACAGGACACAGATTATTAGCGAAATCAAAAAAGAACTAAATTTTAATCTTTTACATCCATCCATATATTTTTTTTTACTTGTTTTTTTATAAAAAACAATATTTAGAAAGACCGAAATAACCCCAAGAACATATCTGGAAAAGACCTGCCAAGTAAAAATCACCCCCCCCGCGCTCTCGCAGGACAAAATCCCCGTCAAATATTTCCTTCCAACCACAGGAAGGAAAAAATATAAAATCCATCCAACAACAAAGAAAGTACACGTGATTTTGAAAAATAATTTGTAAAACGCACTAAAATCAAATTTATCAAAAAGCACCAATAATCACTCCCAAATAAAACATCACACAAATAACAGATGCCTCAAACAATTATTCCTTAAATTTTTTTTACGCCAATGCCAATTAACGTTCTCGCAAACTCTCACTCGCATATTCAATCAGCAAGGTGTCAATTTGCACATGTCGTTTGAAATTGCCGATATCGCTCCCCGGATTCTCGCTCTGCTTCATCCGGGCTACGGTGCTACAATTTGAACGACGTCATTAAACACCTTTTGATACTGATTTTTATTGTAATCATCAATTAGCGCATATACAGAGTCAATTATAGAAATCAGCCCAGCCGCATTATTTACACGATCAGTTGCATTCATTTTTTAATTCTCCACGTTGAGCACAAAAGATTCAAATGAGCGAAATATTAAACTTTCCTTATCTTTAAAAAACCTGGGGTCTACCCTTATGAATTTTTTTTTATTTATTCTGTTTTGCTGCGTTTTTTTAAGTTCCAAAAAATAAAAAAAACAAGCCCAATTTGATTTTATTTGGACCTCTGGTGAGTTTTCTTTAAATGCTACAAAAATAAAAGATTGAAATCCGCCTCTACCGCTGGACAAGCTCTTAATTTCAACCGAGGATACAGTCTTAGTTTCGAATTCAAACATACCTGCATATTCAACAACATCATGAGCTACCACCAATTTCCTTCTGTCCGCAAATGCAAGAAGAAAAAAAGTAGAGACAATGACTTCGCAGAGAGAGCTCAGGATTGTTTCACCAAACACCCAACCAATAAAAACAGTAAGACCAATGGAAATTAAATATCCAACAGGGTGAAGAAAAAATGCCGCAGCGCTCATCACTGACACTATTCCAAAAAATAATATCGAGGATTGAAAAAGAACGGTTAAAATTCCCGAAAACGAAAGATCAAAATAGTATGTGTTTTGCATAATTACCTTTTTAAATTTCGTATTTCAAATTGAAAATTATTTCATTAGATAACACGCCCCTCAAACATGGGGCTATTACCGTTCCCGCAAACTCTCACTCGCATACTCAATCAGCGGGCTCAGGAAATACTCCGCCACCCGCCTGCGCCCGGTTTTGACTTCCACTGTTACCGCCATGCCCGGGGTGAGGTTCACCCACTTGTTGTCGACATGGATGCGGCTGCTCGGCAGGGTGATGCGGGCGGGGTAAACCAGGCCCAGTTTTTTGTCTTGTGAGGCGTCGTTGCTGACCTTGATGACGGTGCCGGTGAGGTAGTCGTAGCGGGTGTAGGGGAAGGTTTCGATCTTGATGATCGCTTCCTGCCCGGCGTCCACAAACCCGATGTCCTTGTTGTCGACGCTGGCTTCGACTTCCAGGGTGTCGTCGGGGACGATTTCCATGAGCCACTGCGCGGTCTGCACCACGCCGCCGACGGTATGCACGTTCAATTGCTGCACGGTGCCGCTACCTTGAGAGCCGCCTACACGTTTTGGTGGCTGCACACGTGCAAAACAAACGGCAGCCAAAGCTGCCGTTTATTCACCACACTACAAAGATTGCCTGGCTACGCCAAATTACTTCGCGCCGCCCACAATCTCCAGCACTTCCCACTTGCCACCCTTCACGGTGTAAATGGTGATCGCGCCGTTTTTGATGTCGCCCTTTTCATCAAAGGTGATCGGGCCGGTTACGCCCTGGTAGTCGATCTTGGCCAGTTCTGGCAGGTACTTGGCCGGTTCGGTGGAGCCGGCTTTCTTCATGGCTTCAACCATCACCTTCACAGCGTCATAGCAGTACGGTGCGTACAGTTGCACTTCCATGCCGAAGGTCTTCTTGAACTTGTCCAGGAATTCCTTGCCGCCAGGCAGTTGGTCTTTGGGTTGACCTGGGGAGGACGACACCATGCCTTCGGAGTCATCGCCAGCCAGTTTGATCAATTCAGGAGTTTGCGTGCCGTCGCCGCCCATGACCTTGGCGCTGATGCCCAGTTTCTTGGCTTGTTTCTTCAGCGGAGCAGCTTGTGCGTCCATGCCGCCGTAGAAGATCAGGTCAGGCTTGGTGCCTTTGATCGAGGTCAGGATCGCGTTGAAGTCGGTTTCCTGGTTGGTGGTGAATTCGCGCTTCACCACGTCGCCACCGGCGGCCTTGGCGGCTTTTTCGAATTCGTCTGCCAGGCCTTGGCCGTAAGCGGTGCGGTCATCAACAATGGCGATTTTCTTTGCGCCCAGTTTTTGCACTGCGTATTCGCCCAGCACCTTGCCTTGTTGGGCATCGTTAGCCATCACGCGGAAGGCGGTTTTGAAGCCTTGGGCGGTGTAGGCCACGGCAGTGGCGGAGGGGGAGATTTGCGGGATGCCAGCGTCAGAGTAAATCTTGGATGCGGGGATAGTGGTGCCGGAGTTCAAGTGACCGATCACGCCAACCACTTTTTCATCGACAAAACGTTGAGCCACGGTGGTGGCGGTTTTCGGGTCGGCCTGGTCATCTTCCGAATCCATCTCGAACTTGACCTTCTTGCCGCCGATATCTGCGCCGCCAGCGGCGTTGATTTCATCAATCGCCAGCTTCACGCCGTCTTCGTTGTCTTTACCCAAGTGGGCGATGTTGCCGGTCAACGGCGCAGCGTGGCCGATCTTGACGGTAACGGCGCCGCCAGAGGTGTCGGTGGAAGCGGCTGCAGCAGAAGCAGCAGGTGCCGAAGCGGTGTCGGATTGAGCCGGTTCCTGCTTGCCACATGCGGCAAGACCAAGAATGGCTGCAGCAATCAGGCTGTAACGCGCGATGGTCATTTGCAAATCCCCTCAGGACTAATGCGATTTGATCGTCAGAATGATTCGGTGATTCCGGGTCTTGAAATTTCGCCAGGCTGATGCCCGGTAGGGCTTTCACTGTCGTAATTTCAAAGTTACGGTAAACGATAATGAAGAGGCGGGTTTCGGACTGTCAAATGTGTACCGGTGCTGGCGCCATAACGGTGGCTTCTATGCAACACGCGTCAGCTACCAATGCATCTGTAAGGTGCGTCCACCCAATTTGCGACTTAAACATGCCTCAAATTGGGTAATTGTGATGATGCCGTCAGCTATGTTGCCCACTGTGTCAGGCTATAAATGGCCGTGCTCGGCGAAGGAGTACACCTGGTTGCCCGCAACCAGGAAATGATCCAGCAAGCGAATATCCAGCAACGCCAGCCCCTGGTGCAGCCTGCCGGTAAGAGAGACATCCGCGGCGGAAGGCGTAGCGCGACCAGAAGGATGGTTGTGGGCGACGATCACCGCGCTGGCATGATGGTGCAAGGCATGTCGTGCCAGTTCCTGCGGATAAACATGGGCCTGATTGACGCTGCCTTGTGAGAGCTCCACCACGCTGGTGACTTGATGGCCCGCATCAAGCATCAGCGCAATAAAACACTCCACCTGCCGGTTGCGCAGCAACAATCCGAGATAGTCGCGCACCGCTTGTGGGCTAGTCAGCACATCGGTTTGCGCCATGTCTTCTCGCAGCGCACGACGGGCCATTTCCAGCACGGCTTGCAGTTGCGCGTACTTGGCATCGCCCATCCCGGCGATCTTGCCAAACGCCGCCCGTGGCGCGCTGAATACGCCGTTGAGTGAGCCGAATTCGGTGAGCAACAGCCGCGCCAGATCCACCGCACTCAGCCCGACAATGCCCACGCGCAGAAATATCGCCAATAACTCGGCATCGGATAACGCTTGTGCGCCGCGTTCCAGCAGTTTTTCGCGCGGCCGTTCGGCGGCGGGCCAGTCACTGATTGCCATAAGAGCCTTTGACAGGTGGGGAAGGGGAACGCAGCGCGATACCCTGTTACACTTCTGGCCCATCAGCAACCTTGAAACCAGACAGGTTTGCCATGAAACAAACTCAAAAACGCATCGTGCTCGGCGTAACGGGCGGAGTGGCTGCTTACAAGGCAGCAGAATTGACGCGGCTGATGATCAAAGCCGGATGGGATGTCCAGGTGGTGCTGACCCAGGCGGGCGCGGCATTTGTCACGCCCGTTACGTTCCAGGCTCTATCGGGCAACACCGTGTTTACCGATCAGTGGGATGCCCGCATCGGTAATAACATGCCCCACATTGATCTGAGCCGCGGTGCCGATGCCATTGTGGTGGCACCAGCTACAGCCGATCTGATGGCCAAAGTGGCCAACGGCCTGTGTGATGATTTGTTGTCGACCATGATCGCCGCACGCGATTGCCCGTTGCTGGTGGCTCCGGCCATGAACAAGCAGATGTGGGAAAACAAACCCAATCAACGCAATGTGGCGCAACTCAAAGCCGATGGCGTAATCGTGCTGGGTCCGGATGCGGGCGACCAGGCGTGTGGCGAAGTTGGCATGGGCCGCATGCTGGAGCCCGCCGCCATCATGCAAGCGCTGGAAGCGTTTTTTCAGCCCAAGCTGCTGCGGGGCAAGCGCGTGTTGATTACCGCTGGTGCCACATTTGAGCGCATCGACGCCGTACGCGGCATTACCAATACCAGTTCCGGAAAGATGGGTTTTGCCGTGGCCCGCGCCGCGCTGGAAGCCGGGGCCGAGGTGACGCTGGTCGCTGGCGAAACCGCCCAGCCAACGCCTTTCGGTAGCCGCCGCATTAATGTGCAAAGCGCGCATGAAATGCTGGATGCGGTCGAGCGCGAGGTTGCGCACACTGACATTTTCATCAGCGTGGCGGCGGTGGCTGACTATCATGTGGTCAACCAGTCCGAACACAAAATCAAAAAAGATTCGCCCACGCTTACGCTGGAGCTGGCCGCCAATCCGGATATCCTGGCGCAGGTGGCCAGCCGCAAAGACGCGCCGTTCTGCGTGGGCTTTGCGGCGGAATCAGAAAAACTGCTGGAACACGCGCAGGCCAAGCGCAAGCGCAAACACCTGCCATTGCTGGTGGCGAACCTGGTGCAAGACGCCATGGGCGCTGACGATAACGAGGTCATTTTGCTGGACGACGCGGGCGAGCATCGCCTGCCGCGTGCACCCAAGCTGGAGGTGGCCCGCCAGCTGATCGCGCATCTTGCGCATCTTTACCAAACAACGCTTGAGGGGAAGCAAAAATGAGCACGCTCGATATCAAAATTCTGGATGAACGCCTGAAAGACAATCTGCCCGCCTACGCCACGCCAGGCGCAGCCGGGCTGGACTTGCGTGCTTGTCTGGCGGCGCCGCTGGAACTGGCGCCTGGCGCAACGGCGCTAGTGCCATCGGGCATGGCGATTCACCTGGCAGACCCGGGCCTGGCCGCAATGATTATCCCTCGCTCAGGTTTGGGCCATAAGCACGGCATTGTGCTGGGTAATCTGGTGGGTCTGATTGATTCGGATTACCAGGGCCAGGTGTTTGTATCGGTGTGGAATCGCGGCAATCATTCGTTCACGATTCAACCGCTGGAGCGCATTGCGCAACTGGTGGTAGTGCCTGTAGTACAAGTGGAACTCAACATTGTTGAGTCGTTTGAAGAAAGCAGCCGCGGCGAAGGTGGCTTTGGCAGTACCGGCAAGCACTAAGCCACAGTCGGTATCACCTACCGGATATGAATCTGCGGCTTGAGCGCTGGCGCTAGTTAACGTGCAGGATCGTCGCCGTGCCGCCGCAGATTTTCATATTCCACATGCAAGTCTTGTAACAGCCTCTGCATTTCCCCCATACACGCCATCCAGATTTCCGCAACCGTTGCGCCATCACCTTGGCGAGCGGCGCATTCCAGCGCTTGCATCCGTTGCATGTTGGCGTGTGCCGCGATGGTACCGCAGCTGCCTTTGATGGCATGTGCTTCATGCGCGACCGTGCCGAAATCTTCAGCGCTGGCCGCAGATTCAAGCGTTTGCAGCCGTGCAGGTATATCCGATAAAAACACGCCAAGTAGTTCTGCCAGCAAATCGGCGTCGCCAGCAACCGCGCCAAGTGCATTAAGGCGGTTGTATTCAGATTGGAATTGGCTGGTCATGATGGATGCGGTGCCACGGCAGAGTCGCGAGCGAGAGCTTGTAGCAGCGAGCGTGCCGCCTGATCGGCTTCGGCCAGCGCTTTATCGCGCTGCTGTTGCCAGTATAGAGTTAGTTCCGGCGAAAACTGGCCACCGTATTTCTCGTTCAGCACGTCCAGATCATGCAGATGCCCGAGCGCTTCTTGCGCCGGTTTGGCCGCGCCCGGCAGGGCACGCCAACGCCTGGGCAACCACTGCTGCAGATGCTCATGCAAGTAGCGCAATTTTTTTACGGTGACGCGTGCGGCGTGCCAGTTGGCCACATCCGCCTGTTCGTCCAGACCAACCAACTGGCGACCTGATTTGTGCCGCAAAGCACGTGCGGTCTGGCGGATGCGCTGGGTCAGCTTGCGTTTGCCCGGCAAGGACTTTTGCAACAGCTCGGGTAGCGCCTCGACGTTTCGGTCAAAGCCTTTCAGCCGCAACTGGCGCAACGCTTGAGCGCGGGGAACGGCGCTATCGTTGATTTGGGTTATGAGTGGCTCAGTTAACGGTTGCGGCCAGGTGGCGATCAGTTCGAGCAAGGCATCCCGATCGCGCAACGCGTTGGTGGCCGATCCTGCCTGCTTCATCAAGGTCAGAAGTTTGGCGATTGCCTGACGGTGGCTGGCGAGCGGCGTGAGTTGAATACGCAGGCTGCGCAGGCCAATGCGGAACTGGTGCAGCGCGGCTTCGTCACCTTTGCGGCAAACGGCGCGATGTAAACGCACCAGTTGCTGCGCCTGCGCGCTTTGCTGTTTGATCCATTGCTTGCGCTTGCCCATCGCCACTTCCCCCAGAATGTGCCGCTTGCGTTAAATGTCTTTTTGACGTTATCGCGTCAGACCGTCTGCGCGCTCAGCCATTGATCAACAATGAACTGCGCGGCATTGAGCGATTCGACCACCGGTACACCCAGCGCCAGGGTTTCGGCCGACGGCGGACGCAAATCTGGCACCATAATCACGCGGCACCCGGCGCTATGGGCTGCGGCGATACCAAAATTGGAATCCTCAAAAGCCACGCATTCTTGCGGTAAGCGGCCAAGGCTGGCGCTGGCTTTGAGATAGATATCGGGCGCAGGCTTGGGATGTTCGATTTCATCGCCACACACGGCAAACTCAAAGTAAGGCCACAGACCTGCTTCTTGCAGGTGATGCTCAGCCACGCTGCGCCGTGACGATGTCGCTACCGCGCAGGGAATACCGCGTTGTTTGAGCCATTCCAGCAAATCGCGCACCCCGGGGCGATGGGGAATGGCGACTGCAGTCGCTTTCAGGTAGCAGGCGTGGGTGGCGTCGATCAAGTCTTGCACCGGTGCATCAGAACCGAGTTCCAGCCGCAGATAATCCGGAACCTTGCTCATGTGCATGCCGACCATGCCGTAGGGCACACATTCATGTAGTGGGAGATTGAGTTCGCCAGCGGCAGCCATCCAGCAGTCAATGGCGATGCGCTCGGTGTCCAGCATCAAACCGTCCATATCGAAGATGGCGGCTTGCAAAGGTGGGAAAGACATGACGTAAACAATTGATTTGATTAAGATGCCAGTCTACCCGATCTACCACCCCCGGGACAGGCAGGAATGCCGCCCGTTGGCTTGCCAGTACACCCTCATATGACACCTTCCAAAGTTCTCTCCGCTGCCCTGCCTTGTCCTTGCGGTAACAAACTGGCTTATGCCGATTGTTGTGGCGCGTTCCACGCAGGCGAAGCCGCGCCTACGCCAGAAAAACTGATGCGCTCGCGTTACGCCGCTTATGTATTGCAGTTAGCGCCTTATCTATTGCAAACCTGGGCCGAGGCAACGCAACCAGCGACGCTGGATTTTGCCGAGGATGGAGCGGTGAAATGGCTCGGTCTGGAGATCAAACACGCGCAAGCGCAGGGCGACGATGGGCTGGTTGAATTTGTTGCTCGCTACAAAAGCGGTGGCCGTGCAACACGCATGCATGAAACCAGCCGCTTCAAACGCGAGCCGGATGGCCGTTGGTACTATGTAGATGGCGACATGCACGAGAAGTGAGCAACGCGGACGGGTAAACATGCGGTTTTCTCAGCAAAATCCCGTCAGAATCTGACAGTTCATATCAGACGACTACGTCTTTTTTGCCAGCTAGAGCCCTAAATCGGCCAATCTTGCTTTGATCCTGAACACCTTTGTTTGGGAGTGTTTCATTCAGGCAACGGCCTCACTCCATCCCCCGAAATGGTGCATTGGCTCGCAACCCGCGCCGATATTGGTGCGTAGCCGTGCGGGAAAATCCTTATCTTCATTTTGCGGTTGTGAATATTGACTTTGTTGTCGTGCTTCGTTAATTTCAAACAAACGTTTGAAATATTTGAAACAGCGCTACATCTCTGGAGTCAGCATGGCCGAGTCCGCCCGGGCTGTCGAAACATCGACCCGTATTCTTGATGCCGCCGAGCTTCTGTTCGTCGAGCACGGCTTTGATGCCACTTCCATGCGTTTGATCACGCAAGCCGCCGGCGTCAATATCGCCGCCGTTAACTACTATTTCGGCTCCAAAGACGGCCTGTTCAAGGCAGTTTTTGAGCGTCGCGCCGAGCCTTTTGTGCGACTGTTTGTCGGGCACCTGGATCGCCTTGAGCGCGATGTCGCCAATCCGTCGGCACAGCAAGTGGTTGAAGCCTTTGTAAACGCCGCCTGTGAACTGGGTCGCGATACTACCTTGGGCGGTTTGATCTTTGTGCGTTTGCTGGCTCGTACGTTTGTGGAGCCGCATCCGGTACTTAAAGAAAGCATGCCGCGCCGCTACAGCGAACTCACTCGTCGATACACCACTGCCTTGGTCAAAGCCCTGCCACATCTGGGCGAAGCCGAAGTGCACTGGCGTTTCCATTTCCTGGCCAACGCCATGTTCAACGCGTTTGCCGGTACCAACGTACTGCGTCTGTTTATGGCGCAACCCATCGTCAATGCGCGTGACCCGCAAATGGTCGCCCGCATGCTCGTTCCTTTTGTCGTAGCAGGCCTGGACGCGGCTGCCGCCGATCCATCCCTGAATAATGCAAATAATTGAGGAGTAACAAGACATGACCGCGCTCATCTGTGTGGCTGTTGTACTGGTCGCGTTCCTGCTGGTGGCGTATCTGCGCGCCCCGTTGTGGTTAAGCTCGCTGCTGGTTTTGCTGGGTACTGTTTATTCCGTGGCAGCGCACGGCGCTTCTGTGATCTTTGCCGTGGTCGTTGTGGTGGTATTGGCTGTTCTGAATCTCAAACCATTGCGCCGCGCCATCATCACTGGCCCGTTGTTTTCCGTCTTCAAAAAAATCACCCCGCCAATGTCGCAGACCGAGCAAGAAGCGGTTGATGCCGGCACCGTGTGGTGGGATCGTGATTTGTTCTCGGGCAAGCCGAATTACAGCCGCCTGCACAGTTTTCCGGCGCCCAAGCTGACTGCCGAAGAACAAGCGTTTATCGACGGCCCGACCGAGCAGCTGTGCGCCATGCTCGACGACTGGAAGATCACCCACGACACCAAAGATTTGTCGCCTGAAGCCTGGCAGTTCATCAAGGACAACGGCTTCCTGGGCATGATCATCAAGAAAGAATACGGCGGTAAAGAATTCTCCAATCTGGCGCACGCTCGCGTGGTGACCAAGATTGCTACGCGCAGTGGTTCTGCTGCAGTAACGGTGATGGTGCCGAACTCGCTCGGACCGGGCGAATTGCTGCAGCACTACGGTACTGAAGCACAAAAGAACTACTACCTGCCGCGTCTGGCCAAAGGTATCGAGATTCCGTGTTTCGCGCTGACCAGCCCGGAAGCCGGTTCTGATGCCGGTGGCATCCCGGATTACGGTTTAGTCACGCGTGGCAGCTATACCGATCCGCGCACTGGCGAGCGTCATGAAGACGTGCTGGGTATTCGCGTGTCCTGGGAAAAGCGTTACATCACGCTGGGCCCGATCGCCACGATCCTGGGTATGGCTTTCAAGCTGTATGACCCGGATGGTCTGCTGGGCGACAAGAAAGACATTGGTATTACCTGCGCGTTGATCCCGACCGAGCACGAAGGCGTGCAGATCGGCCGTCGCCACTATCCTGGTACCTCGGTGTTCCAGAATGGTCCGAACTGGGGTAAGGACGTGTTTATCCCGATGGACTGGGTTATCGGTGGCAAGGATTACGTCGGCCAGGGCTGGCGCATGCTGGTGGAATGTCTGTCGGTGGGGCGTTGTATCTCGCTGCCAGCCATGTCTGTGGCATCCGGCAAGTTGTCGTCGTGGACTACCGGTGCTTATGCCCGCATCCGTAACCAGTTTGGTCTGGCGATTGGCAAGTTTGAAGGCGTGGATGAAGCACTGGGCCGTATCGGTGGCTTTACCTACCAGATGGACGCCGCGCAAAGCCTGGCGCTGACTGGCCTGGATCTGGGCGAAAAGCCATCCGTGCTGTCCGGCATCTTGAAGTACCACAACACCGAACGCATGCGTAAGTGCATCAACGATGCCATGGACGTGCACGCCGGCAAGGCCGTGTGTATTGGCCCGAACAACTACCTGGCACACGGTTATCAGGCGATCCCGGTGGCGATCACCGTGGAAGGCGCCAATATCCTGACCCGTTCGATGATCATCTTTGGTCAGGGCGCGATCCGCTGCCATCCGTATGTGCTGACCGAATTGCGTGCGGCGATGGGTAACGACGGCGCGGCATTCGATGGCGCAGTAATTGGCCACATCGGCTTCACGATTTCCAACGCGGTGCGTTCGCTGTTAATGGGGCTGACTTGCGGTCGCTTTATCGGCAGCCCGAAATCCGGCGCAACCGCTGTGTTCTATCGCAACACCACACGGATGTCCTCAGCGTTTGCCTTCGCCGCAGACATGGGTATGGCTTCGCTGGGCGGTAGCCTCAAGTTCAAGGAAAAGCTCTCAGCCCGCCTGGGTGATGCGCTGTCCAATCTGTATATCGCCACCGCCGTACTGAAAAAATATCAGGACGAAGGTGCAACGGCTGAAGACTTGCCGCTAATGCAATGGGCTGCCCAAACCGCGCTGTATGACTGCCAGACCGCGCTGGATGGTTTCCTCAATAACCACCCGAACCGCGCCCTGGCATGGCTGATGCGCCGCATTGTGTTCCCGCTGGGTCTGACCCTGCGCACAGCGCCGGATGAAGTCGGTACCCGCATCGCTCGTCTGCTGATGGAGCCTTCTGCCAGCCGCGATCGCCTGACTGAGTTCATGTACAAGCCGACCGCCGAGACTGATCCGGTCGGTGTGCTGGATCACGCCCTCAAGGCCGTGATCGCCACTGAAGCAGTGGAAGGCAAGCTGCGCAAGGCGAGTCGCGGTGGCCAACTGACCGGCTTGACCTCGCACGCCCAGCTGGCCGATGCCCAGACCAAGGGTTTGATTACACAAGAAGAATTCTCTGCCATTACCCGTGCTCGCCAGCTCAAGCGCGCCGTGATCATGGTGGACGATTTTGACAGCCAGTTGCGTAACCCGGATCCGGAAGTAACGACCCGCAGCGTTTTCTAAGCGCGTCAAGGCTCCGTTGTATTTGCGTCCGGTGGCTTGCCGCCGGACCAATCGGAATAAAAAATTCAGCAGGTCGTTTTTGTTGCGCACCAAAGCAGGGCAAAACACTTGACTGGAATCTACTGAAGGCCGGAACAAGGCCTCCGATGAAAACCCGCCAGGAGCGGCGGGTCCCAAAAAAATCGCAGTCAGAAGCTGCGTTTGAAGGAGAGTACGATGAAGAAGATGGTCTGCGCGTTACGCATGATTGGAGCCGGGAGTCTGGTGGTTGTCTCCAGTCATGCTCTGGCTTCGGGATATACCTTCGGCGTGCAAAGTATCAGTGCGCAAAGCGTGGCGAATTCAAATGGTGCAGAAGCCAAAGACGCTTCGGTACTGTTTTATAACCCGGCTGGTATGACCCGCTTGCAAGGTGACAATATCTCCGGCGGTGTGGTGTTGCTTGATCCGTCGATCAAGGTTTCCAATGCCAGTTCCACCACGGTAGGTGGTGTGCCGGTTCAGGGCAATAACGGTGGCGATCCAACCGAACTGGTTGCGGTGCCGCAGTTGTATTACACCCACCAGGTCAATGACCAGATGTTCGCCGGTATCGGTTTCTTTGTGCCGTTTGGTGACTCTGTCAAGTACGACAGCGGTTGGGTTGGTCGTTACAACTCCACTCGCCTCGATATGCGCACTTACGCATTTAACCCGTCGTTTGCCTACAAAGTGAACGATCACCTGTCGCTGGGTGTGGGTTTCACTGCGCAATACATGGACGCGTCTTTCAAGAAGAAGGCGGACTTCGGTTCACTGGCCGCACAAGACCTGAAAGCAACGCTGAGCACCCCGGAAGGCCAGCAGCAACTCACCACCCTGGTTACCCAGATGGTAGTGAACGGCATGCTGACCCAGGCACAGGCCCAGCAAATTCAGGCTTCGCTGCCTACCGCTATTGCTGCCATGCAAGGCAACGCCAAGTATGACGGCGAGCTGAGCTATGAAGGCACTGACTGGGGCTTTGGCTGGAACATCGGCGCGTTGTATGAGGTCGATCCAACCTTGCGTTTCGGTGCCGCTTATCGCAGCAGCATCAAGCAAAACCTGTCGGGTGATGCCGAGTGGAACGATCCGCAGAATTTCAACCTGGATGGCTTGTCCAACTTCGGGGCCGCCGGTTCAGTGCTGAACGCTGCACTTAACAAGACACTGCAAGGCGCTTTCTCGGCCTTTGAAGATGGCAATGGCAAGGTTTCCGTCAATACGCCTGATACCGTGTCGCTGAACTTCTTCAAGCAAATCAACGACAAATGGGCAGTGATGGGCGACTGGACCCACACCTGGCACTCCAAGTTTGACGAACTGCGTTTGCAGTTCGACAACGGCTTGCCAGATGCGGTGATCGAGCAAAACTGGAAGAACACCAACCGTTATTCGCTGGGTGCAACTTATCAGTACAGCACGCCGTTCCAGCTGCGTTTCGGTATGGCGTACGACCAGTCGCCAGTACCAAGTTCGACTTACCGGATTGCAGCACTGCCAGACAGCAACCGGATCTGGTATTCGCTGGGCTTTAACTATGCGGTCAACAAGGATATGTCGGTCGACGTGGCTTATACCTACGTGAATATCCAGGGTTCGCATATGAATAACAACGAAGGTTGCGTACTGCCAACGTGTACCGGCAGTGGCACCACCACTGTGGCTGACTTCAGCAGCAATGCCAATATTCTTGGCGCGCAGTTGAACTACCACTTCTAAACGAGGTGGGCCGGCCCGGCGTTGTTGGCTGGGCTGGCCTGTTCGGCTCCCGCAAGGGAGCTGGTTCTACATGGGATATATTGCAAATGGTCCAGACAGCCAACATCCGCCGCGTCGCCGTTTTGGGCGCCGGGGTGATGGGCGCGCAGATTGCCGCTCACCTGGTGAACGCCGGTATCGACACCGTGCTTTTTGATTTGCCGGCCAAAGAGGGTGATGCCAACGGCATCGTCAAAAAGGCGATCGACAACCTGAAAAAGCTCAAGCCAGCGCCGTTTTCCAGCGCAGCTCGTGCCGAACATGTCGCCATGGCCAATTATGGTTCCGATCTGGAACGGCTGGCAGACTGCGATCTGATCATCGAAGCGATCGCCGAACGCCTGGACTGGAAGCTCGACCTTTACGCCAAAATTGCCCCGCACCTGGCACCACACGCCATTCTGGCAACCAATACTTCTGGCTTGTCGATTGGCAAGCTGGCTGAAGGCGTACCGGCAGAACTGCGTGATCGCTTCTGCGGTATTCACTTCTTTAACCCGCCGCGCTACATGTACCTGGTCGAGCTGATCCCGACTGCACATACCGCTGCCGCCCAACTGGACGCACTCGAATCCTTCCTGGTGACACGTCTGGGCAAAGGCGTGGTTCGCGCCAAAGATACGCCTAACTTCATTGCCAACCGCATCGGTGTGTTCTCCATGCTGGCAACGATTCATCACGCCGAACGCTTCGGCATCCGCTTTGATGTGGTCGATGACCTGACTGGCCCGCGTCTGGGTCGGCCCAAGTCCGCTACGTTCCGCACCGCTGATGTGGTGGGCCTGGATACCTTCGCGCATGTCGTGAAGACCATGACTGACAACCTGCCGAACGATCCGTGGCATGCCCATTACCAGGCACCGGCCTGGATGCAGGCACTGATCGAAAAGGGCGCGCTGGGCCAGAAAACCCGCGCCGGTATCTACAAGAAAGAAGGCCGCGATATTTTCGTGCTGGACCCAAAGGCCGGTGAGTATGTGCCGTCGGGCCAGAAGGGTAGCGATGAAGTCAAAGCCATCCTGAAAATCGAAAACCCGGCCGAACGTGTAGCCGCACTGCGTGCCTCGGCCAACCCGGAAGCGCAGTTCCTGTGGTCGTGCATGCGCGATGTGTGGCAATACATTGCCTACTGGCTGGGCGACATCGCTGGTAACGCGCGGGATGTGGACTTCGCCATTCGCTGGGGTTTCGGCTGGAAGCAAGGCCCGTTTGAAATGTGGCAAGCCGCAGGCTGGAAAGCCATCGCCGCCGCCATCAACGAAGATATCGCCGCTGGCAAAACCATGAGTTCGGCCGCGTTGCCGGCTTGGGTGGCGCAACGTGATGGTGTGCATGCGGCAGAAGGTAGCTACAGCGCCGCGGATAACAGCCTGAAGCCAGCGTCGAACCTGCCGGTGTATCAACGCCAGATTTATCCGCCGACCGTCTTCGGTGCCGCCGAGCCTGTTTATGGCGAAACCGTATTCGAGAACGACGGTGTGCGTATGTGGTTGCGCGCTGGCGACGACGTGCCGGTGCTGACCTTCAAAACCAAAGCGCATTGTGTGGGCGCAGCGGTGCTGGAAGGCGTACAAAAGGCCGTCAAGATTGCCGAAGACCGCTTCCCCGGTCTGGTGATCTGGCATCCGGAAGCGCCGTTCTCGGTCGGCGCCGATCTGGCCAGCATGGGCCCGGCTTTCATGAGCGGCGACTTTGCCGCGATTGAAAGCA
The DNA here is from genome assembly GCF_031291215.1 of Silvimonas sp. Taxonomy (NCBI): domain Bacteria; kingdom Pseudomonadati; phylum Pseudomonadota; class Betaproteobacteria; order Neisseriales; family Chitinibacteraceae; genus Silvimonas; species Silvimonas sp. The sequence goes on from NZ_JARLJK010000054.1 coordinate 242,498, forward strand.
TGGTGCACGAGTTCCAGAAGACCTCGATGACCATTAAATACAGCCAGGTGCCGGTGGTTGCTGCCGCACAAGGTTATGCGTTTGGTGGCGGTTGCGAGTTCCTGATGCACTCGGCGCGCGTAGTTGCTGCGCTCGAAACCTACGTGGGTCTGGTGGAAGTGGGTGTTGGCCTGCTGCCAGCGGGCGGCGGTTGCAAAGAGTTTGGGCTGCGTGCCTCGCGTGAAGCCAAGGGCGGCGACATCCTGGCCGTGCTCAAGGATTACTACATGGCGATGGCGATGGCCAAAGTCGGTACTTCAGCAGAAGAAGCCAAGGAAATCGGCTACCTGCGTGAGTCGGACATCATCGTCTTCAATGCGAACGAAATCCTGCACGTGGCGCAATCGCAAGTGCGCGCCCTGGCGGACAGCAACTACAAAGCGCCGGTCAAACCCAAAGCGTTTGCCGTGGCTGGCCGTACCGGTGCGGCAACGATTCGTGGCCAACTGGTGAACATGCTGGAAGGCGGTTTCATCTCCAAATACGACTACTTCATCGGCTGCCAGATTGCTGATGTCGTAACGGGTGGTGACGTCGATGCGGGCGCACTGGTGGATGAAGAGTGGATTCTCAAGCTGGAACGCGAACGCTTCATGGCCTTGCTGAAGAAGGGCAAGACCCAGGAGCGGATCATGTACATGCTGGAAAACAACAAGCCATTGCGGAATTGATCCTGGCTGTATTGGTAGATCTGCGTAGGGTGCGCATTCGTGCGCACGCGTTCAGTGCATGTCGGTCATTCAAAACAAGTAACGGTGCGCATGAATGCACACCCTACGACACTTTTGTAGTGCCCGGATATTGAAGTGGCGTAATGACATTGGTGTGCAGCGTGGTTGCACCCCTCACACCTAACCTCTTACGCCTCACACATACAAGGAGCTCACCATGAGCAAACAGATTCAAGAAGCCTACATCGTCGCCGCCACGCGTACACCAGTGGGCAAAGCCCCGCGCGGGATGATGAAGAACGTCCGTCCGGATGACATGCTGGCCCACGTTATTCGTGGCGCGCTGGCACAAGTGCCGGGGCTGGACCCATCGCGTATCGAAGACGCCATTGTTGGTTGCGCCATGCCCGAAGCCGAGCAAGGCATGAACGTGGCGCGGATTGGCGTGCTGCTGGCCGGCCTGCCCAACACCGTTGGCGGCGTCACCATCAATCGCTTCTGCTCGTCGGGTATCAACGCCGTGCAAATGGCGGCTGACCGCATTCGCACTGGCGAGGCCGACATCATGATCGCTGCCGGGACTGAAAGCATGTCCATGGTGCCGATGATGGGCAACAAGGTCGCGCTGAACCCGGAAATTTTTGCCAAGGATGAAAACCTGGGCATCGCTTTCGGCATGGGTCTGACCGCAGAAAAAGTAGCGCAGCAATGGCAAGTCAGCCGCGAAGACCAGGATGCCTTTGCCGTTGAATCACATCGCCGCGCGCTGGCTGCCATTGAAGGCGGCAAGTTCCGTGATGAAATCTCCCCGCTGGATGTGACCTACCGCGTGCCGAATCTGGCTACCGGTGAAGTCGAGCTGATCAGCAAGACCCTGACCACCGACGAAGGCCCGCGCCGTGATACCAGCCTGGAAGGGCTGGCCAAACTGAAGACCGTGTTCGCTGCCAAGGGCTCGGTCACTGCGGGTAACAGCTCGCAGATGTCAGACGGCGCGGGTGCGGTGATTCTGGTGTCCGAGCGCATCCTCAAGGAATACAATCTGACCCCGCTGGCGCGTTATGTGAGCTTTGCGGTGAAAGGCGTTCCGCCAGAAATCATGGGGGTTGGCCCGAAAGAAGCCATCCCGGCCGCATTGCGCGCCGCTGGGTTGTCCAAAGATGATCTGGCCTGGATCGAGCTGAACGAAGCCTTTGCTGCGCAAGCGCTGGCAGTGATGCGTGATCTGGGTCTGGACCCATCCAAGGTCAACCCGCAAGGTGGCGCGATTGCCTTGGGTCACCCGCTGGGCGCAACCGGTGCCATCCGTGCAGCAACCATCGTTCACGGCATGCGCCGTGAAGGCATGGCCGGGAAATACGGCATGGTCACCATGTGTATCGGTACCGGGATGGGCGCCGCCGGCATCATCCAGTCGCTTTAAGCCACATACGAAAACGGGTGCGCCGGACTTGAGCGTTGTTCGCGCCATGCAGTTTCCCCTCGCTGGTCTATGCCCGCGTGGGGCTCTGCACGCCGTAATCTGGTTCGATACAACGTCGCTGGAGTCAGCCACCGGTTTTCGTCGCACCTCGTGTGCATTGTTTTCTTCACGCTCTGCCTTTTTTGCCCGCGGCTATCCACTGCGGGCTTTTTTTATCCAGAATTTATCCAGAATTTCCGGGTTTTCACGCAGTACATCAGAACAGGGGCAGCACCAAAGCCGCGATGCATATACAGGTCCGCACGGATGCTCAATTGCACTCACAGCTTGGTCTGACTCCAATTATGGAGAGATGCACCATGAAGCTTAAACAATCCTGCTTATTGGGTTTGACGCTGGCGGCCGCGCTGGCCTTGTCGGCAGCTGATGCACTGGCGCTGGAAATTGGCGGCCAGTCCGTGACCGACCACGCTGAGGTGGCCGGGCAGAACCTGCAACTGGACGGCGCGGGGATGCGCAAGAAAATCATTTTTGATGTGTACGTGGCTGCGCTATATAGCGCGAACAAAACCACTGACGCCAATGCCGTGATCAACGGTACGGCACCGCGCCGGATGGAACTGCGCATGATGCGCGGCGTTTCTGCATCGACCATGCATGAATCATTTGTGGAAGGCCTCAAAGCCAACGTGAGTGAAGCCCAATTGGCCGCACTCAAGCCAAAAATTGGCGCGCTGGAAAAGATCTTCAATGAAGTCAAAGCGGTAGAGAAGGGTGATTTGATCACCATGGACTTCATTCCAGGTCAGGGCACCAAGGTTAGCGTGCGCGGCAAAGTGTATCCGCTTATTGCCGGTGATGACTTTTCTGCAGCCATGTTGTCGATCTGGCTTGGCCCCAAGCCAGTACAAGACAATTTGAAGGCAGCCCTGCTGGGTAAGCCAGACTGAAAACGGGCGATCGTCACTCGCTAAAAAAGGAGGCCTGGAGCCTCCTTTTTTTATGCTTTTCTTGATGCACGGCATTGGTGCCGGACATTGTTCAAACTTGTGCGTAGTGAGGTGTTTCACTTATTTGCGTAGTATTCCTACGTCTCAGTTTGTTGGGTTTTTTACATTTTGCAACGCAATATAATATTGATTTATAAATGTATTTTATTCTATTTATGTAACAATGCTTCATATTGTTACGAAGTTATTACGTAGTAATTCTACGAAAATGCTTGCACCAGTTTTGTAGTGGATGTAGTATTCACTCATTCCAAGCAGCGCGCTTGACACCTGAAGTTCCAGATCATCAAGGAGATGGAAATGCGTACCTTTATTCGAATTATAAAGAACGCCGAACGGGTTCAACGTCTGCTGGTCAAGTCTTACGGTTGGCAATTGACGCTGTGCCCGCGTTGATTTGACAACCCTGTGCTTCGGCACAACATCGGTTTTAAGCTCTCCTAGGCTTAAAAACACGGCGCAAGCCGTTAGCTTTATCGACTCCTCCATCCTCTGATGCCCGTGGAACATATCCGCCCCAAGCGGTTTATGTCCCGGGCTGTTTTTTTGCCTGTAGCTCCCGCAACGGCGCATTTCTGGCCCGACCTTTCTGAATTCGCGCCACTTCGTTTCTTTTCCGGATATTTCGTACGGGTTTCGGTTCACCGCAGCCCGGCAGTTCGGTAAAGTAGCGGCTTGTTTTCAAGTCTTCGAAATTTCATGCCATTGCTGTTGCGAATCTTGTGTTTGTGCCTGTCGGGGATGTTGCTCCGGCCCGCGTTCGCATCGGATTCTGAATCCCCGAAGATCAATAGCTACAAGATTGATATCACCGCGCCTGGCGACGTCAGCGATCTGCTCAAGTCCTATCTGGATATCTACAAGTGGCGTAGCCAGAAAAACCTGGCTGTCGATGAGCTGCAGGCTGCGGTGGAGCGCACGCCGCAAGATGTCACGTCTTTGCTCAGTACCGAGGGTTATTTCAAGCCCGAGGTCAATGCGCGTATCGCCCAGGAAGGCGACAGCTACCACGTATTCGTGACGGTGAATCCGGGCCCGCAAGTGCACGTGCGCAAGGTGGACCTGCGTTTGACCGGGGCGGTGAATGAAGACCCGGTCTATCGCGACGCCTTGCTGGCTCGGCTCAAACGCAAACCGCCGCTGGCCGAGGGCGCAGTCTTTACCCAAAGCAGCTGGGATCTTTATAAACGGACAACGTTGAATGTCTTGCTGAGCCGCCGTTATGCGGGCGCACGCATTACCGAAAGCGAAGCGCTGGTGTCGCCAGATGATGCCGTGGTCGATCTGACACTGGTGCTCGATAGCGGTCCGTATTACCACTATGGCGACGTGAATATCAAAGGCATGCAGCGTTATCCGGAAAAAATCGTGCGTGACCAGATACATCTGGCGCCCGGTGCGGAATATCGCCGTTTTGAGTTGCTGAACCTGCAAACCAGTTTGCAAGAGATGCCGCAAATCGGCACCGCCGTGGTTGATGCCCAGCTCGACAACCAGCCGCCATACAACGCGCCCATCGAGATTGCGGTGCAGGAGGCGCCATTGCAAAAGCTGGGGCTATCTGCCGGTTACAGCACCAATACCCGCTATCGCGGGCAGCTGGATTATCGCTATAACAACGTCGCTGATATGGGGTGGGTATCGACGACCAAAGCCGTGTATGAAGGGCTGGAGCAATCGTTCAATACCGAGCTGGCTTTCCCCAAACAGCCTGATGGTTACTATCACAAGATTTATTTCACCGGTGAACACAGCATTGTGCAAAACCTGGATACGACGACCTATAAAGGTGGCGTTTCCCGCACGGTGAATGATCGCAATATCGATCGCACCTTGACCCTTGAATACCTCTCCGAACGTCGTGATGCGGGCGACGGTAATATTGATCGACCGCATTCGCTCTCGCTCAATTACCAGTGGATCCGTCGCGATCTGGATAACCAGCGTGACCCGCACAAAGGCACGATCTGGCAGGTCGAAGGCGGCGGCGCGTCGGGTGCGTTGCTGTCGACCCAAACGTTTATCCGGCTGTACAGCAAGGGCGCTTTGTACTGGCCGGTGGGCGAAGAAGGAATCTTCATCGGGCGTCTGGAAGGCGGGGAGAACTTCTCGCGCAATCCGGCTGAAGTCCCGACCGACTGGCTGTTCCGGGCCGGTGGCTCGGGCAGCGTGCGCGGCTACGATTATCAAAGCCTGGGCGTGAAAGCCGACGATGGCACCATCAATCCGGGCCGCGTACTGGCGACGTCCAGTATCGAGTACCAGCACCCGGTTTATAAAGCCTGGCGTGGCGCCGTTTTTGCCGATTACGGCGACGCCGCTGATACCTGGCAAACCTGGCAGGGCCATACCGGCGTGGGCGTGGGCGCGCGCTGGATCAGCCCGGTGGGTTCGATCGGGGCCGATGTCGCTTATGGTGTAACCGATGCCCGGTGGCGCTTTCACTTTGCCATGGGGTTGGCGTTCTGATCATGGATGACATGCTCGATCAATCGCCTCATCCTGCCGATCAACCCAAAAAGCCGCGCCGTAAATGGCTGCGCTGGGTTGTGCTCACGCCGCTGTGCCTGGTGTTGTTTATTGCGCTGGTTGTGGCCGGTGCCGCCTGGTGGGTGGATACGGCCAGCGGGCATCGCTGGTTGCAACAAAAAGCAGCTGCCACCGGCATGGTGCAGATTGGTGCCGTTGAGGGTTCGCTGTATAGCAATCTCACCGTGTCGAACCTGGTTGTGGATACGCCGGAAGTACATGTGGCGATTGATCGCGCTCAGCTGCGCTGGCATCCGCTGGAGTTGTTTTCCTCACGCCTCGGGATTGATGCGCTGGATGCGGGATCGGTGCGCATCACAACCAAACCGCAACCGCCCAACAAACCAGCATCGCCGCCGCCGACCAGTCTGGATTTGCCGATTGCGCTGCGCGTGGACGACTTTCAGGTGGCGCGACTGGAAATCGTCAATACGCCGCTGGTGTTTACCGGACTGAAGGCCTCGCTTAAGAGTGATGGCGAGCAACATCAATTGCGATTGGCGCAACTGCTGACCCCGCGCGGTAGCGTGCAGGCCGATCTGCAGCTGAACGGGCAAGCGCCATTCAAAACGGTGGGGCAGGTGCAGTTTCACGGGCATCTGGACGGTAAGAACATCCAGGCAGGCCTGCAACTGAACAACACGCTACGCGACCTGGAAGTGCAAGGGCGTTTGCAAGGTGAAGTTGCGCAAGCCAGTGTGTCGCTGCGCGCCGACGTGTTTGCCGAATACAGCTATACCATGCTGCATGAGCTAAAGCTGACCGCCGAACGGGTCAATCCGCAGCAACTGATGCCCAATCTGCCGCAGGCTTCGCTCTCGGCCCAGATGACGTTGACGCCCCGCGCCAAAGACCGCGCCGATGGCACCATCATTATCAGCAACCCGGCCGCCGCCACGCTGGACGATGGCGCGATTCCGGTGACCGAGGTGGCCTCCAGCTTTACCGTGTTTATGGATCGGCTTGATCTGGAAAACTTCCAGGCCAAGCTGTTAGGCGGTGCCAGAATCACCGGTCAGGGCGAGTTCCGCCAGGACAAACTCGCCGCTTCGTTCAAGCTGGATGCGCTGGATATCTCGCAACTGCTCAAGCGCCAGCCGCCAACGCGTTTGTCGGGCGACATCCAGTTGCGTGGCCCGTATAAAGCGCCGGATGTATTGGCCAAGCTGAACGACGCGCGTTACAAAGCGTCAGCGGATGTTGATCTGGGCTGGATCAATCCGGAAAAAGAACGTCGACTGGCGATTCGTAAACTTAATCTGGCGCGCGGCCTGGCCAGTGTGGCGTTGTCCGGCGAGTTTGCGCTGGATGGCAAGCAGGATTTCAAAGCCAGCGGCAAGTTTGCCAAGGTGAATCCGGCCGAATACGTGGCGGCACCGGTTGGCAGCATTAGTGGCGATTTCACCGCTGCCGGGCAGCTGCAGCCAACGTGGCAGGGGCAACTGCAATACAAACTGGCCAACAGCACATTCAACGGCCAGGCGCTGGCGGGGCAAGGCCAGGCCAAAGTCGACGCCACGCGGATGGTAACGCCAGGTTTGTGGTTGCAACTGGGTGCCAATCGGGTTGATGCCAAAGGCGCTTTGGGCGCGGCCAAGGATCAACTCAGTCTGCACATTGCCGCGCCGCATATTGCCGATTTTGGCCAGGGTTTCGGCGGTGAACTCAACGGTGATGTAACGCTGCTCGGCGGTTTCAAGCGTCCGGAAATCCAGGGCAAGCTGGCCGCGCATGCACTGAAGACGCCATTTGGCGTGCAGGTGGCCGAAGCCAAAGTCGATGCGCGCCTGTTCCCTGATCTGAATAGCCCGATTCACGCCAATATCGAATTGACCGATGCCACGGGTTTTGACGCCACGGTGCAGTCGCTCAAATTCAATCTGGAAGGCACGCGTGGGCAGCATCATGCGGCGCTGGACATGCAGGGCAAATATCAAAATCAGCCAATTTCGGCTAGCTTTGCCGCCGCCGGTGGGCTGGACGCGCAATGGCGCTGGCAAGGCCGGATCGAGAAACTGCTGGCTCAAGGCCCGCTCAAACTGGATTTGCTGGCCCCGACCACGCTAACCGCAGGTGCGGGTGAGGTGGCGCTGGCCGATACACGCATCCAGCTGGGCAATGGCCAGATACATATTGCCCGCTTTAATTTAAAAGACGGGCGCATTGCTACCGCTGGCGAATTGCAGAAAGTGCCGCTGGCGGATTACCTCACTGTGGCCGGGGTGAAAAACCTCGCGTCCGACATGGTGTTGTCGGGTCATTGGAACTTCAGCGGAACAGACGTGCTTGATGGCAGTCTGGACGTCCAGCGTGATTCGGGCGATATCCGTCTGATCGGTGATGGCCCGCCGCAGCCATTTACGCTGACTGATGCTCACGTCAAAGTCCAGGCCAGCCAATCGCGAGTGGCGCTGAGCGGGCTGGTCTCGAGCGAGCGATTCGGGACTGTGAATCTGGACGGCGGCACGCTGCTGGATTGGCATGACAAACGTATCGCGCCGGGCGCACCGCTGACATTGAACGTGGTCGGTAATATCGAGAAGCTGGACAAGATCGCCCCGTTGATCAGTAGCAATATCGCGTTGGCTGGCAGCATCAAGTTTGATATCCACCGCGCCGGTACGCTGGATGAGCCCAAGGTATCCGGCAATGTGGATGGCCAGCAGCTGGATATCCGTGATTCCGCTACCGGTATCGCGCTCAAGGACGGCACGGTGCATTTGAGCATGCTGGATAACCGTCTTACGCTCAAGCAGTTCGAGTTCCATGGCGGGCAGGGCGTATTACGCGCCGACGGCACCATGGATATCGGCAAGGAAGGCCCGCACGCCCAGGCCAATATCACGGCCGAGCGGCTCACTTTGATCAACAAACCAGACATGCAATTGATCGTGTCGGGTAAAGGCCTGGTCGGGTACGACAAGGACGGTATCTCGGTAAAAGGCAATATGCGCGCTGACCATGGTCTGGTGCGGTATCAAGCCTCGGGTGAGCCACATTTGTCGGACGATGTGGTAATTGCCGGTGCCAAACGCCAGCAAAAAGCCAATGTGCCGCTGGCCGCATTGCAGTTTGAGGTGGATCTGGGCGATGACTTCACCTTCAAGGGTTACGGTCTGGATGCCCGCCTGGCTGGGGCGCTCCGCCTGCGCGCCAGCCCGAACCAGTCGCTCTCGGCACTGGGCACAGTGAGTGTGGAAGATGGCAAGTACGCCGCCTATGGACAGAACTTGAGCATTGAACGCGGGGTGCTGTCTTTCTCCGGTCCGCTGGATAACCCGGCACTGGATATCCTGGCTATGCGGCGCGGGCTGTCGGTCGAGGCCGGGGTCGCAGTCAAGGGCACCGCCAATTCTCCGCGTGTCACGCTGTATTCCGAGCCTTCGGTGCCGGATAACGAAAAGTTGTCCTGGCTATTGTTTGGGCACGGCACCGATGGCATGGACAAGGGCGATGCAGCGGTGATGGTGCAGGCGCTCAATACCTTGTTGTCTGGCGATTCTTCCGGTCAGGGACTGTCGCAAGAACTCTTGGGCACCATCGGGATTGATGAGGTTGGCATGAGTTCCGACAAACACGCCGATGGCACGACCACCCAAGTGGTGTCGATCGGCAAGCGTCTGACCGACAAAGTGTCCATTGCCTTTGAGAAGAGTCTGGATGGGCTGGAGGACGCCATCAAGCTCACATTGCGGCTTTCACGCAACTGGTCGATCGTTACCCGTTTTGGTGCCTACGAAAGTACCCTGGACGCCACCTATAACATCAGCTTTGATAAATGGCCCTGGTAGCGCGGTTTTATTGGGCTCTACGCCAGAAAAGGACAGCTTGCGCTGTCCTTTTTCATTGGGTCCGTCATGGCGTTTGCATATTGCGCGGACTCAAACGCGACGCTTGCTGAAACTGCTTATTGTTGGGTGTGTTGCACGCTTATTACGCTGCACCTTGTAGTCGGACAAAAAACACTACAAAACCGGTACACTCTGTGCCCTGTTCCACGCAGGGCGCCGGAATTCGTTCTGGCCTGCAAGTTAAACAAACGAATGATTTAATCATCAAAAGGTAAGGAGATGCGCATGCGCACAAACGGAATCGGAGCGCTATCGGCGCTGGTTGCAGCACTGTTTCTGGCCGGTTGTGGCGGCGGTAGTGATGGTGGTAATGACTTCAATGACAATGCTGGCAATACGACTCAAGCGAACATCAAAGAGGTGGTTTCGTTTGGCGACAGCTTGAATGATGTCGGTACGTACAATCCGACAACTTCTCCGGGCCTGCCGGCTTCAGGCTACAACTACGCCGGTCTGCCGTTCACAACCAAGCCGGGCAATACCTGGGCTTCGTACGTGGCGCTGCAATACAACTTCTTGCTGCTGCCGTATGAGCGTGTCGACTTTGGTATTCCCAAGTCGGTGGTCCCAACCGGTACGGGTCAGGTCGTACTGACGGGTGGTACCAGTTACGCCCAAGGTGGTGCCACAGTACAGACCGATGATATCAATGGTCCTGGTGGTGTCGTGACCGTGACCCTTCCGGGGTATGGTCCGACCCCGGTTCAAGAAGCGACGCAACTGTCGGTGAAAAAGCAGATCGATACCTATCTGGCCAGCCGCAGCAGCTTCAATGCGCATCAACTGATTCTGGTGGATGGCGGTGCCAACGATATCCTCAATTTCCTGAGCGGCCTGAGCACCAATCCAGCCAATGCTGCTAACGCGACTGCTGTTGTCACTGCCGCTGCCACTGGCATGGTGACCCAACTGCAGCGTCTGGTTGCTGCAGGTGCTACCAATATCGTATACGTCAACGTGCCTGATATTGGTACCACGCCGTTCGCGACCATGTTGCTGGCTTCCGCCAATCCGCAATTGCCCGCACTGGCAACGCAGATGAGTACCGGCTATAACCAGGCTGTCGCGGCTGGAATTGCCAATACCAAGATCATCACCTTCGATACAGCCGCCATGTTGAAGAACGTGCAGGCCAACATGTCGCAATACGGCATGGTGAATGTGAATTCGCCAGCTTGTAATGCCAAGGCACAAACATCCACAACCGATCCGACTTCGCTGACCTCGTTGATTTGCTCCACCGCGACCCTGGTAGCACCGGGTGCAGACAGCAACTACCTGTTCGCGGACTATGTGCACCCAACCAATGGCGCGCACAAAATCTGGGCGGGTCTGGTCATGCAACAGATTTTGCCAAGCATCCCGAAATAAAGATTTGAAAACACAAGAAGAAGGCGTCGGCGACCTGTCGACGTCTGAGAAGCGCAGCCACAAGCTGCGCTTTTTTTTGCCCGTCATTTGCCGCTGTTCAGAGGGTTCGGGCCAGCACCCAGGCATCCACCTGGCGAGCGCCCGCCTGCAGCAAGGTGCGGGCGGCTACATGCAAAGTCGCGCCACTAGTCATTACGTCGTCGACCAGCACGATATGCAAGCCACGCGCATTGGGTGAAGCCTGAAACGCGCGGCGCATATTGCGGGCGCGAGCGGCAACGTCCAGTTGCGTCTGGTGGCTGGTGTCGCGAATACGCTGGAGTAGATCGGGCTGCACCGGGACACCCAGCTCGCGCTGCCAGACTTGAGCTATCTCCATACTTTGGTTGAAGCCCCGTTCACGCAAGCGGCTGGCATGTAAAGGCATCGGCACCAGGCAATCGGGTCGCGAGCCGATCCGGTAGTGCGATGCGCTGATCTGCGCAAGTAGCGCGAACAACGACCAGCGCTCACCAAATTTGCCTGCAGGCACCAGTTTCGCTACATGTGTTTGGTACGCGAATGCAGCCAGCGTGTGGGTAAATGCGGGAGGGTTATGATGACATTCTGCGCAAATCTGCGCGTTATTTGAAGGCATGGCGCAGCGCGGGCACAAGGCGATATCCAGCCATGGCAGCGCCAGTTGGCAGGCATCGCAAATACCCTGCCTCCCATCGCCCCCGCACAAAACGCATTGGGCAGGTGGCAATAAACCGTGCCTGAAAAGGCTTAACCATTGGTTGTGTAGTTTGTTCAGAAAATTATTCTTATAAATTGACAATTAAGGATGCCTCCGCTGAAAATGCCTCATCGACATTTTCTCCATGCTAGGTAAAGCCATGAATAACCCTTCTGCGCTGGCACAACCGGTCACCTTCAAACGGCTTGATCCACATCCAGCAAGCAACACCTGGGATGTAGCGGCGGTACAAGCACTGTTCGATCTGCCTTTTAACGACCTCTTGTTCCGCGCGCAGCAAGTGCATCGCGAGCACTTTGATGCGAACCGCGTGCAACTCTCCACGCTGCTATCGGTAAAGACCGGCGGCTGTAGCGAGGACTGTGGTTACTGTCCGCAAGCCGCGCGCTATCACACGGGTGTGGATAACGAAGCGTTGATGAGCGCCGATGAAGTCATCGACGTCGCCCGCGTTGCGCGTGAAAACGGCGCCAGCCGCTTCTGTATGGGCGCAGCATGGCGCGGTCCCAAGCAGCGTGATCTGGACGAAGTAAAGAAAATGATCGCGGGTGTGAAAGCACTGGGGCTTGAAACCTGTGCCACGTTGGGCATGCTCAAGGAAGGGCAGGCCGAACAACTGCGTGATAGCGGTCTGGATTACTACAACCACAATCTGGATACCGCGCCTGAGAAATACGGCGATATCGTAAGCACCCGCCAGTATGACGACCGCCTGGACACGCTGGGCAAAGTGCGTAAAGCCGGTATTCATGTATGTACGGGCGGCATTGTCGGCATGGGCGAAACCCGCGAAGATCGCGCCGGATTGGTGGCGCAACTGGCCAATCTGGACCCGCAGCCAGAGTCGGTACCGATCAACAATCTGGTGCAAGTTGAAGGCACTCCGCTGCATGGCACAGACCCGATCGACTGGACCGAGTTTGTCCGTACCATTGCCGTGGCCCGTATCACGCTCCCAAAGAGCTACGTGCGGTTGTCCGCAGGCCGTCAGGCCATGCCCGAAGCCATGCAGGCGCTGTGTTTCATGGCGGGTGCCAATTCGATTTTCTACGGCGACAAGCTGCTGACCACTGGTAATCCAGACGTTACCCGCGATCGCCAGTTGTTTGAGAAGCTGGATATCAAGCCGCTGTGATGTGAAATCAACGGCGAGAGTAAACACAGGGCAAGCGTGGCTTGCCCCTTTTTTTATTCTTATTTGTTATAAAATTGTAGTTTAATATTCTTTATTGTTTGTTTGTGACGAGTGCTAGTCTGCCTCTACAGCCTGCAAATGCTCCGGTGCGAGCATGCAGAAAAACAGGGGATGGCTGCATGAATGCTTATCTGATCGGCGCCGACCGGCTCGGCAATATTCCGCAGTTACTGGAAAGCTACGGCATCCAGATTTCCGGTCATCTCACCGGACGCGACGCTTCGCATCAGCGCAAGCCCACCAGCACGCGTGGCGCCGATCTGATCATTCTGTTTACCGATTTCATGGGCCACAATGTGATGCGCAACTATCGGCAATTGGCCACCCAGAACAATATCCGCTTCGTGGCCTGCCGCCGTTCGGTGTGCGATTTGCGCCAATCGCTGGAGCCGATGGGATTACAGCGGCAAGCGGCTTGAGCCTCGGTCAGCCGCTAACCGTGTAGCCCGGATGGAGCATAGCGAGAATCCGGGGAGAGGTATTTGGTACGGCCAATGTTGACCGCTTGTGGATGCAGTGTTGCCCCGGATTCTCGCTGAGCTTCATTCGGGCTACAGAAATTGTTTGTCAGATACCCGTCGGCGTTAAGGCGTAACAGCCTTCACAGCAACGTCCGGTAGCCATTCACAATCACTGTCACCGCAAAATACGCAAACAGCGCGGCGGAAAACGCGTTGCAATACTGCGCCAGCTTGTGGCCGATCAGATGGCGACCTTTGCCTGCCAGCACGGCCAGAAACGCCGACCAGGCCAGCCCGCCCGCAAAGAATCCACCCAGAAATACCGCGTTCATCACTGCAGACCCATCGGTCGATTGCGCGATCACCGCGCCACCCACCGCCGCAAACCATAGCAATGAGGTCGGCGACGCCATCGCCATGCCCAAGCCGCGCAAGAACTCCACCTTGGGCGACCAGGCCATGGCTTCGGCACTGGTATCGTAATCGGGCTGTTCTTGTCGTTTGCGCGATTCCGCCCATGCCGCTGCGGCCATTTTCCACGACAACCACAGCAACAACACGCCGCCACCCAGCCATAGCACCCAGCGCACGGCGGTGAACTGGAACAGGATGGCGAGGCCGAATAATGAAAGGATGGCGTAGAAAATATCGCCAAAACAGGAACCGAGGCCGACCATGAAAGCGGGGCGTACCCCGGCGCGAATGCCGGTATTGATTAACGCCGTGTTAACGATGCCGATGTCCAGACATAGTGAAATGGACAGCAGAAAACCTTTGATCAGCACGGCGAGCATCATGGGGAGCAGCACATCTGGGTTGAGCGGGGAGGCAGCACTATAACCCGGGACTCGTTCTCATTTGAAGAAGAACCGCAGGCCCGGCACAGTAAATGCGGCCCGGCGCCACACAAAGCGACATCGCCAAAGCGATGGTGATTTTAAATGACCACTGCGCGCAGACTATGCATGTCTGGTAGCTGGATTGTGTATTTGCGCTGGACCAGTCGGTCGCTACACTAAGGACCGATTCTGCGATTTATGCATCCAACAAGGAGAACACATTGCAAACGCGTAAATTTGGTAAAACCGGCTGGTCGGTCTCGGAAATCGGCTTTGGTGCATGGGCAATCGGGGGCAGTTGGGGCGACGTGTCTGATCGCGATGCCGAAGCCGCGCTGAATGCCGCGCTGGATGAGGGCGTCACGTTCCTGGATACCGCTGACGTGTACGGTGACGGGCGCTCGGAGCGGCTGATTGCGCGGGTACTCAAGTCACGCGGGCGCGACGGCATTGTGGTGGCGACCAAAGCCGGTCGCAAAGTGAACCCGCATGTGTCGGCGGGTTACACCCCGGCGGTGCTTGAACACTACATTGATGACTCGCTGCGCAATCTGGAGGTTGATGCGCTGGATGTACTGCAACTGCATTGTCCGCCGACCGAGGTGTTTTATCGCCCGGAGATTTTCGAGGCGCTGGACAAGATGGTCGCCAAGGGCAAGCTCAAATCTTATGGCGTGTCGGTAGAGAAGGTAGAAGAAGCGCTCAAGGCGCTGGAATACCCGATCTCCAGCGTGCAGATCATTTTCAACATGTTCCGCCAACGGCCGATCGAGCACTTCTTTGCCCGCGCCAAAGCCCAGGATGTGGCGATCATCGCCCGCGTACCGCTGGCCAGTGGTTTGCTTACCGGAAAGCTCAACGCCAGCAGCACATTTGCGGCAGAAGATCACCGCCAGTTCAATCGCCATGGCGAAGCATTTGATGTGGGCGAGACGTTCTCTGGCGTCCCGTTTGAAGTGGGCTTGCAAGCAGTGGAAGCTTTGAAGGCGGTCGCTGGCAACGTGCCACTGGCCCAATTGGCGCTGCGCTGGATTCTGATGTTTGATGCGATCACCGTGGCGATTCCTGGCGCGAAGAATCAGGCCCAGGCAGCGGGTAATGCCGCGGCGGCCAGTCTGCCGCCGCTATCGGACGAACAAATGGCCGCTGTGCGCAAAATCTACGACACGTATATCAAGCCACACGTGCATCAGCGCTGGTGAACCTTGAATAGACGTTGTGGACAACGAATCTATCCCACGATGCAATGTTATGAGCAACAAACGTAGCCCGGATGAAGCGCAGCGAGAATCCGGGCTACAAAGTTCGCAGGGCGGATTTGCGCCGCACTCCACCCTAAGGTGATATTACGAGGTCACCGCCAGCGACTTGGCCGGCAAACCCCGCAAGCGCAGTGCCACGCCCAGGCTGGCCAGCACAATCACCATCAGCGCTCCGCATACCCCAGTCCATTTATCGTGCGCCCAGAACAAACCGGTGATCGACCCCACCAGGCTAGAGCCCAGGTAATAGCAGCACAGATAAAGCGATGCTGCCAAGGCCTTGGATGATCCGGCACGGCGTCCTACCCAGCTACTGGCGACGGTATGGCCGCCAAAAAAGGCAAATGTCACCATGGCGATGCCCGCGATCACCATGGGTAACCAGTCGGACATGGTCAGCAACAGCCCGGCCAGCATCAATATCTTCATGCCCCACAGCACGTGACGGCGACCAATGCGGTCGGCCAGTTTGCCAGACCACGCCGAGGCAAACGTGCCCACGATATACAGCGTAAAGATCATGCCGATGGTGCTGTCACGCAGGTTGAACGGCGCGGCTTCCAGCCGGAAGCCAATGTAGTTGTACATGCTGACAAAACAGCCCATCAGTAAGAAGCCCACGGCAAACAGCCACGGCTGACCAGCATCGCTGAACTGACTACGCACCGCATCCCACAACGCTTTACGGCCAGACGGGCTGATTGGCAGTTCGCGCGAAACAAAATGGCGCGATGCCGGCAAAAAACGCCAGAACACGAACGCCGCAATCATGCCCACGCCACCCACAAACCCCGCTGCGGCTCGCCAGGTAAAGAAGTCGGCAACCAGCGAGCTTGCCAACCGCCCACTCATGCCGCCCAGTGCGGTACCGGCGATGTACAGACCCATGGAGGCGCCCAGCGAGAGTGGGTCAATTTCTTCCGCCAGATAGGCCATGGCTACCGCCGGCAACCCGGCCAGCACCACACCGGATAACACCCGGAATACCAGCAGCGTGCCAAAGCCGGGCACTATCGCGCTGAGCATGGTGAGCACGGCGGCTACCGACATCGCCGTACACATCACCGGCTTGCGACCGAAGCGATCCGAGATAAAGCTGGCTGGTATTAATGCCAGTGCCATGCCCCCGGTCGAAATCGACAAAGCAACGCTACTGGCTGCCGGGCTGAGCCCGAACACGCGAGAGAAAAGCGGTAACAATGGCTGCACCCAATACAGCAACCAGAATGTCGAAAAACCACCTAAAAACAAAGCGATATTGGTGCGGCGGTAGGCCGGTGTGCCGGCCTTGATCAGCGGGAATGAAGCTGCGGATTGCATGGGGTTGCCTGATGGGGCGATGACTATGGCGCGATCATAGGATTGGCCTTACTGTCAGTCCAATATATATTTATGGGTGTTTTGATCTGTTTGAGATATCAATGGAGCTGAGACATCTGCGTTATTTCGTGACCGTGGCCGAAGAACTGCATTTCACCAGGGCAGCCGAGAAGCTGCATATCGGTCAGCCGCCATTGAGTCAGCAGATTCAGGCACTGGAGGCCGAACTGGGTGTTGACCTGTTCACCCGTACGCGGCGCAAAGTGGCGTTAACGCCTGCAGGGGAGCGCTTTTTGCTGCGGGCGCGAGCCATTTTGCAAGACACCGCCGATGCCGCCGCCGACGCACGTCGGGCCGCACGAGGAGAAGTCGGGCAGCTCACCATTGGCTTCACCCCTTCATTGCCATTTACCAGTTTTCTGCCGCGGCTCATTTACCGCTTTCGCCAGCGTTACCCGGACGTCACGCTCACGCTGCGCGAAATGATGACCGTGCAGCAAATCCGCGCCGTGGCGGAAGGGGGGCTGGATATCGGCATGGTGCGCTCGGGTGATGTCGAAGTGCCCGATACCGTGGCGCTACGCCACTTGCTGGATGACCCCATGCTGGTCGCGTTGCGCGACGATCACCCGCTGGCGGGGCAAAGCTCGATTTCCCTGGCGCAACTGCGTACCGAACCGTTTGTGATGTACCCGGAATCCGCTGGCACCGGCATTTATCGCCACATTGCCCGCCTGTGCCACGACGTCGGGTTTACGCCCAACGTGGTCCAGGAGGCGAGCGAGGGCACTACGCTGATCGGGCTGGTCGCCGCGGGGCTAGGGGTGAGTATTTTGCCCGCGCCGCTTTCGTGCATCCGGGTGGAAGGCGTGCAGTATTTGCCATTGGCCGATGCCGGTGCGGTTACGACCACATCGCTGGCAACGCGGGTCGACGATGCATCACCACTGGTGGCGCACTTTGTCGCGCTGCTCGATAGCGTTAACTGATGTAGCTGTTTCTCAGCTGGCGCTACCGCCCGCTGATACTGAAACCGCCACAGCGCCCACGGATGGCCCTGACCCGGCACTGGCCAGAGCATCTTTGATTGAGGCCTCGGCGCTTTGCAGGTCTTTGTTTTTGGTCTGATGCAGATGCATTTTGACCAGTGAAATCAAGTCTTGCAGGCTACGCGCTACCGCCTGCACCAGCGCAGCATCAGCGGCGCTCATATTCCCGCTGCTGCCTTTGCCGGGAATCTTGAAATTGATACTGGCACCGTTACCGGACTTGACCGCGTTGCTGGCGCTAGCCGCAGCTTTTTCGGCGGCGGCCACGGCGGCTTGGTCGCTGCTGCTGGTTTTATCCGGATCTTTGCTTTTATCTGTGTCAGTCGGCTTGGCGCCAGTGCCTGTCGCCGCAGCGTTGTCCGTGGCGGCTGCAGATGACGAAGAGGTAGAAGCATCGGCGGCAGTTGCTGCCGCACTGTCTGCCGTGGCCGAGCTCGGCGCAGCGTTCGCATCAGCAGTAGGGTCTGGCGCGGAGCCTGGGTTTGCTTCACTGCTGGCATCGGCGCTGGCGCGACTTGAGCCCTGATCTGATGATTGATCACCAGCGCCGCTGGTCCCCTTATCACCTGAGCCATCGGTCGTAGCGCCGGGTGTGGCTGCATTGGCAGACGTACTGACGTCACTACTAGCGCTACTTGCATTACTGCTTGATGTGGCCACAGGCGCCGGGGAGGCCGCTGGCGTTGTGCTGCCGTCGCTGCCACCCAGTTCGGCTGCGGCAGACTTCAGCTGTGCAGCGAGCATTTTCAGTACGCTGGCCATGGCTTTGGCCGCACGAGGATTGAGTGCAATGGCCATTCTTTTCATGGCATCTATTTGCGCTTTCAAGCGATTCAGCCGGGCTCGGGCCGCGTTTTTACGCTGATTGGTCGCGCTGGGCAGGCTGCTGAGCTTTTGCAGCCATGACGGCTGCGGTGCAGCTGATTGGCTTGACGTGGGCGCGTGATACGTCAGCGCCTGGCGCAGCGAAGTCACATCAATGGTTACTCGTGTCGACGATGGCTCATTGTTTTTCTCGTCCTGCTGCTGCTGGGCCAGCGCATTCGCGTCATCCTCTTTCTGCGCGGCATTCAGCGAATTGGCGAGCGCGATATTGCTGGCGTCCGGGCCGCCCAGCGCGGTGCGCGCAGCAGCCACAAGAGAATTGAGATTGGTCATGATGACGTGGGTGCGATTGGTTTTTATGTCTCATGTATCGGCATGTATCAAAAAAACTTAAATGTGCTGAAAGCATAAGACCCGTTACGCATCCTTTTTTCTCTCCCTCAGCCGCCGTGACCGGGCTGTCAGGCGAGGCAAAAAAAAGCACCCCGAACCAGGTTCGGAGTGCTTGGGAGGCAACCACTGCAAAAGCCCTGCCGCATGGGCGGCGGGGCTGGCTGATTACGGCAGCGCTTTCAGATGTGGCGCTACGGTATTGGCGAAGTTGTTGTTATTGCTGGCGTCCCAGTTGGTCGACCAATCCATCACTGCACGCAGACCCGGATATTTGGCCACCGGAATATATGTGCCGCAATGCGTACCTTGGGTCAGGCAATCCACCGCGTTGTTAACGATGGATGGATCAACATATCCACTGCTTGCGCCCGACGCCGAAGCAGGCAGGCCCAGACCAACCTGGCCCGGTTGCAGGTATTGCAGAACCGTATCGGCCTGCGCGGTGATGAAGTCCACCGTACCCTGGTTGTAGTTCTTGCCGTCGCGGCCTGGCATGGAGCCCGAGTTGTAGTATTGGGTGTTGACCATGGTGATGATGCTGCCCAGATCACGCGCTACCTGCAGATATAAGCCCGCACCCGGAATCCCCGCCAGCATGTCGATGGTTTGCGGCGCCATGGTGATGATCAGGTTGCTGCCCACCTTGTTATGCAATTGCGTGAGGGCGCTTTCCAGATTGGCCACATTGATGCCGTTTTCCAGATCGATATCGATCCCGTCAAAGCCGTATTGCTGGATCAGCGAATACGCAGTGTTCACAAAGTTGGTCACCGCAGTGGAATTACCCAAGGTGATGCTGCCGTTCTGGCCACCAATGGAGAGCACCACAAAACGACCTTGACTGTGCAGCGTCTGGATATCTGCAGCAAATTGCGCGTTGGTATAGCCACCGGTGACCGCTTTGGCCAGACCCGGATCAATATCAAACGAGATGCCGCCATCATTGGCAGTGTCTGCATTGGCAAAAGCCACTTCGATCACGTTGTAGGCTGTTGGGACTTGCGCCAAGGTCTGCACTGCGGCGCCATTGTCAAAGTTCTGCCAGTAACCGACCAGCACGTGCTTGGGCAAGCTGCCCGACGGGGTAGGCGCAGGCGTTGGCGTGGGTGTCGGAGCCGGTGTTGGCGTTGGAGTAGGTGTCGGCGCTGGGGTCGGCGTGGGTGTTGGGGCCGGAGTAGGCGTCGGAGTCGGCGCGGGCGTTGGGGTTGGTGTCGGAGCAGGTGTCGGGGTAGGCGTTGGCGTTGGAGTGCCACCCGTACACGCACCGTTGGAGGTCCACGGCTGACCTGTTCCGGTCACGCCATTGTTGGTGTCCGGCTCCTGGTTCTGGGTCCACCAGTTTGCGGTGTAGTTCACGCCGTTGAAGCTGGCAGTGTTACCGCCCACATACGCGGTGGCGGCATTCCAGGCTGGCGAACAAGCCGCAGAAAATGCAAATGAGCTGACGAACAGGGCAGGCAGGACAGCAAAAGCCATCCGTTTGATGTGCAACATGAAAATCTCCATCCTTAGTTGGTTTTGACTATCAACGCGGACGCTTGCTGCGTCTCTGACTCACATGGCTTTTCCTGTCCTGGGGACTGCGCCATGCGGTTGACATTGTCTTGATGCCGCTCAATATGGGCGCGCATTAACGCTATTAACCGGGAGCATTTGTCACGGCGTCAATCGGCGCAAAAGAGCCAATACAAGCGGGAAACATGAGGGTAATCAGACCACTCCTGTCGGACCTCACTTGATGACAATACGTGAAAGGCCGGAAGGCCCGCATGGCAGAACGCCTTGAGGGCGACAACGCAGAATTGGGCCAGGGCGATGATGCTTGAGCTGATAGGACCACTGCCCTGGTTGACACCGAATATCACCTTATGAGTGGCAGAAAAATCCATCCCGCCATTCACAAATACGCAACGCGCCGGTCAGTGGGCGGGGTTGGCTGAGTGGCCGGCGCAAACAAAAACACCCCGAACCAGGTTCGGGGTGTTTCATGGCTACATGACTTGCGAGTCGATCTGCCGGGCCATATTCCGGCCCAGCAAACCCGATCGCTTACGGCAGTGTTTTCAGGTGTGCCGCAACGCTGTTGCTGAAGTTATTGCCGTTGCTGGCGTCCCAGTTGGTCGACCAATCCATTACGCCACGCAGACCTGGATATTTGGCCACCGGAATATACGAGCCGCAATGCGTGCCTTGGGTCAGGCAATCCACCGCATTGTTGACCACGGATGGATCAACATAACCACTGCCTGCACCCGAAGCCGAGGCAGGCAGGCCCAGACCAACCTGGCCCGGTTGCAGGTATTGCAGCACCGTATCGGCCTGCGCGGTAATGAAGTCCACCGTACCCTGGTTGTAGTTCTTGCCGTCTCGACCTGGCATGGAACCGGAGTTGTAGTACTGGGTATTGACCATGGTGATGATGCTGCCCAAATCACGCGCCACTTGCAGATACAGACCGGCCCCCGGAATCCCCGCCAGCATGTCGATGGTTTGCGGTGCCATGGTAATGACCAGGTTCGGCCCGACCTTCGCACTCAACTGCCGCAACGCGCTTTCCATATTGGCGACGTTGATGCCGTTTTCCAGGTCGATATCGATCCCGTCAAAGCCATATTGCTGGATCAGCGAGTACGTGCTGTTCACAAAATTGGTCACAGCGGTGGCGTTACCCAAGGTAATGCTGCCGTTCTGACCGCCAACGGACAGCACCACAAAGCGGCCTTGGCCGTGCAGCGTCTGGATATCCGCTTTGAATTGCGCATCCGTATAGCCACCTGCCACGGCTTTAGCCAGACCCGGATCAATATCAAAGGTAATGCCGCCATCGTTTGCGGTATCGGCGTTGGCAAAAGCCACTTCGATCACGTTGTACGTGCTTGGCACCTGGGCCAGCGTTTGTACAGCGGCGCCGTTATCGAAGTTCTGCCAGTAGCCCACCAGCACGTGCTTGGGTAGGCTGCCCGACGGGGTTGGTGCAGGAGTTGGTGTCGGTGTTGGCGTAGGCGTAGGAGTTGGAGTCGGTGTTGG
The DNA here is from genome assembly GCF_031291215.1 of Silvimonas sp. Lineage (NCBI taxonomy): Bacteria > Pseudomonadati > Pseudomonadota > Betaproteobacteria > Neisseriales > Chitinibacteraceae > Silvimonas > Silvimonas sp. Next base: position 264,502 of record NZ_JARLJK010000054.1, read on the forward strand.
TGTTGGTGTCGGAGTTGGAGTCGGTGTTGGCGTAGGTGTCGGAACGCCGCCCGAGCAATTGCCAACAACAGTCCATGGCTGGCCGCTGCCGCTGGCGCCGGAACTGGTCGACGGATTGTTACCTTGAGTCCACCAGTTGGCCTTGTAGTTCACGCCGTTATAGCTGACCGTCGCGCCGCCGTTATAGGCGGTGGTCGATACCCAGGCGGTATAGCAGCCGCCCGATGGGGTTGGCGCGGGCGTTGGGGCCGGAGTCGGGGTAGGTGTCGGCGCCGGGGTTGGCGTTGGAGTAGGTGCTGGTGTCGGTGTCGGCGTTGGCGCTGGGGTAGGAGTCGGCGTTGGGGTGCCGCCGGTGTCTGTGCCCAGGTCTTTCCACAGGCTTGGTGTGGCCGCCGGGTTCCAGTTGGCGCCTACATAATCGGTCTGAGTGACCAGCGCCTGATAATCATGACCGCTGTAATAAACAATGGTGCCGGCGGTGTAAGTGCCACCGTCAGTCCATGTCGGGTATGCGGCAAAGGCGGAGAGTGCGGCAAAAGCGGCTGGCATTGCGGCGAGCGCAAGCTTCCCGCGTCCGCTGGCGAACAAGCGTGACTTCATGTCTTCATCCTCTATCTGGTTTTGATGTTTCTGCTTTTTATCGTGCGTGCGCCGGGAGCGCCCGCTGGTACGGATCATAGTGCAAGCATAGGGCCAGACCAATGTGCCGGAAATGGCCTTTTTGTCAGCTAATCAAGGGTTTATGCGGGTTGGCAGGCGCGTGGCGTAATCAGTTGAACGACTAGCGGCGAGATCGGGCGGACTAGCGTTCATGTTTGCCATGTTTACTTATGTATCTGCGCTTAGGTGGCGGCCAGACCTCGTTCGGTGGCCAGATTTTGGTAATGGCGATCCAGGCGTGGATGCATTACGCGATACCAAAGCGGCGGGCACAGCGCCAGCATGATCATGGTCGGATAACTGGCGGGCAACATGGGAGATTCCGCCTGATCGCCCAGCGCAGAGAACGGCACCAGCGGGCGCATGTGATGATCCGCATGCCGTTGCAGTTCAAACAGCAGCCAGTTGCTGACCAGATGATTGGTGCTCCAGCTATGCGCGGCGGTGGTTCTCTCAAAGTGGCCATCGGCAAAGCGATGTCGCACCAAGCCGTAGTGCTCGATGTAATCCACTACTTCCAGTAATGAGAAACCAATAACCGCCTGCACCACATACACCAGCAAGCCAGTGTTACCGGCTACCAGCCAGGCCAACAGCGCTAGCGTCAGCGTGCCAGCAATGTTTTGCCAGACCTCGTTCTTCCAGTGCCAGCCGGGCAACTGCAGTTTCATCAGGCGGCCCGCTTCCTGGGTCCAGGCGCCGCGCAATGTGCCGGTTACGGCCTGCCACCAGAACGCATAGTAGGGCTGGTTACGTCGCGCGGTCGCCGGGTCATAGGGCGTGGCAACCCACACATGGTGACCCCGATTATGCTCAACGCGAAAATGTCCGTATGCCGATACCCACAGCAAAATGCGCGATAAGGTGCGCAACCAGACCGAGCGACGGTGCCCCAGTTCATGCGCAGCCACAATGCCTACGCCTGCGGTCACGCCCAGTGAGAGGGTATTGCCGACCCATTCCAGATGGCTCCAGTGCGCGGACTGCATCACGCCACAGGCCAGCGTGAACAGGCACAGCGGCACGTAGCCTTGCAGAATCCAGTCGGCGGCCTGATTACCCGCGCGATTGGGCAAGCGCGGGGCACGACCGATTGCCAGATCGGCCAATGGCACCAGCACGAACGCAAACAGCGGTAGCGCAAAGCTGCCAATACCGCCGGTTTGCATACCCAACAAGGTCAGAAGAGGGAAGAGCCACGCCATTAAATAGACACAGGCGCGGGGACGAACAAGCATGAGCGCTCCGAAAAAATATTGCCGTTTTGCAAAACGATAACGGCTCCGGGCGCGCTTTACGGTGTAAGACAGCCGAACGGATAAAATGGGCGATGTCCGGCGCGGCGATCATTTGTATCGCCGTTTGTCGTCAGATGAAGTGTCCAGATTATTGAACGACCGTTTGGTTTTTCAGGATATTTTCAAATGGCATTGGCAGCCTGGCTAGTTGCTCAGACCGGGCCCAGCCAGCGGTTTTCTGGCAACCCGCGCACATCATCAAAGGTGATTTCAAAGACTGCTCCGGCCAGTGGTTGCTGCGCCAGCGCTTCGTCACTTAAACCATTGCGGGCGCTGGTCACATACAAGGTCTCCAGCGCGGCTCCGCCAAACGTGACGCAAGTGGGTTGCGCAACCGGCATATCGATAATGCGATCCACACTGCCGTCAGGCCGGTACCGCACCACGCGCTGGCCCGCCCACTGGGCATTCCAAAGACAACCTTCGGCATCCACCGTAGAGCCGTCCGGCTCAATGATGGTGTCGCCCAGATCGACAAATACGCGGTGATTACTCACGGCGCCACTGGCCGAGTCGTAATCGCTTTGCATGATCTTGTGCTGCTGCGAATCGCACCAGTACATGATCTTGCCGTCCGGGCTGAAGCAAATACTGTTGGAAATGGCGATATTGGGTAGATCCAGCCGGCTCAGCACGCCACGCGTATCAAAGCGATAAAAACTGGCCACCGCATTCGGGCTGCCTTCATGCATGGTGCCAAAAATGAAATTGCCGGCACGGTCGCAACGGCCATCATTGGTGCGGGTCTTGGGCAGGCTGGTTTCCACGCTAACCAGCCGGGTGTACTCATCCCGCGCATGGTTGAACAGCACCAGGCCGGTTTCCAGCGCCAATAACAGGATGTCCTGGTGCTGGGTCAGCGCAAAACAACCCAGACGTTGCGGCAAACTCCAGCGCTTATGCGCGCCAGTACCGGGCTTGAGCCGCCACAACTCTTTGGCATGGATATTGGTCCACCACAGAAACCCAGTCTGCTCGTCACGGATGATGCCTTCAGCAAGGTTGTATTGGCCATCAGACAGGCAGCGGACGGTGGTGCTCATATGCGGTTCCTGGGGCGGGCGATGAATGGGTGGAGGGTTAATTTACGCGAGGTTTGTGAAGGGGGGGATCAGGTGAAGACCTGTGGGATGGTTTTTTTGAGGATGGGGCGGGCGTAACCGGCCGTGTTGCGGTGCTTGGGGTTTTGGAAGCTTGGTTGTTAGTGCCTTGCGGCACGATGTGAAGGGCGTTTGATACCCGGGGGTGCCCGGGAGCACGACACCTTTCTTTGCGTCGCCAAAGAAAGGTGTCCCAAAGTCCCGCAGAGCGGGATAGCAAAAGGCGACCCGGGTGCAAGCACCTGACGGGGCCCCGAAGTCAAAAGCCGAAGCACACCATCTGTTTGTCAGAAGGGTCTGCGCGCATCCTGCGTTCCCTCGGTCGGCCGGAGCCTAAGGTCTCCGGCTCTCGGTCGGCGTGTTTAACCGCTTTGTTTGCCGGTTTTAAAAAGCAATGGCGCTGGGCGAGTCCGGGCGGCGATATCGTTGATGGCGGATGCTCGCAGTCCCTGCGGGCAAACCACAACAATGCGCTACGCCGACAGAGAGTCGGAGACCCAGGCTCCGACCGATCGAGGGAACGGCGGAGCCGCGCAGAGACGCCAAGCAGACAGTGTGTTCGTTTCGGCTTTTGACTTTGGGCCCCGTTTGCGCTTGCGCTGTCGGGTCGCCTTTTCTTTGGTTTCTTTCTTTTGGCGACGCAAAAGAAAGAAACGTGCTCCCCGGGCACCCCCGGGTATCAAACGCTTTTCACACCCGTGCCGAAGGCACTAACAAACACAACAAGGTCACCGCGCACGGGTGACGTAGCCCGGATGAAGCGAAGCGGGAATCCGGGGAAACAACGCGTCAACGAGCAACGTACGCTGGACTTGTCCCCGGCGTTCCTGGATTGCTGCGCGAATCCGCGCTACATTCCATTTGAATCTCCGCTACGCCGACATGACATTACCGCGCCCGCGCTTTCCCTTTTACCGTCCGCTTCCCTTTCCCCTGCCCTGGACCAACAATCTTCTTGGGTGTAGCCGATGCTGCTGGCCGGCGTTGCACTGGTTGCTGCAAGTTACGCGGTGGCGCCACGGCGCGCTCGCCGGGTTGCTGCGCCGGGATCAGATGCTTGGGGCTGTTGCCGATCAACTCAGCGCGGCCCATCTGGATCAGTGCTTCACGCAAAATCGGCCAGTTTTCCGGATCGTGATAACGCAGGAAAGCCTTGTGTACCTTGCGCTGTTGCGCGTCGCGGATCACCTCGACCTTCTCTGAACTACGCGCCAGTTTCTTCAACGGATTGCGGCGGGTATGCCACATGGTGGTGGCGAGCGCCATTGGCGTTGGGGTGAAGGCCTGGACCTGGTCTGGCTTGACGTTATTGGCTTTGAGCCACAGCGCCAGATTCAGCATGTCTTCGTTGGTGGTACCGGGGTGCGCGGCGATGAAGTACGGGATCAGATACTGCTTTTTGCCTGCCTGTGCCGAGTACTTGTCGAACAGCGTTTTGAATTTCTCAAACGTGCCGATGCCCGGCTTCATCATCTTCGACAACGTGCCTTCTTCGGTGTGCTCCGGTGCAATCTTCAGATAGCCGCTCACATGGTGAGTTACCAGCTCTTTGATGTATTCCGGGTTCTCCACGGCCAGGTCGTAACGCAGACCGGAACCGATGGTGATCTTTTTCACGCCCGGAATCGCCCGCGCTTTGCGATAAAGCTGGATCAGCGGGGCGTGATCGGTGTTCAGGTTTTCGCAAATGCCTGGGTACACGCAGGACAAGCGGCGACAGGATTGCTCGATCTTCGGGTCTTTACAGGCCAGCCGGTACATATTGGCGGTCGGGCCGCCCAGATCGCTGATATGGCCGGTAAAACCCTTGGTTTTATCGCGGATTTCCACGATCTCATTCAGGATCGACTCTTCCGAACGGCTCTGGATAATGCGGCCTTCGTGTTCGGTAATCGAACAGAAAGTACAGCCGCCAAAGCAGCCGCGCATGATGTTGATGGAGAAGCGGATCATCTCCCACGCGGGAATGCGCTCGCCTTCATACGACGGATGCGGATTGCGTGCGTAATGCAGGTCGTAGACGTAATCCATTTCCGGCGTGGTCAGCGGAATAGGCGGCGGGTTGAGCCACACATCGCGTTCGCCGTGCGCTTGCACCATGGCGCGCGCGTTGCCGGGGTTGGATTCCAGATGCAGCGTGCGGCTGGCGTGGGCGTACAGCACCGGGTCATAAGCGACCGCTTCGAAAGCTGGAATGCGCACCACGGTTTTCTGGCGTTCTGCTTGCTTGGCGGCCAGACGCTCTGCCTTGCTGACAATACGAATCGGCTGCGCAGCTTCGGGCGGCTTGGGTGCAGCGGCGGATTTCTCCGGCTCCATCGCGTACGGGTCCGGATGCGGATCAACGCGACCGGGTAAATCAACGGTGGATGAATCCAGCACTGACCAATCTTCAGCAGGCATCCAGCCGGAGCGCGTCATGAATGCCGTGCCACGCACATTGCGGATTTGCGCGAGGCGTTCACCGGCATTGGCGCGGTGGCTCACTTCAACCAGTGCGCGTTCGGCGTTGCCGAACAGCAGAATGTCGGCCTTGGCGTAAACCAGTGCGGACTGACGAACCTTGTCGCTCCAGTAATCGTATTGCGCAATGCGGCGCAGGCTACCTTCGATGCCGCCGGCCATGATATCCACGCCGGGATACGCTTCGCGGCAGCGTTGGCAGTAAATGGTCAGCGCGCGATCCGGGCGTTTGCCGGATTTGCCGCCCGCGGTGTACGCGTCGTCCGAGCGTGGTTTGCGATCAGCCGTGTAGCGGTTGATCATCGAATCCATATTGCCCGCTGTCACGCCAAAGTACAGCCGCGGCTTGCCCAGCGCCTTGAAGGCGTCGGCAGAGTGCCAGTCTGGCTGGCTGATGATGCCGACCCGGAACCCTTGCGCTTCCAGCAACCGCCCGATCAACGCCATGCCAAAACTGGGGTGATCGATATATGCGTCGCCCGTAATCAGGATGATGTCGCACTCGTCCCAGCCGAGCGCGTTCATTTCCGCACGACTCATCGGCAGGAATGGTGCGGGTTTGCGGGGTACGGTGCCGGCTGGCAGCGTAAAAATCGGGGTAGGGGACGAGGTCATTCGAGTCATTACTTTGGGCAATCTGGTATTTTCGCAGAAATGCGCCCGGCCAATACGAAAAAATGTTGTTTTTCATTGTGATAGCAGCCAGAAGGCGCAGGGCCGAGCGTGAGACCGCTACCGCCCGGCTGTGAGGCGGTGCGTCTTTTGTTGTGCGACGCAGCATAAAAACTAAAATAGTCAGGTGCACCACGGCACGGCAGGTCGGCACAAATGCTGATCGGCAAGGAGGAACCGCATGAGCATGGCCGGCGCTGAACAATCAGTCTCAGTCTGTAATGCAGATAATGCAGAGCATGATTCTGCCAATGGCGGAAATTGGGCGGCGCTGGCTTGGCGTTGCCAGCACTTGCCAGTTGACGAGGCCGCGTTGGCATTTATAGACCCGCGCTGTGTTGCTGCCACCGACGCCACGCCCTTGCTGTTTGCCGCATCGGCAAATGCTTTTATCCTGGATGCCGGGCGCGCTCTGGTCGCCCACGGGTTGGCAGCAGGCAATCGGATGGACTGATACCGCTGTTATTACCCCGATACATCTTCATTAGCGGGCGTCCCAAACGTCTAACGTCATCGCAAATTCGTCTAGACGTCACAACCTTGTAACACAGCCAGCCCAGAATCCGCAGCGTCTGATCTACAGACCCATCCATTGGAGCTGCCGATAAAAACGACTGTGTCGGCAGTTCTTGCGAAACCCAACAAGGATTCAACAAGGATTCTGGAAATGAAAACCCTGCCTCGCGTGCTTGCCGGCCTGATCGCCCTGTGCGGTGCTGCCGCTTATGCCGACACCACACTGACCGTCTACACCGCGCTCGAAGCCGACCAGGTCAAGGCGTATCAAGACAAGTTCGAACAAGAAAACCCAGGTGTACATATCAAGTGGGTGCGCGACTCCACCGGCGTGATTACCGCCAAACTGCTGGCTGAAAAGAACAATCCACAAGCCGACGTGGTGATGGGCGTTGCTGCTTCTTCGCTGCTGATCCTGGATAAAGAAGGCATGTTGCAGCCGTACGCGCCTAAAGGCGTGGACAAGCTGACCAAGTCGTATGTGGATAGCAAGAACCCGCCAGCATGGGCCGGTATGGACGTGTGGGGCGCCACCATCTGTTTCAACACCGTTGAAGCCGCCAAGCAAGGTCTGAAGAAGCCGGAAAGCTGGAAAGACCTGTTGAAGCCGGAATACAAAGGCAAGATCGTCATGCCGAACCCGGCATCCAGCGGTACGGGCTACTTTGATGTTTCTGCCTGGCTGAAGATGTTTGGCGAGAAGGGCGGCTGGGAATACATGGATGGTCTGCATCAGAACATCGCCCAGTACGAACATTCCGGCTCCAAGCCTTGCAAGCAGGCTGCCACCGGTGAATACCCGATCGGCATCTCGTTTGAATACCGTGCTGCCAGCCTGAAGAAGGGCGGCGCGCCGATTGATCTGGTGTTCCCGAAAGAAGGCCTGGGCTGGGATCTGGAAGCCACCGGCATCATGAAGGGTACCAAGAACCTGGACGCTGCCAAGAAGCTGGCTGACTGGTCCGCATCGCGCTCGGCCAACGAACTGTTCGAGAAGAACTTTGCCGTGGTCGCCATGCCCGGCGTCGCCAAGCCGATCGAGTTCATTCCTGGCAACTACGAACAAATGCTGATCAAGCAAGACCTGGGTTGGGCCGCATCCAATCGTGATCGCATTCTGGCCGAATGGACCAAACGTTACGACAGCAAGTCTGAACCGAAGTAATTGTGTGTGAGGGGCGAAGCGTGAGGTGCGAAACCTGGCGCCTCGCCCCATTTGCTGCGCACGTCTGTCTTCCCCCAGGCTTTTCATGCCTTGCTCACGGCTACCCACACCATGCAATTCACCATCGACGATCTGTCCTGGCTGTATGAACAACACGGTCGCGCCCAATATGGCGGCGAGGCGGTGTCACAACTGGATCACGCGCTGCAAAGTGCCCATTTTGCCGATCAGGACGGCGCGCCCGAGTCGCTGGTGATCGCCGCTTTGCTGCATGACTTCGGCCATCTGGTGGCCGAGCAAAAAGACGATGACCTTGCCAACGGTATTGATGACCGCCACGAAGCCGTGGGCGTCGCCGCGCTCAAGCCGCTGTTTGATGAAACCGTGCTGGCGCCGATTGCGCTGCATGTCGCCGCCAAGCGTTATCTCTGTGCAACATCACCCGAATATCTTTACACCTTGTCGCAAGCCTCGCGCCAATCCTTGCTGTTGCAAGGTGGCGTGATGAGTGACGAGGAAATCACCCGCTTTGAGGCCAACCCTTACCTTGAAGCCGCTATCGCATTGCGTCGCTACGATGATCTGGCCAAAGTGCCCGACTTGGTGACGCAACCTCTTTCGCATTATCTGGATCGCGCGCGCCTGTTGGTGCGTGCGCGGGCAGCGCAGGAAACACCATGAATCGCGCTATGGTTATTGAACCGGCAGAACTGGCACCACACGCGTCCCTTTCTTCCACCGACCAGCCCGATGCTTTGCGCCTGACGGGTTTGCATAAACAATTTGGCAGCTTTATTGCGCTGGCAGATATCAATCTGACTGTGCGTAAAGGGGAGTTCGTTTGCCTGCTGGGTCCTTCGGGCTGCGGCAAAACGACCTTGCTGCGCATGATTGCCGGGCTGGAAAACGCCAATGCTGGCCAGATTGACATGCTGGGTGTGGATGTCACCCGCCAGCCTGCTGCCAAGCGCAATTACGGCATTGTGTTCCAGTCGTACGCGCTGTTCCCCAATCTCAATGTGGCCGAAAACATCGCCTACGGTCTCAAAGGTCGTCGCCAGGACAAACAAAGCCGCGTGAGCGAATTGCTGACGCTGATTGGCCTGACCGGTATTGAGAGCAAATATCCCGGCCAGCTTTCTGGTGGTCAGCAACAGCGCGTAGCCTTGGCGCGCGCGCTGGCAACATCGCCCGGTTTGCTGCTGCTGGATGAGCCATTGTCTGCACTGGATGCACGCGTGCGCGAGCATCTGCGCCGCGAAATTCGCAGCTTGCAACAACGCCTGGGCATTACCACCATCATGGTCACGCACGATCAGGAAGAAGCACTGACCATGGCTGATCGCATTGTGGTGATGAACCAGGGTCATATCGAGCAAATCGGCACGCCCGACGAAATCTACGCCATGCCGCAAAGCCGGTTTGTGGCGGAGTTTGTCGGTCGGGCCAACTGGCTTGGTGGCAAGGTAGACGGACATGGCGTGGTGCGCGTGGGCGACACGCAACTGGCTGTACCGCATTTGCCGCCATTGCCACTTGGTCGTGAAATAGAACTGTTTGTGCGACCGGAAGCCGTCGCCCTGCACGCACGTTGGCAGGGTGGCCAGAATATGGTGCTGGCGCATATGGTCGGTGTGGAATCGCTCGGCGGCTTTTGCCGGGTCAGCCTGGTGGTGCCGGCCATGGGCAATCTGGCCATGATCGCCGATGTGAGCCGTACCGAACTGGCCACGCTGAATCTGCAATCGGGCCAGATGGTGCCAGTGACACTACCGCAAGCCGGTTTGAGATTTTTCCTCGACGAAGTGAATGCGGGAGTGGTGGCATGAGTGCGTCGTTGAATCCGCTTGTGGCGCTGCGCCCGCGACCGTTGTTGCAGGCGAAGAGCGATCGTTTTGCTGGCGCACTGGCGTGGTTGTCATGCCTCTTTTTGCTGGTATTTCTGGCGCTGCCGCTAATCGCCATTCTGGGTAAAGCCGGACAGGACAAATCGGGTCAGTATGTCGGACTAGCCAACTTTGCCGGTCTGTTCGATGCGCGTTTTGGCTATCTGTTGCACAACAGCGTGGGCGTCTCGCTGGCGACAACCGCCATCGTCATTCCGCTGGCTTACTGCTTTGCTGCGGCGATGATGCGCACCTGCATGCCTGCCAAACCGATGTTTCGCATGCTGGCGCTGATCCCGCTACTGGCACCATCCTTGCTGCCGGGCATCTCGTTGATTTATCTGTTTGGCAATCAAGGCGTATTGAAAGCCTGGCTGGGCGATGGCTCCATTTATGGGCCGTGGGGCATTGTCTTGGGCGAAGTGTTTTATACCTTTCCGCATGCCCTGATGATCTTGCTGACCGCTTTGTCGTTGGCGGACGCTCGCCTGTATGAGGCGGCAACGTCGCTAGGCGCTGGCAAAGTGCGCCAGTTCTTTACCGTAACGCTGCCCTCGGTGCGATATGGTCTTATCTCCGCGGCGATGCTGGTGTTTACGCTGGTGATCACCGACTTTGGCGTGCCCAAGATCGTCGGCGGCAAGTTCGACGTGCTGGCGGTAGAAATCTACAAGCAGGTGATCGGCCAGCAGAATTTCGGCATGGGCTCGGTCTACGGCCTGGTGCTGTTGTTCCCCGCAGTGCTGTCGTGGCTGGTCGACCGCTTTGTGCAGAAAAAACAGAAAGCGTTGCTGACTGCCCGGGCGCAGCCACTGCAACCGCAACGACGTGCCATCCCCGATATCGTCGCCACGCTGTTTTGCGTGTTGGTGAGCGTGTGGCTGGTAGTCATGTTGGGCACCTCGGTCGCCGCTGCTTTCATCAAGCAATGGCCATACAACATGGCGCCGACGCTGGCGCATTTTGACTTCGACAATATGGATGGCGGCGGCTGGCTGGCTTATCGCAATAGTCTGAAGCTGGCGCTGGGTGTGGCTTTGCTGGGCGGCGTGGCGGTATTTACCGGCGCGTATTGGGTGGAGAAAATTCGCACCGCGCCCGTGGCCCGCAACGTAACCGGTTTTCTGGCCGTGTTGCCCATGGCCGTGCCTGGCATGGTGCTGGGTCTGGGTTACATCTTTTTCTTCAACGCCCCCGGCAATCCGCTCAACGTGCTGTACGGCAGCATGGTGCTGCTGGTGGTGTGCACGGTGGTGCATTACTACAGCACCGCGCATCTCACTGCCATTACCGCGCTTAAACAACTGGACGGCGAATTCGAACACGTCTCGGCGTCACTCAAAGTGCCGTTCTGGACCACGTTGCGCCGGGTGACATTACCCATCTGCCTGCCCGCCGTACTGGAAATTGCCCGCTACTTTTTTGTCTCGGCGATGACCACCGTGTCTGCCGTCATCTTCTTGTATACGCCCGACACGGTGTTGTCTTCGGTGGCGGTGCTGAACATGGATGACGCTGGCGATACCGCCGCCGCCGCTGCCATGGCGACACTCATCGTCGCGACCTCTGCGGGCGTTTGCCTGGTATTCGGCCTGCTTTCCTGGTCGGCCTTGCGCCGGACCCAAAGGTGGCGTGGTCATCGTGATTAGCCTGCATAGGGTGTGCATTTCGTGCGCACCATTACTCACATTTTCCTTAATTCATCTAGACGTTCAGGAGACCTGACGATATGCGTGAACCCATCCTCCTTACGCCGGGCCCGTTGACCACGAGCCTTAAAACCAAAACCGCCATGCTCACCGATTGGGGCTCGTGGGACCGGTCGTTTAACGACCTGACTGCCAGCGTGTGTGCCGATCTGCTCGACATCGCTCATGCCGCAGAAGATCACGTCTGCGTGCCATTGCAAGGTTCCGGCACCTTTGCCGTAGAGGCTGCCATTGGCACCTTGCTGCCGCGCCACGGCAAATTGCTGGTGCTGGTGAATGGCGCCTACGGCAAACGCATGGCACGCGCTGTCGAAGTCATGGGGCGGCAGGTCGCCATTCTTGAATCGGCCGAAGACCAGCCGAGTGACCCACAAGCGTTGGCGGCCCGGCTGGCGCAAGACCCGACTATCACCCACGTCGGCGTCATTCATTGCGAAACCAGCACCGGCATTCTCAACCCGCTGGCCGAACTGGCCCGCGTGACTGCACGACTGGGTCGCAAACTGATTATCGACAGCATGTCTGGTTTTGGCGCGTTGCCCATCGACGCGCGCGAGGTCGAGTTTGATGCGCTGATCGCTTCGGCCAATAAATGTCTAGAAGGCGTGCCCGGCATGGGGTTTGTCATCGCCCGCAAATCAGCGCTGGTCGAAAGCCGTGGCAACAGCCATTCGCTGTCGATGGATCTACACGACCAATACGTTTACATGCAAAAAACCGGTCAATGGCGCTTCACTCCGCCCACGCACGTGCTGGCCGCGCTGCGTGCTGCGCTAGACCAATATCTGGAAGAGGGCGGCCAACCGGCCCGGCTGGCGCGTTACACCGCCAATCACAACATGCTGGTTGAAGGCCTGCGCCGACTGGAATTGCGGCCCTTCCTCAACCCGGAAATCCAGGCACCGATCATTGTCACCTTCCATGCGCCGGATCATCCGGAATACCACTTCCAGTCGCTGTACGAAGCGGTGCGCGAAAAGGGGTTTGTGCTGTACCCGGGCAAATTGACGCAAGTGGAGACTTTCCGTGTTGGCTGCATTGGCGCCATCAACGAGGCCGAAATCGGCCAGGCGGTTGCAGCGATTGGTGAAGGGCTGCATCAATTGGGCTGGTTGTAAGCCTGTCGCCCAAAGGCCGCTCGTAGCCAGCATGAAGCCACAGGCGGGAATCCGGGAGCGCAAGGCGTAATGCGCCAGCGACTGCGGCAGTGACCACGGTGATTTCGCCGCTTCCCGCTGTGCGCCATCCGGGCTAAGCCGCGTGAACGGCCAGATCAACACATACCAAACAAGGATTTACCGCAATGACTACTGAGCAATCCATCCAGCAATACGTTGAAGCCGTGATCTTTGACTGGGCTGGCACCATTGTTGATTTCGGTTCTTTCGCGCCCACGCAAGTGCTGGTTGAGGCGCTGGCCGGTTTTAATATTCCGATCACGCTGGCAGAAGCTCGCGGGCCAATGGGCGTGGGCAAATGGCAGCATATCCAGGCGCTTGGCCGCGATCCGAAAATCGCCGGTCGCTGGTTTGAGCGTTTTGGCCGTGAAGTGTGCGATGCCGATGTCGATGCCATTTACCAGGCTTTCATGCCGCTGCAACTGGCGCGCGTCGGCCATTATTCCCAACCCATTGCGGGTGCGCTGGAACTGGTTGGGCAACTGCGCGAGCACAGTATCAAGGTCGGTTCATGCTCGGGCTATCCACGCCAGGTGATGGACGCTTTGTTGCCTATCGCGGCGCAGCGCGGCTACACGCCCGACTGCGCCATCGCCGCCGATGACTTGGCTGCTGGTGGCCGTCCCGGCCCATGGATGGCGTTGCAGTGCGTGATTGATCTGGCGGTGAATAACGTTGCAGCCTGCGTGAAAGTGGACGATACCGTGCCTGGCATTGTGGAAGGTTTGCGCGCCGGGATGTGGACGGTGGGGTTGTCGGCCAGTGGCAATGAAGTCGGTTTGACCGATGCCGAGTGGCAAGCGCTGTCGGACTCAGAAAAGGCGACCCGCAAAGCGCCAGCGGTTGCCAAATTGCAGGCCAGTGGCGCGCATTACGTGATCGATACCGTGGCCGATTTGTGGCCAGTATTGCAAGACATTGCTGCTCGCCGTGCGCGGGGAGAGCGCCCGTGACGGCTGCGGCACACCCATCGGTAGCGCAACTTTCAACCTCTGGACAAGCTACGCATTTACCGTTCTGGCTGGCTCAGGCGCTCGCCCAGGAGCCCGCACAGCCGCGGCCATTGCAAGGCGAAACCACCGCTGATGTCTGTATCGTGGGCGGTGGTTTTACCGGGCTGTGGACGGCTATCCAGCTCAAGCAAGCCAGGCCGGACCTGGATGTGGTGATCGTCGAGAAAGGGTTGTGCGGTTCCGGGGCGTCGGGCCGTAACGGTGGGTGCCTGCTGACCTGGTCCACGCGGTTTTTCACGCTGTTGCGACTGTTTGGCGAAACGGAAGCTTGTCGTCTGGTAAAAGCCTCTGAAGACGCGGTTTATCAGATCGCCAATTTCTGCTGCGAGCATGCCATTGAGGCGCAAGTACGGGTGGATGGCACGCTGTACACCGCGACCAATGAGGCGCAAAAGGGGGCGATGCAGCCGGTGATGGCGGCCTTGGCGGCGCGCGGCATTTCTTCGTGGGCACCGTGGGGCCGTGATGAAGTCCAGCGCCACGCCGGTTCCGCCTTGCACGAAGAGGGCTGTTTTTCACCTGCAGCGGGCAGTGTGCAGCCAGGCTTGCTGGTGCGTGGCCTGGCCCGCGTGGCGCGGCAAATGGGTGTGCGTATTTATGAAAACACGCCCATGAGCAAGTTGGTGGAAAGCGAGCAACCCCAAGTACTCACCACGCAAGGACGTGTCGCTGCCGGGCAAGTGGTGCTGGCGATGAATGCGTGGATGGCTACTTCATTCAGCCAGTTCTCGCGCAGCATTGCGGTGGTGTCCAGCGATATGATCATTACCGAACCGCGCCAGTGCCTGCTGGAACATACCGGGCTGGAGCACGGCACGGCGGTGATGGATTCACGCACCTTTGTCTATTACTACCGCAGCACGCCGGATGGCCGGATCATGCTGGGCAAGGGCGGCAATACGTTTGCATATGGCGGGCAGATGCTGCCGTCGTTTGATCAGCCCAGCGCTTATGAAGGCCAGTTGCAAGAAGCGTTACGGGCGTTTTTTCCGGCATGGCGCGATGTGCCATTGGCGGCATCGTGGAATGGCGCTTCTGATCGCTCGGTAACCGGGCTGCCCTTTTTCGGCCGCCTCAACAATCATCCTCGTATCTTCTACGGCTTTGGTTATTCGGGGAACGGCGTCGGGCCGAGTTATATGGGCGGCCAAATCTTGTCATCGTTGGTACTCGGGCTGGACAACGACTGGACGCGTAGCGGTCTGGTTGGCGGGCCATTGGGCCATTTCCCACCTGAACCGGTGCGTTGGCTGGGCTCGCTGATGGTGCGTAATGCCATTCGCCGCAAAGAACTGGCCCAGGACCTCGGCTTGCGTCCACGGCGGCTGGATAACTGGCTGGCAGAGTTTGCCGGGGCGGCAGGGAAGACGGATAAGCGCTGAGGCTTTGCCTCTCGAACAACCGCCAGTTCATCATTCCCGACTTGGGCGGCCCCCTTGGCGGGAATCCAGTGGGGCCGCCGAGTTTGCCACCTGAACGTCTCTGGCCGTTTCTCGCCCAGCGTGGAAATGACCAGGCAAGAAGGTTGTACGGGGAATGAGCGAGGCATAAAAAAGGTGGACCGGCTATGCCAAGTCCACCTTTTTCTGTCGCTACCAGTCGGTAGCTACAGCGTGCTTAACGCGCAGTCTTGATAACCGATGTTGCCATGGCCACTACGCTGGCGATATCCGCCGCATTAGACGGCAGCAGCATGGTGTTGCCTTGCTTGGCGATGTTGCCAAAGGCGTCGATATATTGCTGCGCCACTTTCAGGTTCACCGCTTCCAGGCCACCTGGCGCGTTTACCGATTCACCCACTGCGCGCAAGGCATCGGCCGTAGCCGAAGCGACCAGACGCAGCGCTTCGGCATCACCCTTGGCGCGGTTGATGGCCGCTTGTTTTTCACCTTCCGACTGGTTGATCTTGGCCTGCATGTCACCTTCAGATTTCTGGATTGCGGCAGAGCGTTCACCGGTTGCCAGGTTAATCTGTTGCTGACGCACACCTTCGGATTGCGCAATCAAGGCCCGCTTCTCACGCTCGGCAGTAATCTGCTGCTGCATGGCATGCAGAATTTCTTTTGGTGGAGTCAAGTCTTTGATTTCATAACGCAATACTTTAACGCCCCAACTGGTAGCGGCTTCATCCAGCGCCAATACTACGGCCCGATTGATATCGTCACGCTCTTCAAAGGTCTTATCCATTTCCAGTTTGCCGATCACCGAACGCAAAGTGGTTTGCGCCAATTGCGTAATCGCCACAATGTAATTGGACGAGCCATATGAGGCCAGTTTTGGGTCCATTACCTGAAAATAGAGAATGCCATCGACGGTGAGTTGCGTATTGTCGCGGGTAATACAAATCTGGCTGGGCACATCCAGCGGAATTTCTTTAAGGCTATGTTTGTAAGCGACCACATCAACAAATGGCACTACAAAATTCAGACCAGGCTGCAATACGCTATGAAAGCGCCCCAGTCGCTGGAGAATCCAGGCTTCTTGTTGCGGTACCACGCGGAACGTTTTTGCAATAAAAATGACAACGATCACCAATAAGACAATTGCAAACGGCATGACTTTTCCCCTGGATATTTCAATAAACCAGAACAACAGACCATTTAATTACGATAAAACCAGATCAGTTGTGCTGTTTGTGACCAACATTGCAGCTGGATTATGTTTTCGCGCTGCAATGCTTGGTAGTTGATTCAGACAATTAGTTCGCGAGAATCTCTGCATTAGCCGGCGGAATGATATCGATCAGCAAAATATTGCCGCGTTGGCCGGTAATGAAATAGGTTGGTGCGTTCTGTGGCACACCCAGATCGGCGATCTCGGCATCCCAGGTCGTACCACGGTAACGGACACGGGCGTGACGGTCATCCAGCCACTGGTCAATGGTGACGCGGTGCCCCAGATCAAGCTGGCTCTGTACGGTGTCTGGCGTGCCGATCTGCTTGCGGGCCTTCCAGTTGTGCAGCAAGCCCACAGCAACAACGGCAGCCGCAGCGGCGATGATGATCTGTGCCGGGACAGAAATCCCCAGCAGTGATGAGATACCACCGACTGCCAGCCCGCAGGCGATGGCCAGCATATAGAGCGTGCCGGAGAGCATTTCCAGCCCGGCCAAGACCAGCGCCGCAATAAACCACATCGATATATGAGACATGAATTCAACCCTCCCGGGTCCAAAGTAGCTTGTTATTGTGCAGTAAAGATATAGACCACACTGTGCTTGGACACAAAAGCAGGCGATGAATTCAGCAGATTAGGCACAGTTTTTGTTGCGTTATTTGATGAGGCAATAAAAAAAGGCGCCAGATAATCGGCGCCTTTTTAAACATAAATGACCGTATTTAGACGGTTAGTGTCTCAATTCCACCCATGTATGGGCGCAATGCTGCAGGTACGGTCACGCTGCCATCGGCGTTCTGGTAGTTCTCCAGCACCGCAACCAGTGTACGGCCGACTGCCAGGCCGGAGCCATTGAGCGTGTGCACCAGTTCTGGCTTGCCCGCGTCGTTACGGAAACGCGCCTGCATACGGCGGGACTGGAAGGCTTCGCAGTTGGAACAGCTGGAGATTTCGCGATATGTGTTCTGCGCAGGCAGCCAGACTTCCAGATCGTAAGTTTTGGTGGCGCCAAAGCCCATGTCACCCGTGCACAGCGAGACCACGCGGTAGGGCAGGCCCAGCTTTTGCAGGATTTTCTCGGCGTGGCCAACCATTTCTTCCAGCGTTTCGTATGACTTGTCCGGATGCGCAATCTGCACCATCTCCACCTTGTCGAACTGATGCTGGCGGATCATGCCGCGGGTGTCGCGACCGTAAGTGCCAGCTTCCGAACGGAAACACGGTGAATGTGCAGTCAGTTTGACCGGCAACTCTTCGAGCTTGAGGATGCTGTCGCGCACGGTATTGGTCAGGGTGATTTCGGCGGTAGAAATCAGGTACTGGGTAACCTTGTTTTCTTCGCCGCCTTTTTCGACCCGGAACATGTCATCGGCAAACTTGGGCAACTGGCCGGTACCAAACAGAATGTCCGGATTGACGATATATGGGGTGTAGGTTTCGGCGTAGCCGTGTTCCTGGGTGTGCGTATCCAGCATGAATTGCGCCAAAGCGCGATGCAGACGGGCAATCTGGCTGCGCAGCACGGTAAAACGTGCGCCGGAGAGTTTTGCCCCGGTCTCGGCATCCAGCCCTAGCGGCGTGCCGACATCCACATGGTCTTTGACTTCAAAATCAAAGGCGCGCGGCGTGCCCCAGCGACGTACTTCGACGTTGTCTTCTTCGCTACGGCCAACTGGCACATCTGCATGTGGCAGATTGGGCACCGCCAGCAGCAGATCGTTGAGCTTGTTTTGCAGCTCAGCCAGCGCGGTTTCATTGGCTTTGAGTTCATCGCCCAGCGTGGCGACTTCGGCCATGATCGCCGAAACATCTTCGCCTTTTGCCTTGGCCTGACCAATCATTTTGGAAGAGGAATTACGCTTGGCCTGCAAATCCTGGGTGCGGGTTTGCAGGGTTTTGCGCTCAGCTTCCAGCGCAGAAAAGGTGGTCGCGTCAAAAGCAAAGCCGCGCGTTTGCAGGCGGGCGACAACGTTGTCCAGATCGTTACGAAGCAGATTGATGTCGAGCATGGTGGCCGGTATCAGTTAGGTATTAAAGGGGTTCTAAAGCCGGGGAGGCCAGTGTTTGCTGGTCTGCTAGCCCGATATTGGTGGGTGATTCTACCCGTTTCGCTCGCGCCATGCGGCGTCCAGTTCAGCCAGGTGTTTGAGTTTCTCCGCGATCTTTGCTTCCAGACCGCGCGGCACTGGCTCATAAAACGTCAGTTCTTCCAGGCCTTCGGGCAGGTAAGTTTCGCCCGCCGCATAGGCTTCCGGTTCATCGTGCGCATAGCGATACAGCTTGCCGTAGCCCAGTTCTTTCATGAGCTTGGTGGGGGCGTTGCGCAAGTGTTCGGGTACCGGGCGCGATTTGTCTTTGTTGATGACCGCGCGAGCAGTGTTATAGGCGTTATAGCCCGCGTTGGATTTGGGCGCGATGGCCAGGTAAATCACGGCCTGGGCCAGTGCCAGCTCGCCTTCCGGGCTGCCAAGGCGTTCATAGGTTTCGGCTGCATCCAGCGTGATTTGTGCTGCGCGCGGGTCCGCCAGACCGATGTCTTCCCAAGCCATACGCACAATGCGGCGTGCCAGATAGCGTGGATCGGCGCCACCATCCAGCATGCGGGTGAGCCAGTAAACGGCACCGTCCGGGCTGGAGCCGCGCACGGATTTGTGCAAAGCCGAAATCTGATCGTAAAAAGCATCACCGCCTTTATCAAAACGGCGGGCGTTGAGTGACAACGCGTTTTCCAGAAAGCCGGCATCAATGGTGGTGATCTGACTGGCTTGCGCTGCATGAGCACTTTGCTCAATCAGATTAAGCATGCGGCGGGCGTCGCCATCGGCATAACCTGTCCAGACTGCAATGGCGTCGTCGGTCGCTTGCAGGTCGGGGAAGCAGGTCAGCGCACGTGCTACCAACTCGCCCAGTTCGTCGTCTGTGAGCGCTTTGAGCACGTAAACCTGTGCCCGGGACAGCAGTGCGGCGTTCACCTCAAACGAAGGGTTCTCCGTGGTGGCGCCGATAAAGGTGACCAGGCCGGACTCTACAAAGGGCAGAAAGGCATCTTGCTGTGATTTATTGAAGCGGTGGACTTCGTCGACAAACAGGATGGTAGAACGCCCGCGCATGCGATGGCGTTCGGCTTCTTCCATGGCGGCGCGAATATCTTTAACGCCAGAAAACACGGCCGAGAGCGGGATGAACTCGGCATCAAAGGTTCCTGCGAGCAGGCGCGCCAGCGTGGTCTTGCCCACGCCAGGTGGGCCCCACAGGATCATCGAATGGATTTGCCCGGATGCTATCGCCAGCGCAAGCGGCTTGCCGGGCCCGAGCAAATGGCGTTGCCCGACCACCTCCGCAACAACTCGGGGGCGCAATCGCTCCGCTAGTGGCTCGTTGGGTTTTTCTGGCGCGAAAAGGTCATTCGCGAACGACATCGACATCCTTCGGCGGCGTGAAGTGGAACAAGCCGGTATCCAGCTTGGGATTACTCATGATCTGGCTAAAGCGGATCTGCGTGGTTTGACCGAACTTGTCGAACAGGTCCATCCGTTGGATTTGACCGTTGGCCAGGCCCAGACGGATATGCTCAAAGCTGCTGTCATCGCGTTTTGGGGTTGCTTCAAGCCAGGCAAGACCATCCTGGTCCGGCAGGGCCTTGAGCGTGTAATTCTTTTCCCAGGCGGCATCCCCAGCCAACAGAGCCGCCGGGCTGCTTTCCAGCGCATTGGCCACATTTTTGGACGTTGCTTGTTTGAGGTCCTGGTCATATAGCCAAACCTCTTTGGCATCGCCCACAATCAGTTGTTGATAGGGTTTTTGATATTCCCAGCGAAATTTGCCCGGAATCATGATTGCCACGACACCGCTGCTGACCTGCGCTTTACCTTTGCCCGTTACGCTTTGGGTGAATTGCGCCTTGAGCGAATGGGTATTGCCGAGAAATTGCTTGAGATCGCTAATACCGTCGGCGTGGGCAAAAGCCATGACGGTGGCGGTAATCAGGCCGAATAAAATCTTGATACGCATTATGTAGAGATACTCCAAGGGACATAACCTACAGACAAGCAATGTCCGCGAGCGTTCTGCAAATGAAAAAGCCCCGCCATGCGGCGGGGCTTTTTTTACTCACGCCGGATTAGTTTGCCGGGGTGGTTGTTACTTCGCGAACACCTTGGACGTCGATTTCAACACGACGATCCGGGCTCAGGCACTCGATCAGCTTCTTGCGGTTCTTCACCTTGGCGCAAGTATCGCCAGTAACTGGATCTGCCTTGCCGCGGCTTTGCGCGTCGATCTTGTCTGCCGGAGCACCCTTGGAAACAAGGTAATCAGCAACAGACTTGGCACGACGGTAGCCCAGGTCGAAGTTGTACTTTTCGCTACCGATACGGTCGGTGTAGCCAACAACAACTGCCTTGCCTTCCTTCGGATCCAGATCCTTGACCTGATCGTACATCTTGTCCAGCGCGTCCTTGCCTTCTGGCTTCAGGGTGGACTTGTTGAATTCGAACAGCACGTCAGACTTCAGCGAGAAGTGCTTGGTCACGGTAACAGGAACAGGAGCCGGAGCCGGTGCCGGTGCCGGAGCAACAGCAACAACAGGTTCTACGTAACCTGGGCAACCTTTGATGGTCTTGGCCTTGTCAGCCGTCCATGAACCGGTTTGCCAGCACTCACCGATGCCATTCTTTACAACGCCTTCAGGGTTTGCATCGCTTACGTTGGTGCTGTTGGTCAGATATGCATCGGTTGCAGCAAAAGCGGAAGCGGAAAAACCGAGCGCCGCAACTACGGCGAGACTCGACATCGTTTGCTTGAGCGACAGCATAGTTATTTCTCCTGGTTGAATATCGTTCGATTGCGATGTTTATAGTAGTACAGATGTTATTGGATATAACCGACAACAAGTGGATGTCAAGGCTATTCTCTCAACACATCGCACATTCTAGTGGGTTAACTTTAACGCACGCAAATAAAAGGATTGTGAAATTTTGACAGAACAGCGTCAAAATTGGTGTGCAAACCACACCATGTTAAACTCCTGCATGTTTGGCGCGCTTGTTTACAGCTGCGCGTCCCCACCTCTCTTTGATCAGGCCCTATACGGGCCGCAACGGCGGATCGATTCCGGAAGATGTCCGAACAGCAAAGCTTTGCCAAAGAAACGATTCCCGTCAGCCTTGAAGAGGAAATGCGCCGGTCCTATCTCGATTACGCGATGAGCGTGATTGTGGGCCGTGCATTACCTGATGTGCGTGACGGCCTTAAACCCGTGCATCGTCGTATTTTGTTTGCGATGCATGAAAGCAACAACGTGTGGAACCGCGCTTATGTGAAGTGCGCCCGTGTGATCGGTAACGTACTGGGTAAATACCACCCGCACGGTGACTCGGCCGCATACGAAGCACTGGTACGGATGGCGCAGAGTTTCTCCTTGCGTTACACCTTGATCGATGGCCAGGGTAACTTCGGCTCAATTGATGGCGATGCTGCTGCCGCTTACCGTTATACGGAATGCCGTCTGGCACGCATCTCCAGCGAGTTGCTGGCCGATATCGACAAAGAAACCGTTGATTTCGCGCCTAACTACGATGAAAAAGAGCAGGAACCCACAGTTCTGCCTACCCGTATTCCCAATTTGCTTATCAATGGCTCATCGGGTATTGCGGTCGGTATGGCCACCAATATTCCGCCGCACAACCTGGGCGAAGTCATTGATGCTGCCCTGGCTTTGTTGCAGAACGGCGAGTTGACCGTTGATGAATTGATCGATTTCATCCCCGCCCCGGATTTTCCTACCGCCGGTATTATTTACGGTGTAGCCGGCGTGCGCGAAGGTTATCGCACCGGTCGTGGCCGCGTGTTGATGCGTGCCCGTACCCACTTTGAAGACATCGTCCGCAGCGCTGATCGCCAAGCCATCATTGTTGATGAATTGCCGTATCAAGTGAACAAGGCCCGTCTGCTGGAGCGAATCGGCGATCTGGTGCGTGCCAAGCTCATTGAAGGCATCTCGGAAATCCGTGACGAGTCGGACAAGTCTGGCATGCGCGTGGTGATTGAGCTCAAGCGTGGTGAAGTGCCAGACGTTGTGCTCAACAATCTGTACAAGCAGACCCAGTTGCAAGACAGCTTCGGGATCAACATGGTGGCACTGGTCGATGGCCAGCCACGTCTGTTGAACCTCAAGCAGGTGCTGGAAAGCTTCCTCAAGCATCGCCGTGAAGTCGTTACCCGTCGCACCGTATTCGAACTGCGTAAGGCACGCGAACGCGGGCACCTTCTGGAAGGTCTGGCGGTTGCGTTGTCCAATGTCGATGAAATCATCGCGTTGATCAAGGCGGCACCGGCACCTGCTGAAGCCAAAGTGGCGTTGATGGATCGCACCTGGCGCTCTGCGCTGGTTGAGGACATGTTGGCGCGTACCGACGTCAGCGCCTCGCGTCCGGATGGCTTGGGTGAAGGCTTCGGCTTGGGTCGCGACGGCTATCGTCTGTCTGACGCACAAGCGCAAGCGATTCTGGAACTGCGTCTGCAACGCCTGACGGGTCTGGAACAAGACAAGATTGTCACTGAATATAAAGACGTCATGGAGAAGATCCTTGACCTGCTGGATATTCTGGCGCGGCCGGAACGCGTTACCCAGATCATCACCGATGAAATGCTGGAAGTTCGCGCGCAATACGCTGACGTTCGCCGCTCGGAAATCGTCGCGCACGCTGAAGACATCAATCTGGAAGACCTGATCACACCGCAAGACATGGTTGTGACCCTGACTCATGGCGGTTACATGAAGGCCACACCAGCGGAAGAATATCGGGCCCAGCGTCGCGGCGGTCGTGGCAAGCAAGCCGCAGCAACCAAAGAAGATGACTTCATCGATAATTTGTTCGTGGCTAACACGCACGATTACATCCTGAGCTTCTCTTCGCGCGGTCGGGTTTACTGGCTCAAGGTTTACGAAGTGCCGCAAGGTGGTCGTAACAGCCGTGGCAAGCCGATCAACAATCTGCTGCCGCTGGAAGATGGCGAAAAGATCAACGCCATTCTGCCGGTCAAGGTATTCAGCGAAGACCAATTCGTGTTCATGGCAACCGCTGACGGTACCGTCAAAAAGACCTCGTTGACCGATTTCTCGCGGCCAATGAAGCGCGGCATTATCGCCATTAACCTGGATGAAGGTAACAACCTGATTGGTGTGGCGCTCACTTCCGGTAGCGACCAGATCATGATGTTCTCGGATGCCGGTAAATCGGTGCGCTTCTCGGAGACCGATGTGCGGGTTATGGGCCGTACCGCAGCCGGTGTGCGCGGCATGATGCTGGGCGAAGGCCAGAGCGTTATCTCGCTGCTGGTGGCTAACGATGATCAACAACAAGTGCTGACTGCCACCGAAAATGGTTACGGCAAGCGCACTCCGGTTGGCGATTACCGTTTGACCAGTCGTGGCACTCAGGGCGTGATCGCCATTGATACCGGCGATCGCAACGGCAAGCTGGTTGCCGCTACGCTGGTAGAAGAATCCGATGACGTCATGCTGATTACCACCGGCGGCGTGCTGATCCGGACCAAGGTTGCGGAAATTCGCGAAACCGGTCGTGCCGCACAAGGCGTGCGCCTGATCAATCTGGACGATGGCGAAGCGCTGTCTGGCCTGGAAAAAGTGGTCGAGACAGATTCTGAAGAAGGCGAAGATGCGCTGGATGCAGAAGAGGGTGCAGCACCTGAAGCTGGCGCCGCAGATGTAACGCCGGACGACCAGCAGTAAACAGTCAGTAAACAGTAAAGAGCAGGAAATGGGCCGGGCACCTGTTGGCTTGAGCAAACAGGTGCCCGCTCAGATATGTAAGTAGAATTCAAAGCATCAATAATATAATCAGAATAACCAGTCAGTTTCCCTGGAGTGGCTTGCATGAACGGCTTGTGGCTGCCGGTCGAAGAACCGGTGTTTTTTGATCAGTTACAGCAGTGGTTCATGAACTTGCCACACTGCCGCATGCTGGGTATGGAATTTGCCAATGCCGAGCGTGGCCGCATTACCCTCAAATTGCCCTTCAGTGAAAAGCTGATTGGTAATCCGGATACCCGGGTTATCCACGGCGGTGTAGTGACCTCCCTGATTGATACCGCCAGTGGCACTGCCATCTATTCCTTGTTGTCGGCACCTGAACCGGTGGCGACGCTTGATCTGCGCATTGATTATCTGCGCCCGGCCCGGCCGGATCTGCCCGTTTATTGCACTGCCGAGTGCTATCGCCTGACCGATCACGTCGCCTTTACCCGCGCCACAGCGTATCAGGAAGATCCGGAAAAACCGGTTGCCCACGGCGTGGCCACATTTGCGCGCGGCATGGAGCCCAAGGGTAGTGCCGGAATCAACGCCACTCATGGAGCGAAAGCATGAGTTCGCTCGCCAATATCCAGACCATTGACGATTTATCTGTGGCCATTGCTGCCATTCCTTATGCCACTTTGCTTGGCATCAGGGTGCGCGAAGAAGCGGGCGAGCCTTTGTTTTACCTGCCATTTCAGGACCACAACATCGGCAACACAATCCTGCCAGCACTGCATGGTGGCGTGATTGGCGGCTTTCTGGAAAATGCCGCGGTGCTGCATTTGATGTGGCAGCGCGAAGGCGAAGGCATTCCTCGCGTCATCGATTTTTCTATCGATTACCTGCGCAGTGGCCGTGCGCAAGAACTCTATTGCCATTGCGAGATCGTGCGTCAGGGCAAGCGTATCGCCAACGTGCTGATGACTGCCTGGCAGGATGACCGGGCCAAGCCGGTAGCACAGGCACGCGCGCACTTCTTGCTCGCTTGAACATACATTTACCTTTGTCTTCCCCGGCGCCAAGCCATCCGGAGAAATCATGATTCGTCGCTGGTTTGCCTTGATTGCGCTGCTGTCAGGCATGTTCTGGCTGCCAACCGCCGTTGCAGATGCGCCGGACCCTGAAAAAACGGCAGTCCTTCAATCTTTGCTGCAGCATTTAAATGTGAGCCAGCAGCTTAAAGAGAGCCGCAAAACGGCGGTGCGCCAGACGCTGGACCAGTATGTGCAGTCTATGCGTACCCAAGTCATATTGGCCGGATATACTGATGAACAACGGGCAAAAGTGAATGCTGCAATGGCGGATTTTCCGGCACAGATCCAGCCCGTCATTGAGCAATTTGTTGCTGACGCAATGCCCGAAGATCTGGTGCGCCAAAGGCTGGTGCAGGTTTATTCCGATAATTTCACGCTGGATGAGCTCAAAGAACTGGACCGGTTCTACAGCACACCCGCGGGCCAGAAAGAGTATCGGCTGACGCCACAGCTGGCGAGCGATATGATGGCAGGCTTCAAAGAGCGCATTCAAAAGTTGGTGCCGAACTACAGTCACACCATCAACGAAAAATCCCGGCAGTTTCTGCATACCGCCTGCGGTTGTAATATCCCCTGACGTGCCGAGTCACGTGGTTAAATTTTTTTTGCCAGCAAGGATCACCATGACCCAAGTCTATAATTTCAGCTCCGGCCCCGCGGTTCTGCCGCGTGATGTGTTACTGACCGTTCAAGCGGAATTAACCGATTGGCATGGCTCCGGCATGTGCGTCATGGAAATGAGCCATCGCGGCAAAGAATTTACCCAGATCATCCATGAAGCCGAGGCGGATTTTCGCAAGCTGCTGAACATCCCTGCCAACTACAAAGTGCTGTTTATCCAGGGTGGCGCGCACTTCAATTTCAGCATGATCCCATTGAATCTGGCGACTGAAACCAGTGTGGTGGATTACGTGGATACCGGTCACTGGTCGCGCATTGCCATTAAAGAAGCGCGGCGCTATGCCAATGTAAACATCGCGGCATCCAACGAAGACCGGCATGGCTCGTACGTGCCGGACGAAGCGGGCTGGAAGCGCAGCGACAATGCTGCATATCTGCATTACTGCTCCAACGAAACCATTGGCGGTGTCGAGTTTCCGTTTGTGCCAGAGAGTGGTGATACGCCGCTGGTGTGCGATATGTCGTCCAATATCCTGTCGCGCACACTGGATGTCAGCAAGTTCGGGTTGATCTACGCCGGTGCGCAAAAAAATATCGGCCCGTCGGGCCTGAATCTGGTGATCGTGCGCGAAGACTTGCTGGGCAATGCCCGCGTTGGGACGCCGACCATGCTGGATTACCAGGTGCACGCTGCGGCCGATTCGCTCTACAACACGCCGCCTACTTTTGGTATTTACGTCGCTGGCCTGGTGTTCAAGTGGCTGCTGGCCAATGGCGGTGTGCCGGCCATGGAAGCGCGCAATATCGAGAAGGCTTCACTGCTTTATGAGACGATCGACGCTTCCAGCGGTTTTTACAATTGCCCGATCGAGCGTCCGTTCCGTTCGCGCATGAATGTGCCGTTCCGGCTGGCCGATGAAGCGCTGGATGACGCTTTCCTTGAAGCCGCCCAGGCGCATGGTTTACTGCAGCTCAAGGGCCATCGTTCGGTCGGTGGCATGCGGGCTTCGATCTACAACGCCATGCCGCTGGAAGGCGTGCGGGTACTGAGCGAGTTCATGCGCGATTTTGCGCGCGGCCATTAAGTTGCCAGCGGACGTCATCGGTGGCGTCCGCCCAAAAAACCAAGATAAGACCCATTGTTTGCCACAGGAGAGGGCATGTCCGACGAGCTGCTAAAAGTGCACCGTGATGCCATTGATAGCATTGATGCCGAAATTCTCAAGCTGCTGAACCAGCGCGCCGAGCACGCCCGGACCATTGGAGAAATCAAGGGTGGCGGCGTGGTATATCGGCCCGAACGCGAAGCGCAGGTGCTGGCACGTATCAAAACTCTGAACCCGGGACCGTTGTCGGACGAAGCCGCCGCCAAGCTGTTCCGGGAAGTGATGTCCGCCTGCCTGGCGCTGGAACGCCCGCTGACCATTGCTTATCTGGGTCCGGAAGGCACTTTCAGCCAGGCTGCGTCGATCAAGCACTTTGGTCACGCTGCGCATACGCAGGCCTGTGGCTCTATTGATGAAGCATTCCGCGTGGTTGAAGCCGGTTCGGCCGATTACGTCGTGGCGCCGGTTGAGAACTCCACCGAAGGCGCTGTGGGCCGCACGCTGGATTTGATGGTGACATCGCCACTCAATATCTGCGGTGAAGTCGTGCTGCGCATTCACCATCATCTGCTGCGTAAGGGTGAGGGTGTTGCAGGCATTTTGCGTGTGTACTCGCATGCGCAGAGCCTGGCGCAGTGTCACGAGTGGCTGAACAAGAATCTGCCGGCAGGCGTCGAACGCATTTCCGTATCCAGTAATGCCGAAGCCGCACGCCTGGCTAGCAAAGAGCCCAATAGTGCGGCGATTGCTGGCGATGCCGCTGCCGAACGTTTTGGCCTGACCAAGCTGGCCGAGAATATCGAAGACGAACCCAACAACACCACGCGTTTCCTGGTGCTGGGCGCGCAACAAACCGGGCCGTCCGGGCGTGACCGCACCTCGCTGGTGGTGTCGGCACCGAACCGCCCGGGCGCTCTGGCCTCGCTGGTGGAACCATTGGCGAGCAATGGCGTGTCGATGAGCAAGTTTGAGTCGCGCCCCAGCCGCACTGGTTTGTGGGAGTACGTGTTCTTTGTGGATATTGAAGGCCATGTGTCCGACGCCAAAGTGGCAACAGCGCTGGAAGGGCTGCGCAATGTGGCGGCCTTTGTCAAAGTGCTGGGGTCGTATCCGCAAGCCGTGATTTAACCCGCAGCTGTGGTCACATCAATCGAGCGTGACCACGGTTCCCAGTAGTCCGGAGTAATCCTGCAATGAAATCCGTTGTTGTATTTTGTGGCTCGCGCCACGGCGAGCGCCCCGAATATGCTGCTGCCGCGCGCGAACTGGGTCAGTTGCTGGCGCAGCGCGAGCTGACGCTGGTTTATGGCGGCGGTCGCGTGGGCTTGATGGGCGTTATGGCCCAAGCTGCCCTGGAAGCGGGCGGCAAAGTGATCGGCGTGATTCCGGAATTCATGCAAGAGCGTGAGCTTGGCCTGACTGAGTGCACCGAGTTGATCGTGGTGGATTCCATGCATACTCGCAAAGCGCGCATGGCAGAGCTGGCCGATGCCTTTGTCGCCATGGCTGGCGGCTTTGGCACCTTTGACGAATTGTTCGAGATTCTGACCTGGGGCCAGATTGGCATTCACGGCAAGCCCGTTGGCGTGCTTAACACCGCTGGCTATTACGACGGAATGCGCCAGTTTCTGGATGCTACGATGACCGAAGGTTTTGTACGCGAATCCGAGTTGGCCAAGCTGCAATTCGCCGATACACCCGCCGCCTTGCTGGATCAACTGGCCGCCACGCCGCTGCTGCCAGCGCGTTGGGCCAAAGCCGACCTCTTCAGCAAAACCTGAGCGGATTTACCGCAGTGCCCCAGGGTCAGGTTCTGGATTGATTGTTCGCCTGCCTCTGACTTCTGCCACGATGCACGCCTGTGTTAGTCTCGATTTTTATCTCGATTGCCATTTCTTTCCGCATGATTGAATGGCGCTTCCGAAATCCTGTTGTGGTGAGTTCCGAATGTCTCTGCGCGATCTAGCCCCCGAATACGTCCGTGCAATTGCACCTTATCAACCCGGCAAGCCGATTGGCGAGCTGGCCCGGGAAATGGGTTTGAACCCGGACGATATCGTCAAACTGGCCTCCAATGAAAACCCGCTGGGTTTGAGCCCGAAAGCCAAGGCGGCCATGGAGCGCGAGATTGCCGAACTGGCCCGCTATCCGGATGGCAATGGCTTTGATCTGAAAGCCAAAATCGCGCAGAAGTACGGCCTGGAACTGAACCAGATCGTTTTGGGCAACGGTTCCAATGACATTCTGGAACTGGTTTCGCACGCTTTCCTCACCACCAGTGATTCGGCGGTGTATTCGCAATACAGCTTTGCGGTGTACGCGCTGGCTACCCAGGCCGTTGGTGCTGAGCAAATTGAAGTGCGCGCCGTGGATTATGGCCATGACCTGACCGCCATGCGCGCCGCCATCAAGCCCAATACCAAAGTGGTATGGATTGCCAATCCGAACAATCCGACCGGCACACTGGCGCGCCCTGGCGATCTGGTCGAGTTTCTGGAGTCATGTCCCGCCAATGTGCTGGTGGTGCTGGACGAGGCCTACACCGAATATCTGGCGCCAGAAAAGCGCCTGGATACGCTGGCCTGGGTGAAGCGCTTTCCCAATATCATTGTGGTTCGCACTTTCTCCAAAGCCTATAGCTTGGCGGGTTTGCGTGTCGGCTTCGCCATAACCAGTGCTGAAGTGGCCGATATCCTCAATCGGGTGCGTCAGCCGTTTAACGTGAATAGCCTGGCGCAAGCCGCTGCCTGCGCCGCGCTGGATGACGTCGAATTCCTGAACGAATCGCGCCGCGTTAACGACGCGGGCATGAAACAACTGACGGATGCCTTTACCCGCCTTGGCCTGCCGTTTATTCCAAGCTATGGCAACTTCGTGACCTTTCACTGCGGTGACGCGGCAGCGCTCAACCAGTTCTTGTTGCGCAAAGGCGTGATCGTGCGACCAATTGCCGGGTACGGTTTGCCAGACAGCCTGCGGGTGTCGATTGGTTTGCCAGATGAGAACGCACGCTTTATTGCGGCGCTGGAAGAAGCGCTGGGCGACTGATCTGGTGGATTTTCATCTTGGCACGGTACTGAAAAGCCCGGTTCATACCGGGCTTTTTTGCGACCTTCTCGCAAATCAGCGCTGGGTTTACGCAACAAATGCCGACCGCACTGGCTGGCGTGAAAAGGCTGTTTTACCATCTTCTTCCCGAGGATGATCATCCTTGTCGTTTGCCCGGTTTGCTCTCTGAAGATACGCAGGTCAGCCCCGCTGAGTTGCGCCGACCCACCCGCATTGGCGAGCGGCCACAAGCCGTTTGCAGGATGAATGTCACCATCATGTTCAAACCCCTTATTCAGCGCTTCAGGGCGCTAGAAGCCAGCGTCGATTTTTGCTCGCTGCGCCTCGTTGAAGAGCAATCAGAAAGCCTCGCGGTACGCCAGAGCGTGCCGCAACCGATTGAGCGGCGCACTGAACGCGGCGCGATGATCACCGTGATCCATCGCGGTGGTTACGGTTATGCTGCCACTGCCGATTTGTCGCAAAGTGGCCTGGCTGCCGCGTTTGAGCGGGCCAAAGCCTGGGCGCAAGCCACGGCCGGGCGCTCGGTCTTCGACTACTCCAAAGCTGCGCTGACTCATCCCGTGGGCCAATATCACGGCCCGGCCGCTGCAGCCGAACTCGACTGGGACCGCAAAATTTTGATGGATTTGCTGATGAGCGAATCCGAAGCCTGTCGGCTGGATGAACGCATCGTCGATTGGGGCGTGAATCTGGACCGGCTGGACGTGCGCCAGTTGTATTTGACTTCAGGTGGCGGCGAAGTCGAGCAATCGTTTCGCGCTTTGATTCCGGCGTTGTCGGCCACGGCCTATGCCGATGGCGATTCACAAACGCGCAGTCTGGGTGGCCAGTACAACGGTTATTGCCGTCAGGGCGGCCTCGAAGTAATTGATCAGTCCGGTTTGCGCGGTGCCGGTCGGCGCGTGGCGGATGAAGCGCTGCAATTGCTGACCGCGCCCAATTGCCCGTCGGGCAAGCAAGACTTGCTGCTGATGCCATCGCAAATGATGCTGCAGATTCACGAGAGCATTGGCCATCCACTGGAGCTTGATCGCATTCTGGGTGACGAGCGCAATTACGCCGGGACCAGCTTTGTGTCGCTGGATATGTTCGGCAATTACCAATACGGTTCGCCGTTGCTGAACGTCACTTACGACCCGAGCCGCAGCAATGAATTTGCCGCTTATGGTTGGGATGACGATGGCACGCCTGCCGAGAAAACCTTCCTGATCCGCAACGGTCAACTGGAGCACCCTTTGGGTGGCACCATTTCGCAAGCGCGGGCGGGTGAGCGCGGGCTGGATCTGGGCGGAGTTGCGAATAGCCGCGCCTGCAATTGGAACCGTGCGCCGATCGACCGCATGGCCAATCTGAATATCGAAGCTGGTGACCAGACGCTGGAACAACTCGTCGCCGGGATTGAGCATGGCGTGCTGATGGACACCAATGTGTCATGGTCAATTGATGACTCGCGCAATAAATTCCAGTTCAGTTGCGAATGGGGCCGTGTGATCGAAAACGGCGAACTCAAAGGCGTGGTCAAAAACCCGGGCTACCGTGGGATTTCCGCCACCTTCTGGCGCTCACTCAAAGCCGTTGGCAATCAAGGCACCGACGACGTTATGGGCACGCCATATTGCGGCAAAGGCGAGCCGAATCAGGTTATTCGTGTTGGGCATGCTTCACCCGCTTGCGTGTTTGGCGATGTCGAAGTCTTCGGGGGAGAGGTGTAATGAGCATGCATCAAGACAACCGTCAGCATTTTTATGCGCTGGCCGACCAGGTTACCAGCCAGTTGCACGCTGGCGAGGGCTTTACGCTGTGGCTGCAAGGCGAAACTTCGGATTTCGTGCGCTTTAATCGCGGGCTGGTGCGCCAGGCGGGGCAAGTAGCGCAGGTCTATCTGACTATTCGCCTGGTGCAGGGACAAAAGCATATCTCGCAGCGCGTGGTGCTGACTGGGCAGGCTGAAGATGCGGAACAGGTATCCGCCGTGTTGCTAGACCTGCGTGCCGCACTGGTTGATGCCGCCCAAGACCCGCACCTGCTGCTGGCCGAAACCGTCAATTCCACCGAATCGATCCAGCCCAATCAATTGCCGCCGACCGAACAAATCGTTGAAGATATCATCGCCGCAGCGGCAGGCAGTGACGTGGTTGGCATTCTGGCAGCGGGTCCGGTGTTCTTTGGCTTTGCCAACCATTATGGTCAGCGCAACTGGCACGAAACCGCGAGCTGGAATTTTGACTGGAGCCTGTATTCGCACGGCGATAAAGCAGTGAAACGCGGTGGCGCCGGATTCGTATGGAATGCTGCAGCAATCCGCGCCAACATTGCCGCTGCGCGTACGCAAGCCGAATTGTTAAGCCGCCCGGCTCATTCGCTGGCCCCTGGCGGTTATCGCGCCTACCTGACGCCATCCGCTCTGGGTGAGATTGCTGCACTACTTAATTGGGGCGGTTTCTCTGAAAAGAGCCTGCGCACCAAGCGTAGTTCGCTGTTAAAGCTGGCAGAAGGCGCTGCGTTCTCCCCAAGCGTATCGATGGCGGATGACTCGGCTGGCGGGCTGGAGCCTTCGTTCCAGCAAGAGGGCTTTATCAAACCTGCGCGCATCCCTTTGGTGGCAGAAGGGCGCCTGGCAGGCAGTCTGGTGAGCCCGCGGACCGCGCGCGAATACGACATTCCCAGCAATGGCGCCAGCGCACAGGAAGGTTCCGAATCGTTCAGTATGGCTGGCGGTGACTTGCCACAAGCGGACGCGCTCAAAGCGCTGGGCACCGGCTTATACATCAGCAATCTGTGGTATCTCAATTTCTCTGACCGGCCGGCAGCGCGGATTACCGGCATGACGCGGTTTGCGTGTTTCTGGGTGGAAAACGGCGAAATCGTGGCACCACTGAACGTCATGCGTTTTGATGATTCTCTCTACCGGATTTTCGGTAGCGAACTGGAAGCACTCACCCGCGAGACCGAGTTCCTGGCTGATGCTGGTAGTTACGGTCACCGCAGCAGCGCCAGCCAGCGCTTGCCAGGTTTGCTGTTAAAGGATTTGAAGCTGGTGTTGTAAATCGTTTGCTGTCGCACAACGCGTTTGTCACGGCCCCACTTTTTCAGGTGGGGCTTTTTTTTGCAAGGCGATAGGTCATGTCAGCCCGCAGATGACCAGAAGCACACTTTTCAGATTCAAATTAAGCCGTTTCCTATATTGCCTCTCCAGCTGCCCCGGTATTGTCCGCAGCGTTCGCTAAAGAACTCGCCTGCCCTGCGCCAAGTAACAAGAGCCAATTGGCATCAGTTGAAATTCCGGACCGACATTTCGGCAGCATCAGGGGCAGTCTTCAAGCCACAGGGAAAGGAACAAGAAAATGAAAATCAAACGGATATGTATTGCTCTGGCGGTTATGTCAGGGATTAGCAGCGTGCACGCCTTGGCCAATGGCGAATTTGACGGCCCATTTGTCGGCGGCAAGATTGGCGGCAACCGCAGTAGCGCCGATGGCAAACCTTATTCCGGTTCTGTCGATTCCACTCTTGCAGCAGGGCTTGAGGCTGGCTACAACTGGCAACTGGACAGCGCGCTGATCGGCTTGAGCGCTACGTATGACTTTGTGGATAGCCACAATGCGGACCATGATAACGGCAGCCGTCGTCGTAACAACTACAACAGCAAGTACGGTAGCAATGGCGGTAGCCTCGATCTGAAACTGGGTGTGCCCATCGAAAATTGGCTGCCGTATGTCAAGGTTGGCTATGGCTACGTCAGCGGCACTGATGCCCTTGATCATCTAGGCGCTGGTGCGTTTCATGGTGGCGCTGGCGTTGAATACAAACTGGCACCCAACTGGGGTCTGGCGGGCGAGTGGACAACAACTCGCCCGACTGATCATGACCAGAAACTGCGCAACAACACCCTCACATTGAACCTGAACTACTACTTTGGTGGCGCCGCGCCAGCCCCGATAGTAGCTCCCGTGGCACCAAGGCCTGAGCCGGTTGTTGCACCTAAACCGGTCGTTCAAGAAGCTCCGGTGCCGGCTACGGAGGTGGTGAGCAAGCGCTTCTCACTCAAGTCTGATGTGCTGTTCGAGTACAACAAAGCGGTGCTGAAACCTGCCGGTAAAGATGCGCTTAATGCGATGTTTAGCCAGGTTGCGCAGATGGATGTGAAGCAAGCCCAGATGGCAGTGACGGGCTATACCGACCGCTTGGGCTCTGACAAGTACAACCTTGATCTGGGCAAGCGTCGCGCGGTAGCCGTGGCGAATTACCTGATAGGCAAGGGTGTGCCGCAAGGTGGCATGCAGGCGCTGAGCCAAGGCAAGGCGAATCCGGTCACAGGCAATAGCTGCGACAAGATCAAGAACCGCAAGAAACTGATTGAGTGCCTGGCGCCTGATCGTCGCGTGGAGATTGATGTGAGTGGTTTGCATGAAGTGCAGCAAGTGCACTGATACCACTGGTGAGCTGGCTCATCAGATGCAAGTGACAAGAAACCCCGGTACATCCGGGGTTTCTTTTTTTGATAGGCGTGAGCTAATGTGCACGTGCCTACCGGCTTGCATAACGACGTGGCGCTTAGAAATCGCGTTGCAAAGACGCCATATCTATCACGAAGCGGTACTTCACGTCGCTTTTAAGCATGCGCTCGTAGGCGTCGTTGATGTTCTGGATGTCGATGACTTCAATATCGCTAACGATGCCATGTTCCGCGCAGAAATCCATCATTTCCTGGGTTTCTGCAATGCCGCCGATGCACGAACCGGCCACCTGACGACGACCCAATACCAGCGGCACGGTTTGCAGTACCGGTTCCACCGGGCCCAGAAGGCCGACCAGTACCAGCGTGCCATCGCGCTTGAGCGTGTTGGTGTACGGGTTCAGATCGTGCGAGTACGGCACGGTATCCAGAATGAAACTGAAGCTATTGGCCACGGCCTCCATCTGGGCTTGATCGGTGGAGAGCACCACATGATCGGCACCAAGGCGACGGGCTTCGGCTTCTTTGCCGGGCGAGCGGGTAAACAGCGTGACTTCTGCACCCATCGCTTTGGCAAACTTCAGACCCATATGACCCAGACCGCCCAAGCCAATCACTGCCACTTTATCGCCCTTGCCGACTTTCCAGTGTTTGAGCGGCGAGTAAGTGGTAATGCCGGCGCACAACAGCGGGGCGGCGGCTTTCGGGTCGATCTTGTCGGAAACGCGCACCACGAATTTGTCCGAAACCACGATACGTTCCGAGTAGCCACCAAAGGTTGGCAAGCCATCGTGACGATCCAGGCCGTTGTAAGTCGGCGTCGGGTATTTCTCGCAATATTGCTCCAGCCCTTCGGCACATGAGGCGCAATGTTGGCAGGAATCCACCAGGCAACCGACGCCGACCAGATCGCCCGCCTTGAAGTTGGAGACGCTACCGCCCACGCTGCTGACGCGGCCAATGATTTCGTGGCCAGGCACCATCGGGTAAATCGAGTTGTGCCAGTCGTTACGGGCTTGGTGCAGGTCCGAGTGGCAAACGCCGCAGTAGAGAATGTCGATGACTACGTCATTGGCGCGTGGGTCACGGCGGGTGACCAGTGCCGGGCCCAGCGTGGCCGTTGCGGATGGGGTGGAATAGCTGCGAATGTTCAAAGCCATGATGTTCTCCGGTTATGTTGCAGTTCGCCTGGCCGGTAGGCCGGGGAATTGGTAGCCATTATTGAAGAGTGCGCCGCTCTCTTGAAGACCCGTTTCTGCGGAACACTTGCCTGATTCTGCTGATTCACACCTCGAGCCCTGTCAAACCAGCCCTTACGCTGATACATTTCTCCAGCACCCACCGTTATATAGCCCAATCATGACTACTTCTGTATTGCCTGTGAATGCCGAACTCTCCCGCTTGATCCTGCAATTGCAGCCGCGGCCGGGTGTGACTGACACCAGCGTGCCGGGCGTGACGCTCATGCGCGTGGATGAAGATACGGCGCGTATCCCGGTGTTTTATGAGCCGGGGATTTTTGTTATCGCCCAAGGCCGCAAGATGGGTTATCTGGGCGAGCACAACTGGCAGTATGACGCGGCCAATTATCTGGTGATGTCGGTGCCTTTACCGTTTGAATGTGAGACCCGTGTTCATGGGAAAGAGCCGTTTCTGGGTATCAAAGTGCCGGTTGATGCCGGTCTGTTGCGCGAGTTGTTACTGCAGATTGAAACGCTGCCGGATGCTGGTCCGAGTGACGTGGGTGCGACTATTCCAATGGCTTCGGTTGCTCAGGGTGACACACTCAACGACGCCGTCTTGCGCTTGACTCGCTGCCTGCAAAATCCTTTGGAAAGTCACGTGCTAGGCCCGCAACTGGTCCGGGAAATTGTGTTTCGCGCCTTGCTGGGCGGGCAGGGCACCGCGTTGCGGGCGGTGGTCGGGCGACAGGGTAACTTCAGTCGCATGGCGCGGGCTTTGCGGCGTATTCATACCGAATATGCGTCCGAGCTGGATATCGAGACGCTGGCGCAAGAGGCCAATATGAGCGTGTCGGCGTTCCATCACAACTTCAAGGAAATGACGTTTACCTCGCCTTTGCAGTATCTGAAGCGCATCCGTTTACACAAGGCATGGATGCTGATGCTGCAGGATGGCGTGAGCGTCAGCGTTGCGGCCAACCGTGTCGGCTACGAAAGCCCTTCGCAGTTCAGTCGAGAGTTCAAACGCTGTTTTGGCCGCAGCCCGGTGGCAGAAATCGGCGCGCTGCAACCTGGCTGAAAATGGTGCCGCGGGCGCGCGTATACGCGCCAGCCAGGTGGTCGGTTGACCGCTGGGGCAAGGTTTGTGAGACCTGGCACAACTTTGCACATGTGGTTACAGGATGCTGTGTATCTGCGTCAGCGAGGCTGTAATCGGTTCCGTTATTGGCTTATGCAGGCACGAAACGTCTGCGTGTAGCTAGCCGATACCAAATCGATACTCAGGAGAACACATCATGAAAAATGCATCCCGTTTACTGCTCGCCATTGCTGGTGCCGTCATTTGTGTTGGTGCTTACGCTGCCGATACGGCCACCGAAGTTCAGCGCGATACCAATCAGCAAGAACGTATTGAACAAGGCCTGCAAAATGGCTCGCTGAATACCAAGGAAGCTGGGCGGCTGGAACAGGATGAATCGCGTGTTGATCGTTCTGAAGCCAACGCCGAAAAGAACGGCAACCTCTCGGCTGCAGAAAAGAACCGCATCCAGCATCAACAGAATCAAGTGAGTCAGGCGATCAATCGCGATGAAAACAACGGCGCGCGCGGCAACCCGAATTCGGCCTCAAGCCAGCGCATGCAGGCCGATGTACAGCGCAATGTGAATCAGGATCAGCGGGTCGAGCAGGGTGTGAAGAACGGCTCACTCACCAATCGCGAAACGGGCAAGCTGGAGCGTGGACAGGCGCACGATGATCGCCTGCAAGCGCAGGCAGCACATAACGGCCACGTGAATGGGCGTGAACAGCAGCATATCCAGATGGCTGAGAATCATCAGAGCAATCGTGTCTGGAACAAAAAGCACAACGATGTAGTGCGCTAAACCAGCAGATGCGGCCGAAAAAAACGGGAGCGATCTGCTCCCGTTTTTATTTGAGGATGTGGATTAATCAGCGGCAAACACCTGGTTGCGACCACCATGTTTGGCGACATACAGAGCGGTATCGGCGCGGGCCAGCAATTCGGTGGCGGCTTCGCCCGGACGTAATTCGGCGGTGCCGATGCTGACGGTGAGATGCACATCCGGCAGCAAACCAGGCCAGGTGTGTGCCGCTACCGTGCTGCGGATGCGTTCGGCAATTTGCAACGCGCCCGGCAATTGCACGCCGGGCAGCAATAGCGTGAATTCCTCGCCGCCGTAGCGGGCGATAAATTCTTCACTGCGACACGTTGAGGTGATCAACTGCACGACGCCCTGCAGTACCTGATCACCCAGGATGTGGGTAAAGCGGTCGTTGATCTCTTTGAAGTGATCCAGATCGATCATCAAGATGCTCAGCGGCCAGCCGTCGGTGTTGGATTCATTGTGCAAACGGGCCAGACGATCTTCCAGTGCGCGTCTGTTCCAGGCACCGGTAAGGGCGTCGGTTTGGGCCACGCTGGACAAGGTCTGGATGGTTTGCTCGTGGGTTTGCACGCGTGCCAGCAGACGGTTGTTCTCGTGCCGGGCGCGTTCCAGTTCCATGCGTTGTTCCAGCCGCGCCAGACGCCGCTGTGTAGCCTGTTGCAGCTTCTGTTCGCCAAGGCGTTGCATCTGGGTTTCGAGCGCCTGATGCCAGGCCCGATGGTGATGCAGTCCCGCCTCAAAATGGTCTTGCGCTTTGTTCAGTTCATACAGTTTGCGGTGAATGCGCAGAATCAGACTGGGAGCGTTAAGCATCAACGCATGGCTCAGCGCAGTCTGCAAACGCGCCACGGCGGCGGTGCACTCACCCTGGCGCTCCAGTACATCGGCCCACGCCAGCAGGGTAATGGATTCACCCCACAACTGGCGTTGTTCGCCTTGCTGGCGACACGCACCCAGCGACTGTTCTATCCACTCCATTGCCGCAGCGAAATCGCCATTGCCGGCATGCGCCTCGGCGTAATAGGCCGCCAGCTCAATTTGCCAGACCGATCTGTCGCGCGCATTGGGTAGCGCATCGTGGGCGATTTTGAGCGAGACAAACGCACTCGGAATCTGCCTCAGCCGCAAAAAATCAGCGGCCAGGCACAAGTAGGTGGCGCAATAAATGGTCGGATCGTAAAAGGTGTGACCGTACTCAGCCGAGCGCAAATGATGCGCTTTGGCTTGTTCATAGTCGCCCAGCGCAAAATAGATTTTGCCGATGCCAAGATGGCTGCGCAAACACAACGCGGTATCGCGCGCGGCGATGGCCAGCTCCAGGCATTCCACCCAATAGCGCATGGCTACGTCAAACCGGCCCTGCAGCAACACGCTGTCGGCAGCCTGATCCAGTGCATTGGGTAAATCCTGCAGCAAGCGATGGCGGCGGGCAGATTCAATGGCCCGTTCCAGTAGTGGCGTGCCGGTTTCGACATTGCCTTGAAACATCAGCGCCAGCGCGTGATACAAGCGCGCCCGGGCCAGCGTGGATTGCATGTGAACCACCGCGGCTTCTTCGGCGACATCCAGCGCAATGCGACGGGCTTCATCGGGAGAGGTGGCAAGCAGCTCGCTCAGTTGATCCAGCTCTGCTTCCAGCAGACGCGATTGACTATGGGTGTTCATGAATGCTCGCGGACGTCGCTATCGGGTAGTCGTGCCGATACCGGGGCTTTGAGGACGCTGCGCAGCGCGGTGCGATGATCGTGCACCCGGCAGGCGCGCAAGCAGATACGCGCGGCCGGTACGTCTTGCGCTTGTCGCAGCATGATTTGCAGATCGGTCAGCAAGGCGTCAAAAATGCTCTGTTGCTGGTCGCTCGGAACAATCAGTACAAAACTGGCGGTCGAATAACGCGCCGCATGGCAAGACTTGTGCCGGGCGAACAGCGCCAGACGCTGGCCCAGCGTAGACAACACCTGGTCGCCGATGGTGAACGAATAGTGTTCACTGATCTCGTTAAGATTTTCCAGGCGCACGTTGATCAGGCTGGTAGCCTGACCGTCCAGCCGCAGCAGTTCCTGCTCCAGCGCACCGCGCTCAATCGGGCTAAGGTCGGCGCGCAGGGCCAGTCGTGCCTGGTGGGTGGCGCGCTGGGTTGCTGCCACATGCCGTTCCAGCAGCAGATCGTTTTCTTTGCGCGCCTGAATCACTTCCAGCCGTAATTGCAGATTAGCCAGGCGGTTGGGCGAGGGGCGGCAACCAGGGTCATCCAGTTGCTTCAGATAATTGAGGCGAATGGCGTGATAGGCCTCATGGGCCGCCAATGCGTCGGCGAAGTGGCCGCGCGCTTCTTCTGAGGTACATAGCACCAGATAAAGCGACTGCAGCAGGTAACCGGTATCAAACTCGCGGGCGATCTGGATGGCTTCATGCAAATCTGCCACGGCGGCGTCATAGCGCCCGCTATTGCGGTGCAATCGCGCCAGTTCTTTCAGGCATTGCACTGTCACCCACGGTGAATCGGAACTGCGCGACAGCTGCAGCGCTTCGTTCAGATCGCGCTGTGCATGCTGGCTGTTGCCGTTTTGCAAGGCGTACAAACCTTGATAAAACAGCACCTCGGCCCACCATGTCGGGTTGTTGCGGACGGTAATCAAATCTTGTGCGACTTGCAGCAGTGGCAAGGCCTGATGTGACAGATGTTGCCGCACATAGTCGCCAGCCAGTGCAATCGCACACTTGGCGATGACATCCGGGTCTTTGCTCTGGCAGGCAAAGTCATAGGCCTGGCGGCGCATGGCCAACGCGCGCGCCGAGTCTTCAATCAGTTGATAGTAATTGCCGATGCCAGCGCAGGCCATGGCGGCCAGTTCGGCCTGGCGGCTGGTCATGGAGATTTCCAGGCACGCCATCCAGGCATCCAGTGCTCCGGCGTAACGGCCCATGCCACGCTGGCATTCCGCGAGCACCCACAGGGACTGGGCGCGTTGGGCAGGCGCGTTATCCAGCAGGCGCAAGGAGCGGCGCGCAGCGATCAACCCCTGGCGATACTGGCGTCTGGCCCAGTGCACCTCAGCCTGCATGGCCCAGCCACGTGCCAGATGCGGTTGGCCATCCGGGCCGGCATGACGACGCGCACGTTTGACCAGTTCCAGCGCCCGTGTCTGGTCAGAGGCAACACAGCGTTGCGCTTCTTCAAGCAGTGCGGCGGGGTCTGGTTTTGTCACTGGTGGCGACTTCACTTCAAGGGGTTAGCGCAGTGTATATT
This sequence comes from Silvimonas sp., assembly GCF_031291215.1. NCBI lineage: Bacteria > Pseudomonadati > Pseudomonadota > Betaproteobacteria > Neisseriales > Chitinibacteraceae > Silvimonas > Silvimonas sp. The sequence goes on from NZ_JARLJK010000054.1 coordinate 305,227, forward strand.
AGAATTTACTTCCTTGCGTCAACCGACAGTCGATTTGTAGAGAATGTGGGTTTTTGCCCATAATTGGTAAAAAACAGTAAGAATTAATTTGCTGATTACAAATGAGTGACAGGAATGTCGCGATAATCGGTGACATATTCACACTGATCGAATTTCGCGTAAGCGAAAGCTGACAAATAAAAAACGCCCCGAGCTGGTCGGGGCGCTGTGTTAAACCAGGGCATTGCTGCTCCTGGTTTGTCATTTCCTGGTGCGAGTTAGCGCACTGGAATAATCAATGTATCGGGTTCAAAAATTCAGTTCACGCAATCCACGTAGTAGCTGGAAATACCGTTCTCCACGACATGCACCAGCCCGTGGATGTAGGTCTCAAAGCCCGGGAATTTCTGGTTGAATTCACGCGCGAATTTCAGGTAATCAACAATAGTCTTGTTGAAGACTTCACCTGGAATCAGCAGCGGAATGCCGGGCGGGTAGGGCGTGAGCATCACGGCGGTAATGCGGCCTTCCAGCTCATCCAGCGGCACGCGTTCAATATCGCGATGCGCCATCTTGGCAAAAGCCTTGGCAGGCTTGAGCGCTGGCACCAGATCAGACAGATACATCTCGGTAGTCAAACGAGCTACATCACGCGCTTTGTAGATGTCGTGAATCTGCTGGCACAACTCGCGCAGGCCAATGCGTTCGTACTGCGGGAATTGCTGGATGAACTCCGGCAGAATGCGCCACAGCGGCGCGTTCTTGTCGTAGTCGTCCTTGAACTGTTGCAGTGCGGTCAGCAGCGTGTTCCAGCGGCCCTTGGTAATGCCGATGGTGAACAGGATGAAGAACGAGTACAGACCAGTCTTTTCGATCACCACGCCGTGTTCGGCTAGATACTTGGAGACGATGGACGCCGGAATACCAGTTTCCGAGAAATCGCCTTCCATGTTCAGGCCCGGTGTAATGATGGTGGCCTTGATCGGATCGAGCATATTGAAGCCTTCGGCCACATCGCCAAAGCCGTGCCAACGCTCGCCTGCTTTCAACATCCACGCATCACGGTGATCCAGGCCTTCGTCGGTCAGATCATCCGGGCCCCACACACTGAACCACCACGAATCACCATATTCTTCATCGACCTTGCGCATGGCGCGGCGGAAATCCAGCGCTTCGGCCAGTGATTCTTCGACTAGTGCGGTGCCGCCAGGCGCTTCCATCATCGCCGCTGCCACGTCGCAGCTGGCGATAATCGCGTACTGCGGGCTGGTGGAGGTGTGCATCAGATACGCTTCATTGAAGATATCGCGATCCAGCTTGGTCTCTTGCGCATCCTGCACCAGAATCTGCGAGGCCTGGCTCAAGCCAGCCAGCAGTTTGTGCGTGGATTGCGTCGAGAACACCATCGATTCTTTACAACGCGGACGACCTTCGCCAATGGCGTGGTAATCGCCGTAGAAATCGTGGAACGCGGCGTGCGGCAGCCAGGCTTCATCAAAGTGCAGCGTCTCGATCTTGCCATCCAGCAAGCCTTTGATCTCTTCGACGTTGTACATGATGCCGTCGTAAGTCGATTGCGTGATGGTCAGCACGCGCGGCTTCACGTCAGGGTCGGCTTCCAGCTTTTCGCGGCAGAACGGGTTGGCGAGCATCTTTTTACGGATGTTTTCCGGCTCGAACTCGCTGCGCGGAATCGGGCCGATGATGCCGTAGTGATTACGCGTCGGCATCAGGAACACCGGCACCGCGCCAGTCATCATGATCGCGTGCAGGATCGACTTGTGGCAGTTGCGGTCCACCACCACGATATCGCCGGGAGCGACGGTGGAGTGCCACACAATCTTGTTGGAGGTCGACGTGCCATTGGTCACGAAGAACAAATGGTCGGCGTTGAAAATGCGCGCGGCATTGCGCTCGGACGCCGCTACCGGGCCGGTGTGATCCAGCAACTGGCCGAGTTCATCCACTGCGTTACACACGTCAGCACGCAGCATGTTCTCACCAAAAAACTGGTGGAACATCTGGCCAACGGGCGACTTCAGAAACGCTACGCCGCCGGAGTGACCCGGGCAATGCCAGCTGTACGAGCCGTCTTGTGCGTAATGCGTCAGCGCGCGGAAGAACGGCGGCGCCAGCGTATCCAGATACGACTTGGCTTCACGAATGATGTGGCGTGCCACGAACTCGGGCGTGTCTTCATGCATGTGAATGAAGCCATGCAGTTCACGCAGGATGTCATTCGGGATATGGCGAGCAGTGCGTGTTTCGCCATACAGATAAATTGGAATGTCCGGATTGCGGCGGCGGATTTCCGCCACAAAAGTGCGCAGACTGGTCAGCGCATGGTGCGTTTCCTCGACGCTGCCGCCGCCGAATTCCTCATCATCAATCGACAGAATAAAACCCGCAGCACGGCTTTGCTGCTGCGCGAACGAGGTCAGATCGCCATAACTGGTATAGCCGATGACATCCATGCCTTCGGTTTCGATGGCCGCAGCCAATTCACGAATACCGGAGCCGCTGGTGTTTTCAGAGCGGAAGTCTTCATCGATGATAACGAGGGGAAAATAAAATCGCATGCCAATGTCCTTCAAATAAAAACATTAGCGCTTCGGGCACGAGGCTTATAGGCGCAACAACATAAAAATGGGCGCTAGGGTTGGCAACCTGTCGATTGAAGGTTGTGCAACCCATCCTCCGCATGGCGGCGGGTGGCGAGCAGTTGGGTTGTGACCATGCAGCCGCAAAATCGTTGCAAAGTCACGCTGTCGCCGAGCCGGGGCCGGTCTGGGACGTCCTTGAAAGGCGCGTATATTAACGTGTTTTTTCGCGCTGAAAATGGCGAATTGATGAAATGTAAAACCAGGGGGATTTGTGGTGTGGTTTTTGCTGGTGTGGTTGATTGATTAAATGTTTTTGAAACATGGGGTTAGGGGCGGTTTTAGGTGGTGGGTTATTGCTGTGTTTTTTTCGTGGGATGAAGGTGGGTTTTGGTGTGGAAGGGTACGGTGAGGATCGATGGGGTTTTTGTGGTTGTGTATGGAGGCTGGTGGGAGGGTTTGGTTGGGCAGGTGTAACGGTCATTGCGATTTGGATATCGGCTTCGACGTCCGCTTCAAAAGCTTGTTTTATTAATGCCTTGCGGCACGGGTGCTAAAGGCGTTTGATACCCGGTGGTGACCGGGGGCACGTTACTTTCTTTTGCGTCGCCAAAAGAAAGTAACCAAAGAAAAGGCGACCCGACAGCGCAAGCGCAAACGGGGCCCAAAGTCAAAAGCCAAAACGAACCGTCTGTTTGCGAGGGTTCTTTACGCGGCTCCGCCGTTCCCTCGGTCGGCAGGAGCATGGGTCTCCGGCTCTCGGTCGGCGTGGTTTGTGGTGTGGAGTGCCAGGGTTGGTTGCAACAGCAAAAGCAACGGCAAGAGCAAATCCCCGATGCGCACCAATCATCTCGTCATTCCCGCGAATGCGGGAATCCAGCGGCTATCTTCGCCATGGCCGCCTCGCTGACACCACTGGATTTCCGCCAAGGGGGCCGCCTGGGCCGGGAATGACGAAATGGTGGATGACAGAGCTGGGTGAGGCATTGAATCACAATTGCTAGCCAACTGACGGTGTGCTTTTCCTCCCCTGTCCGACGCCCGCTTGCGGACTGGTTCGTCGACCCGCCGGGGCAATTTTGCGACAGCGCGGGTATCCAGCCGCAGGCTGGACGCCGGTTCGGGGTCGCCTTCTTTTTGGTGACTTTTTCTTGGCGAGGCAAGAAAAAGTCACGTGCGCCCCGGTCACTACCGGGTATCAAAAAACACCGTGCCGCAGGCACTCAAGCTTTTTGAAGTTAACGGACCGCAGCACAGATCAAGCATCGCAAACCCGCCTGCCCAGTGGAACTGGAAACCTGAACCAGCGCCTACACCACTCCCGCCCGGTTCATTCCCCCCAGCACCGCTTTAATCGCCGCCGTCACAATATCGCTATCCACCCCCACGCCATACAACGTACGCCCATCTGCCACGCGCAACTCCACATAGCATGCGGCGCGGGCGTCTTCGCCGCTGCCCAGCGAATGCTCGTGGTATTCAACAATATGCGCTTTGCCATCCAGTGCCCGTACAAAGGCTTCCAGCGGACCTTTACCTTCGCCGCGTAACTGAACCCGCTCACCGTTGACCGAGACTTCGGTATCCACTGCAATGCCACGTTCGCCCGCGTCACGCATGCGATGGCTGATGTATTGCCACGGCGCGGTGGTGTGCAGGTATTCGCTGGCGAATAAATCATGGATATCGCTGGCGGTGACTTCGCGGCCGGTTTCGTCAGACACGCGCTGAATGGCGCGGCTGAATTCGATCTGCATGCGGCGCGGCATCTCAAAGCCGTATTCCTGCTGCAGGATGAAACTCACGCCGCCTTTGCCAGACTGGCTGTTTACGCGGATCACCGCGTCATAGGTCCGGCCAATGTCGGCAGGATCAATCGGCAGGTACGGTACTTCCCAGAAGGTATCGGGCTTTTGCTGCGCCAGGCCTTTCTTGATGGCGTCCTGATGCGAGCCGGAGAACGCGGTATGCACCAGATCGCCCGCATATGGATGGCGCGGATGAACTGGCAACTGGTTGCATTCCTCCACCACCTGCCGCACCTGATCGATATTGGAAAAATCCAGCCCCGGCGCAACGCCTTGGCTGTACAGATTGAGCGCCAGCGTTACCAGGTCCACGTTGCCGGTGCGCTCGCCGTTGCCAAACAAGCAACCTTCCACCCGGTCCGCGCCGGCCATCACGGCCAGTTCTGCCGCAGCCACCGCCGTGCCGCGGTCATTGTGCGGGTGCACTGACAAAATAATGCTGTCGCGTTTTGCCAAGTTGCGGCTCATCCATTCAATCTGGTCGGCGTAGGTATTGGGCGTGGCCATTTCCACCGTGGCAGGCAGATTGATGATCATTTTGCGCTGCGGCGTGGGTTGCCAGGCGTCGGCCACAGCGTTGCAGACTTCCAGTGCAAATTCGGGCTCGGTGGCGGAGAAGGTCTCGGGTGAATACTGGTAGACCCATTCGGCTTCTGGCCGCGCTTCAGTCAACTGCTTGATCAGGCGCGTGCCTTCCAGTGCCAGTTGTTTAACGCCTTCTCGATCCGTGCCGAAGACGATCTTGCGCCAGGCCGGGGCGATGGGGTTGTACAGGTGCACGATGGCCCGGCGTGCGCCAGCCAGCGAATCAATGGAGCGACGGATCAGGTCTTCGCGGGATTGGGTGAGCACCTCGATGGTCACGTCATCCGGGATCAGCTTTTCTTCGATCAGCTTGCGCACAAAATCAAAGTCAGTTTGCGATGCAGACGGGAAGGCCACCTCGATCTCTTTCAGGCCGATATTCACCAGCGTCTGAAACATCTTCAGCTTTCTTTCTGCATCCATGGGGTCGATCAGCGCCTGATTGCCATCGCGCAGATCGGTGCTCATCCAGATTGGCGGCGCGCTGATGCGTTGATTCGGCCAGGTGCGATCAGGCAAGGCAATAGGGGTGAAGGCTTGATATTTGCGGGAGGGCTGCGTCAGCATCACAAACTCCATTTATACAAAAAGTAGAATATTTGAGTGAATTAAAAAAGGTGGTGAGTTGAATTTATCGATAATACGGACGTTAAGTAAAATTATTTTGGATTAAATTGATTGATCATCTCAAGTAACGCAATAAATTGGCATTATTTCTACAATATGTAGAATATTTTCCAGAAAATTATCGGGAACCTGTCCGCTTGCCAAGCCCCTAATAGCAGGCCGGTTCTGTGCGCCGTGCTTTCGGCATCATCAAGTTCCGATCTATGGCTAGCCAGTTATAGTGTTCAGGCATATCGCACTGGCTTAATCCCCAAAACTAAAAACGGTATCGCTATAGATATCACCGTCACCGCAACCGGAGATACTCACACATGCCGCATGACACCCCACTGATTGCCACGATTGTTGGCGGCTTGGTATTGGCATTCATTTTTGGTGCATTGGCCAACCGCATGCGCGTGCCGCCGCTGGTGGGTTATCTGGTGGCTGGCGTCGTTGCCGGGCCGTTTACACCGGGCTTTGTGGCCGACCAGAGCCTGGCACCAGAGCTGGCCGAAATCGGCGTGATTCTGCTGATGTTTGGGGTGGGGCTGCATTTCTCGGTCAAGGATTTGCTGTCGGTCAAAGCCATTGCCATTCCGGGCGCGGTTGCGCAGATCGGTGTGGCGACCTTGCTCGGGATGGGTATGTCCTGGCTGGTGGGCTGGAGCTTTGGTGCCGGGCTGATCTTCGGGCTGGCGTTGTCGGTCGCCAGTACTGCCGTGCTGCTGCGGGCGCTGCAGGATCGGCACATTCTGGATAGCGACGAAGGCCGCATCGCCATTGGCTGGCTGATTGTCGAAGACATCGCCATGGTGCTGGTGCTGGTGTTGATCCCTGCGCTGGGTGGCGTATTGGGCGCGACCCATACGGGCGGTGTTGCTCACGGCGCAGCGGCGGGAAATATCTGGCTGACACTGGCCATCACCATTGGCAAGGTCATCGCCTTTGTGGGCGTGATGATGATTGTCGGGCGGCGGGTTATTCCGTGGTTACTGGCACGCATTGCCAGTACCGGTTCCAAGGAATTGTTCCGGCTGGCGGTGCTGGCGATTGCGCTGGGCTGCGCTTTCGGAGCGACGGTGGTGTTTGGTGTGTCGTTTGCGTTGGGCGCGTTTTTTGCCGGCATGATGATGAGCGAATCCGAGCTCTCGCACCGGGCGGCAGAAGAATCCCTGCCGCTGCGCGATGCCTTTGCCGTGCTGTTTTTTGTGTCGGTGGGCATGTTGTTCGACCCGTCGATTATCGTGCGCGAACCGCTGATGGTGCTGGCAACGCTGGCGATTATCCTGGTCGGCAAATCGGCGGCGTCGTTCATCATTGTGCTGCTGTTCAAGCGGCCGCTGAAAACCGCGCTGGTGATCTCCGCCAGTCTGGCGCAGATTGGCGAGTTCTCGTTTATCCTGGCCTCGCTGGGGATCAGCATGGGGATCTTGCCGCCTACCGGCAAAGATCTGATCCTGGCCGGGGCGATCTTGTCGATTCTGGTTAATCCGTTGTGCTTCAGTTTGTCGCCAGTGATTTATCGCTGGCTGGCCAAGCGCTTTGGCTGGTCCACGCTGACGCTGGACGATGCCGCCAAAACAGGCGAAGAGCGTAACCACACCGTAATTGTCGGCTATGGCCGGGTGGGTTCAACCGCTGGCGAAAGTCTGCGCGAAGCACGGCAACCATTTGCGGTGATTGAAGCCAATGCAGAACTGATCTGGAAGTTGCGGGAGAAGCAAATCCACGCGCATTGCGCCAATGCGGTGGATGAAGACGCGCTCAGGGCGGTGCATGTCGAGCATGCCAACTGGTTGCTGCTCACGCTGCCCAATGCCTTTGAAGCGGCGCATGTCATTACGCTGGCCCGCGCGTTGAACCCGGCTATCCGCATTGTGGCGCGTGCACATTCAGACGCCGAGGTCGAATATCTGACTGAGCGCGGTGCGGATTACACCATCATGGGCGAGCGAGAAATTGGCCTCGGCATGAGCGCACGGGTGATGTCAGGTCTACAGGCGGCGCACTGAGATTGCACTGATCACCACGCAGCCCGGATTGCGTTGCGAATCCGGGCTGCGAATGAACAACTGTCGCGACCGGCTCAAACGTCTTTTAGCCGGTAGCAACATGCCAGCGCGGTAGCTACGCTGGCCACGGCCACATAAAACACCGCGTGATATCCCCAGACTTCGGCCACGCCACCCGCAATCGCCCCGGCAATCACTGAACCAGTACGAGTGCAGGTTGCAAACAGCGTGGTGGCCATGCCGATCTGGCCGGGCATCAAATCCTGAAAGTACAGCATGCCGATCCCGGCAATGATGCCGATGAAAATGGCGTTAAGCAGTTGCATGCCGATCATGGCGTATTCGTTGGCGACCAGCGTCATGCCAATGTAGAAAAACACCCCGGCCGCCGTCGCGAAACGCATCATGCTGCGCTTGCCAAAACGGCGGGTGTAATACCCGGCGATCAGCATGGACGGGATCTCTAGCCCGGCCGCAGTACCCATCAGCAAGCCCACGGTTTTTTCCGGCAAACCCAGCGTGTGGGTTATATACAGCGGCATGGTGATCAAATACATGCTGTTGCAGGTCCACATCAAAGTGCAGGCAATAAACAGCAAGCGCACCGCTGGATCGCGCCACCAGCTAACCCGCACATGATGAGCCGGGATGTGATGTTTTTGCGAAGGGATATCCGGTAAGGCTTTCCACACCAGCAACGCACAGCCCAGAAAAGCCAGCGCCGCGCCCAGGTACATGGCGGTAAAACCGTAACCAATGGCCAGGGCAAAGGCGAGCGGCGGGCCGATCACCCAGGCCAGCGAAACTTGCGCACGCAGGATGGAATTGAACATCACCGCTTCGCGTGCGGTGTGATCGGCATGTTCACGGGCCAGCGCAAACACTTGTGGGTTGCCGGTGCCGCCAAAGCTACCCAACAGCACGCCCACGGTAATCAGCAGCAGATAATGGCGATCAAACGCAAACAGGACGCAGCCCAGAGCGCCCAGAAAACAGCACCACACAATCAGCATGCGGCGGTTGCCGCTTTTGTCTGAGCGATGCGCCAGCCACTGGCTGACCATAATGCCGATCACTGCGCTGACGGTATAAAAGGTACCAACCAGAATCGGGCGTACGCCTACTTCGCCGCTCAAGAACAAACTCAAGGTCGGGACTTGCAGGGCGCCGGCGGTGCCGGTGAGGAAAGCGACCACCAAAAAGACGATCGAGGCGAAATCAGGCTTTTGCCTGTAATACAAAGCAGTCAGGGCACGCATCGGGGACACCGGCCAACAGGCCGGCAAGGTAACCGGTCAGGGCGAAGCAATTATTTTCAAAAGAAATCAAATGCGGAGTTTATTGAACTGACATGATTTGTGCACGGCTGTTTTTGGCACGGCTTGTCGTTGTGCTGTGTATGGGCGATAAGCGGCAGTGGCAGAGGTTGATCTAAAAGTCAGGCAAGGCGCGCCTGAGCAATGTGTCTGCATGCCAGATATTGGCGCCAAACTGGCTGAACCGCGTTTGTAATCTCCCCCTACACCAGGCGTCGGCGACAGTTGAATCGCCGCTTTCCAGCAGTACGGCGGCGGCGGTGAGATAGACCAGACGCTCCGCCACTTCACGCATCTGGGCTTCTTGCGGGTGGGCAATCAATGTCCGTAGCTCTGCCCAAGCCGGGCGAAGCAGCGAATGTGAACTGGCGAGCGGGGCAAAGAACGCTTGCAGCGCGGCTGGCACGGCGGGTTCTTTCTCCAGCGCCCGCAGCAAATCCAGCGCCATGATGTTGCCCGAGCCTTCCCAGATGGCATTCACTGGCATTTCCCGATACAAGCGCGGCAAGTCGCTTTCTTCGATGTAACCGTTACCGCCCAGTACCTCCATGGCTTCCGCCACAAACGCGGCACCACGCTTGCAGACAAGGTATTTTGCGGCGGGTGTCAGAACACGGGCCAACGCTTGTTCCCGTTCGGGAGCGGCTGGCTCTCGCCAGCGTGCCAGCCGCAGCAATAGCGCGGTAATGCCTTCCAGTTCCAGTGCCATATCAGCCAGCACGTTGGTCATGATCGGGTGGGCGACCAGCGGTTTGCCAAAAGCGTAGCGGCGGCGGGCATGGTAAATGGCGATGCTCAAGGCACGGCGCATCAGCCCGGCGCTGCCCAGCGCGCAATCAAAGCGGGTATGGCCGCCCATTTCCAGGATGGTGCGACCACCTTTGCCTTCTTCACCCACCAGCCACGCCAGAGCGCCGTCAAATTCCACTTCGGAACTGGCATTGGAGCGATTGCCCAGTTTATCTTTCAGGCGTTCCAGGCGGATGGCGTTGCGGCTGCCATCAGGCAAAATCCGTGGCAGCAAGAAACAAGACAAGCCGCCACTGGCTTGGGCCAGCACCAGATGGGCATCACTTTGCGGCACCGAGAAAAACCATTTATGCCCATGCAACCGATAAGCTTGATCCGGGCCCGCTTGGCCATCGGCGACCGCGAGCGTGGTATTGGCGCGCACATCGGAGCCACCTTGTTTCTCGGTCATGCCCATCCCAATCAACAAACCGGCTTTGCGTGAAGCAGGTAGGTCAGACGGGTCGTACTGGCCAGAAAGCAGTGCGGCTTGCCAGCTGGCGAGCGGAGCGCCTGCGGCCAGGAGCGTGCGTTGCAATACCGGAACGGCCCCATAGGTCATGGTTACCGGGCATAACGTACCAGCTTCGACCTGAGCGTGCAGGATGAAGCGGGCGGCGCGGGCAATGCCACTGTCGTCCGCGTCGCCCCATGCGCCATTGTGCAAACGGCTGGCCGTTGCCAGTTGCATCAACGCGTGCCACGACGGGTCAAATTCGACGTGGTCGATGCGGCGCCCGCCCGCATCGTAACGACGCAATTGCGGTGGATGAAGGTTGGCTTTGCGGCCCAAGGCAAAGCAGCCCGCAGTACCTAGCTCGGCGCCCAAGTGGTTCAAGGGTGTAAGCATGCCGGTGCCTGCCTCGTTTGCGACCGACTGTTGCAAGGGCAAATCGCTCAGAAACAGGTTGTAGTCATCCAACTGCGCAGGCTGATTGAGCGGATCTGGATTGCTGACAGGATGGGGCATCGCCGACCTCCGGCAGGTTGCCTGGATTTGCCGACTTACATGCTGGTGTCTTTGTAATACTTGGTGCCCTTGACCGCCAACTCAGCCGCCAGGCCATTCTCGGTGAGCTGGTAGACCCACACGCCCGGCGCAACGGAGAGGGCGCCCTGATAGGCATCGCCTTTGCCACCTGCTTTGGCTGCGACGGCGGCTTGGCCGCTGAAGTCCCAGCCATTATTGATGAATGAGTTCAATGCCTTTTCAGTCTCAAACACAAAAATGACCCGATATTGTTTGATTCCCAAGCCAAGCCCGGCTTGCACCTCCAGCATTTTCATGAAGGTTTCCTTGCCGCTTTTATTGTTAACGGCCACGCCACTGCCATTGCCGCTGCCCGCCAGCAAAATCTTTACGCCCATGTTGTTAAAGGCGGCGTAACCAGCGGCACGGTCAACGGCAGCTTTGGCGCCGGGCTGGGCCTTATAAAGTGCCGAGAGTGTTTCTTGCGCCGCTTTGCGCGCGGCATTTTGCTTATCCTGGACGCTGGGGTCAGCGGCTCGCGCCAACCCGGCCAGAGAGAAAAACAGGATCAAGGCAAGGCAATAGCGGAACACCTGCTGGCAACGCATTGGATTGGTCATGATAGGCCTCAGCTAAGGCGAACGCGGCCGCAGCAAAGCGGTGGCGTTCCGGACTTTTAGCGTAGACGCAGCCGTGCCGGAAAAACAGGAATACCGCTGGACGCAGCTCAGCGTTTTTGCAGGTCTTTGGTGACCACGACACCGTTCACCAGACGCAGCGTGATGGTCGTGCTGCCAGCTTCCCATACCGCGTTTTCGCCACTGATGCCCAGCAGCGAGCTACTGTCGGTTTTATCCGGCTCCCCCAGAATCTTGACGACATCGGGGCGCGCCATGCCGCTGTCGATTTTGGCGAAATTTTCGGCGGTGATCTTGCCGCAGGCGGTCAGGGCAAAAGCCAGGGTGGCGGCGATCAGCAAGGATTGCAGTTTCATAGCGTTTCTTTCCTCAAAAACCAGCTAGTAATTATGATTTTTCGACGAGCAAACCAGTGTAATGCACGTCTTTGTTTTCGCTGTGTGAGGTATGTCTTGCAAGGGATGGATTACAACAACTGCGGCAGGCGCTCGCTGATGAAGTTAAGAAAACAACTGATCCGCGCCGAAAGTTGGGTGTTGCGGTAGTACACCGCGTGTATGGGCTGGAATGTAATGATGGTGGCATCGCTTAGCACCTCAACCAGCCGTCCCTCATCGCGCGCGCTGCGGGTCATGAAATCCGACAAACAAGCAATGCCGTTCTCTTGTTCAGCCAGCCGCAGAATGGTTTCACCGCTGGATGACACCAGTTGCGGCGAGATTTGCCAGCCATCGCCATCCGCATGCCGTAATGGCCAGTTGTTAAGTCCTTCGGGCTGGGTAAAGCCGATCAGCGTGTGGGCCGCCAGTTCGGCCGCCGACGATGGGATGCCGTGTTTTTCCAGATAAGCCGGTGCGGCCAGAATGCGCAGCTGCGTGTGCCCAAGATAGCGGGCATGCAGGGACGAATCTTGCAGATTGCCATGGCGAATGGCGATATCGGTACGTTGTTCCAGCAGGTCGATAATCTGGTCGCTGCTGTTCAGTTCCAGCTGGATATCCGGGTACGTTGCTCTGAACTCGCTGACCAGCGGCACGATGGCGTGCAGCATGAACGGCGACGCGGCATTGAGGCGCAAGCGTCCGGCCGGGCGCTCACGCCAGATCGCCATTTGTTCTTCGGCGTCGTCGATGGCGGCGACGATCTTGCGGGCGTGCTCCAGAAAAGCCCGGCCTTCCTCGGTCAGCTCCAGCCGCCGTGTGGTGCGGTTCAGTAGCGTGGTCTCCAACTTCTGCTCCAGCCGGCTGAGCGCGCGGCTGACACCAGAAGTGGTTTGATTGAGTTGCTCGGCTGCCGCCGTGATCGAGCCGGTATCGATCACGGTGACAAAGGCGAGGAGTTCTTCCGTGCTGGTTTTCATTTGTTGATTATTAATCAAGCCTCGTCCGCTGTAACTGGCTTTTTATGCAAAAACCAGGCACGGCAGACGATAACTTGATTAATGAGCAATCAATTAGCCGCCGCGTTTCTCCCGACTGCGGGCGTTGCCAGCTTTACCAATGGCCTTCCATTTGGCGGTTTCGGCTTTGCGTTCCAGCGCAGTTTGCTGACCCCGCCGCGCTTCGCGCAGCAGCTTGTGATAGTTATGCAAACGATCGGCTGGAATGGCGTCACGTACCGCGCAACCAGGTTCGTCCTGATGCTGGCAATCGCGGTAATGACAATGCGCCGAGAGCGTGTCGATATCGTCAAAACCGGCGTTGATTCCGGCCTCGTCGGTGTCGGCTCGCCACGTGCGCAAACCCGGCGTGTCGATCAGGCATGCGCCGCCGGGTAACTGATGCAACGAGCGGGCAGTGGTGGTGTGGCGACCTCGGCCATCACCGTGACGCACGCCGCCGGTCGCTTGGGTGTCGCTGGTCATCAGGGTATTGGTGAGCGTGGATTTGCCCACGCCGCTGGAGCCCAGTACCACCAGCGTTTGCCCTGCGCCCAGCCACGGCGCCAGCGTATCGCGGGTGGCATCGGCTAGTCCATTGACGGCCAGAATGGGTACATCTGCTGGCAAGCGCTGCTGCAACTCGGTCAGGCGCTGTTCAACCTCAATGCCGATATCCGCTTTGGTCAGCACTGCCACGGCTGTAATGCCCGCAGCCCGGGTAAATGCCAGATAACGTTCCAGTCGACGCGGGTTGAAATCCATATCCAGACCCATGACCAGCAAGGCCGTATCGATATTGCTGGCCAGCGGTTGCCGTCGTCCGTCATTGGCTCGGCGGGCAAGGTGGCTGGCGGGTGGTAGCTGAATGCTGATCCAGCGCTCGCCCAGTTCATTAATCTGAACGATGACCCAATCTCCCACGGCTAGCGCCGTGCCTTGCTCATGCAGTGCGGTGAGTAGTTTGGGCAGTGTGCGTGCCGGATATTCGGTGTTGCCGTCATGCACGGTGAGCCAGTCGCGCTGGATTTCAGTGACCCGCAGCAGCGCGCTGCCAGCGGGCGGCGTTTCAGTCATGGCGTAAAGCTGGTTAATGACTGTCTGAGTCAAGCCGATGGTTTGCAGCTGGGTGTAATCGAAAACGATATCGATCATGGTGTCCGTCATTCCTGATTCGGTGGCCCACGGCGTGCGTGGGCGTCGCTGCTTGCGCAATGGCAGAGCAGCACTGAATGTGCTTTGAGAGTGCTAAAGCAGAATGTCGGCCACGCGGATGCGGGCAGCAGAGGCGCCTGATTGCCTGCTGTGGTGAACGCAAGTCATGCGGGATGCGCTTGGGCTCAGAACAAGGCAGAGATCAAAGACTAAAAATGGCTGGTACTGGCGAATACACCAAAGCAAAAACCAGAAACCGCAAAGAAAAGCCCGATCAGGCAGTGGCCGACAGGAGGAGGGCAAGGTCAAATGTACGCATGGCTGTGCTCCTGTGGCGGTGGGTGGAGAGCGCACTTTGCGCGCTGGATTGAGGGGGCGTCAATATTGGGTAAGGTGGTGGCAGCGTTTTTGCAACGGCGCGGCGAATTGCAGTTGTAGGGTTTGCATGCCAGGGGCATGCGAACGCGTTCAACTAACCTGCACAAGGGATCTGCGCTGTTTAGATTGGGGCTTTTGGTGCGCACTAGTGCGCACCCTACGAAGCTTGGTCTCCGGCTCTCGGTCGGCGTGATTTGCGCTGTGGAATGCCAGCACCGTAGCCCGGATGAAGCATTAGCGAGAATCCGGGGTTGCAACGTATCAGCGAGCCGCCGGGATTTGCCATGGCCACCAAGCCACATCCTTGCGACCCGGCAATTCCGGCACTCACATCCCCATCGCCACCTTCATGCCATCGGCAATCGCCCGGCGGGCGTCGATCTCCGCTGCTTCATGCGCGCCGCCGATCAAATGCGCTTTCACGCCACGGGCAGTGAGTTCATCAAACAAGTCACGCACCGGCTCCTGACCGGCGCAGATCACCACATGATCGACCGCCAGACATTGCTCTTCATCCTTGATGCGGATATGCAAACCTTCGTCATCAATGCGCACGTATTCAGCGCTGCCAATCAGATTCACCTTGCGATGCTGCAGCGTGAGTCGGTGGATCCAGCCGGTGGTTTTGCCAGGCCCCGCGCCAGGTTTGCCGGGGCGGCGTTGCAGCAGCCAGATTTCCCGTTGCGCGGCATGCGGATGCGGCGCAATCAGCCCGCCAGGCGCGCTGATCGTCGGGTCGATGCCCCATTCGGCCAGATACTGGGCGATGGCGGTTTCGTGCGTAGCCTCATTTTGTTCAGACAAAAACACGGCGGTATCCACGCCAATGCCGCCCGCGCCGATGATCGCTACACGCTGGCCTACCGTGACCTTGCCGCGCAGTACGTCTGGGTAACGCACGGCTTTAGGGTGGTCGATGCCCACGATGGCGGGCTCGCGGGGTTTGACGCCGGTGGCGATCACCACTTCATCAAACGCTGCCAGTTCATCACTGCTGGCGCGATGGTTGAGTTTGACCTTCACGCCATGCAGATCAATCAGCTTCTGGTAGTAGCGCAGGGTTTCGTTGAATTCTTCTTTGCCTGGAATGCGACTGGCAATGCGGAACTGCCCGCCAATGGCGTCGCTGGCTTCAAACAAGGTGACGTCATGACCACGCTGGGCGGCGGTGGTGGCACAGGACAACCCGGCCGGGCCGGCGCCGATAACCGCGACGCGACGGCGTTTGGGCGTTGGTTTGATGATCCATTCGGTTTCGCGGCAGGCGCGCGGATTGACCAGACAGCTCGCGCGTTTGCCCTGGAAAATCTGGTCCAGACACGCCTGATTGCAGGCGATACAGGTATTGATTTCGTCAGCTTTGTTGGCGGCGGCTTTGTTTACAAAGTCCGCGTCGGCCAGCAGCGGACGTGCCAGCGACACCATGTCCGCAGCACTGCTTGCCAGGATTGATTCACCGATTTCCGGCGTGTTGATGCGGTTCACGGCAATCAGCGGGACGTTCACATGTGGTTTGATCTGCGCGGTCACCCAACTGAAGGCGGAGCGTGGCACAGTGGCGGCGATGGTCGGGATGCGCGCTTCGTGCCAGCCAATGCCGGTGTTAATCATGGTGACACCAGCGGCTTCCATCGCTTGGGCGAGTTCAATGGCTTCAGCCAGTGTGCCGCCGTCTTTGACCAGATCCAGCATCGACAGCCGGAAGATAATGATGAAGTCGCTACCCACCGCAGCACGTGCGGCTTTGACGATTTCCAGCGGGAAACGCATGCGGTTGGCAAACGAACCGCCCCAGTCATCGCCGCGCTGATTGGCGTGCAGGCTCAAGAACTGGTTCAGCAGGTAGCCTTCTGAACCCATGATTTCCACGCCGTCGTAGCCCGCTTCTTTGGCCAGCACACTGGTGTGGGCAAAGTCAGCAATCGTGGCGCGAATTTCGGCGTCGGTCAGGGCGTGCGGGGTATACGGCGAGATTGGCGATGCAATGGCGCTGGGGGCGACGGCTTCGGTGTGATAACCGTAGCGCCCGGCATGCAGAATCTGCAGGCAAATGTGCCCGCCTTGCGCATGAACAGCCTTGGTGACCTCGCGATGCCGCGCAACGGCGCTGGCATCGTTTAGCATGGCGGCTTCAGGGTAAATCTGACCCGCCGCATTGGGGGCGATACCGCCGGTCACAATCAGGCCGACACCACCGGCGGCGCGCTCGGCATAGAAAGCGGCCAGCGCAGACAAACTGTCGTGTTGTTCTTCCAGTCCGGTGTGCATGGAGCCCATCAGCACGCGGTTGCGCAGTTTGACGAATCCCAGATCAAGCGGATTGAGCAGATGAGGGTAGGCGGCCATTGCAAAGTCCTCGATTTTTTTTGCTATAACCCCGGAATTATCCGGAATTTGCTGATTGCAGACGAAACGATTCAAACGATTGTTTGAAATATTGCGCCAATCATTACGGAAATTGCCCGCAAAACCACTAAGGGATTTCCTGAGCAGTTGCGTTTAATCCACTATTGGCGGGCCGTTGGTCCACCGCTGGTCTGCCAGGCTGGCCCCCGCTGATACCTTGCTTGCACAGATATTTCGCGACTTTGCAAGAGGGATTCATAAAAAAATAGTTAAAAAAAATATATTTGCTGGACGGTACAGTCTAGACGCGTCGCTAGCGCTTCTTTATGATGCTGTCCTGTTACGGGCAGGTTTCGTTGCTCGTCGTCACAATGTCGGTCGGGCGAAAGCCGCTTTGCCGGTTTTGTTCCCTCACCGTAGTGCCTTTATCGAAGGGCTGCGGTTGAGCTGATCGCTATTTCGGGATAGTAAAGATGCGTGTTGTGCCTCGCCGATTTCTCATCGTTCCCCTTGTCGCACTGATCGCCGGTTGTGCGGTTGGTCCTGACTTCAAATCGCCGGATGCCCCGGCCAATAAAGCTTATACAGAACAGCCCATTCCTGGCCAGACCGTCAGCGCAGATACCGTTGAAGGCGCTTCGCAGCGTTTTGTAAACGGCCAGTTGCAGCCAGACTGGTGGACGTTGTTTGGTTCTGACACGCTCAATAGCCTGGTGGCTGAGGGTCTGGCGCATAGCCCGACGCTGGCCGCTGCCCAAGGCACGCTGCGTCAGGCTCAGGAAAACTATAATGCCCAGTATGGTACAACCGTCTTCCCACAAGTTGACGGCTCGCTGGGGGCTACGCGTAACAAAATCAGTGCCGGTTCATCGCAGGCTGGCGATCAGTCGCTGATTTTTAACCTATACAACGCTTCGGTAGATGTGTCTTACACGCTGGACTTGTTTGGCGGGAATCGTCGCCAGCTCGAAGCGTATTCCGCGCAAGTGGGTTATCAGCAATATCAAGTGGAAGCTGCGCGTTTGACGCTCGCTGCCAACATTGTGACCGCTGCGGTCACCGAAGCTTCGTTGCGCAAGCAAGTGGATGTAACCACCGAACTGATCAAGTTGCAGCAGAACCAGCTGGACATTCTGCAAAAGCAATTCAAGCTGGGTGCCGTTTCGCAGGCCGATGTTTCTACGCAAGAAACGCAGGTAGCGACGATCAAGGCTTCGCTGCCAGATCTGAACAAGGCACTCGCGCAAGCGCGCACGCAACTGGCAGTGCTGCTTGGCCGCACACCGGATAACGGTACGCCGCCGCTGAAACTGGAAGACCTGAAGCTGCCAACTGATCTGCCGGTGAGTTTGCCGTCAGAACTGGTGCGCTCGCGTCCGGACATCCAGGCTTCGGAAGCTTTGGTCCATGCAGCTACCGCCCAAGTGGGTGTCGCTACGGCCAATCTGTACCCGAAGATCACACTGACCGGCTCGCTGGGTATCAGCTCGCAAAACTGGAACAACGTGAGCTTTGGTAACGATGGCTTGTGGAGCATCGGGGCAGGGCTGGTACAGCCGTTGTTCCATGGCGGTTCACTGCGGGCACAGAAACGTGCAGCAGAAGCCGGGATGGATGTCGCGCTGGCGCAATACCAGCAAGTGGTGCTGACCGCGTTCAAGAACGTGTCGGACAGCTTGCAGGCGCTGGATCAGGACGCATTGGCGTTGCAGGCACGGGTTGATGCGGCCAATGCCGCCAAGCGTTCGCTCGATTTCACCCAGGCGCGCTTCAAACTGGGTGCCACCTCGTTTGCTTCGTTGTTGATCTCGCAACTGCAATATCAACAAACCCAGCTGAACCTGTGGCAAGCCAATGCCTCGCGTTTGAATGACACTGCTGCACTGTTCCAGTCGATTGGTGGCGGAGTCACGAAAGAAGCTACTGCGGCGGCCAGCGCGCCAGCGGCTGCGGGCGGCTGAAAACACAACTGCAGTACCGCAACACCAGAACACAAAACGCGGATTTTGTTTGACTGAGCGAGCCACAAATCCGTTCTGACTGCCAATGGACCCGATCAGCACAACTGTCCGGGTCCGGCATTTGAAGAATCCGTAATCGCAGTACCCAAGCCTTCGGGGAGAGTTTGTATGGCCAAGCGCATGATTATCATGCTGATTGCTGTTGGGGTGATTTTTGGGGGCATTTTCGGCTTCCAGGTCTTCAAGGGCATCATGATCAAGAAGTACCTGAGCGGTAACAAAGCGCCGCCAGTCACCGTAACCGCTACCCATATCAGCACCCAGCCGTGGCAGCCTACGCTGTCGGCAGTGGGTACTTTGCGTGCTGTGCGTGGCGTGGATCTGTCCAGCGAAGTCGCTGGCCAGGTGCGCGACGTACTGCTGCAATCGGGCGCCTTTGTGAAAGCTGGCCAGCCGCTGGTCAAGCTCAATGACGATACTGAAGTGGCGCAGCTCAAGTCGCTGCAGGCTGCGGCTGATCTGTCGGCAACCACCCTCAAGCGCGACAAAGCCCAGCTGGATGTTCAAGCCGTGGCGCAAGCCGTGGTGGATTCCGATCAGGCCGACCTGAACAGCAAGAATGCGCTGGTCGCTCAGCAACAAGCCGTGATCGCCAAGAAAGTGATCCGCGCGCCATTCGCTGGCAAGGTCGGTATCAGCACGGTTAATCCGGGTCAGTACATCAATCCGGGCGACAAGCTGGCAACGTTGCAAACGGTTGATCCGATCCTGGTTGACTTCCTGGTGCCGCAACAAGCGCTGACCCAACTGAAGATTGGCCAGGCCATTGCAGTCAAGAGCGATGCCAATCCGAAGGCGGCTTACACCGGCAAGATCACTGCCATTGATGCCAAGGTGGACCCGTCCACCCGCAACATTCAGGTCGAAGCCTCGGTCAGCAACCCCAAGGGTGATTTGCTGGCAGGCATGTTTGCCACCGTGCAGGTATCCACCCAAGAGCCGATCAAGTATCTGACGCTGCCGCAAACCGCAGTCAGCTTCAATCCGTACGGCGAAGTGGTGTATCTGATTTCGGAAACAGGCAAAGATGCCAAGGGCAATCCTGAGCTGACCGTGAAGCAAACCTTTGTTAACGCTGGCCAGACCCGCGGCGACCAGGTAGCGATCACGTCCGGTCTGAAAGAAGGTGACTACGTGGTTACCAGCGGCCAGCACAAGTTGAAGAACGGCAGCACCGTGATCATCAACAACAAGCAACAGCCGTCGGATAACCCGAACCCGCTGGTTGGCAACGAAGACTGATGCGTTGCCTGCGGTAAACGGTCGATCAGACTAGTCAGACGATAAGTACGACCTGGAATGGCGAGCCCACAATGCGCGTCGTTCCAGGGCTAGAAAGGCACTCTGCTTGCCCCGGCGGCAAGCGGATACACAGAGGTTAGCCAGATGCGCTTTACCGATATTTTCATACGCCGGCCCGTGCTGGCGACCACGCTCTCCCTGCTGATTCTGGTGCTGGGTTTGCGTTCGCTGGATTTGCTGCCGATTCGGCAGTATCCCAAGACGGAAAACGCGGTTATTAATGTTTCCACCACCTACACCGGGGCTGACCCGGAACTGGTGGCGGGCTTTATTACGACACCGCTGGAAAACTCCATCGCCCAGGCCGAGGGCATTGATTACATGACCTCGACCAGCACGCAGGGTAGCTCGGCCATTACGGCCAACCTGCGGCTGAACTACGACGGCAACAAGGCGCTTACCGAAATCACCTCCAAGGTGAATGCGGTGCTGAACCAGTTGCCGCAAGGCTCGCAACAGCCGGTGATCTCGATCTCGGTGGGTGACACCATTGACTCGATGTATATCGGCTTTTACAGCAAGGCTTTGCCGCCCAACAAGATTACCGACTACCTGATCCGTGTGGTGCAGCCAAAACTGCAAGCCGTGGATGGGGTGCAACAGGCGGAAATCCTGGGTGAGCGCCGTTTTGCCATGCGCGTGTGGATGGATCCGAAAAAGCTGGCCGCCTATGGCGTGACGGCTGCGGATGTGTCGGCCGCCTTGCAAGCGAATAACTTCATCTCGGCGGTCGGTCGTACTGACGGCAACATGGTGACGGTCAACTTGACGGCGGATACCGGGCTGCATTCGGCTGATGAATTCAACAACCTGATCGTCAAGCAAAAAGCCGGTGCGATTGTGCGGTTGTCAGACGTCGCGAATGTCTCGCTGGGTTCGGAAGACTACAACACGCAAGTGGGCTTTGACGGCGTGCAAGCGGTGTATGTCGGTATCAAGGTGGCGCCTAACGCCAACTTGCTGACCGTGATCGACAACGTGCGCAAGACCATGCCGGAAGTCCAGGCGCAATTGCCGGAAGGGCTGCAGGGCACCATCGTTTATGACGCGACCAAGTATGTGAACAGCGCCATTCACGAAGTGATCTGGACGCTGGGTGAAGCGCTGTTGATCGTGACCGTGGTGATCTTCTTGTTCCTGGGGTCGTTCCGCTCGGTGATCATCCCGGTGATCGCGATGCCGCTGTCGCTGATCGGCGCGTTCATGATCATGCTGGCGCTGGGCTATACCATCAACTTGCTGACCTTGCTGGCGCTGGTGCTGGCGATTGGTCTGGTGGTGGATGACGCGATTATTGTGGTGGAAAACGTCCACCGCCATATCGAGGAAGGCTTGACACCGTTCCAGGCGGCCATTCGTGGTGCGCGCGAACTGGCTGGCCCGATTATTGCCATCTCGGTGGTGCTGATTGCGGTGTATGTACCAATCGGCTTTATGGGTGGCCTGACCGGTTCGCTGTTTACCGAGTTCGCCTTTACCCTGGCCGGTGCCGTGGGCGTATCCGCGATTATCGCGCTGACCTTGTCGCCGATGATGACCGCCAAGTTCCTGCGTTCGCCGGACCCGGAACATCCGGAAAAACTGGCGAAGTGGCTGGACAAGCAGTTTGATAAATTGCGTGGCCGCTATGAGCGCTCGTTAAGTGGTTCGCTGAATTACCTGCCGGTGGTGGGCGTGTTTGCGCTGATCATTCTGGTGAGCATTTACTTCCTGTTCATCACCTCCAAGAGCGAACTGGCACCGCAAGAAGATCAGGGTATTGTCATTACCATGAGTACCGGTGCGCCGAACGCTTCGCTCAAGCAAAGCGAGATCGATGCCCGTCAGGTCTTCAACATCTTCAAGACCTTCCCGGAAACCGATCATGTGTTCCAGTTGACCGGTGTGTCGGGCCTGAACTCGAGCATTGGCGGTATGGTGCTCAAGCCTTGGGATGAGCGCAAAACCACTGCCGACAAGATTCAGCCGCAGGTTCAGCAAAAGCTGGGTGAAATCGCCGGTACGCAAGCTGCGGCCTTCCAGCCGCCGCCGTTGCCGGGCGGCGGTGGTGGTCTGCCGGTGCAGTTCGTGATCAACACCACGAACGACTACCAGCAACTGAACGAAGTCGCTCAGGACATGATGGCCAAGGCGCGAGCCAGCGGCGTGTTCATCTACATGGACGTCGACCTGAAGTACGACAAGCCACAAACCCAAATCACCTTTGATCGTGACAAGGCCTCGCAACTGGGTCTCTCGATGAAAGATCTGGGCGATTCGCTGGGTGCCGCATTGGGCGGTGGCTATGTGAACTACTTCAGCCTGGCGGGTCGTTCGTACAAGGTGATTCCGCAGGTCGGCCGTGAAGATCGTCTGAATCCGAACCAATTGCTGGACTACCACATCACCACGGGCACGGGCGATACCATCCCACTGTCGACGGTGGCCAAGGTCAAGACCACGGTGATTCCGCAACAATTGAATCACTTCCAGCAAATGAACTCGGCGACTATCTCTGGCGTGCCTTTCCCGGGCGTTACGGTGGGTCAGGTGATCAGCACGCTGCAAGGCATTGCCAAAGACACGCTGCCGCAGGGTTACACCATTGATTACGGTGGCCAGTCTCGTCAGTTTGTGCAGGAAAGCAGTGCGCTGATCGTGACCTTCGTGTTCGCGCTGATCATCATTTTCCTGGCGCTCGCGGCGCAGTTTGAAAGCTTCCGCGATCCGCTGATCGTGATGGTGTCGGTGCCGATGTCGATTTGCGGTGCGATGATCTTTGTTTCGCTGGGTCTGGGTGGCGCCAGTCTGAATATCTACTCGGAAGTGGGTCTAGTGACGCTGATCGGCCTGATTTCCAAGCACGGTATTTTGATTGTTGAGTTCGCCAACCAGCAGCAAAAACTGGGTCACAGCAAGCGTAAAGCCATTGAAGACGCCGCCGGTATTCGTCTGCGGCCGATTCTGATGACCACCGCCGCCATGGTGCTGGGTGTGATGCCGCTGATTACATCTTCTGGCGCTGGTGCATTGGGCCGCTACAACATGGGTCTGGTGATTGCCACCGGTATCTCGATCGGTACGCTGTTCACCTTGTACGTGGTGCCAGCGATGTACATGATGCTGGCCGCTGACCACAATGCCTCGGTGCATGAAGAAGAAGATGCACAGATCAAGGCGCTGGATGACGGCACCGTTGGTGAGAGCGCGCACTGATAGCTCCATGACACGGCTTGAAGCAGCTTCTGCTTCAACGTGAAAACAAAACCCCGGCCTTGGTGCCGGGGTTTTGTTTTGCGCGACGCCTTGTCGCCTGTGCTAGTTTTATAAGTTGAATCAACCTGCTACGAGGTGTGTATGGCAGCCATGGCCTGGCGTGATCTGCTGCTGTGGACAGCATTGGTCAACTATCTGCTGTTGCTGACCTGGTTTGTCCTGGCGCTGCTAACAAGGGCGACGCTGGGCCCGTGGTGCGCCCGGCTTTTTGGCTTGACTCAGGCGCAATACAACCAGATCAATTTCGGCGGCATTGTGCTGTACAAACTGGCCATCGTGTTTTTTCTGCTTAGCCCGGCAATTGTGTTGTCGGTGAAAGGCTAACGCCATGCGCGCGCCGGTCCCGCCCCGCCCAACGCCGGTGAGTCTGCATTTGCAAGACTTCCCGTTGCCGCGCGCCCAGCGTGCGGTACTGATCGTGCATGGTCTGGGCGAGCATATGGGGCGCTACCAGCATATGGCCGACTGGTTTAACCAGCGCGGCTACTCGGTGCGCGGCTACGACCACTACGGCCACGGCCACAGCCCGGGCCCGCGTGGCTCGATTACCGACAACAATATGTTGCTGGATGATCTACGCACCCAGTTTCACGATTACCAGTCCGAACTAGGCTATTCGCCCATCTTGCTGGGGCACAGCATGGGCGGACTGGTGGCGGCAGCGGCGGTCACCACCGGCTGGGTGCAGCCACGAGCGCTGGTGCTAAGTTCGCCCGCCTTACGCACCTGGATTTCCCCCTCGGTACAACTGCTGGCCCATGTGCTGGCGCTGACGGTGCCGGACGTTCCACTGTGGCAGCGTTTGCCCAATCACAAGCTTTCGCACGATCCGCAAGTCACCCCGACTTTTCTGGCTGACCCGTTGCGCCATGGCCGCATGACTCCACGCCTGGCGTACTTCTTGATGCGTGGTGGCAGAGAGGTGCTGGCTAAAGCGGCCTGTTTGCAAATACCGACTTTGTTGCTAGTGGCTGGCGAAGATGAACTAGTCGACCCCTCTGGCAGCCGGGACTTCGCCGCCGCCGCACCGCCCAGCCTGGTCACGCTGCATGAGTTTCCCGGGCTCTATCACGAACTATTCAATGAAGCTGAACCCGCCCGCAGCGAAGTGCTGAACGAATTGGCGATCTGGCTCAAGTCGCTAGAAACCCGCTACCCCGCACGCATGGTGGCCAGTCGTTAAACCTCGCGCAGTGTTTACCGCCGTGACGGCGGTGGGCACATGAATGGGCTGCAAGTTGCCGTGTATTCAAGCGAGTATTCACACCTTTCCGTGTTGTTTGTGCAGGCACTTTTGACAGTCTGCCACTGTCTTTCTATGGGTTCTAAATAGTTTCGCTCTGTTGACGACGCAATTTCGATTGATATAAATAATCTATTGATTTGTTTGTAACAATAAATTGGATCAATCGTTTGGACGTCGGCATACTTCGTTCATCGCATCAAGCAACACCCAGCCAATAACCCCCCAAAGGAGTTTGAACCATGCAAAACCGTGAAGGCCAACGCGTCCCCAACGTCACTTTCCGCGTCCGTGAAAACAATGCCTGGAAGAACGTCACCACTGACGATCTGTTTGCGGGCAAAACGGTTGTCGTGTTCTCGCTGCCAGGCGCATTTACCCCAACGTGTTCGTCCAGCCACCTGCCGCGCTACAACGAACTGACTCCGGTTCTGAAGAAACACGGCGTCGATAGCGTGCTGTGTGTTTCGGTGAACGACACCTTCGTGATGAACGAATGGGCCGCTGATCAGGAAGCCGGCAACATCGTTATGGTGCCAGACGGCAACGGTGAATTCACCGAAGGCATGGGCCAACTGGTCGACAAATCCGACCTTGGCTTTGGCAAGCGCAGCTGGCGCTACTCCATGCTGGTGAAAGACGGCGTGGTGCAAAAGATGTTTATCGAGCCAGAGAAAGAAGGCGATCCGTTTGAAGTGTCCGATGCCGACACCATGCTCGACTTTGTCGCCCCAAGCGCCAAGAAGCCAGACCAGGTTGTGGTGTTCAGCAAGGTCGGTTGCTCGTTCTGCGCCACTGCCAAGCGTCAATTGACTGAAGCCGGTTACGACTTCATTGAAGTGCCGCTGGACAACAAAGTGCGCGGCAAGGTACTGGGCGCACTGTCCGGTAAGATGACTGCCCCGCAAGTATTTGTGAACGGCAAGCTGATTGGCGGTGCGGAAGAAGTAGCCAAGTTCGTTGGCAAATAAGAAATCGCAAACAAAACCCTGCAGGCTGCGTCGCCCTCACTTGCCGTACTAATTGTACTGTCTGCGTTTCGCGCGCCTTGCCTGCACCGCTTCGCTGGGTTTTGTTAGTGATTTCGTTAGTTCTAAAAAGGGCGGATGAAAGTCCGCCCGGTTCGCAGTTTGCGGACCTGAATGCATCGCAGCGTTCAAGCAGCAAAAGCGGTGTATTCAGGTCCGTTGATTGATCCAGACTAATCATAAAAAGGGGCTATTCATGACCACACTCAAAACCATCACCACCGATGTTGCAGTTATTGGCGCAGGCACTGCTGGCCTGGCGGCTTACCGCGCAGCCAAAGCCAATGGCAAGCAAGTGATCATGATCGAAGGTGGCCCTTATGGCACAACCTGTGCCCGCGTGGGCTGCATGCCCTCTAAACTGCTGATCGCCGCTGCCGAGGCCGCACACGAATTGCGCCACACCGCACCATTTGGCGTGCACGTGGATGGCGAAATCCGCATTGATGGGCGTGAAGTGATGGACCGCGTAAAACGCGAACGTGATCGCTTTGTCGGCTTTGTGGTCAACAGCGTCGATGGCATCCCGGCGGAAGACAAACTCGCCGGTTTCGCCCGCTTTGTGGATAACACCACACTACAAGTCGGCTTTGATGGCGGCGAGCAAGTTTTGGTCAAAGCCTCCCGCGTGGTTATCGCGACGGGTTCCAGCCCGGCGATTCCGGAACCGTTCAAAGTGTTTGGTGACCGGCTGGTAGTGAACGATGACGTTTTCAACTGGGACACATTGCCGCAAAGCGTGGCGGTATTCGGCCCCGGCGTAATCGGTCTGGAACTGGGCCAGGCACTGTCGCGTCTTGGCGTGAAGGTTCGCCTGTTTGGTTTGCGCGGCGGGGTCGGCCCGCTGAGCGACCCGCAGATTCGCGATTACGCCAAGGCTGCGTTCAAACAGGAGTTCTATTTTGATCCGGATGCCGAAATCATCAGCATGGCGCGCGATGGCGACGAGGCCGTCATCACCTTCCGTAACTTGCAGGGAGAGGTGGTAACCGAGCGCTTTGAGTACGTACTGGCCGCAACCGGTCGCACGCCAAATGTACGTAATATGGGCCTGGAAAGCATCGGTCTGGAACTGGATGAACGCGGCATCCCCAAGTTTGACGCCGACACGTTGCAATGTGGCCAGTCGCCCATCTTTATCGCCGGAGATGCCAACAACTTCCTGCCGCTGCTGCATGAAGCGGCGGACCAAGGCAAAACTGCGGGTACCAACGCGGCGACTTACCCGGTGGTGCAAGCCGGTTTGCGCCGGGCCATGATTGCGGTGGTGTTCTCGGACCCGCAAATCGCCATTGTTGGCAAACGCTTTGCGGATCTGCAGCCCGGTACGTTTGTGACCGGTGAGGTCAGCTTTGAAGATCAGGGCCGCAGCCGTGTCATGCTCAAGAACCGGGGCCTGATGCACGTTTATGCCGATAAAGTCAGCGGCAAGTTCCTCGGCGCAGAGTGGATCGGCCCGCGTGCCGAAAACATCGCCCACTTGCTGAGCTGGGCCGTACAGCAAGACATGACGATTGCGCAGATGCTGGATATGCCGTTTTACCACCCGGTAGTAGAAGAGGGCGTGCGCACCGCACTGCGTGATGCCGCAGCCGCGCTGGCACAAGCCGCTTAAGTTACGGTGCGCCGGGTTTTCCGGTTATGTAGCTCCACTTCAATAAACAGGCTCCCCGATGGGAGCCTGTTTTTGTTTGCTGGCGGGCGATTATGCCGCGCGCCTGCCGCCAATCCGCTCATGATGACAGCATAAATTGTCCGGTCCATGCTGACAGCAGCACCAGAGCAAGACTGATCCTGTGGCGAACGCAGCACGCGGATCATGAAGGTTTGCTCCGGGTGAGCTGATCCGAAGAGGAGAGCATCATGTTCGTTCCTTCGCGTTCCGTGAATTTGCTGGTTGCCGCCTCCGTACTTGGTGGCATGGCGGGGTTGTATGCTGAAAAAGACTGGATCGACAATCCGCGCTCACGCTTGCCGGATGTAGAGCGTCCGTTCTCTGATCCGCTTGATGCCGATTTACTGCCTTTGCTGGCGGACGGGCCGCTTTGGCATTAAGCACAAACCCAATACGTCAAATACCGCCCAAATACTTCTGACCAACGCTTCCCAAGTGCGGCGCGACTGTGGCCGCGCTTGGCGCACATGCCCGGTCGATTAAAAATCAGGGTTTTGCTGCCGAGTGCAGCACTCGCCAAGTGTCAGACATCACCCTGGCATTACAACTGAGACCCGTCCCCGGTATCATCTGGGCCTTCGCTTGTAAAAGGCCTACCGGATCAACCCATGGTTTCCGTTCAGAACAAGAAAAACCCGCTGCGTGCGGCGCGCGGCAGTATTTTGCTGTTTTTGCTGGGCCTGCTGGCCGCACTGGCTGTACTGGCCGTGCTTGGGGTCGCCTACGTCGTGCTATTGATGGGCCCTAAATTGCCCGATCTGGATGCGCTGACCAACTTCCAGCCTAAAGTGCCGTTGCGGGTTTACACCGAAGATCACGTACTGATTGGTGAGTTCGGTGAAGAACGCCGTAGCCTGGTCAAGTTTCAGGACATTCCCGATGTCATGAAAAAGGCCGTGCTGGCCATTGAGGACTACCGCTTTTACCAACATGGTGGCGTGGACTTCATGGGTATTGCCCGTGCCGGTGTGGCCGACGTCATGCACGGTGGCGCGGCGCAGGGCGCCAGTACCATCACCATGCAGGTGGCCCGTAATTTCTTCCTCTCCCGCGATAAAACTTACTCGCGCAAGATTTACGAAATGCTGCTGGCGTACAAGATCGAAGCTGCGCTGAGCAAAGACCAGATTCTTGAGTTGTACATGAACCAGATTTTCCTGGGTCAACGTGCATACGGCTTTGCCAGTGCCGCGCGCGTGTATTTTGGCAAAGACCTCAAGGACATCTCGCTGCCTGAAGCCGCCATGCTGGCCGGTCTGCCCAAGGCACCGTCCGCTTATAACCCGGTGGTGAACCCCAAGCGCGCCAAGATTCGCCAGGAATACATCCTCAAGCGCATGTACGAACTGCAGTACATCACCAAAGACCAGTATGACGAGGCGGTCAAAGCGCCAATTCACGTGGTGGAAAGTGGCGGCCAGTTTGCGGTACATGGCGAATACATCGCCGAAATGGTGCGCCAGACCCTGTACGGCCAGTACAAGGAAGATGCTTATACCAAGGGCTTTAGCGTCACCACCACGGTGAACTCGGTCGATCAGACCGCTGCCTACAAAGCGGTGCGTAGCGGGGTGATGGATTACGACCGTCGCCACGGCTATCGCGGCCCGGAAGGCACAATGGAGCTGCCGCTCGATGCCGATGCCCAGCAAGACGCCATTGACGACACACTCAATCAGCATCCGGACAACGATGAACTGCTGGCTGCGGTTGTGATCAGCGCCAATGCCAAGGAAGTCGTGGCGGTGCCCTCCGACGGCGAACGCGTAACGATTACTGGCGATGGCTTGAAGTTTGCCGCCAACTCGCTCAAGGCAAGCGCCAAGAATCCGATTCGCGCCGGTTCGGTTATCCGCATTACCCAGGATGCCAAGGGTAATTGGCAGATTTCGCAAATGCCGCAAGTCGAAGGCGCATTGATTGCGCTGGCGCCGGACAACGGCGCGATCAAGGCACTCGTTGGCGGCTTTGAGGCCGATGGCAGCAAGTTCAACCATGTCACGCAGGCGTGGCGCCAACCAGGTTCCACCTTCAAGCCGTTCATTTATTCGGCGGCGCTGGAGAAGGGCGTCGGCCCGGCCACGCTGGTCAACGACGCCTCGTTCACCTTGCCACCGGCCACGCCGGATCAGGAAGCCTGGTCGCCCAAGGATGATGACCAACCGGAAGGCCCGATTACGTTGCGTCGCGGTTTGCAGAAATCCAAGAATCTGGTGGCAGTGCGTACGCTCAATTTCATTGGTCCGGTTTACGCCCAGCAATACATCACGCGCTTTGGTTTTGATGCGGCCAAAAACCCGGCTTATCTGCCGATGGCCTTGGGTGCCGGTGCGGTCACGCCGCTGCAACTGGCCAATGGTTATGCGGTGTTTGCCAATGGCGGCTTCCGGGTTAATCCGTGGCTGATTTCCGAAGTGCGTGACGCCCGTGGCAATGTGCTGTCCAAAGCCAAGCCAGTGGTGGCCAGTAAAGACGCACCGCGGGTGATTGATGCCCGTAACGCGTATGTCATGGATAGCCTGCTGCAAACCGTGGCGCAACGCGGCACCGGCGCGGGCTCCAATGTACTGGGGCGGAGTGACCTTGCTGGCAAAACCGGTACCACCAACGATGCGGTAGATGGCTGGTTTGCTGGTTATCAACACACGCTGGTAGCCGTCACGTGGCTGGGGTACGACCAGCCCAAGAGCCTGGGTAGCCGTGAATTTGGCGCGCAACTGGCCTTGCCATTGTGGGTCTCGTTCATGGGTAAAGCGCTGCAAGGCGTGCCGCAATATCAAATGACACAGCCGGATAATCTGCTGACCATTGATGGCGAGCTTTATTTTGACAACATGACGCCGGGCAATGGTTTTGTGCCCGGGATCGATCTGGGCGCGGGCGACGCGGCTGATCCAGACCAGCCTGCGGCCAGTGCGCCAACGGCGGATGAGATTTCCGATAAACAAAAAGTAATCGACATGTTCAAGAATTGATCTCTTCAATAATTGATCGGTCTAATTAATTTTTTAATTGTTTTCGTTATTTGAAAGCTAATCAAAAAAAAGCATGCAAGCATTCGCTTCATGCTTTTTTTTCGTGAAAAATACCGTTTGTCAGATAAAAGCTGATGTCCTAAAGAAGCGTAAGTCCTTGCCGATATGAAGATTATTCCAGTTGAGACATTGAGTTCGATGCTGGGTTAATTGATTAACCATATTTGCTTTGCGGTTATGATGATGGAATATTACTGAGGCGGAATTGAACCCGCCCATGTTTTAACTCACCGGGTAATACACTGCCATGTCCATCGGAAAGCGTCTTCTTCTTCTCATCGGTTTTTTCATTGCGGGTCTGGTGTTCATTCTGGCCGTGGGTATCTGGCAGCTGGGGAAAATGGACGACCGCGTTGTCCAGCTGAATAAAGATGTGGTGCCCAGTATTCTGGCAATTAAAAACGCGTCTGAAAATTATCAGCGGATGCGGGTTTCGCTATTTCGCCACTTGGTAGTCAAAACCGCTGAAGAAAAAACCAGCCTTGCGCAGAAAATTGCCGGACAGGATCAACAGATCAAAGAAGAACTGGAAAGCTATAAATCGCTGATTTCCGACGACCAGGATAAAACGTTACTGGATGCGGATATCGCTGCCTATAACGCCTATCTGGTCCTCCAGAAAAACATGCTGGATGCTTCCAGTGGCAGTACGCCTGAGCAGGGTATTGCGCTGATGATGTCTTCGTATAACGATCAATTGAAAGTAACCGACGCTTTTGCCGCGCATGCCAAATATAACAATGACCTGGGTAACAAGGCGCGAGATGCGGCCCAGGCCACTTACAGCTCCGCTTTATATTTGCTGATTGGTCTGGGTGTTCTTGTGTTGGTGGGCGCGGTCATATTCAGCGTGCTGATTTACCGTTCCGTAACTACACCACTGGCCGCCATGCGCAATGGCATTGAAGCCGTGGAAAGCCGCCTGGATTTCCGTAACCGGGTTAACGGATCTGGCCGTGATGAAGTGGGCGTCACCATTCGCGCATTCAACAAGCTGCAAGACAAAGTGCAGAACAGCCTCAAGCAATTGCGCGGCGCCAGCACCAGTGTGGCGGGTTCCGCCACGCAGTTGTCGGACGCCAGCGAGCAGGTAGCCAAAGCCGCAGCAGCGCAAAGCGAAGCGACCGCCAGCATGGCAGCTTCGATTGAAGAAATGACGGTCAGCATCACCCATGTTTCTGATCGGGCGGGCGAGGCACAGCATCTGGCCGACGAATCGGGCAAGCTGGTCAAAACCGGTCGCACCATCATTGGCCGCACTGCGGACGAGATCAACCGCATTGCCGAAGGTGTGGGCGTGGCCGCAGAACGGCTGACCCAGCTAGAACAACAAACCCAGCAGATTTCCTCTGTGGTCCGGGTGATTCGCGACGTGGCAGATCAAACCAATTTGCTGGCGCTGAACGCTGCCATTGAAGCCGCACGTGCTGGCGAAACCGGCCGGGGCTTTGCGGTGGTGGCCGATGAAGTACGCAAACTGGCAGAACGTACAGCCCAATCCACTGCGGAAATCAGCAAGATAATTGAATCGGTCGGAGAAAGCGCCCAACGCACGGTCGCCGGCATGAATGAGGCGGTCGAACTGGTGCATTCGGGCGTGGCGCAAGCAGGTGAGGCGCGGACGGTGATCGAGCAAATTGGCGAACACGCTGGCCGCACGGTAGATATGGTGTCGGATATCTCCGCTGCCTTGCGCGAGCAATCGCAGGCCAGTTCCAACATTGCGCAACAAGTCGAACGCATTGCCCAGATGACCGACGAAAACAGTGCCATCGCTGGTAACACCAGTGAAGCCGCCCGTAACCTGGGGCGTCTGGCTGAAGAAATGGAAAAAGAAACCGCGCAGTATCAGCTCTGATCCTGAGTGGCGATGTGCGAAAAAAAGCAGCCTGTTGGCTGCTTTTTTATTTATTGGCGTCCGTCCCGACTCACCAGGGCCGACGCGGTGGCGTGACTACATTACATACTGGTTACACCAGCCGCCACCTTGCACCAGCTTGCCTTTGATCAAGCTGCAGGAGCCGGTCGGGCCACCATCCGGCGAGTTATAGAGTTCACAGGTATCGCAGCGCTGCCCGCTGGCCCAGCTCGGGTTTTTGGCTTTGTCGACCGTCGTGGCATCGGCCACATACGCCAGCTTGATCGCTTCCGGGTCTGTTTCTGCCAGCAATGGGTCCTGCGCATGGGCGTGGCGCGCCAGCATGACCGCGACGCCAGCGGCGGGCAGGGTTTTCAGCAAAAAGTCTCGACGGCTGCTCATGCGTAGTTTCTCCAGATGGCCCAGATGGTTCTGACCGATAGATGTCATTCAAACGCGCGAGCAGGCATTGCGCTGACCGTGCTCAGGGCGATTACCAGATGCCTGGCAACATGCGCGCCGTGTGATTGCTGTAATCAGACCACGTGCTGCCAAAAATCTGCCTGAGTGCAGCATCCTCATGCCGGGCTTTCCACATGAAGGCCACCAGCACCGGCACCACTATCCACAGCGCTTGCCAGCCATGTGCCAGGGCCGTGCCAGCAAAGGCCACAACAAAGAAACTGTAGAAAGGATGACGGATGCGCCGGTACAGCCCGCAGGTAATCAGCGGCTGCGGATCAGGCAGGCCAGCGGGCGCGGTCCATGCGGCCCCCAGCATGCGCCGGGCCCGGTACATGCCCGCCAGCCCCACAACCAGCAGCAGCAGCGATAACACCTGCTCCAGCGTGCTGTTGCTGGGGTCGTATTGATTGAGCAGCACAAAGCCACCAAAAATCAGCAGCACTTGCACCAGCCGCGCCCAGGCATGTTGCGGGGTTTGCCCTTGCTTGATGCCGCCAGCAAAAAAGATCCACCAGATGGCCCAGACCAGCCAGCCAAGGCCGTGCCAGGCAAGAATATGCTCGAACATGACTCCTCCGTCCCACCGGCTGCCGCGTGTTGTGCATGTGTAGTCCATGCGCGTCGGTCAGCCTTGTTTTGCTATTTGTTGTGTAAATGGCTGTTTGAATGCAAATGGTGCCGGGGCAAATTATGGGCTCGCTCCATGACAACGGCAATGGCCCTGCAGTACGGTAATGACCTTGCAACAAGACTGTCATGAAGACCAGCTAGCGTAGGCAGTTTATGCAACGTGCATTGTTGCGCTATCCAAGGGGAGCGGGTGTGTGGAGATAGGTCATTTCGGCGGTTACGGCGCGGACGCTAGCGGCCTGGTGTGCGGTTTTTTGTTCAGTCCGGCCGGTGTCAGCACGCTGACCTCGGATGCCGCCAAAGACTGGCTGGCGCAACCGGCACCCCCAGAGCAGTTCATCTGGCTGCATTTCAACATAGCGCAGGCCGCCACCGCGCGCTGGATGGATGAGCATCTGCCGCTGCCCGAAGCCTTTCATCAATCGTTAAGCATGGCCAGTCGTTCTTCGCGGGTTGAGCTGGAAGGGGAGTCGTTATTGGCGGTGCTCAATGATGTGTTGTTTGAGTTTTCGTTTGACGCCGCCGAGATATCCACCCTGTGGCTGTGTCTGGATTGCCGCATGGTTATCAGCGCCCGCACCAAGCCGCTGCGCTCAATCGACCGCTTGCGCGAGGCGGTGCGCGGTGGCGTCAATTTGCGCTCACCGGTGGATTTGCTGGTGCGTTTGCTGAGTTTGCAGGCCAGTGTGCTGGAGCAGATCGTGCGCGATTCGGCGCAGGAGGTTGATCGCATTGAAGACCGCTTGCTGGCAGATCGACTGGAGCGCCGTCGGGTCAACTTGGGCAGCTTGCGACGTGTGCTGGTCCGCCTGCAACGTTTGCTGGCACCTGAACCCGCCGCACTGTTTCGCTTGCTGAGTCGGCCGCCCAAGTGGATTGCCGAGGCCGATGTCAACGAGTTGCGCCAATCCACCGAAGAGTTCGCCGCTGTGCTGACCGATCTGGCCGCACTGCACGAGCGGATCAAACTCTTGCAGGAAGAAATTGCCGCACATATCAACGAGCAAGATAACCGCAGCTTGTTCGTGCTGACTATCGTGACCGTGCTGGCATTGCCCTTCAATATCATCGCCGGTCTGCTGGGGATGAACGTGGGCGGCATCCCGTTTGCCCAGCATGCCAACGGCTTCTGGATTGTGGTGGGCGTAGTGGCAACGGTGACCGGTACTGCCGGTTGGTACGCCTGGCGCAAATGGCGGGAGTGAGGCGCCAGCTCAGATCAAGGCTACGCCAAAGCGGCGCATGACCAGCGCAAACAAGCCAAAGCAAACAATCGTGAAGACAGCGCTGCCAGCCATGGCTGGCCAGAAGCCAAACCGGGCAAATAGCCACGGAAACAGCAAGAACATCGGCAGCGTCGGCAACACGTACCAGAAGGTATACCAGGCATGATTGGCAATCTTGCTGGCAGGTTGCCTTTCGAAATACAGCCAGCACAAGGTCAGCAGCGTGACCAGCGGCAGGGATGCGATGAGCGCTCCCAGCTTGTCGCTGCGTTTGGCTATTTCGGACACGGCCACCACCACTGCGGCGGTGACCAGATATTTGATGATGAGATAAGGCATCGGGTTACCACGTGGCACTGGCTTGGGGTTTGGCGGAATTACAGCAATACCTGCCAGAAACCGGCATCCAGCCATTGTTCAAATTTGCGGCCGACTTCGTTAAAGTGCGCCACTTTGCGAAATCCGCAACGCTCATGAAACGCCACGCTGGCCGGATTGGGCAATGCAATGCAACCAATGACAGCATGAAACTGGCGCGCGCGCAGTTCATCCAGCAGCGCGGTATATAGCGGCGTACCAATCCCGCCTTTAAGCGAATCGGCACGCAGATAAATGGTGCTTTCCACCGTGTGACGATACGCCGGGCGACCGCGCCAGACCGTGCCATAGGCGTAACCCACCACGCCAGACTCGGTTTCAGCCACCAGCCATGGATAGTGTGCGATTACATCGTTAATGCGTTTTTGCATATCGGCCGCGGCAACCGGGTGTTGCTCGAAGCTGATGGCGGTATTGACGACGTAATAGTTGTAGATATCGCAGATGGCTTGGGCGTCAGACGGTTGGACAGGGCGGATTTGCATGGGCGGTGAGTCGGTAAAGACCTGGTCGTGGATACAAGGTATGACAGTACCCGGTTTGGGAGGAGGTTAGAAGTGGAGTTACGGAGAAGGGATATGACGGAGACGGCTTTGCTGCTGGGCTGCAACGCCAACAGTTTGCATCGTTGCCTGGATTCGCGCAGCAAGCCGGGGCGCGATATTGTCAAAATCAAATGCCGGTTATCCGTTGATACGTTGCCCCCGAATTCCCGCTAGCGCTCCATCCGGGCTACAGGCACTGGTTTATGCACGCCAACCTGATACTCGCAAAACAAAAAAGACCCTCAAGAGGATCTTTTTTGTTGGCACACAGTAAATATCAATGCCCGCCCGCCGCTGCCGCACTGGCGCCGCCACCTTTGGGAGCAAAGGGTGGTTTGGCAAAGAACACGACCGCAATCAGCGCCAGGAACAGCACGCCCAGCATGTTGAAGTAGTCGATGGTCGACATCATTAGCGCTTGCGATTGCACCATTTGTTCGATCATGACCGCAGTGCGCTGCAAACTGCCGTGGCCGAGCGAGGTCACCGCTTGCTGCGTAGCCGGGTCGTAGACCGAGATATGCTCGGTGAGCCGCGCATGGTGTTCAATTGCCCGTTCCTGCCAGATCCACGTCGTGAGCGATGCCGCAAAGCTGCCGCCCAAGGTACGCAGGAAGGTCGCCAGACCAGAGCCCGCCGAAATTTCATGCGGATGCAGGTCAGACAGCACAATCGATAGCACTGGCATGAAGTAGAAAGCCACACCAAGGCCCATCAGCAACTGCGCCAGCGCCACGGTCTGGAAGTCCACATCGATGGTGAAGCTGGCTCGCATGAACGAGGTGGCCGCCAGGATGATGAAGGAGAACGAGGCCAGTATGCGCAGATCAAAACGCGGCGCGTATTTGCCCACGAACGGCGTCAATATCACCGGCAATATCCCGATAGGCGCCGTCGCCAGACCTGCCCACACCGAGGTGTAGTGCAACTGCGTTTGCAGCCACAGCGGCAACAGCAAACTCATGCCAAAGAACCCGGCATAACCCAGCGTAAGCGTCACCGTACCTGCCGCAAAGTTGCGGTGGCGGAACAAGCGCAGGTTCACGATCGGGTCGCTGTCGGTCATTTCCCAGATCAGGAAGATGGTCAACGCCACGGCAGCAATGATCGCCAGCACCACAATGAACGGCGAGCCGAACCAGTCCAGATCGTTACCCTTGTCGAGCAGCACCTGCAGTGCGCCCACGCCAACGATCAGCGTGATCAGGCCAACGTAGTCCATCTTCGGGCGTTCGAGTTTTTCTGGACGGCCCTTCATCTGGCCGGCGACAACCCAGGAAGCAAAGATCCCGATCGGCACGTTGATAAAGAAAATCCACGGCCACGAATAATTATCGGTAATCCAGCCGCCCAGAATCGGCCCGGCAATCGGCGCTACCACCGTAATCATCGCCAATAGCGCGAGTGCTTGCCCTCGCTTGTTGGCGGGGTAGATGGAGATCAGCAGCGATTGGGTGATCGGGTACATCGGCCCGGCTACCGCGCCTTGCAGCGCCCGGAAACCCACCAGCATGCCCATGCTTTGCGCCACGCCGCACAGCAGCGAAGCCAGCGAGAACAGGATGGTGGCCCAGATAAACAGTTTGGTTTCGCCATAACGCCGCACCAGCCAGCCGGTCAGCGGCAGCGCGATAGCGTTGCTGACCGCAAACGAGGTGATGACCCACGCGCTTTGGTCCGAGCTAACGCCCAGATTGCCGGCGATGGTTGGCAGAGAGACATTGGCGATGGTTGTGTCGAGCACCTGCATAAAGGTGGCCAGGCACAGGCCAATGGTCGCCAGCCCTAAATTGGGCGGGCGAAATGAGGGCTGACTCATTGTGTTTTTCCCGCCTTACTTCTTGGCCTGGCCGGAAGCCAGGTTGGCATGGATGGTGTCCTTGATCAGTTCATCGGCAGCGTTCAGTTGCTGCTTGTAAACGTCGGTCGTGAACAGCGGGTGCGTGGCAGCGGTTTGCGACAACGAGGCGCCAGACTGGTCATGCAGGCCAACGTCGGCACTCATCGACAGCCCGATACGCAGCGGGTTGGCCGCCACTTCTTTCGGGTCCAGCGTGATGCGTACCGGAATACGCTGCACGATCTTGATCCAGTTGCCGGTGGCGTTTTGCGCCGGAATCAAACTGAACGCGCTGCCAGTACCGACGCCCAGGCTATCAACCTTGCCGTGGTATTCCACGCTGCCGCCGTACAAATCGGCCTTGAGCGTTACCGGCTGGCCAATACGCATGTGGCGCAGCTGGGTTTCCTTGAAGTTGGCTTCAACCCACACTTGTTCCAGTGGCACGACGGCCATCAGCGGCGTACCTTGCTGCACGCGCTGGCCCACTTGCACCGCACGTTGGGCGACGTAACCGGTGACTGGCGCGACCATGGTGGTGCGCACGTCATCCAGATAGGCAGAACGCAGCTTGGCGGCAGCGGCTTGCACATCCGGGTGCGATGCCACGACGGTGTCTTCAACCAGCACTTTGCTGCTGGTCAGTTGGCCTTGATACGAAGCCACCGCGCTTTGGGCTGCAGCCAATGCATCGCGAGCGTGCGCCAGTTCTTCAGCAGAGATAGCGCCGGTTTTGACCAGTTGCTGGCGACGATCAAAGTCGGCCTTGGCTTTATCCAGTGCAGTTTGCTGGGCGGCCACTTCGGCTTGCAGGCTGTTCACGTTGCTAAACAGGCCCCGTACTTTACGCACGGTGCTGGCCAGGTTGGCCTTGGCTTGCTCCAGACCAACATGCGCATCGCTTGGGTCCAGCTGTACCAGCGTTTGGCCAGCTTTTACCAGCGCGCCATTGTCGGCACCAATGCTGACTACCGTGCCAGGGATTTGCGGGGTGATTTGCACCACGTTGCCTTGGACGTAGGCATCGTCAGTGTCTTCGTTCCAGCGGCCTACGGTGACATACCAGACGGCCCAGGCCAGGATGGCGAGGACAAAAATGGCAAAAGCCAGGCGCAACAGAAATTTGCGGCGGGAAGGGCGCTGCGGGGCGGCAGCAGCGGCGTTGTTTTCGGTGCTCATGCTCGTCTATTCCTTGATGTCTCGATTCTTGATGATCTTTGGGCCAGCTTATTGCGCTTGCGCCGGGGCGGAGGCAGTAGCCAGTGTGGGCGTATCGTCAGCCGGGCGATAACCGCCACCCAGTGCCTGCACCAACAGTACCGATGCATCCAGCTGTTGGGCATTCAGGCCCGCCAGGCGCATCTGGGCGTTGAGCAACTGCTGCTGAATGCTCAACACATCCAGGTAGTTGCCAAGGCCGCCGTGATAGCGCTGCATGGACAACTCATAAGCCTGCTGCGCGGTCTGGATCGCTTCTTTTTGTTGGGTTACTTGCCGGGCCAGCGATTGCAGCGCGCTGATTTGGGCTGCTACTTCGTGCATGGCGTTGACCAGCGACTGGTTGTATTGCGCTACCGCCAGATCATATTGGGCGTCTTTGGCCGACAAATTGGCGCGCAAGCGGCCGCCATCAAAGATCGGCAAAGTCAGTGCCGGACCAAGTTGACCGTAACGGCTATCCCACTCGGCCAGATTGCCCAGACCCAATGAGGCCAGACCAATCGCGGCGGTCAGGTTGAAATCGGGATAGAACTTGGTTTGCGCAGTTTTGATCTCTTTGCTGGCACTTTCGACGCGCCATTTGGCTGCGACGATATCGGCACGACGGCCTACCAGCTCAGCGGGCAGCACGCTCGGCAATGCCAGTGCCGACGGTTGCAGCACTTGCGGGCGTGCCAGTTGCTGACCCCGATCCGGGCCTGCGCCTAGCAATGCCGCCAGCGCCAGTTGGCTGTCGTCAATTTGCTGCTGGGTGGATTCCAGTTGCTGGCGCGCGGCTGGCAACGCGGATTGCGCCTGCTTGAGTTGCACCTGGCTATCAATCCCCGCATCTACACGCTGTTGCACCAGCTTGAGCTGGTCTTGTGCGCGTTGCAGGTCAGCCTTGGCGATGTCTTGCAATTGCCAGGCGTAACCGAGCTGTGCGTAAGTGCGGGCCAGGTTGCCAGACAAGGTAATGCGGGCTTGCTGGCCATCGATCTCGGTGGCACGGCTTTGGCCGACTGCGGCTTCCCACGCGGCGCGCTGCCCGCCCCACAGATCAAAGTCGTAGCTGAACTTGAGCGAAACCATCTTGAGCGCGGCGTAACCATCGCCGAACGGCGCAGGCAATACCGTGCCCGGAATACGGATGCCCGAATACGCGGCAGCGGCATCGACACGCGGCATACGCGCGGCATCGGCTTGGCCAGCTTGCGCCAGTGCGACACGGGTACGGGCGTCGGCAACTTCCAGCGTCGGATTATTCTTGAGCGCTTCATCAATCAGTGACGACAGCTGCGCGTCACCCAGTGCGGTCCACCAGTTCTGCTGTGGCCAGACGCTG
This sequence comes from Silvimonas sp., assembly GCF_031291215.1. Lineage (NCBI taxonomy): Bacteria > Pseudomonadati > Pseudomonadota > Betaproteobacteria > Neisseriales > Chitinibacteraceae > Silvimonas > Silvimonas sp. Next base: position 344,836 of record NZ_JARLJK010000054.1, read on the forward strand.
GCATCGACGCGCGCGCCACTCAGCGACTTGCTGGCGCCCAGCGTGTTGGCATCTAGCACCTTGCCTTGCGGGCTCAATCCTTCCCAATTGGCACAACCCGCCAGCAGCGCCGTGACCAGCACGCTAAGCAGCAGTTGGCTTTTACGCGGCGATACTTGCCGCCGCAAAGTTTTTGTTATCACTGCGGGGTCTCCAGGGTATTACGGACACGTTTCAGTAGAGAAATCAGGGTGTCTTGCTCGTCTTGTGAAAGATCGATCAACGCTTGTTCCATCGAGTCTTCACCGCAGGTTTGCATGGTTGCCCACAGTGCCAGACCAGCTTCGGTCAGCGTGATTTGCAAGGCGCGGCGGTCTTCCAGGTGCGGTTGGCGGCGCAGATAACCTTTCTCTTCCAGCTTGTCCAAAAGCCGCGTCATGGCACCCGCATCGTGGTCTATGGCCCGGGCCAGCTCGGTCGCGGTTTGCGCGCCGTGATAGGCCAAACGCTTGAGTACCAGAAACTGGCTCAGGTTCAGCTCAAGGCCACTGGCAGCAAGTTTGCGTTCAAACAGTTGAAACAGACCATCGCGAACCTGGCGGACCAGAACCCCGAGGTTTTCTTCGGGAGCTTGGATGTGAGACATGACAGAGCCTTGGTAAAGGGTAAATTTGTGGCGATATTAGGTTTCTTTTGTGATAGTTGTCAAAGCAAAGGTATGGATGCGAATAATCGATGTGGGCTAGGGTTTTTTCGATAAAACACTGATTTTGATTATCATTTTGAGATAACTAGCCGACCGGTCGGTTGATTGTTCGTTGCGCTAGACAAACAATTCGCGATTTACTCTCTAAATATCGAGATTTAGACCAAGGTCGAGTGCCGTCAGCTGTGCTGACTTGGGGCAGGGCGTGAGGGGCGTTAGTACCCCTCTGGGTGAGCCAACGGGATGCGCAAAACAAAAAGGCATACCGTGAGGTATGCCTTTTCAAGAATGTTGCAGCGCTACGAGATTAGCCGACTTGTTCGCCGCCCAGTGCTTCCAGCAATTCCGGCACCAGAGTGCGCAATTCGCCAACCAGCAACGCCAGACCCGAATCAAACAGCGCGGCGCGATCTTCAGCGTCAGCGTTCTTGAAGTCGTCTTGCAGCGCATCAAGCATGGCGACGCGCTTGAGTTCCATTTTCTCGGTCAGTTGCAGGGCAATACGGTCTTGCCAGGACAGGGCCATCTTGCTGACCAGCTTGCCGGACGACAAATGCTGCTGGATTTCCTCGCCCATCAAGGGTTGTTTGACCAAGCGGGCGATGGGGCCGTCTTCACCCGGTGCGCGTAGTTCTACATCCTGACCCAGATCGAACACGCCAGCGTCAGCCGATTCCAGCCACACGGTCATGGCGGTTTGCGGTGTGGTATTGGTCTGGATCAAACGGGTAGGCAGGCTGCCCAGGCTTTCGCGCAGCAGTGACAACAATTGTTCGGCTTTGCCCGCGCTGGCGCTTTCCACCAGGACCAGGTTATTACGTAGATCAATCAAGGCGCGTTGTGTACGCGAACGGGTAAAGGCGCGCGGCAACAATTCTTCGGTGACGCGCTCGCGCAGTTCCTTGATCTCGCGCTTGCCCACTTTGCGGTTTTCGCGGGCTTCGATTTCGGCAACGCGAGAGTCAGCCGTTTGCTTGATGACCGAGCCGGGCAGCAGCTTTTCTTCGGTCTTGAGCATGACCAGCACGGCATCCTGAAACGGATAAGCCATCACTTCGGGCATGTGCGCGGCAGGAGCGATCCAGCCTTGCGTCATCAAGTCCTGACTGCCGCAGCCAAAGAAAGGGCGCTTGGCCAGGCTGGCGCTGATGCCATCGGCGGTCAGCGTGTGATCAGGGGAAAGGCGGTAAATCTGGATATTGCGAAACCAGAGCATGGGTGCGGCGCTCGTTAGCTTTGATAAGGTGCGCGATTGTACCGGCTGCCCGACCTGACGCAAACCGCCATTTTTTGCCTTGGTGGCATTCGCCGCACCCGTAATGAAGGTGCTTGCCGCCAGACGGTAAAAGCGGCGAATATTCCACCTGAATGAGGTCCACCCGTTTCAGCCCTATTTCAGGAAGAAATCGATGCAAATTGCCTGCCCGCACTGCCATACCCAGAACCGGGTTGAACCCGAGCGTGTGGCCGATGGCCCGACCTGTGGCGCCTGCCATAAACCGTTATTTACCGGCGCACCTATCGCCGTCAATGCTGAGCAATTTGCCGTGCTGACCAAACAACTGAAGAACCCGGTAGTCGTGGATTGCTGGGCGACGTGGTGCGGCCCGTGCCAGGCATTTGCGCCGTCTTATACGGCTGCAGCGGAATACTTCAGCGGCAAAGCCACCTTTTTGAAGGTGGATACCGACCAGGAACAGGCGCTGGCCACCAGTTTGAAGATCCGCAGCATTCCGACCTTGCTGGTGTTCGAACGTGGCCAGGAACAGGCGCGGCAAAGTGGGGCGATGTCGCTGGGGCAATTCAAGGCGTGGCTGCTGGATTTTTTCTGAGCCCGGCTGACCACACAGGTTAAACTGCGGCCTTACCGGCAATCGCAATCGGGCAGGGCGTTATATGGCAACAAACGGGGCATCACCAGGTTCGAAATCCGCACCCAAAGTACAGATGTATTTGAGCGTGCCTTTCGCGCAAAAAGACGAGGCCAAGCAGTTGGGTGCACGTTGGGATGCGGCCAGCAAAAAGTGGTACGTGCCGCACGGCGTGGATATCAATCCATTCCAGGCTTGGTGGCCTGCTGATTTGCAGGATGCTCCGGTAGTTTCTGCGGTCGCTCCCGCTGCGCGTAAACCATCGCGGCCCGCCACACCGAAAACGACTGAACCCGCCACCGCTTTCACCAGCCGCTCGCAAGCCGTCATTGTGGAATATCCGGATGACGACCCGCCGTGGGAAGAATAAGCGGTTGGCAGATGGCATAAAAAAAGCCCGGTATAGACCGGGCTTTTTGCTGGCTGGCAGACGACGAATCAGTCAGGATTTCGCGCAACCCAACGCTGTAAAGCTTTGGGTGCTGGCGTAGGTTACGGTTGGCATGTAGTTGCCGACCACTGATTGCTCTTGCCCTGGCACTGTCACGTTCTGAATGGCGTTGGCAAATGATGGGTCTGGCAACATGTTGCGCAGAATCAGCAATCCGTCGTTGGGGTGACCTGCGCCATCGCCCGCGTCTGACAACTGGATCCAGCCAAAGCCGCAGGCGGTGGTGGCATTCGCGGGTCGATCAGCTGTGCGGCTGATCGCGATCACGTAATTGCCGTTCGCATCGACCGGTACCTGGGCGTCATACGCGCAGTCAGTGACTTTCTGCGTGTAGAACTCGTTGGTACATATCGACCAGTAGCGCACCTGCGCATCTGCAGCCACCTGGGCGTTCTGGTAAGTCGCCGGGGTTGTCGGCAACTTGCCGCGCAGGACGATCACGTCGCCGTAATCCCGGCTGATCATGCTTTCCAGATAAGCGTTATCCGGATTGCCGTACCAGTTCATGGTGTAGGTCGGTGTTCCGCCGCACGAGAAGAAGAACAGGCACTGCAGATTCCAGGTGCGATTGAACGGGAAGTGCCACACGCCCGGGTTCTGCGACGGGAAGCTATCCGCCACACCCGCCTGGTCGCGCAGCATGGTGTATTGCGCGGTGGTCAGCAGCGTGGGGGTGCTCAGGGTTGGCGCCGGATTGAGCTGCGCGCAGGCCGCATCGCCTTCCAGTGAACTACCATCGGCGTTTTGCAGAACTACATCGGGCAGGCCAGTCGCGCCGGTGATATCGGCACCGTTATCCGGGACATAAACCCGATACCACACTGTGACGGTCGGGTCCGGCGTACCGGTGTAGAGCGTGTTGGCGGCAGGCGTAGCGGGTGCGTTGCCAGCAACCACTTCAACCTGATAATCCCGCGCATCAGCGTAACGTGGATTGCCCGCAATGAACGGATTGGTTGAACCAACTTCGGGCTGGATGCTGTGATCACCCAGTACGTTGACAGGCTGGGCCAGCGAGTTGTAGCTGACGTACGAAATATAGCGGGAGTAGGGGAACTGGCCTTTGAGGAACACTCGGGCGCCAGCAGGGATCGTCAGTGTGGCTGACCAATACGCCGCGCCGGTATCTGGATAAGCAAAATTGCCGTTCGGATTATCGCGAGACAACGGGCCTTTCCACAAACAGGATTGCGTGGCGTGCTGCACGCTGAAAGACGCGGGCAATGGCGTCGGGGTTGGCGTGGGCACCGCAGTGGGTGCCGGGGTCGGCGTTGGGGTTGCGCTGGTTGAACTATCGCCGCCGCCACACGCGGAAAGAATCGCTGCTGATAGCGTAATTGCCAGGCCTTTGGAAATCAGACCAAGGGTTTGGGTACGAAAGACAGACACGGGCTCCTCCTTATATGGGTCGTGTATTACCGGTACTGTTCTGGTTTTGTGCAGGGTCGAACGGATAAAACGGGATATCGCGAGTTGCTATTCGCCAGATGGTGCGGTGGAAGAAACTCGCGAAGAAAACACGATGCCGCCAACAATGTAGTCGCGCAGATAGCGGTCCAGCCGGTCACGACTGGTGGTTTCCAGCGGCCACCAGGCTTCCAGCCCGGCGTCGGGAATCACGTTGAGTACGGTATTGAAGGCAAACAGGATTTTGACGCCAGCGGCCTCTTTGCCCAGTTCCGGCATGGCCGCCAGGGCCAGCGCCGACAAACGCAGCGAAGTCGGGCCCAGCCCTTCGGCCAGCAACTGGCGGCCACGCTGACCGCAGTCGCCCGCCATGCGTGCCATCAGTTGCACCTGGCAACGACCTTGTTCAGAGCTGACCATCCGCACGATTGGCCGGATCATCACTTCAGCCACGTCGGTGAGCGTGAGTTGGCCATCCGCATTGCGTGACTGAGTTGAGATGATCAGTCGATCCATCGACGCAACATAAGCCTGAGCCGATTGGCGTGCCGCTTCAGAGATCAGGTTCCAGACATCGCCAAAGTGGTAGTTGATGGCCGACTGGTTACCCACGCCTGCCTCGCGATTGATGCTGCGCACCGAAGCACCATCTAGCCCGCTTTCGGCAACCAGCCGGGTAGCAGCGTCGATCAACCGTTGGCGGGTACCGCTGCGGGTTTCTTCCGAGGTTTGTGAGGGGCTCATACCTGGCAACTTCCGGTTTCTAATACAAATGTATTAATACAATCGTATTAACCTGGATCATGTAGTCGCTATCAGGTGAACTACCAATAGAGCGGTTTCAAACTGGCAGACTCAACGCCAGAGCGGGGCGCGGTGCCATTTAGACATGAAAAAACCCCGGCTGGCCGGGGTTTTCAAGTGACACGCAGATGAGTGAAAAACGAGACAGATGTCCTCGTTTTAGCTGCGAGCCAAGGCAATCGGGCTGGTTTCCAGCCACTTCTTGACGCGATTGGCATCGCCGATACGGGTGTATTTGCCGTTGGAATCCATCAAGACCATCACCACCGGTGTACCACTGATGGTGGCTTCCATCACCAGGCAATGACCTGCTTCGTTGGTGAAACCGGTTTTGGTCAGGCCGATATCCCACTGATCTTCTTTCACCAGCGGATTGGTGTTGTGGAAAGCCATGGTGCGGCCATTCAGGTTCGACGTGAACTCATATTGCGATGAGGTCGTGAACTGATGGATTTCCGGATACTTGCGCGCGGCTTTAACCATTTGCACCAGATCGCGGGCGTTAGACACGTTTTGTGGTGTCAGACCGCTCGAATCATAAAAGCGTGTGTGGCCCATGCCCAGTTCGGTCGCTTTTTCGTTCATCTTCTGGATGAACAGATCGTGACCACCAGGGTAGGTACGAGCCAGCGCTGCGGCTGCGCGGTTTTCCGACGACATCAAGGCCAGCAACATGACTTCAGCGCGGGTCAGACGAGTGCCCACACGCAAACGCGAACTGCTGTTCTTGAGCGTATCCACATCATCATCAGAGATGGTGATGTATTCGTTCATCGGCAAATGGGCATCGAGCGTGACCATGGCGGTCATCAGCTTGGTGATCGAAGCGATCGGGCCGACGTCATCCGGATTCTTCTGGTAAATCACTTCACCGGAATTCTCGTTCAGAATCAAGACTGAAGCGGATGCCAGACCAGGATTATCCGCAGCAAAACCGGGCACGGCTACAGCGCGGGTAACACGCACGCTGCTGCGGGCATTGGCAATGGCAGTGCGTTTGACGCGGCCATTTTCAATGACGGTGACGGTACGGGCAGATTTGGTAGTGGCAACAGTCTTTGATTTGGCTGTCTTTTTGCTTGCAGTTTGCGAAGCGGCTTTATGCTTGTGGGAACTACTGGCGCTGGCGACTGGCGCAAATGCGATGCAAGCGCTAGTCAGCAGGGCGAAAAAGAGGGGAAATGCGGGACGCATCAATAATCTCCGAGGTGCGGCCATAATTATCAGAACGCTGTAATGTTAATTGAGAAATTACAAAATGTCATGCTAAATCAAGCAGTACGCGAACACTTGCAAAGTGCAACTTTAAAAGATTTCACCGACCTTGCAGGGGCTGGATGTTTTATGTATGTTGTGATGCACCAATTGCACATTTTATTGCGCCAGATCAGTGCGTCATCCCATCCCTTTTCGGAGTGAGAGATAGTGCCGGAATCCCCGCTGTACGAGAGTTTCTTCCAGCAACTAAACACTGCAGGCCAGCAGTGGTGGCAACAATGGGTCAACGCTGTTGCAGCGCCCCAGGATGACGCGCTGCCGCAAATTTTTCCCAAGTTACTCGCCGCGTTCCCTACTTCTTCGCCCGAATGGCAGGCCAGTCAGGCTGAGTACTATCAGCAACAACTCGATTTATGGCTGGGCCTGATCGGGGCCAAACCGGCCGCGTCGGTGATCACGCCAGACAAAGGCGACCGTCGTTTTAACTCCCCGGAATGGGAAGTTCCGCTGTTCTCCTGGATCAAGCAAAACTATCTACTGACCTCGCGCCATTTATTGCAGTGTGTGGACGCCACTGAAGCCGACGAATCCACGCGCGAAAAAGCCGGGTTCTTCGTCAAACAGTTTATTGATGCCATGAGCCCGGCCAATTTTGCGCTCACTAACCCGGAAGTCATGAAGCTGGCTGCCGAAACCAATGGTGAAAGTCTGCAAGAAGGCATGAAGCGCCTGCTGGAAGATATCGGCAAAGGCACCATCACCATGACCGACGAATCGCAGTTTGAGGTCGGGCGCAATCTGGCGGTGACTGCTGGCGCGGTAATCTTTGAAAACGACTTGTTCCAGCTACTGCAATACCAGCCATTGACCGCGCAGGTGAAGGAAGTTCCCTTGTTGATCGTGCCGCCGTGTGTCAACAAGTACTACATCATGGATTTGCAGCCCGAGAACTCCATGGTGCGCTGGTGCGTAGAGCAGGGGCACACTACTTTTCTGATCTCCTGGCGCTCGATTCCACCCCAGATGGGCCATCTGCAATGGGATGACTATATTGAGGACGGCATCATCAAGGCCGCCGAAGTGGTTCGCAAGATCAGCCGCCGCGAACAACTCAATGTGTTGTCGTTCTGCATTGGTGGCGGACTGGTCGCCACGTCTATTCCAGTCATGCAAAGTCGTGGGCAAGGTGACTGGTTCAAATCCATTACCCTGATGACTTCCATGCTCGACCACAGCGAGCCTGGCGATATCAAACACTATATAGACTGGAACCTGATCCGTTCGCGCGAGACCAAGCTGGCCGCAGGCGGCGTGGTGTCCGGCAAAGAACTGGCGCGCACGTTTTCGTCATTGCGCGCCAATGACCTGATCTGGAACTACGTGGTGAATAGCTATCTGAAAGGCAAAACCCCGCCGCCGTTCGATTTGCTCTACTGGAATAACGATTCGGCCAACCTTGCCTTGCCGATGCATACCTTCTTTCTGCGCAATATGTATCTGGAAAACAATCTGGCCAAGCCAGGTTCATTTGCGCTGTGCGGCGTGCCGATTGATCTGACTCAGGTGACCACGCCCACCTACATCTTCGCCGCGCGTGAAGACCATATCGTGCCGTGGACGTCGGCTTATCTGACCACGCGTTTGTTTAAAGGTCCGCTGCGATTTGTGCTCGGTGCGTCCGGCCATATCGCCGGTACCATCAATCACCCGGCGGCCAACAAACGCAACTATTGGGTTAACGAAGCACTCGAATCAGAACCACAAACCTGGTTCGACGGCGCTGAATCCCGTCCCGGGAGCTGGTGGCAGGATTGGGGCGTCTGGCTGGACCAGTTTGCCGGCAAAAAAGTGCCCGCACGCAAAACCTTAGGTGCGGCAGGTTTCAAACCACTGGAACCCGCACCTGGTCGCTACGTGAAAGAAAAGCTCGACTGATTGGTTGATAGAACTAACGATTAAAGCGGTTCTTGCTACGTTTCAGGTTTGACCTTGCGGGTTGATCGGCAGCGCCGGTTCGGGTCTCAAGGATGTTTTGCTGCAGTGCCATGCAGTAGCAGTGCCATAACGAGGAGACCGCATTAAGCAATGCGCTCCCGCTCACGGGCCGTGCACACCGCACGGACGGACTCTTGCATAGCTGGTTTGGAGATTGATGATGAGTGAAATCGTAATCGTTGCTGCCGGGCGCACGGCAATTGGCAGTTTTGGCGGCGCGCTGGCCAAAGTCAGTGCCCCGGAGCTGGGCGCTATTGTGATCAAAGGCTTGCTGGCCAGAAGCGGGCTGGCTGCAGATCAGGTAAGCGAAGTCATTCTGGGCAACGTCCTCACTGCGGGTTTAGGGCAGAACCCCGCCCGCCAGGCGCTGCGCCGGGCTGGTTTGCCCGATGCAGTACCCGGACTGACGATCAACCAGGTCTGTGGTTCCGGCCTGAAAGCGGTGGCTCTGGGTATGCAAGCCATTCTTTCGGGTGAGAGTGACGTGGTGATCGCCGGTGGCCAGGAAAACATGACTGCCGCACCGCACGTATTACCCGGCAGCCGCGATGGTTTTCGCATGGGTAACGCGCAGTTGATCGACAGTATGGTTTATGACGGCTTGACTGATGCTTACCAGCAATACCACATGGGCGTGACTGCCGAGAACATCGCCAAAAAGTACAGCATCAGCCGTACCGAACAAGATGAACTGGCCCTGGCGTCGCAGCAAAAAGCCGCTGCCGCGCAAGCAGCGGGTCGGTTTGCCGAAGAGATCATCCCGGTGCACATTCCGCAACGTAAAGGCGACCCGCTGGTGTTTGATCAGGACGAGTTCATCAAAGGCAATACCACGATGGAATCGCTGGGCAAGCTGCGCGCGGCGTTCGATAAAGAAGGCACGGTGACCGCGGGTAATGCGTCAGGCATCAATGACGGCGCCGCCGCCGTCATGCTGATGACCCGTGAAAAAGCCGACGCACTGGGCCTCAAAGTATTGGCCACCATTCGCGCTGCGGCCTCGGCCGGGGTTGACCCGAGCATTATGGGCATGGGTCCGGTCCCCGCCACCCAACGCGTCCTGGCGCGTACCGGCTGGACGCTGGACAGCTTTGATTTGCTGGAAGGCAACGAGGCCTTTGCCGCGCAAGCGCTGGGCGTGGCGCGAGAGCTGAAATGGGACTGGAACAAGGTTAACGTCAATGGCGGCGCCATTGCGCTGGGCCATCCGATTGGCGCATCTGGCTGCCGCATTCTGGTGACCTTGCTGCATGAAATGGCGCGGCGTGATGCCAAACGGGGCCTGGCCACTTTGTGTATTGGTGGCGGCATGGGGGTTGCGCTGGCTGTTGAACGCTAAAGTCTGACCGTGACCAGACGGATGCCAACACCTCGTTTGTCGGCTGCCGTCCAAATAAAAAAGCGCCGCCTTGCAACGGCGCTTTTTTATTCGCATAAACATGAGGTGCGCCCACTTTCCTGAAACCACGCCCGGTTAAAATCTGGCGGTTTTTAATGCCAATTGCATATCGACGGCAAGAGGGGTTGATGACACACTGCAGCAAAATCGTTTTGCCTTGAACGAATGCGTCGCGCGAACCCCTCTTGCTGGAGTAGCTCCCATGTCCGTATTGATCACCGCCGCCGAACTGGCGACCGAACTGGCTGACCCCAAGCTCATCGTTGTTGATTGCCGTCATGATCTGGCCAACCCGGCAGCGGGGCGCGAAGCCTATTTGCTGGATCACATACCGGGGGCGATTTTCCTGCATCTGGACGATGATCTTTCGGGCACCAAAAATGGCTCCAACGGCCGCCACCCTTTGCCGGACCCGGGCTGGCTGGCTGCACGCTTGGGCGCAGTAGGGATAAATAACGACAGCCGTGTGGTGGCGTACGACGCTTCTGGCGGCATCTACGCCGCGCGCTTGTGGTGGCTGCTGGGCTGGCTGGGTCACGACAACGTGCAGGTGCTTGATGGCGGTTACCAGGCATGGCAAGGATCGCGCCAGCGGATTTCCCATACTGAGCGGACATTGCCGGGCAGTTCATTCGCGCCACATGTGCGCAAAGAGCGCGTGGTGACAGCCGCCGACGTGATGAGAGATTTGCGTGAGTCGTCATTTCAGGTGGTCGATGCGCGCAGCCCGGAACGTTTTCGCGGCGAAGGCGAAACCATAGACCCGGTGGGCGGACACATTCCAGGCGCGATCAACCGCTTCTTTCAAAACAACCTGGCGCCGGGTGGCCGTTTCAAGGAAACGCAACAGCTCCAGCGCGAATGGCGCGATTTTCTGGGCGCTATTCCGTCGGCCGATGTGGTGCATCAATGCGGCTCCGGCGTGACCGCCTGCCACAACCTGCTGGCGCTGGCCGCAGCCGGGCAGAGCGGCGGGCGCTTATATGCCGGATCGTGGAGCGAGTGGTGTGCCGACCCGTTGCGACCAGTGGCGCGCTAGCGCAATCGCCATGCAAAACAAAGGGCTCGAGTGAGCCCTTTGTTTTATCCAAACCTTCAGCCTGTCTCAGCGCCGCAGCAACTCTTCCCACAACTTGCTCAAGCGTTTGAGCGATACCGGATAGGGCGTGCGCAGTTCCTGGGCAAACAAGCTGACGCGCCACTCTTCAATCATCCAGCGCATCGGCAATAGCTTGGCCGTATCGCGGCCTTCGCGTTGCCATTTTTCCAGTTCGCTCTGCCATTTATTCACAAACCCGGTGACTTCCGCCGCACGCTGGCCGTCACGCTGCGGGTTGGCGACGCGTTTGTCCAGGCGCAGTTTAATCGCTTTCAGGTAAACCGGCAGGCGCGGCAGTTGCTCCCACGGTGTGGCGGCCATAAAGCCATTGAATATCAGCTTATCCAGCTGTTCTTTTACGGCATTGCCCAGCGGGCCGGGTTTATTCACCAATGGCGCGATGGCACTGTATTCGTTGGTGATTTCGGTCAAGGCCCGAATGGCGCCGTCGCGCACCGACGGCAGCTTGGCGCGGGCGCGGGTTTTTTGTTCGTCAAAGGCTTTGCGTGAACGCGGCGGTTCGTCGTCACCCAGAAACGCCCGGTTGCAGATGCAATTGACCAGATCGTCCATCAACATGTCGGCGTTGCCCAACGCACGCAGTTGCAGTGCCAGTTGCTGGAAAGTCGGGACCGACTTTTGCAGCTGTTTGACGTGTTCTTTCAGCTCGATGCGCAGCAATTGCACGATGCCTTCACGGTGCGCGGCTGCGGCGGCGTGCTCGGTATCGAACAGCAGAATGGCGCAGCTATCCGGGCCATCCGGCACCAGCGCCGGAAAGCCGGTAATGCTGCGACCCTGACGCTTGAAGGTGAGCTTGGCGGGCAGATCGCCAAAGTCCCATTTCACGATGCCGGTTTTTTCGATCTCGCTGCCGCTGTCATCATCGCCGGATTCGCGGAAGGTAATCTGCGCCGCTTCACCTAATTGGGCGCGGATGGCGACCAGATCACGACCATTGGCCAGTTCTTGGCCGGCATCATCGACCACGCGGAAATTCATTTGCAAATGCAGCGGTAACTCGGTGCCCTGGAAGTCATTCTCGGATACCGGATGACCGATGCCGCGCGTGGCGGCGTGCGCCAGTTGCGGCAACAACGGCGCTTCGTGATCGGCTTTGTCCAGTTCGGTCAGCATGCGCGTGGCGAAGTCCGGCACCGGCACGCACAAGCGGCGAATCGACTTGGGCAGCGATTTGATCAGCAGCGTAACCTTTTCGCGCAGCATGCCAGGCACCAGCCAGTCGAATACGCTGGCGTTGACGCGGTTGAGCTGGTGCAAGGGCAGGGTGAGCGTTACACCGTCCAGCACGTGACCGGGTTCAAAGCGGTAGGACAGTGGCAGGCGCGCTTCAGCCAGCTTGAAATGCGTGGGGAATTGATCTGCTGTGACCATGCCCGCCGCACGGCTCATCAAATCTTCGCGATTCAAAAACAGGATTTTTGGATCGGTTTTTTCCGCGTCTTTGCGCCATGCTTCAAACCCGGCGCCGTTCACAATGCCGGGCGGGATGATGGTGTCAAAACAGCCAAACAGCACTTCGTCATCCACCAGGAAATCCTGGCGGCGCGCTTTGTGTTCCAGTTCTTCGATTTCCACCAGCAAATCAAAGTTGTGTTCGTGGTATTTGGCTTTGGTGTTGTAGTTAAAGCGCACCAGCGCCTCGCGGATGAAAATCTCACGCGCTTCCACCGGGTTGATCTTGCCGTAATGCACGCGGCGGCGCGCCACAATTGGCAAACCGTATAAAGTGACGCGCTCGGACGCGACCACTTGCGCCTGGTCTTTCTCCCAATGCGGATCAAAATACTGGCGATGCACCAGATGCATGGCCAGGCGCTCTACCCAGTCCGATTCAATGGTGGCCACGCAGCGGCCAAATAGCTTGGTGGTTTCGACCAGATCACCGGCCAGCACCCATTTAGGGCGGGCGCGTTTGAGGCCGGAGCCGGGGAAAATCTGGAACTTGATACTGCGCGCGCCCAAGTATTCATCGGCATCGGGTTGTTTCATACCGATATTGCCGAGCAAACCGGTCAACAGTGCTTTGTGAATCTGCTCGTAAGTGCCGGGCTTTTCATTCAGCCGCCATTCCATTTCCTCGGCGATGTCGGCCAACTGGCGGTGCAGATCACGCCATTCACGCAGACGCAGGTAAGACAAAAAGTGGTCATGGCACAGGTTGATCAACTGGCGGTTGGATTGCTTGTTGGCCAACGCTTCTTCAAAGAAGTGCCACAGCTTCAGATAAGACTGGAAGTCGGACTTCTCATCGACAAAGCGAATCTGCGCCCGGTCCGCCGCGTCGCGCGCATCAAACGGCCGTTCGCGCGGGTCTTGCAGGCTCAACGCGCTGGCGATAATCAGGATTTCTTTCAGGCAATGTTCTTGATGCCCGCCCAACAACATGCGGCCCAGCTTGGGATCGACCGGCAGGCGAGACAACTGGCGGCCAGTTTGGGTGAGGCGATCTTCTTCATCCACTGCGCCCAGTTCGCGTAGTTGCTGATAACCATCGGCAATCAATTTGCCTGATGGCGCTTCCAGGAAGGGGAACTCATCCACGCGCCCGAGTTTGAGCGCGGCCATCCGCAAAATGACGGCTGCCAGTGAAGAGCGGACGATTTCCGGGTCGGTAAATTCAGGGCGCCCGTTGAAATCCAGCTCGTCATACAGGCGTACGCAAATACCGGAAGACACCCGACCGCAGCGACCGGCGCGTTGGCGGGCCGAGGCCTGGGAGATCTTCTCTACCAGCAGTTGTTCGACCTTGGCGCGCGGCGAGTAGCGGTTAACCCGTGCATGGCCGGAATCAACCACGTAGCGAATGCCTGGCACCGTGAGCGATGTTTCGGCCACGTTGGTGGCCAGCACCACGCGGCGGCCGTTGGAGGCGCGGAAAATCTTCTGTTGTTCTTCGTTGGACAGCCGCGCCAGCAAGGGCAGCACTTCGGCGTCGCGCAATTTGGCTTTACGAAATTCTTCGGCGGTTTCGCGGATTTCGCGCTCGCCGGGCAAAAACACCAGCACATCGCCCGGACCATCGTGCCGCCACAATTCTTCTACGGCGTTGACGATGGCTTCTTCCATTTCGATTTCGGCATCGTCCTCATCGCGGCTGGTCAGCGGGCGATACCGCACTTCCACCGGAAAGGTGCGGCCAGAGACTTCAATGACTGGCGCGCCGGTAAAGTGACTGGAGAAGCGATCCGCATCAATAGTGGCGGAGGTGACGATAACTTTGAGGTCGGGGCGGCGCGGCAGTAGCTGCTTGAGATACCCAAGCAAGAAATCGATGTTCAAGCTGCGTTCGTGTGCTTCATCGATCAGGATGGTGTCGTAGTTGCTCAGCAGCGGGTCGGACAAGGTTTCGGCCAGCAAAATACCGTCGGTCATCAGCTTGATATAGCTGGCCTCAGATGTCTTGTCGGCAAAGCGCACCTTGTAGCCGACCACGGCGCCCAGATCGGTCTTCAGTTCTTGCGCAATGCGGGCGGCAACCGAACGTGCGGCCAGCCTGCGTGGTTGCGTATGACCGATCAACCCGGAAACGCCACGACCCAGTTCCAGGCAGATTTTCGGCAATTGGGTGGTTTTACCGGACCCCGTTTCACCACAGATGATCACGACCTGGTTTGCGGCGATTGCGGCGCGGATTTCGTCACGCTTCTGGTTGACCGGCAGACTCTCGTCGAACTCCGGCTTGGGCAGATTCTGTTCACGCAGCGCAAACTTGCGCACGCTGGTTTCAATGGCTTGCGTCAGCTCGGCGACGGATCGCTCCACCGGCTTGCCCTGTGCCGCACGGTGCGCCGCAGATTGCAGCTTGGGCTGCAATTGAAAGCGGTCACGAGCGAGGCAGTGGTCAAGCTGCGCGCTCAGTTGGGCAAGGATGTCGGAGGGCATAAACGAAACCGGGCGTAAAAACGCCCGATTCTAGCATGCCCACGCCGCGCGCCCGGCTGCACGTTTGCAGCGGGGCGCGGGCGGAGATCACTTGAGGATACTGCGCCGGTACATGTCAGTGGTTCACGCTGCCAGTCGTGCCAATTGCGTTCAGTTCTGCCAGAACGACATCGGACAAGCGCAAGTCACCCGCCTGCAGGTTTTCCCGCAGATGTTCAAGCGATGAGGTGCCTGGAATCAGCAACAGATTTGGCGAGCGATGGAGCAGCCAGGCCAATGCCACCTGCATCGGCGTTGCCTGAAGCGTTTGGGCAATTTGCGAGAGCGCCGATGACTGAATAGGCGTGAAGCCGCCGAGCGGGAAGAACGGCACGTAAGCAATGCCTTGCTCCGCCAGCGCATCAACCAGCGCGTCATCTGTGCGGTGCACCAGGTTGTATTGGTTTTGCACGCAGACAATCGGGGCAATGCGTTGCGCCTCGGCAATCTGGGTGGGCGTTGCGTTGCTTAGGCCGATATGGCGTACCAGCCCGCGTTGCTGTAACTCGGCCAGCGCAGTGACTTGCCGCTCGATTGATCCTTCTGCGGGCGCGTGGATGTCGCCCATGATGCGGATATTGACGATATCGAGCACATCCAGGCCAAGGTTGCGCAAGTTGTCATGCACGCCACGTTCCAGATCAGCGGGTTCCAGCGCTGCCAGCCACGCGCCTTTGTCGTCACGAATGGCGCCGAGTTTGGTGACGAGCACCAGATCATCGCGATACGGATGAAGCGCTTCGCGGATGATCTGGTTGGTAATGTGCGGGCCGTAGAAGTCGCTGGTATCGATGTGATTGACGCCCGAAACCACGGCTTCACGCAGCACGGCAACGGCTGCGGCACGATCCTTCGGTGGCCCGAAAACGCCAGGCCCGGCCAGTTGCATTGCACCGTAACCCATCCGGCGGACCGGGCGACCGGCAAGTTCAAATGTGTCTGCTGAAGTGAAGTTCGACATGCTGCTTTCCTTGAGGATTGGTGAAGCAAGTATGGGCGCAATTGTGCTGTTCGATAATCCGGTTTAAATTGCACGGGTTGTTTCAAAAAGTGAACAATTGTTATGGAGTTCAACGATCTCGCGGCATTTGTGGCGGTCGCCCAGGCGGGCGGTTTTCGCGATGCTGCGCGCATTAATGGTGTGTCGGCTTCGAGTCTCAGTATCGCCGTACGCCGCCTTGAAACCAGGCTCGGTTTACGGCTGCTGAACCGCACCACGCGAAGCGTCGCACCAACCGAAGCGGGGCTGCGACTGATGGAACGATTAACACCGTTATTCAGTGAGATGGAGGCGTCGCTTGACGTCTTGAACGGGTTTCGCGACAAACCGACGGGTGCGCTTAAGCTCAATGTGCCATCAAGCGCTGCGCACATCGTCTTGCCGGGCGTTATCGCCGCATTCCTGAAAATGTATCCGGATATTCGGGTTGAGGTGGTGGTCGAGGATGGCTTTGTGGACGTGCTGGCCGCTGGCTGCGACGCGGGCATCCGCTACGATGAGCGCCTCGAGCAGGACATGATCGCTGTGCCGATCGGCCCACGCGTACAGCGTTTCGCTACCGCTGCGGCACCAGAGTATCTCGATGTTCATGGCAGGCCCGAACATCCCCGTGATTTATTGGAGCATGCCTGCCTGCGCGGGCAGTTTGCCGGTGGCGCCAAACCGACATGGGATTTCGAACGCGACGGCGAGGTAGTGCGGCTGGACCCATCGGGGCCGCTATTGGTGCGGCCGAGCGCTGCTATCGACCTTGCGGTCAGCACCGCCTTGGCCGGGGTTGGCGTAATCCACTTGTTTGAGGAGATGCTGCGCCCGTATCTGGATAGTGGCGCGCTGGAACCGATTCTTGAACCCTGGTGGCAGCGCTTTTCCGGGCCGTTTCTGTATTACCCAGGCCGCCGCCATTTACCGGCACCGCTGCGCGCGTTTATTGATTTTCTGAAAACACGTGAGGAGACTGGGGCGTTGCTGCCGATGCGCTGAATCAACGGTGCGACCGAACGCATATGCACGCCGACCTGCCGGGAACTCAAGTGAGATGCCCGGAGTCTGCGCGGGAGTGTTGGGGAGTGTGTAACTTAGTGCAGAACCAGCAAGGTACGGCTTTTATCGTCGACGCCGATTTGCTGAATGCTGCAGGTGTGAGACTTCTGATCGCGGCTGTAGACCAGTTGGTGAGAAGCCTCCGGGCACGATTCAGCCAACAATTGTTCGCTATTGGCGGTGATCGCTTCCAGTGGACGGCCCAGCAAGTCGGTGGGTGGTGTGTTCAGCCGTTCGCACATCGGGTTGTTAACGAACTCGATAATGCCCTTGCGCACCAGCATGAACGGAACCGGCAAGGCATCGGCCACACCTTCAGATAACGGATCAGAAGACGCCATCATCGCCTCGGCGGCTTTTACGTGAGTAATGTCGATAGCAATCGACAATATATATACGTCGCCGTCGCGGACCAGTGGTTGCTTGGTGATATCGAACCAGTGGGTGCGCCCGTTAGGCAGTGTCCAGTGATCAACAATGCGCACGGTCTCGCCCAGTTCCAGTACGTCGGTATCGCCCAGCGTGAAGGGCAGGCGGGTGTCATGCACGGCCAGATGTGATTGCACCAGCAATTCGTGGCCCAGCGTGGTTTGCGTCGCCCGGTTCACCAGCAAGAAGCGGCCATGCTTGTCGCGCACAAAAATCAGGTTGGGGCTGGAATCAATGATCTGGTGCACAAACAGCTGCTGATTGAAGAGAGCTTCTTCAGTGGCCTTCATCTGTGTGATATCGCGGATCACCGCCAGGCATTCGCCAGCAGACAAAGGTAGCAGGCGGGCCTCAAAGACACGTTGGCTGTCTTCGGCGCCGTTACCCAGGCGGTATTCAAACTGTTGCAGTGTCTGGGCGCTTTGTACAGAAATGAGCGCTTCCAGATACTGGCGCGAGACGCGAGCTGGAAACAAACCGGACAAACGCTCGTTGCCGCCATGCGCGGTAGGGTGGTGCGTGGCGCCAGCCTGGTTGAGCGGCGTTACGGTACGGTTGGCGTAGTCGATGCGCCAGACCAGATCCGGTAAGCAATGAGCAATAGGCGTCGCTGCTTCATCAACGGCCTGTTGCAGCATGCTGTCGGGCTCGGTTGCGGGCTGCGGCTTGTTGCTGGTGGCCATCAATGCCAGCCAGATCGTTCCGGCAACCAGCCATGCTTCGATGACCCACAGCGGCATGCCAGGCTTTACGCCGCCCCACAGGTGCAATGCGCATATGCCGCCCACGCTCACCAACAGAGCAATACCAAGCGGTACTGGGCGGGGATTCACACTAAGAGTTCGTGGAGCAAGCGGCATGGACATGGTCAGCAGATGATTTCTGACGAATTTGCGCTAGAGCAAGGGGTAGGTCAAGCAGAGCTTGGGATTTAAGCGACGGGCGTGGAAACAAGCCGTTAAATGTTGCCGAATCGCCACGCGATGCGTGATTATTCTTACTTGTTGTGTAATTTTTATTGATTTAATACTAGAGAAATACTGCTGAACAACTGAGGCGAACTTGACTGCAACAAGAGTGTTGCTGGCGGAGCGGACGGGACTCGAACCCGCGACCCCCGGCGTGACAGGCCGGTATTCTAACCAACTGAACTACCGCTCCGCAGCGGTTTGGTGGGTGATGACGGGATCGAACCGCCGACATTCTGCGTGTAAGGCAGACGCTCTACCATCTGAGCTAATCACCCGTCTCTCGTCGAGAGGTGCGCATTAGAGCATGGGGGTTTAGGGCTGTCAAATACTTTTTTGCGGGGAAGTAGCAAAACCGTAAAAATCGATAAATAAAGTGTCTCCCTCCAGGTTTCGCCCATTGCGCATGTAGTCATGCGGCCATCGCATTTGGTATAAATTGCCTCCAGATCAGACAAGAACAAAACATCCTCAGTGAAAGTCTCCAAATTCCTTATATCAGACAAGACCCGCTGGATTGCAGCGCTGGATTTGTTGCTGATCGTTGTACTTGCCTGGGTGTGCGCCGGCTTTTTCTGGCAACTGTTCGCGCCGCATTCGCCGCAGGTGCGTTTAACACCGTCGGTACAGGCGCCACGTAGCGCGTCCATGCAGTGGAGCGGCGCGCGCACCTGGTTCGGTTCTGGGGCGAGTAATGCGGGTGCGAGTAACCTGTCCGCTCAATTGATTGCAGTGATTGCCGGTGGCGATGATTACAGTGCGGCGATCTTTACCGGTCTGGATGCGTCCATGCCCACCGCTGTCAAAGTGGGGCAAGAATTAAAACCCGGTATAAAACTCACGCGCGTGGAGCGTGATCATGTAGAACTGCTGGAGCACGGTACGACCTCGCGCCTGCTGCTACAGGGAGCTAATGCTTCGGCAGTCGCCATTGCCGGTGCGGTGCCAGGTGGCGTGAATGGTGGTCGTGCAACTGGTGGCATGGCTGCGCCACCCCAAGCGCCGCCAGGTGATGGCGCTGCGACCGAAGGGCCATCGTCTACCTTGACGCGCGGACAACTGGCTTCAGCCATGCAGAACGCGAATATTTCGGATTGGGCCAAAGGGATCAGTACAGCGTCCGTTGGCGGCATCCAGATTGATAATCCATCCCAGCAGCCGTTTGCCGGGCCGCTCGGGTTGCAAAGTGGTGATGTGCTCAAGAGCGTCAATGGCGCCAATCTGGCACAGAACACCGATATTTCTACGTTGTACACCGCGTTTAGTCAGCAGTCCCAGGTGCAGCTTGTGCTTATTCGGCACGGCAACCTGTTGCGCCTGCGTTATCAGATTCAGCCTTGACGGATTGCAATGAAACCTCGTTTTCGCCCTTTATTGATTGCCTGTTTGCTCGCCAGCCAGCTCGTTGGCGCCGTAGACAACACAGTCATGCTCAACTTTGTGAATGCCGATCTTGAATCAACCATCAAGGCAGTTGGTCTGATCAGTGGCAAGAATTTCGTGATCGATCCGCGGGTAAAGGGAACGGTCAATATCGTTTCTGCAGAACCCGTGGCGCGCGATGCGGTTTATCCGATTCTGCTGTCGGCATTGCGCCAGCAAGGTTTCACCGCGCTGGAAGCCAATGGCGTGGTCAAGGTTATGCCTGAGGCTGACGCCAAGCAAAATTTCAGCGCCACCGGCCAGCGTGGCATGAAACTCAGTGGCGATCACATCGTTACCCAGGTGTATCCACTCAAGTTTGAATCTGCCACGCAGCTGGTACCGATCTTGCGCCCGTTGGTATCGCCCAATAATACGGTGGCTGCTTACCCGGCTGGCAATACGCTGGTGATTACCGACTACGCAGACAACGTGCGTCGCCTGAACCGGATTATCGACAGCATTGACCAGCCCGCATCGTCAGATATTTTCCCGATTCAGCTGAAGTACGCTTCGGCGCTGGATGTGGCGCAGACGCTGGCCAAGCTGATGCCGGAAATCTCCATGCAGGGGGTTACGCCGACCAATAATCCGGGTGAGGGCATTCGCCGCAGCACGGTGGTGCCGGATGTGCGCAGCAATGCCTTGCTGGTGCGTTCGGAAAACGTCGCGACGGCCCAGCAGATCAAACGCATTGTCGAAACACTGGATCAGCCCGGCGCAGCTGGCGGCAATATCCATGTGATTTACCTGCGCAACGCTGAGTCATCCAAACTGGCCAGCACCATCAAGGGGATTCTGAGCGGTCAGGACTCGGGCAACACGGGTTCGCAATCGACCAGCCTGGCATCTTCGGCCAGCCAAAGTAACAGTTCAAACGGTAGTACCGGATCCAGCACCGGCTTGTCTGGCATGAGCAGTTCCACTTCGCCGTCGACGACAACCAGCACCAGCAACACCCAGCCAACTTCCACCAGCGTTCAGGTGGGTGGCACCAATGTATTGATCACAGCCGACCCGATGACCAACTCGTTGATCATTACCGCGCCGGACAATATCTATAACAACTTGCGTGAAGTGGTAGACAAGCTTGATGTGCGCCGCGCGCAGGTTTATGTCGAAGCCATCATTGCCGAAGTAAACGCTTCCAAGCTCAGCGAACTGGGCGTGCAATGGCTGCTGGCAGGCGATAACGCCAGCGCGTCGGCGATCGGTTTGTCGTCGCTGGCAACCGGTGTCGGCACACTGAACAATTCGCTGGGCAACATCATTTCCAGCATCGCGACCAGAACCTTTTCCAGCACCCCCGGTGGCTTTAACGTGGGCGTGGTGAATGGCTCGGCGCAAGGCAATGGCAGTACCCCGACGGTGGGTGCTTTGCTGTCGGCGTTGCAGAACACTGGCGATGCCAACGTGCTGTCCACGCCAAATCTGGTGACGCTGGATAACGAAGAAGCCAAGATCATGGTCGGTCAGAACATCCCGATCCTGACCGGGCAGACCGCATCCACTGGCTCCAACCAGAACCCGTTCAACACCTATACCCGCCAGGATATCGGTATTACCCTGGCGGTGCGCCCGCAAGTGTCGGAAGGCGGCACCATCACCATGCAGGTTTACCAGGAAGTGTCAGATGTTGATACCACGGTGAACACCAACGGCGGCGGCATTGCTACCAAAAAGCGCACGATTGATTCCAAGGTGCTGGTCGACAACGGGCAGACCATCGTGCTGGGCGGCTTGCTGCAGGATCAGTCTTCCAATGGCGAAAACAAAGTGCCATTGCTGGGCGACATTCCTTATATCGGCGCCTTGTTCCGCTACCAGAGCCGCAACTGGAGCAAGACCGACCTGATGGTGTTCCTGCGCCCGGTCATTTTGTATGACGCCAAAGATACCGATCGCCTCTCGGCAGATCGTTACCAGTATCTGCGCAAGGTGCAGCAAGAATTCAAGATGTCGGATAGCTTCGTCTTGCCTGCGGTGCCAACCGTGGTGATGCCTGAAATGAAAGACCGGCCAGATGCACCTACCACCGGCTCACGTTACGGTGTTCCGCAAAGCAAGGCCGCGCCAGCACCCGCTGCCGCACCGGCTGTACCCAAGGCCGATGCCAGCGCCCCGGCAGCCGCTGAGGGTGTAGCCAAGTGAGTGCCCGGCTGGTTCCTTACCACTTTGCCCGTGATTTCGGGGTGGTCGACGTAGAACAACATGAGAACTCCGTTCATGTGCTGATGCGGCGTGGCGCTGATCTTTCGGCACTCAACGAATTGCGTCGGGTGGCTGGCAAGCCGCTGGATGTCGAACTGCTGGATGTCGAAACCTTCGAAGCGCGCTTGTCCAGCTTGTTCAGCAATGCCGGCAGCGCCTCATCCAGCGTGGCGGATGATCTCGAGAGCAACATTGATCTCTCGCGGCTGGCGCAAGAACTGCCAGAAATCGAAGATTTGCTGGAAAGCGAAGGCGACGCGCCCATTATTCGCTTGATCAACGCACTGCTGACCGAAGCGCTGCGCGAAAACGCGTCCGATCTGCACCTGGAGCCTTTCGAAACGCGCTCCGTGGTGCGCTTCCGGGTCGATGGTCAACTGCGTGACATCCTTGAACCCAAGCGCGCGCTGCATGCTGCGCTGGTATCGCGGATCAAGGTTATGGCCGGGCTGGATATCGCTGAAAAGCGCATGCCGCAAGATGGCCGTATCACCCTGCGTATTGCCGGTCGTCCGGTAGACGTGCGCGTGTCCACGCTGCCTACTGGCCACGGCGAACGCGCGGTGCTGCGTTTGCTGGATAAATCGGCCGGGCGGCTGGATCTGGAAAAGCTCGGCATGGGCAAGGACACGCTCGATCTGCTGCAGTCCATGCTCAATGAGCCACACGGTATTGTGCTGGTTACCGGGCCAACCGGCTCCGGCAAGACCACGACCTTGTACGCCGCCCTGGCGCGCATGGATGCCAAGACCAGCAACATCATGACCGTGGAAGACCCGATCGAGTATGACCTTGATGGCGTGGGTCAGACCCAGGTGAATCCACGAATCGACATGAGCTTTGCCCGGGCCTTGCGCGCTATTTTGCGACAGGATCCGGACGTCATCATGATTGGTGAAATCCGCGATCTGGAAACCGCGCAAATTGCCGTGCAAGCCTCGCTCACCGGCCATCTGGTGCTGGCAACTTTGCACACCAATGATGCGATCAGCGCCATCACCCGGCTGACCGACATGGGTATAGAACCGTTTCTGCTGGCGTCGTCATTATTGGGGGTGCTGGCGCAACGGTTGGCGCGCAAGTTGTGCCCGACCTGTCGCCGTCCGGATGAGCCCACGGCAGAGGAGCGCGCGGCATTTGAGGGCAAGCCAGTGCCAGCGGTGTTCCGTTCGGCCGGTTGCCCGGATTGCGGCGGGCTTGGTTATCGCGGGCGCACCGGTTTGTATGAACTGCTGAAAGTCGATGAAGCTTTGCGTGGCATGATCCATGCCCGCATGCCGGAGCAGCAACTCAAGGACTACGCGCTGGCCCATGGCATGTTGACCTTGCGCCAGGACGGATTGCGGCGCGTGTTGCGTGGCGAGACCAGCCTGGAAGAGGTCTGGCGCGTCACTCGCGAAGGCTGAGTTCTGCTGAGTCAGCTTTGGGCCGCACCGCGTATTGCGGCCCGGTTGCCGAGATTGCTGCACCGCCTGAATTGGCAGTGCAGCAAATCGGGTATCACCGTCTACCATTACTCCTGAAGCTGGTAATGCGCTTGGCATATTATGGCGCGACCCTAAATGGCTTGATCAGGAGAAACTGCATGCGCCAAAACATCCTCTTCGCCAGCCTGGCGAGCCTGTTGCTGGTGTGGACGAGCATGGCCAGTGCGGCCGATGCTGCTGCCAGCGCGGTGGAAGCCCACGTTGAAAAAGCCGGACAGACCGTCAAGCTCGATAGCGAATTCACCGTACCGGTGTCTCGCGAAATCGCCTGGCAAGTCCTCACGGATTTTGAGCACATGGCTTCATTTGTGCCGAATCTGACCAGCAGTCAGGTACTGGAACGCACGCCCAAATCGCTCAAGGTTGAGCAAAAAGGCTCAGTACCGTTCGGACCGTTTCACGTCGCTTATGATTCGATCCGCGAAGTGGAGTTGACGCCGATGTCCGAAATCCACGCCAAGGCAGTGGGTGGCGATTCGGGAGCCATGACCAGTGTCAGTACCCTATCCGAAAAGAACGGCCAGACCGTGGTAAGCTACCGCGCCGAATGGACGCCGACGTCCAAACTGGTGGGTAGCTTCGGCACCGGTGCCGCACGTGATCAATTGCTGCATCAATTCTCTGCCATGGAGCAGGAAATGCTGAGGCGCGGCGGGCATAAAGGCAAAGCTGCGGACGCCTCGGCCGCTGATGCCACTGCTCAATAGCCACTCACTTTTCAATTCATCCGATAGATTCCGTTCCAGACCCATATGCGATTGCTAGCGCTCAAAATTGATGTCGATACCTTTCGTGGCACCCGAATCGGTGTGCCGCGCCTTGTAGATGCGCTGCAGCGGCATCAAGCCAACGCCACCTTTTTATGGAGTCTGGGGCCGGATCATACGGGTCGGGCGATCAAGCGGGTGTTTCGTCCCGGTTTTATGAAAAAAGTCTCGCGCACCTCGGTGGTCGAGCACTACGGTATCAAGACCCTGCTGTACGGCACGCTGTTGCCGGGGCCGGATATCGGCAAGCGCTGTGCTGAGCTGATGCGCGGTGTGGCGGCGGCGGGTTTCGAGAACGGCATTCACACTTGGGACCACATCCGCTGGCAAGACGGCGTGGCCAGTGCCGAGGCAGACTGGACTCGCGCCGAGATGAATCTGGCTGCAGAGCGTTACAAAACCGTGTTTGGCGAACCAGCCAGAACCCACGGCGCTGCGGGCTGGCAAATGAACGAACACGCCTATCGCTATGAACAGCAACTGGGTTTGCGTTATGCAGCCGATACGCGCGG
This sequence comes from Silvimonas sp., assembly GCF_031291215.1. Classification (NCBI taxonomy): domain Bacteria; kingdom Pseudomonadati; phylum Pseudomonadota; class Betaproteobacteria; order Neisseriales; family Chitinibacteraceae; genus Silvimonas; species Silvimonas sp. The sequence goes on from NZ_JARLJK010000054.1 coordinate 369,550, forward strand.
TACCCATCCGTTCTGGCCCGTAGTGAAGGGCGAACTGGTGCGTTGCGCCCAATTGCCGGGGACTTTGCCGACGCTGGATGAACTGATTGGGCTGGATGGCCTGACTGCAGACAACGTTCATGAACACATCTTGCGGCTGACTGAACAAGAACAGCCGTATGGCCACGTGTTTACCCTGCACGCCGAACTGGAAGGCATGAAGTTGCTGCCGGTGTTTGAACGCTTGCTCGAAGGCTGGACTGCCCAGGGTTACAAGCTGGTGTCGTGCGGTGATCTGTACGACGCGCTTGATCCGGCCACCTTGCCATATCACCATGTCGAGATGGCGGAGATAGAAGGTCGGAGTGGCGTGTTGGCGATACAGGGCGCAGTTTTTCCCTGATATCGAGGTGGCGCTACCGAGCGGCGCACCCTGCGAACTGGTTGTTCTAGCGGCCAAATCCCGCCAGCACCCGATGCAACACGCGATATTCCACGCCATCGGGTGTCGATACTGACTCGTACAAACTCAACTGGTTTGCATGCCAGATTACGGGTTGTGGCAGGCGCTCTGGCGGGCAGGTGGCTTTGCGCAATAGCGTGACGTGCGGGCTAAACGGCCGATCTTCAAAGTTGAAACCCGCTGTCCGTAAACCATGCCCCAGGCGCTGCGCCAATCCATCCAGCGCGATATGGCGAGCGGGTAGTCCAAGCCATACCACTTGCGCTTTGGTGAAGCAGCCATACTGGTTGAGTTGTAAATCCAGCGGCATGAAGCCTGATCGATCAATCAGCTGCGTCAGTTCTTCCAGTCGCGTGCGCGGTGTTTGCCCCAGAAATGCCAGCGTGAGATGCAGATTGCTGTCGGCGACCGGTTTGCCGCTCACACGCAAATGAATGACATCACGCGCCGCCGCCAGTTGCTTGCGCACGTCCGGCGGCGGGGTGAGGGCGATGAAGAGGCGGGCATGGGCGTCCATGCCCTGCATGTTAGCCGATCGTCATCAAGCTGGCGTTACCGCCCGCTGCAGCAGTATTAACCGACAAAGCACGCTCGATCAGCAGGCGCTCCAGCGCAAAGTGTTCGCCACCCGATGCCAGTCCTTGCGCACTGATAATCGGGCCGTCGCGCTGTGCCAGGGTTTCGCTCAAGATACGCAATTGATCGGAATCGCCATGATGCAACACCGCGTCGATCTCCATTTCTGTAATGGCTTGCGTGGCAGGGACCAGAGTGATGCGCGCTTGCACTGGCTTGGGTAGTTGCTGCACCAGGCGAGTAGCGCTGTCGGTGGTCTGGAGAACCGCCGTTGCACCCACCGCGAGTACGGTAGCGATTTGCCTTAGCAGATTGCCCGCATTGCTATCGAGCCCGCTGACGCAAAGTACGCGTTCACGTGGCAACAGGGTATAGGTATTGCGCTCTCCGGTCGGGCCAGACAGCGTCACGGCAGCGCCGATCACGGTAGCGGCCAGCAGTTTGTCACACAGCAGCGCCAGTTCCGGCGCGTGGCTCTGCGCCCAGCCATGCAACGCGTTAAACGGTGCGAGCAATTGCTCGCGGGCCGGTGTACTGAGCATGGTTTCGCTGCTATCAGTCTGGCGCAGGTTCTGACGCAGTGCGGTTTGCGGGCAGACGGCCAGCAAGCGCTGCAGATAGAGCGGGCCGCCCGCCTTAGGGCCGGTGCCCGACAATCCTTCACCACCAAATGGCTGAACGCCGACCACCGCGCCAACAATATTGCGGTTCACATACAGATTGCCAACGCGAGCGCGTTCAACAATGTGTGCGATGGTTTCATCAATGCGCGTGTGGATGCCCAGCGTCAGGCCATAACCGGTCGCGTTGATCTGGTTGAGCAGTTGATCCAGCCCTTGATTTTCCGCCGTGCGTTGCCAACGCACCACGTGCAATACCGGGCCAAATACCTCTCGTTCCAGCTCATCAATGCTGGCCAGTTCAATGACAGTTGGTGGCACAAAAGTACCATTACGGCAGGACTCGGGCTCGCTGACCTGATGGACTTTTCTGCCCTTGGCATAAAACGCGTCGATATGGGCCTGGATACCAGCTTGCGCTTCGTCATCAATCACCGGCCCGACATCGGTGGTGAGCCGGTCCGGGTTGCCCAAAGTCAGCTCGGCCATGCCACCTTTAAGCATGATCAGTACGCGGTCGGCGATGTCTTCTTGCAGGCAAAGAACGCGCAGCGCAGAACAACGCTGCCCGGCGCTATCAAATGCGGACGACAGTACATCTGCGACCACTTGCTCAGCCAGGGCCGATGAATCGACGATCATTGCGTTCTGGCCGCCGGTTTCGGCAATCAGCGGAATCGGCGAGCCGTTGGCATCGAGCCTGCCGGCCAGCGCCCGCTGCAGAATCCGCGCTACCTCGGTAGAACCGGTAAACATCACGCCTTTGACGCGAGCATCGTTGACCAAAGCAGCGCCGACCGTTTCGCCGCGACCGGGCAACAGTTGTACTGCACCAGCCGGAATTCCCGCTTCACGCAGAATCTGGATCGCCTGCGCGGCAATCAGCGGGGTTTGTTCCGCAGGTTTGGCCAGTACCGGGTTGCCAGCGGCCAATGCGGCGCTGACCTGACCGGTGAAGATCGCCAGCGGGAAGTTCCACGGGCTGATACACACCACGGGGCCCAGCGGGCGATGGGTGTCGTTGGAAAAGCCGCTGCGAATCTGGCTGGCGTAATAGCGCAGGAAATCCACGGCTTCGCGCACCTCGGCAATTGCATTTGGCAGCGACTTGCCCGCTTCGCGCACGATCAGCCCCATCAGTTGCTGCATGCGGCCTTCCATCAAGTCGGCGGCGCGCTCCAGCAAGGCGGCACGGCTTTGTGGCTGGGTGGCTTGCCAGATCGGCGCTTCACGTACCGCCGCCTGCAAGGCCAGATCGACATCATCAACGCTGGCTTCGATCACATGCCCGACCACGTCGTGATGGTCCGCCGGGTTCAGCACAGCAACGCCGCCACTGGCTGGCGGTGTTACCCCATCAATCAGCGGCGTCGCCTGCCAGGGGGTGGCGCCGCTCGATAGCAATGCGGCAGACAACGAAGCCAGCCGTTGTTCATTGGATAAATCCAGCCCGGCCGAATTGGCACGCGCCGCGCCATACAAAGCAACGGGAAGGGGAATGCGCGGGTGGGGGAGTCCCAACTCACCTTCGCTGGCGTGCATCGCCTCAACGGTCGCAACCGGATCAGCTACCAGTTCGGCCAGCGAGATCGACTCATCGCCAATGCGGTTTACAAACGAGGTGTTGGCGCCGTTTTCCAGCAGGCGACGTACCAGGTATGCCAGCAGCGTTTCGTGGGTGCCGACCGGCGCGTAAATACGGCAAGGGCGATTGAGTTTGCCGTCGCCCAGCTTGCCAACCACGTATTCATACAGCGGTTCACCCATGCCATGCAGGCACTGGAATTCGTACTGGCCTGGATAATAATTGTGGCCCGCCAGATGATAAATCGCCGCCAGTGTATGACCGTTGTGCGTGGCAAATTGCGGGTAGACGGCTTCTGGCGCGTGCAGCAGTTTGCGGGCGCAGGCCAGATAGGACACATCGGTATAAACCTTGCGGGTATAGACAGGATAACCTTCCAGCCCGTCTACCTGGGCGCGCTTGATCTCGCTATCCCAGTAAGCGCCTTTGACCAGTCGGATCATTAAGCGGTGACGGCTGCGACGCGCCAGATCAATCACATAATCAAGTACATACGGGCAGCGTTTCTGATAAGCCTGCACCACAAAGCCGATGCCGTTCCAGCCAGCCAGTTCGGGTTCGAAACACAAACGTTCCAGCAGATCGAGCGAAATTTCCAGGCGGTCAGCTTCTTCGGCATCAATGTTGATGCCTATATCAAACTGGCGTGCCAACACGGTCAGCGATTTGAGGCGCGGATAGAGTTCGCTCATCATGCGGTCATGTTGAGCGCGGCTGTAGCGCGGGTGCAGGGCCGACAATTTGATCGAAATGCCCGGCCCCTCATAAATGCCGCGACCTTGCGAGGCTTGGCCGATGGCGCGGATGGCTTGTTCATATGAAGCCAGATAACGCTGGGCATCGGCCTCGGTCATCGCCGCTTCACCCAGCATGTCGTATGAATAGCGGAACCCTTCGGCTTCGAACTTGCGGGCATTGGCCAACGCCTCGGAGATCGTCTCGCCGGTGACAAACTGCTCACCCATCAAGCGCATGGCCATGTCCACGCCTTTGCGTACCAGTGGTTCGCCACCTTTGCCGATAATGCGGGTGAGTGCGCTGGAAAGGCCGGATTCGGTGTGCGTGGCGACCAACTTGCCGGTCAGCAACAATCCCCAGGTGGCCGCGTTTACAAACAGCGACGGGCTTTGGCCCACGTGGGAATGCCAATTGCCCCGGGCGATCTTGTCGCGAATCAGTGCATCACGGGTGGCTTTATCTGGAATACGCAGCAGCGCTTCAGCCAGACACATCAGCGCCACGCCTTCTTGCGAAGACAGCGAGAACTCCTGAATCAAACCTTGAACCAGTCCTTCACGACCCGTGCCGACTTTCTGGTTGCGCAACTTGCTGGCCAGATCGGTGGCCAGCTGTTGTGTGCTGGCTGCCAGAGTGGCGGGCAAGCGGGCTTGTTCCAGCAAGGCAGGCAGACATTCACTTTCCGGGCGGCGGTAGGCGGCGGTGATGGCGGCGCGCAAGACGGACTGCGGTTGCACGCTTTGCGCGAACTCCAGAAAGGGTTGCGCTGCGCTGTGCTCGTCGGGTGCAACCTCGCTGTGAGCGGATGGATAGTGTTCATCATGCAGCCCGGGCGCGATGAACGACTGACCGTGTTCGATCTGGTCCAGTGCGGTAAAAATGGCCTGCTTGATCAGCCAGTGCGGGGTGCGATCCAGCTTGTGCGCGGCTTGTTTAAGGCGCTCGCGCGTGGCTTCGTCGAGTTTTACGCCAAGGGTAGTGGTGCTCATGGTGCGCTTCCTGATCAAGGCTGGTTGGCATTATTACCAAGGATTCTGCGCGCAGCTTAAGCAAGGTGCAACCGGTAAGCAATTGCGGTTGCACCTTATGGTGCAACCCGTGGTGGGAGTGTGCCAGCGAGAGTCGAACGGAAAGCGAAGTCAGGGGCGACGCGAGGCGGCCGGAATGTTCAAACGTGATCGGTGCGCAGCAGGAAGTCTGCGGTGACCAAGCCGGCATCCCAGGTAAACCGGGTCAGATTGGGGACAATGGCAGAGGCGTCGAGCAGTTGAAAACCTGCTACTTCACCGTCGGTATTGTGCGGGGTGAAATCGTCAGGTACCGCAAGATCGTAGCAGTACAGGATTTCGTCATGCGTGCCGTCAATTTCGTTGCGGCAGGTGCGAATCTCGCTAGTGGCGATGGCGGTGCTGGCCAGGGCGGCAGGCACGCCAGCTTCTTCCCACAATTCGCGAACGGTGCATTCAAAGGCGTTCTCGCCCGCAGACATGCCGCCCGCAGCGATGTTGTCCAGCCGGTCAGGGTCCACCGCTTTGCTGGCAGCGCGCTGGCCTATCCACAACTGGCCATCGGCCCGCCAGCCGTTGATATGCACCGCCAGACTGGTCATGCCAAAGCGCCGGAATGCGCCGCGCTCCAGTTGAAACAACGGTTGGGCAACGTCGGGGGTGCCGTCGCTAGCGGGGGCGAGCACGGTGTAAAGCTCGTCGCGCCAACCTTTGATCAAGCCATTGGCGCGCATGGCCACGGCCGCGTCGGTCAGCACTGCGCTAGCCATTGCCGGATCGGCAGCACTCACCAGCAAGCGCTGTTCAGCCACGACAAAGGCCGGGGAGTGCGCTTGCAAAAACGTGACCGTTTGCGGTTCGACCCAACCCAGATCCAGCCCCAATACCTGCAAACGCAGCAAGCCAGCCGGATTAAATCGTGGCTGCGTGGCCAGATAGCTTTCGAGGTGTGCGCGTAACGACATCAGATGGCTTCAGGTTCAAACAGCAGTTGCACCGCATCACCGGCAAATCGGGTGATGCCGTATTCGATGGGTACGCCCCCGGCGTCGACGTACACGCTCTCAACATACAAAATCGGCTGACTCTTGGGTTGCCCCAATTGCTGTGCACATTCAGCCTCTGGCAGGCGTGTGCTGATGCGACTGAGCTTGCGGCTGTATTCTGTGATATCCATCTGGCCCAGCGCGGTGGCAACTGAACCACAGGCTTTGTAGATGACATCGAAGCCATGAAAGCGCGGCAGCGGAAAATACTGCGTGCATACACCAATAACGCGGCCATCGACCACATCAAGTGCGTCTACCTGCAACACCGGCGTGCCCGCAGCGACCTGCAACATGGCGCAGACTTCATCGCGTGGCACCGCTTCGCGTGAGCGTTGTACCTGGCTGGTGCCAGCCAATTGCTGTTTTTCCAGACTGTGCGAAAAACGACTGCGTTTGCCCAGTTTGTAGTCGATGAACTCTTCCTGCACAAACGTGCCACGGCCTTGTTCGATCCGCACCAAGCCGCGCGCTTCCAGTGCCTGCACGGCACGGCGGATGGTGTGGCGATTCACGCCGAAGCGCGCGGCCAGATCGGTTTCGTTAGGTAGGCGTTCACGCAACAACTTGCGGGAGATTTCCCCCGCCAGCGTTTCTTCAATTTGCCGCCACAACGAAATACCGGAACCGCGCTCTACAGTCATGTTCATCGTTATTGTCCTGAAAGAAATAGTGGCCAGAGCCACCGGCGATTGGACGTATCTTACCGGATGAATGTTTCGTCTAGATGATTACACTACCGACCGATTGGTTTATTCGGCGCAGTGTTGCCACTAAGCCAGGATGGGCTGCTGGCTTGGCTGGATCGAATGTTAACAACAGTCCGCCCGCAAGCTGGTTACCGAAATGAAACCGTGGCCACACAGGTCAGGACGATCGTTTTTAGCCGGCCGCCTGCCGCAAAAATCCAAACAAGACTTTCGAATCTGCATGCGCCACATTGAAGCGTAGCCAAGGAGTGGCGCGCTGGTCGGGCCGAAACAAATAGCCTGGCGCCAGCAAAATGCCTTGCCGGGCGGCGGCGTCGGCCAGCCTTTGCATGTCGGTTTGTTCCGGCATGCCCGCCCATACAAACATCCCGCCAGTGGGGCGATGAAACAGCTGCAAGCCGCAACCGGTTAAGGCATCGCAGACGCTTTGCTGAGCCTCGGCGAGCTTGCCGCGCAGGCGGGCCAGATGCGAGCGGTGATTACCCTCGACCAGCACGGCATGCACCAGTTGTTCATTGATCTCGGATGTCGTGAGCCCTTGCGCCATCTTGGCGAACACCAGTTTTTCTGCCAGCCCCGCATGACAGGCGATAAACCCCACGCGCAGGCTGGGCGAGATGGTCTTGGAAAAACTGCCGATATGGATCACCCGCTGCAACTGGTCCAGGCTGGCCATACTGTGTGCCGCAGCGGGCTGCAGATCGGCAAAGATATCGTCTTCGACCACCAGAAAATCAAACTGGCTGGCCAGTTGCAAAATGCGAAAGGCGGTGGCGGGTGAACAACTGGCTCCCGTCGGGTTTTGTAGATTGGTGTTGGTAAAAAACGCTTTGGGTCGATGACGTTCTGCCGCCAGCGTAAGCGCCTCGGTATTGGGGCCTTGCGGGGTGAATTCGATACCGACAATGTTCACGCCCATTTGCCGCAAAGTAGGCAGCAGATTGCAATAGCCGGGGTCATCCACCAATACGGTATCGCCGGGCTGCAACAACACGCGGGCGACCAGATCCAGCGCGTGGCTGGCACCGTGGGTGAGGATGATCTGCTCCGGCGCGGCGTCAATATTGCGTGCGGCCAGTTGTGTCTGGATTTGCTGACGTAGCGGCGTGTAGCCATAGGCATGACCGTAGCGGGCAAATGCGCCAGGCTGGCGGCGGGCCAGCGTAGCCAGGCCGTGTTTGATGCCGTCGGTAAACAATAAGCTGTCGGGTAGCCAGCCACTGCCAGGTTTGACGGTGAGCGAGTCATCGCCGTACACGCGTTGCAGAAGCAATAACGAATCAATCGATAACGGTGTTTGCGCCGGTTTGGCCGCAGTTTTGGCGACCGGTTTGCTTTGCACAAAATAGCCGCTCGCACGCCGCGCCTCGACATAGCCTTCTGCCACCAACCGGTTGTAGGCGTTGGTTGCGGTGAGCGTGCTGATACTGCAATCCTTGGCCAGCGTGCGCACCGAAGGCAAACGCGTGCCCGGCTGCCACAAGCCGCGATCAATCTGGCTGGCAATGGCGTCGTGCAATTGCGTTACCAATGGCGTAGCACTAGCCGGATCAATATGAATGGGTAAAGCGGCGGGGTGGCTGGCGGGCATGGCAGCAGGCTCTTGGCGGGTTATTGCCGCAATCATATACCGTGTATATACAGTGCGGCGAGTTCTGTTGCCGAGGCAGGAAGGCCTTGATTTACCTGGCCGCAGAGGCAAAAAAAACGACTGTAGCGGTAGCGGGATATAGACAGTCTTAGCGTGCACTTGGTTATCTGTATATATACGTTGGTGCTCGAGTTGCATACATTGGCTAGCATATCTACATCACCCGTTGCACCTGGAGCCCACATGAACGCCAAGCACTCCGAGCAGATCGCCAACGCGCAAGTCAATGCCGAACCGTACTGGATGCCATTCACCGGTAATCGCGCCTTCAAGGCCAACGCGGAGCCACGTACGCTGGTGTCGGCCAAAGGCGCGTATTACCAGACGGCGGATGGGCAGAAGCTGTTTGATTGCTTGTCTGGCCTGTGGTGTACCGGGCTGGGCCATGGTCACCCAAAGATTGTTGAAGCTCTCAAACGCCAGGCCGAAACCCTGGATTACGCCACGGCCTTTCAGCTGAGCAACCCGCAAACGCTGCGCCTGGCGGAGCGCATCGCCAATCTGGCACCGGCGGGTCTGGATCATGTGTTTTTCTGCAATTCCGGTTCGGAGTCGGTGGATACCGCACTCAAGATCGCCATTGGCTATCACCGCTTGCGTGGCGAAGCCACCCGTACCCGCATGATCGGTCGCGAGCGCGGCTACCACGGTGTGGGCATGGGCGGGATTTCTGTCGGCGGCATGGTGGCCAATCGCAAGATGTTTGCCCCGCTGATGCTCAACGGCGTGGACCATCTACCGCACACCTACAACCTCTCGGAAATGGCCTTCAGCCGTGGCCAGCCCAAATGGGGCGCGCATCTCGCGGATGAACTGGAACGCCTGGTGGCCTTGCACGATGCTTCGACCATTGCCGCCGTGATCGTCGAGCCGATGGCGGGTTCTACCGGCGTGCTGGTGCCGCCCGAAGGCTATCTGCAACGCCTGCGCGACCTTTGTACCAAACACGGCATTCTGCTGATTTTTGATGAAGTGATTTGCGGCTTGGGCCGCCTTGGTGAATGGTTCGGCGCGCAACGTTTTGGCGTGACACCCGACATGATCACCTTTGCCAAATGCATTACCAACGGCGTGGTGCCGATGGGCGGCGTCATTGTGCGTTCGGACATCTATCAAACCTTTATGACTGGCCCGGCCCACGCGGTTGAATTCATGCACGGTTATACCTATTCCGGCCACCCGCTTGCGGCAGCCGTCGGCAATACCGTGCTGGATATCATCGAAGAAGAAGGCCTGCTGCAGCGCGCACGTGAACTGGAGCCAGTGCTGGAAGAGGCCGTGCACGACCTGAAGGGCGAGCCTGGCGTGCTGGACGTGCGCAATATTGGTCTTTCTGCAGCTGTGGATCTGGCACCGATTGCCGGTCAGCCTGGTTTGCGGGCATACAAGCTGTTTGAAGCAGGCCTGGCCGATGGGCATTTGTTCCGGGTGACTGGTGACACGGTAGCGATGGGGCCACCGTTTATTGCTACGCCGGACGAGATTGGCGGGATGGTAGAGAGTTTGCGCAGGTGTATTCGGGCAGTGTCAAACCTCTGATCGTGGGGGGCATTGCTTTGGTGGGGTTTTAAAAGCTTGTTTGGTTAGTGCCTTCAGCACTTTGTAAAAGCGTTTGATACCCCGGGGTGCCGGGGCGCACGTTAGTGCGGCCGTAAAGCCTTATCGTGCAACTTGCTTCGCCAAAAGAAAGTAACCAAAAGTCCCGCAGAGCGGGATAGTCAAAAGGCGACCCCGCTGCCGCAAGGGGGCCCGAAGTCAAAAGCCAAAACACACCGTCTGCTGGCCAGGATGTAGCCCGGATGGAGCGGAGCGGGAATCCGGGGTTGCAATGCATCAATGAACAACCGGCATTTGAATTTAGTCATATCGCCCCCGGATTCTCGCTAACGCTTCATCCGGGCTACGTCCTACGTGCTTTTAAACGCCCTGCCACCAGCGCCAGGAACGCAACAAAACATCGCGCCACACGCGCTACAAACGATTTGATATTTGATATCTACTGGAACAACGACCATGACTGCCAATCAAGACCTCAAACAACTCACTACCACCGCGCACTGGATCAGTGGCCAGCCGGTAGCGGGCACTTCAGACCGCTTCAGTGAAGTCTTCAATCCCAGCAAAGGCGAAGTCAGTGGCCGTGTTGCGCTGGCAACGGGGGCCGAAGTCGATACTGCCGTTGCCGCGGCCAAGGCAGCGTTTCCGGCGTGGGCTGCCACTCCGCCGTTGCGCCGGGCGCGGGTCATGTTCCGGTTTTTGCGCTTGATGGAAGAAAACCTGGAAACGCTGGCTACGCTGATCTCGCAAGAGCATGGCAAGGTGCATGCCGATGCGCTGGGTGAACTGCAGCGCGGGCTGGAAGTGGTCGAGTTTGCCAGCGGCATTCCGCAATTGCTGAAAAGTGAAATGACCGAGAACGTCGGCACTGAAGTCGACAGCTTCTCGCTGCGCCAGCCACTGGGTGTGGTGGCCGGGATTACGCCGTTCAACTTCCCGGCCATGGTGCCGATGTGGATGTTCCCGGTGGCGCTGGCTTGCGGTAACTGTTTTATCCTCAAGCCGTCCGAGCGGGTGCCGGGCGCGTCGCTCATGATTGCGCGCTTGTTGAAAGAAGCCGGTTTGCCGGATGGCGTATTCAACGTGGTGCAGGGCGACAAAGTGGCGGTTGATGCGCTGCTCGATCACCCGGATGTACACGCTCTGAGCTTTGTTGGTTCGACACCGATTGCCCGTTATATCTATCAGCGCGGCACGGCCAACGGCAAGCGGGTGCAGGCGCTCGGTGGTGCCAAGAATCATATGGTAGTGATGCCCGATGCCGATCTGGATCAAGCCGCCGACGCACTGATGGGCGCGGCCTACGGCGCGGCGGGTGAGCGCTGCATGGCGATTTCGGTGGTGGTGCCGGTGGGCGAGGCCACGGCCAATGCGCTGCGCGAGAAATTGGTCGCACGACTGGCAACGCTCAAAGTGTCGCATTCGCTGGATCAAACTGCCGAGATGGGGCCGCTGGTGACGGCGATTCATCGTGACAAGGTCAAAGGTTATGTCGACGCTGGCGTAGCCGAAGGCGCGGAACTGGTCGTCGATGGCCGCGACTTCAAACTGGCCGGATACGAGAACGGTTTCTTCCTTGGCGGTTGTCTGTTTGACCACGTCACGCCGGAGATGAAAATCTACCGTGAAGAGATTTTTGGCCCGGTGCTGGCAATGACCCGCGTGCCGGATTACGCCACTGCGGTGAAACTGGTTAACGAACACGAGTTCGGTAACGGCGCGGCCATCTTCACCCGGGATGGCGGCACCGCGCGGCATTTCACGGCATCGGTGCAGATTGGCATGGTTGGCGTGAATGTGCCGATTCCGGTGCCGATGGCATTCCACAGCTTTGGCGGCTGGAAAGCCTCGCTGTTTGGCGACCACCACATGCACGGCCCGGAAGGGGTGCGGTTTTACACCAAACTGAAAACAATCACGCAACGCTGGCCTGGCAATGCTCGGGCAGGGGCGGAATTTGTCATGCCGAATATGAAATAACGACACAAATTTTTGTGCGTCACCAGAAAAACCCCGGTCATAGCCGGGGTTTTTTCATTGCGGCAAGGCTCACTACATGGCGCTCGGCGGCGGAAAAATTTAAGGGTTGTAGCCGTATGTAGCGAGATTGGCACCTGTGCGACCACCGTTTATCTGACCACGTTTCCACAGCATGTTTTGCTCACCCGCGGAAACGCTGCTATATCAGCATTTCTTTCTATACAAGAAATTTTATTGTATTTGTATTATGTTTTACCGAAAGTTACTGTGATTTGTGCAGTGCAACGAATTTGATCATTTCAGAGGCAGGACCAATGACCAGGCTTCTCTTTGTACTTATTCTGATTAGTGTCAGCTGCTCCGCTTTTGCCCAGATGCTGCTCAAGCGCGGCATGGTGGATGCCAGCGTGCAGGACGCACTGCGCACCATGAATTTGCCCGCGCTGGCGACGGGCGTAGCGCTCAACCCATGGGTGCTAAGTGGCCTGGCGCTGTACTTTGGCGGCGCCGTGGTGTGGCTGGGCGTACTGGCCCGGGTTGATGTCAGCACAGCGTATCCCTTCGTGGCACTCGGTTTGATCGTGACCGTGGTGCTGGGTGGGCTGGTGTTTAACGAGCAAATTACCGCCTGGAAAATCGCGGGCAGTTGCCTGGTGGCTCTTGGCGTTTATCTGGTGGGGGCAAAATGACAACCAATCCTTCTCCTGTAGAGCGCCCGCGTTATCTGTTTGTAGATCTCGATGGCACGCTGGTGCATACCGATATGCTGGTCGAGTCGATGCTGTTTCAGATCAAGCGCTCGGTCTGGACATTCTTTCGCGTAATTTTGTGGCTGTTTGGCGGCAAAGCCGAACTCAAGCAAAAGCTGGCCAACGGTTTTGAATTCAATCCGGCCTTGCTGCCTTACGACGCTGCAGTCATCAAATACGTGACCGAGTGCCGCGCGGCAGGCGTACAAGTCTGGCTGGCTACCGCCTCAGATGAGCGCATTGCAGCGGCGGTGGCTAAACATCTGAACCTGTTCGACGGTGTGCTGGCCTCTGGCAACGGTGTGAATGTCTCCAGTACGCGCAAGCTGGATGCCATTCAAAAAGTGGTCGGACAGCGCGGGTTTGAATACATTGGCAATAGTCGCGACGACGTTGCAATCTGGGCGGTAGCAGAGCGGGCGCAATGTGTGCGCCCGGACGGTGCCGCCCGCGCCTGGTTCATGCGCACCAAAGGCGAAGTGCTGGAAATGCTGGATGGCCTGCCGCATCGCACGATGTGGCAATCGTTTGTGCGGGCTGCGCGCGTGCATCAGTGGCTGAAAAACGTGCTGGTGTTTGTGCCGCTGCTGGTATCGCACCGTTTGCTGGATTTGCATTCGGTTGCCGCTGGCGTAGTGACCTTTGTTGCGTTTGGCCTTTGCGCATCGTCCATTTACCTGGTCAACGACTTGCTGGATCTGGAATCCGACCGTTTGCACCCACGCAAGCGTAATCGTCCGTTTGCCTCGGGTGAGTTGCCGTTGTGGATAGGTTTTGCAGCGGTGCCGGTGTTGTTGTTCATCGGTCTGGTGGCCGGGGCCATCATCTCGCCAGCATTGCTCGGCGTATTGCTGGGTTACCTCGTGTTGACCAGTGCGTATTCGTTCAGCTTCAAAGGCAAGATGGCGGTGGACGTGGTGCTGCTGGCCAGTCTTTACACGATCCGGATCATTGCCGGCGCGGCAGCCATCGGCGTGCAACCTTCGTTCTGGTTGCTGGCGTTTTCCATGTTCATCTTTCTGGGGCTGGCGCTGGTCAAGCGCTACTCGGAATTGCTGGCGCTGGAAGAGGCCGGGCGCGACAAGGTATCCGGACGCAATTATCTGGTCGCCGATCGCATGGTGGTGATGGCCATGGGGGTAGGCAGTTGTCTGTTGAGCGTGCTGGTGCTGGCGTTGTATATCAATAGCCCGGAGGTCGCACCGTTGTACGCAACGCCGCAGATTCTGTGGGGACTTTGCCCGCTACTTATGTTCTGGGTTTGCCGACTCTGGTTGATGGCTAATCGTGGCCTGGTGCATGACGACCCGGTGGTGTTTGCCGTGCGCGACCGGGTGAGTCAGCTGACCGTGCTGACGGGTTCAATCATCATTGCGGTCGGTGCATTCCACTAACCGGCACTGGCCTGTGGAACCGGCTGGCAGAACCAGACAACCTTCAACCATCAATAAAAGCAACAACAAAGGGGGCAATGTCGTGCTAAAGAACACTGCCGTGCTCGGCTCGGTGCCGGCAAATCCATTGCGCTCGATGTGGCGTACGGTCAGCACTGCGCTGGCCGGGTTGCCAGTGTTGCTGCTGTTTTTCGTGTGCTCCGCCGCCGCGTACAGCAGTTTCTTCGCCAAATGGGGATTCTGCGGTACCACCGAAAGTGGCGATTGCATGCTGCAGCAAATGATCGAAGGTACAGCCCGCCGTCCGTGGGTTTACCGTCGTTTACTGCCGGAGCTGGCAAGCTGGCTGGATAGCCATATGCCCGGGTCCATTCATGGTTACCTGTTGCAGGCACTGCAAAACGGTAATCTCGGTTTGCACTATGCCTCGCCCATTGCGGCAACAGCAGAAGCCCCGGAGATGCTGCTGACGTTTTACTGCATCTACGTATTGTCTTTGCTGGCTTTTTTTGGCGCGGCCTTGTTGCTGTGGCGCATTGGCACGCATCTGACGTCAGATAAGGTGGCTTCGGCTCTGGCGGCCCTGATCTTTGTGCTCGCTTTCCCGATATTCCTCACCGTGGGCGGCAACTTCTACGATTTTACCGAGTTGTTTTTCTTTGCTCTGGCCAGCTGGATCGCATTAACCCAGATGCCGTACTGGCTGATCTTGCTGGCACCGGTAGCTACGTATAACAAAGAGTCATTCTTCTTTTTTCTGGTCACGCTTTATCCGGTGCTGGTGGCGCGCTTTGGCTGGCGCCGCTCGGCAGGCTGGTTGAGTGTGGCAGTGCTGGCCAGCGGCGTTGCGTACTGGTGGGTGAAGTCACGTTATATCGGCAATCCTGGCGGCATGGTGGAGTTTCATCTGAGCGACCATATCGAGTATTTCCGGCGTTTCCGCCATTACGGACAGTTTGAATTCCAGTACGGCATGCTGGCGCCGCGTGGCTTCAATATCATCAATATCCTGTTGGTGGTGTTGCTGGTGCGTAGCGGCTTCAAGCGTTTGCCTACGGCTATGCGCCGACAAATCCAGCTGGCGCTGGTTATCAACGTGCCGCTGTTTTTGCTGTTCTGCTACCCGGGCGAGTTGCGCAATCTGAGCATGCTTTACCTGGGACTGGTGGCAATGCTGGCCTGTGCACTGTCACATTGGTTGAGCGGATTTTATCGATCCCGCCCGCCAACGCCATTGAATGGCGGATGACAGTCTGCGGTAGACTGCACGGCATCTTTTTTGCCCGAGTTTGCCGCCATGCAGGACTACACTTCTAATCCGACTCAATCCGGCCAGCGGCGCTTGGCCGGGCTGCTGAAGCTGGGCGCACTGGTGCTGCTGGTAGCGGCGATTGTGCTGGCCGGTCGGCAATACCAGTTTTTGCAAGGCTCGGTGACTACCCAAGGCAAGGTGGTGCAATTGCTGGAGCAAAACCGCAGCCAGAGCACGGCCAACGCCGGTACCCGCAAATCCTCCGTGTATACACCCGAAGTCTCCTTTACAACGCCCAGCGGAGCGGTGGTTCATTTTGTGTCGCTGGTGGCGTCAGATTCACCGCAATTGCAAGCCGGGCAGGCCGTTACCGTACGGTATTGGGCCGATAACCCGTCGCATGCGCAGCTGGACCGCTTTGTCGATCAGTGGCTGGCCGCATTGTTGTGTGTTGTAGGGGCAATTGTGCTCGGGCTCCTGAGCTGGTCACTGCGGGGCGGGCGTTCGCGCTGAGTGCCTGCCGGGCGCGCCGTGTTGCCTGGCGAATCCGGTTGCACCCGTCGCTGCCTGCGGTACGATGCAAGGCTACGCAACCAATTTATCGGGGCTGCCATGCTGCAATCCATCCGTTCTTTTGAACCCGAATTGATCGAAATCCGCCGCACCATTCATCGCCATCCGGAACTGGGCTTTGAAGAAGTGCAAACCAGTGATCTGGTTGCCAGCAAGCTGGCCAGCTGGGGCTACGAGGTGCATCGCGGCCTGGCTAAAACCGGCGTAGTGGGCGTGCTCAAGGCCGGTACCGGCAGCAAGACACTGGGCTTGCGCGCCGATATGGATGCCTTGCCGATTCATGAAGCGACGGCTAAACCGTGGTCCAGTCAGGTGCCAAACCGCATGCATGCCTGTGGTCATGATGGCCACACCACCATGTTGCTCGGCGCCGCCCGTTATCTGGCGCAAACCCGCGCATTCAACGGCACGCTCAATCTGATCTTCCAGCCCGCAGAAGAAGCACTGGGCGGGGCAGAGACCATGGTCCAGGCTGGCCTGTTTGTCCGGTTTCCGTGCGATGCGCTATTTGGCATGCACAACATGCCCGGTTTGCCGGTGGGCCAGTTTTACTTTCGCAGCGGCGCCTTCATGGCCTCGGCCGACAGTTTGCTGGTTACCATCACCGGGCGCGGCGGCCATGGCGCTTTGCCGCACACCACGGTTGATCCGGTGGTGGTGGCGGCCAGTATTACGCTTGCGCTGCAAACCATTGTGTCGCGCAATATCGATACCCAGCAGGCGGCGGTCATTACCGTGGGGTCGATCCAGGCGGGCGATGTGGCCAATGTGATTCCCGGCCAGGCGATCATGAAACTGAGCGTGCGGGCGCTGGATCGCCAGGTCCGCAAAACCTTGCTGGAACGGATTGGCGATGTGGTGCGCTTGCAGGCGCAAAGTTTTGGTGCAACGGCCAGCATAGAGACGCAGCACGGCACACCCGTGTTGATCAACGACGAAACCCAGACGCGCTTTGCCCACGGTGTGGCCGCCAGCATGTTTGGCGACGAGGCCGCGCATTACGGTGCCCGGCCATTGATGGGCAGCGAAGACTTTGCCTATATGCTCGAAGCCAACCCCAATGGCTGTTATTTCTTTATCGGGAACGGCGATGGCGCCGGGTCGTGCATGATCCACAATCCGGGGTATGACTTTAACGATGGGTGCCTGACACCTGGCGCGACCATGTGGGCGGCGCTGGCCGAGGCTTACCTGAAGTAAAACGCTGTGTTTATCTGTTTCTGATGACAAAACCCCGGCCCGCCGGGGTTTTGTTTTTTGGACGACGCAACTGTGGGGATCGGCAGGAAATTTGTAGCTCAAGGTATCCGCAGCATGCCCTGAAACCGGCGGCTACAAAGGTCGCCCGCTGCTACAAACACCAATACACAGCCATTCATTTACCGCTAAACCACCATGCTATTGTCAGCGCCTCTTCACCATTTGGGTGACAGACACTGCGCAGGAGTAGTGGTTTATGGGGAACAAACAACGCATACCCGCGCTGGCTTTGGCGGTGGTTTTTTCTGGCTTGGCCCTGATGGCGTGGGCGGCTGACGGTGTACCGCCACCTTCTTTGCTGGACACAGACTTGAGCGCTTCGGCACCGTCTGGCCAGTGCAGCGCGCGACCGGGGCAGGCCGGTGAGCAAGGCAGCGGTAATGGGCACAAGCAACATCGACGGCCGCCACCCGCGATGGATAGTGACAATGGCGACGGCCCTCCGGATGGTCCGCCGCCGGGTGGTAAAGAGGGCCATCGCCCGCCCCCGCGTGACGGCTCCGCACCGCAAGGCGTGCCACCTTCGGGTTGTGGCGTGCAGTAACTTTGTGACTCGGCTTTTGTTTGAGTCAATGTCAGGACAAACGACTTACCCGATTTTTTGTTGGACCGTGCGTACTGTTGGCCGCACGTTGCGTACTTCCCTGGGAACTGGTGTTGTAGTGTGACGCCTCAGGCCGCAAGCGGGTTGCTGACCCTCGCTGCGGTCTTTTTTTTGCGCTTGGGCATGCCGACTGAGTTCAATCAGCCGACAGTGCCTCACGCAGGGCACGCATGCCAATCAGCTTGAAACCGCGTTCGTCAATGGCGCTACGCAATGCCGCACTGCCCAGTAGCTCGCGATCCGCCACACGGGTGCGGAAGTCCCGGGCGGCAATGGTGCGCAGCTCTGGCGTATCGTCGGCGGGATGGCAAACCAGCACGTGCACGCCTGGGCCACGGCTATCGAGCCAGTCGCAGGCAAATGCCAGTCGTTCTGAATGCTCAAGCTGCTTGTTGAACGGCAAGCCCATCACGCTGGCGACCAACACAACTTTGCCTGTCGCCGCCGCCGCCCGGTATTGAGCGACCACCTCTGCCGCTTCTTCCAGCGGAATCACGCACATCTGGGCAACCTGCCCGGCATCGATATCCGCAATCAGCGGTGGCACGCCATTTTGGGCGGCTAGTTCCAGGTAGATCGGCATCAGTTTGGGGTGATACAACGTCAGCATGTGGCTATCCACATGCGTGATATCGATCCCGAAAGCGGCGGCACGCTCGATTTGCGCGGTCAGTTCTTTGCGTGCGGCATCTACGTTGGCCGACTGGTGGGTCGGGCGCGCCAGCGAATGCAGATAACCGTGAGCATCCAGCAAGCCACTGGCTGGATCGCTGGTGGTGAGCGCACTCCAGCGATAGTCAGTCCACTCGCAATTGAGCGTCAGATGCACACCCAGATCGGCGGCCGCACCCAGCTCTTTGGCCGTGCGGGCCGCATATGGAAACCAGCTACAAGGCACCATGGTCGAGGCGGAAGTCAGGGTGCCGATCTCTACCAGCGAGCGCCATGCGCTGACGGTAGCCTGGCACATGCCGATATCGTCCGCGTGCGTAACCAATAGACGGTCACTGGCTTGAAAACCGAGGCGTTCTTGCAAGGTAGGCATGGTGCTTTCCTGTTTCTGGTTTGGATGGGCCGAGCCAGTATAGGCCTGGCGCATTGATCGCTGACGTTACGCCAGTGCAAGCGCGCAATGTCGGCAAACTCTGTTCCTGCCAAGGCATTTGGCGCGAATGTCGCAGCGGCCGATCATGGCGTAGAACCCTGATTGACATGCCATTGCCATCTCTCTACATTGCCCTCAGCTCTGACAGCTGCGCAGGAGAGACCACCGCTGGTGGCGCCGAAGGGGTATCGCCCTGAAAACTCTCAGGCAAAAGAACTGTGCTGCCATAGGGCTCTCTGGAGAGTGGGTCGCATGACCCCGCCGAAGGAAGCAAGGCGCCCATAGTGGGTGCCGCAATCTCTCAGGCACCAAGGACAGAGGGGGCAACATCCGGCTGGATACGGATGGGCTCTTGCTTTGGTGCCATTGCGCTTTGCGCGCCACAATCCCACCGCTCCCGCCGCCCGATTCAGCACAGTACGCTGGCCTGACGATTAGCCCGGCCAGTCAGAGAAGGTGCTTATGGCAATCAGCGTGTTCGACCTCTTCAAAGTGGGCATCGGCCCATCCAGTTCACACACGGTTGGCCCCATGCGCGCAGCCCGGCAATTTGCGCTGCGGCTGGCCAAAGATGGTGTGCTCGACCAGGTGACTAGCGTGCGCGCCGAACTGTTCGGCTCACTCGGCGCAACCGGCAAAGGTCACGGTTCGGATATTGCCGTGCTACTGGGCTTGAGCGGCGCCGAGCCGGATACAGTGGATGTCGATCAGGTCGCCGCGCAGGTAGCGGCGATTCGCAGCAGCCAGCAACTGCTGGTGTTGGGCACGCACGCGGTGGCTTTTCGCGAACCCGAGCATCTGACGCTGCACAAGCGCAAAACACTGCCATTTCATCCAAACGGCATGATCTTCGAAGCTTCCGACGTCGCTGGGCAGGTGTTGTCGCGGCGCGCGTATTTTTCGGTGGGTGGTGGTTTTGTGGTTGATGAAGCGGCCATTGATGCCGGTTTTGCGCCACCTGACGTAACCCACATGCGCCACCGTTTTGCCACTGCCGCCGAGTTGCTGGCACTGTGCGAATCGGAGCAAAAGTCGATCAGCCAGATCATGCTGGAAAACGAACTCACCTGGCGCGACGAGGCCACCGTGCGCCACGACTTGCTGAATATCTGGCAAGTGATGCAAGCCTGTGTGCGCCGTGGCTGCGAGCGCGAAGGCATCCTGCCCGGAGGGATGAAAGTCAAACGCCGCGCCGCCGAACTGCAACGCAAGCTGCTGGCTACGCCTGAGGCTGGTCTGCGCGACCCACTTACGGTTATGGATTGGGTCAACCTGTACGCGCTGGCGGTGAATGAAGAAAACGCCGCCGGTGGCCGGGTGGTAACGGCCCCCACCAACGGCGCCGCCGGCATCATCCCCGCAGTCATGCATTACTACATACGCTTTGTGCCCGGCGCGAATGAAGATGGCATCGTGCGTTTTATGCTGACGGCGGGAGCGATTGGCATTTTGTTCAAGCTGAATGCGTCCATTTCCGGGGCCGAAGTGGGTTGTCAGGGTGAGGTGGGTTCTGCCTGTTCTATGGCCGCTGGCGCTTTGGCTGAAGTGCTGGGAGGTACGCCGCAGCAGGTTGAAAACGCCGCCGAGATTGGTATGGAACACAACTTGGGACTGACTTGCGACCCGGTGGGCGGACTGGTGCAGGTGCCATGCATTGAGCGCAACGCCATGGCGTCAATCAAAGCCATTAACGCGGCACGGATGGCATTGCGCGGGGATGGCAGTCACTTTATTTCGCTGGATCGGGTGATCCGCACCATGCGCGATACCGGGCGGGATATGAATACCAAGTACAAGGAAACGGCGAGAGGTGGGTTGGCGATCAATATTGTTGAGGTGCCGGTGAATGTGGTGGAGTGTTGAGGTTGTTTTTGGCTGGCGATTTGGAAGGGGATTTGGCGCGGGGCGATTATCCACCGTGGCAGCAGTTGCGATGAGACGCGTTTTTGTAAGGCGGGTGCAACCCGCCGTTGCGGATTGGGTTTCAGCTTCAAAAGCTTGTTTTGTTTGTGCCTACGGCGCGAGTGAAAAGCGTTTGATACCCGGTGGTGATCGGGGGCACGTTTCATATGCAAAAGACACTTATCGTGCAACTTGCGTCGCCAAAGAAAGGTAACCCAAAGTCCCGCAGAGCGGGATAGCAAAAGGCGACCCGGGCGCGAGCGTCGGCGGGGCCCAAAGTCAAAAGCCGTGCCCATCGGGGGCACCCCCACAACGATGCAAAATGCTTCGAATGCGGTTGCAGGGGGAAGAACCGTCTGTTTGCCAAGATGGTCTACGCGCACCCTGCGTGCCCTCGGTCGGCCCGGAGCCTGGGTCTCCGGCTCTCGGTCGGCGTGGTGAGCATGGATGATGAGCCTGGAAGTAACGGCGATGCGATGCCCCTCTTTTCCAAAGAGGGGTTAGGGGAGATTGGGTTTTGGGTGGATTTGGCAGCGGTGGTGAACTCCATATTGCAGCCATCTCCCCCCGCCCCTCTTCCAAAAGAGGGGAGCTAAGAGCAACAGCAGATACCTTCGGCATCAATACTACCTCGTCATTCCCGGCCTGGGCGGCCCCCTTGGCGGGAATCCAGCGGCTACGTTCGCCATCGCTCCCTTGGCAGGAATTCAGTGCAATGGCGATTTACAACTGCGAAAGAACATAAACAGAAGCAATTCGCAAACAAACGATGTGCTTTTCAATTCACCTTTCACCACCGGGCCGAAGGCACTGACGCTCTGGGCATCACATCTCCCCACCCACCAACGCCTGTGCCAACCCACTCGCCCGTTTTGTCTTGCGGGCAACAGCGGTTTCAAACGCCTGCTGCCCCGGTGTTACCAACGTAAAGCGCTCGCGGGCGCGGGTGATGCCGGTGTAGACCAGCTCGCGGGTCAGGATCTGGCCACCGTCGACGGGTAGTACCAGCACGGTGTGTTCAAATTCGGAGCCCTGCGATTTGTGTACGGTCATGGCAAATGCGGTCTCGACATCTGCCAAGCGGCTGGCGAGGACTGAGCGCACGGTGTCGCCATCCATAAAATACACGCGCAGCGCACTTTGGCCGGCGGGTGGCGGCAGGGCGATGCCGATGTCGCCGTTGAAGACGTTGGTGCTGTAGTCATTGCGGGTCACCATCACCGGACGGCCGGCGTACCATTCACCGGTTTTGCGCAGTAGCTTTTCTTCTGCCAGCGCCTGTTCAATGGCGCGATTCAACCCGGCAACGCCCCAATCGCCGTCGCGTAAAGCGCACAGGATGCGGAAGCGATCAAACGCGGTGAGCACTTGTTTGACCCAGACATCGTGACTAGCGGCGTCGCTCAATTGCGGTGATGCAACGAGCTCCAGATAACTGCGATAGCCACCGGGTGCACCTTCGCGGCCGCACAGTGCCAGCGCGACAATATCCTGAGGATGGGCGCGATTGAGCCATTGCAAGTCCGGCCCGACGGGCGTCTGCAGTGTCGTCAATGCCTGGGTGATATCGCCAGAATTCACGGCTAGCGCCAATTGACCAATCGGCCCGCCAAAGCGGCGGCTGACGCGCAGCATCACCGTTTGCTGGGCCAGCGCGTTGCCGGGCTCGATATATTTCGCGGGCAAGGTTTCGCCGGTGGCAGCGGTTACGAATGTGGCGGTGTCTGTCGTGTAATGGCCTGCTTCAGCATCGCGGCACAAATCGCCCATTACCGCGCCAGCCTCAACCGAGGCCAGTTGATCTTTATCGCCCAACAAAATGACGCGTGCGTGAGCGGGCAGGGCGTCCAGTAACGCCGCCATCATTTCCAGATGGATCATTGAGGCTTCGTCGACGATCAACACATCAATGTCGAGTGGATTACCCGCGTGATGTTTGAGCTTGCGGGTATCCGGGCGAGCGCCGAGCAAGCCATGCAGCGTTCGGGCCGCACCCATGCGGTCGGCCAGCGTTTTAAGCGGTAGCTCGTCGCCCAGATTTTGCTGCAAACCGTCCAGTGCTTTGTCGATAGATTGCTTGAGCCGCGCCGCCGCCTTGCCCGTGGGCGCGGCCAGCGCGATGCGCAGCTTGTCGGCATCGTCGGCGGTGGCAAACAACAGGGCCAGCAGGCGCGCCACGGTGTAGGTCTTGCCGGTGCCAGGCCCGCCAGTGATGATTGCCAATTGCCCGCGCGTGGCCACGGCACAAGCCACCTTTTGCCAATCGGGTTCGTGCTGACCGGCTGCGGGAGTAACAAACAAGCGATCCAGCCAACTGCGCAAGCGCGTGCTGTCCACTGCGGCCAGGCTTTGGGTGCGGCTGCGAATGCTGCTGGCAACACGACGTTCGTAATCGAAATAGCGGCGCAGATACAAGCGGCAGCCGACCAGCAGCAATGGTGCGTTATCCGCGCCCAGCGCTTGGGCAACCAGATTGCTGCCGTTTAAGCTAGCCTGCCATTGCGCCAGGCTGGCCGGCAGGCTGTGCAGCACCCCATCGATCTCCGCCAGCGCCGTGGCAGGCCAGCCGAGCAAAGTGGCAGGGTCGGCGAGTAGCTCATCCAGCAACAGACAAGTATGGCCGCGACCTTCCATATGCGCGGCGAGCGCGGCAGCCAGCAAGGTGATGTTGCTGGTGGCGGGTTCCAGCTCGCTCAAGAAGCGGGCGAAGGCGGCATCCAGCCGTCGTAGCCAGCCTTGTTCCGCCCAGGCATCCAGTCGCTGGAGCAAATCGGCCTGGCTGAGCGTGGCGGCGTGCTGCGTGGCTGGCGTATCGGCAAACAGATCACCACTCAAGGTATCAGTGTGGCGGCTCATGCGTGCACCTCGCCCAAAGCGGCATCCAGCGCATCCAGCAGGGCGATATTGGGCGGGACCACATAACAACCGCGTTCCGGCCCTTTAATGCCGCGCAGAAACAGATAAATGGCCCCACCCAGATGTTGCGCCGGGTTGTAGTTCACCCCAAGCCGCTGACGCAGTAAGCGATGCAGTGCCAGCATGTAGATCGCCGCCTGCACGTCGTAACGATGCGTCGCCATGGCCTGTTGCAACGCAGTGGCGTGGTAGTCGGCATCGCCCGCGCCCAGCGCGTTGGATTTGTAGTCGAGCACCCAGTAACGCCCGTCCTGTTCGAACACCAAATCGGCATAACCTTTGACCATGCCATGCAGCTCGCGCTCGGCCAGCTTGGGCCGTGGTGCGTGGTCTAGCAGATGCTCGCGGCACAAGGCGTCGACCGTGCTGCTGGCCAGTTGCTCGCTAGGGAACCAGAACTCCATTTCCGGCATGATCTGGTCCAGTTCCAGCAGCGGTACGTTAATTGGAAGCAGCGGCGTGAGCGTGGTTTCTTTGAGCCAGGCGATCACGTCCTCTTTGCGATTGGCCCAACCCAGCCGTTCGCAGCGGCGGCCCAGCCGTTGGGCAAAGTTGTCACTCAAGACGAGATCAAAGCCTTCACTGGCCAGCCATTCCAGTTGGTCATGCAGCAGCGTGCCGGGCAGCGCGCCACGTGGAAAGCGATGCCACGGCGCGTCGTCGACCTGCGTGGCGGGGGCTTCGTCCGGCGCTTCGCTCAGTGTTTCGGCTTGCGCGGTTTCTGCTGCCGGGATGGTGGCGTGCTGCCAGCTTTGCAGGTCACGAATCAGCGACGAGAAACTGGCGATATTCCAGTTCGTATCAAACTGGCCGTGATAGTGCGGTGCTTGCGGCAACTCGGTAATCTCGGCCCGTTGTTGCAGGATGGTGCGCGGCAAAGCGGTATCCGTATCGGGCACAGTTTGCAGGGCCAGGTCGGCGCACTCGGCTTTCAGTTCCGCCAGTTTCGCCGCCAGATCGGTCTCTGCCAGCATTTGCCCGCCCGCGATCAGATAGCCCAGCGCGCTTTTATCCAGTTGCGATTTCTTGCCATTGCCAACCACCAACGCGCTGGTGCCTAGCCACAAAGCATGGCGGGCGCGGGTAACGGCCACATAAAACAGGCGCAGATCTTCTTGCAGGCGGGCTTCTTCTGCGCGCTGCATGGCTTCGTCGCCCAAGGAGAAATCTACCTGGCGCTGGCCCAGATCATCCACATATTCCACCAGCGTACGGTTGCGCTTGTCGACCTGGCGGAAAGTACACGCAAACGGCAGAAACACCAGCGGGTATTCCAGCCCCTTGGATTTATGCACGGTGACGACCTTGACCAGTTCGGCATCGCTTTCCAGCCGCACAATACGTTCGTCGCCGCCTTCGCCCAGCCCGGCAATCTGCTCGGCCAGCCAGCGGATCAACGCTTGTTCGCCTTCTACCAACTGGCTGGCGGTTTGCAGCAACTCGGCCAGATGCAGCAGATTGGTTAGCCGCCGCTCACCACCAATTTCACCCAACAATCGTGCCGGTAAATCCAGCTGATGCAAGGTCTGGCGCAACATGGCCAGCACACCTTGGCGTTGCCAGGTCAGCTTGAGCGCCTTGAGTTCTTCAACGCGGGTTTCCCAGGCGATGTCGTCCACTGCCAGTTGCGACAACTCGGCCAGCGACAACCCGGCTGTGGGCGTGGCATAAGCGGCGCGGGCGCTGCGGCCATCCAGTGGGTTGGCAACCGCAGCCAGCCAGCGCAGCAAATCAGCCGCTTCGCCACTTTCGAATACCGAGTCTTTATCCGACAGATAAACGCTAGGGACGCCACGCATTTGCAAGGCGCGGCGGACAACGGCGGCTTCTTTGCCGGTGCGTACCAGAATGGCAATGTCGGCGGGCTGCAGGCGTTGCAAGCCGTTGGCGGCGGCGAACCCGGCTTGTGGGTCATTCAACAGGCCCACGATGTGCTCGGCGGTCAGTTCAGCAAAATGGCGTTGGTAGGCCGTGCCATTGAGTAGCTGCTGACCATGCCAAAGCGTGAGCGCGGATGCTGCACCGGCGCCCGTCACAAACTGGTCGCTACGGCCTTGTGCGCCTACTGCCTCAAACGGCACCGGATTAGCGCCGTTCTGGCGATAACGAAACGCGCCAGCCAGTTGCGGGTTTTGCTCCGCATGCAAAAACAAACGGTTGGCCGCGCGGACTAGCGCTTTGGTCGAACGGTAATTGGTGGTCAGCACATAGTGCCGTCCGGCGGTGGCGGTGCGGGCGGCCAGGTAGCTGTAAATATCCGCGCCGCGAAAGCCGTAAATAGATTGCTTGGGGTCGCCAATCAGAAACAAACCGCTGGCCGGGTCGTTGGCTGCGGTGTGATAAAGCTGGTCAAAAATCCGGTACTGGATGGGCGAGGTGTCCTGGAATTCGTCCACCATCGCCACCGGATATTGCGTGACGATGCGTTCGCGCAGCGCTGCACCGTTGGGGTCAGACAATGCGTGGTCCAGCCGTTGCAGCATATCGGCAAAGCCGAATACCCCAGCCTGTTGTTTCAGATGCGCTAGCCGTAGCTCCACCCATTGCGTGGCATGCAGGATCAAATCGGCGCGAGTGGCGGCGAATTTATCGGCGGCGTCGAGCCAATCCAGAATGCGATTTGCCACCGGATGAGTCAGCCGCCTTGGGCCATCAATCTCGCCCGCTTTGGTGAATGCCCAGCCATCCGGCGTAAACAACCGCAGCCATTTGCGCAGGTCTTTATGGGTTTGCTTGCCGTTGCTTGCCCAGTCGCGGATCACTTGCAGCCGCTGCGTAAATGGCGTGTTGGCGTGGTTGTAACGCGCCTTGTTGAGCCAGCCCGCTTCAAACGCACCCAGCCAGCTTTGTTCGAGGTTGGTTAGATGATTGCGCCAGGATTCGCGGGCGGCATTTTCGAGCTGCTGCAAGGCATGGGCTGCGGTTTCCAGTTGCGCGAAGAAGTCTGTAGGTGGAGTGGGGCGACTTTCCAGTGCGAGTACACTACGCAGCTTGTCGGCCAATCCTTGCGGCGAGGCCGCGACCGACAGCACAGCTTCAACGCCTGCCTGGCCAAGCTGGTAAACGTGCTCGCGCCAGTAATCGCGCGTGGCTTCCAGTCGCAATTCATCTTCGTTCTGCACCAGTTCTTCATTGAACAGATTGCCGCTATCAAAGGCGTGCTCGCGCAACATGCGCTGGCACCAGGCGTCAATGGTGTGCACTGCGGCTTCATCCATCATTTCTGCGGCGGTGGCCAGGCGTAACGCGGCGCGGCTGCGAGCGGTGTCATCGACATAATCTGCCAGCACTTCGCGCAAAAAATCATCGTGCGCGGCAGGTTGTTGTTCTCCACGAAAACAGCGGGCGGCTTCCAGCAAGCGGGCACGGATACGGTCAGACAACTCGCGCGTAGCGGCGCGGGTAAAGGTCATGACCAGGATTTCGGAGGGCAACAATGGCCGGGCAAAAGCGTTGCCCGCGCCATGCCCCAGCACCAGCCGCACGTATAGTGCGGCGATGGTCCAGGTCTTGCCGGTACCCGCGCTGGCTTCAATGAGGCGGCTGCCCCACAGCGGGAAAGAGAGGGCTTGCAGCGGCGTCGGGTTACTCATCAGCGGTCTCCTCATCGGTGGCGCTGGCATCATGCGTGACGGCGCCGACTTGTTCGGTGATCCATTGCTGCAGAGGCGCAAACAACGCCGTGGCCAGAGTGGCAAAACGGCCATCGGCAATCAGGCTTTCATAATCGGGCCAGGTGCGTGCCAGGCAAGGTTCGTCGCGCTCGGCGGGAGAGAACATGCCACCCTCATAAACTTGCCACGGCTTGCCATTTTCCGAGACTGCGGCCAGCGCGGTTTTACCGGCAAACGGTAGCGGTTCAGCCATGCCTTGTTGCCAGGCAGCGAGGATGTGCTCAAGGGTATCGATAGCGTCTTGTTGTTCTGGCTGGCCCAGTGTCAGCACAGCATCGCGACTGACAATGATGCCGGTAATGGCTTCACCGCAAGCGGCAGCCACCAGTTGTCGTACCCACGGCAGGATCAGTTTTTCGGCACGCGGCTGGTCGTCTTTGCAAAGCACGCCAGGGTCGAGTTGCAACCAGGCGCGGGCATGGCCTTGCTGACGCAAACCGTCAAGCCAGTCTTCGACTTGCAAGCCAGCATGTTCAAAATGCAGCCGGACTTTTTCCCCGGCGGCAGGCCACGCCTCAAGTTGCAGCAACCATTGCTGCCAGGCCGGGGTGACTTGTGCCGCTAGTGCGTCGCGGGTGCGTTTGCCCATGGGGCCAATCGGCAAGCGACCGGTGCGGGTAATGCGTTCGGCATGGTTGTCGATCAACGCGGCTAGATGCGGCGCATCGCCCAGATCTGCCGTGTCGGCGGAGGCCAACATGGTTTGCACCAGTTGATATTGTTCCAGCCCATTCAGCACAAAGGGTTCTTCGTCTTCCTGCGCGATATCGAGCTGGTCAAACACCACATTGAGGCGCTGGCGGAAGAACGTTTTCACCGGATTGCGCAAAAATTCGGCCAGCAGCGGCAGGGTTAACCGGAACTCGGGCGTGGGATCAAATGGCGCCAGGGTTTGATGGTGCCGTGGCATAACGGTTTGATGCGCAGCACGCCATTCGCGGGCGTAAGTCAGTAGCTCACCACCTTCAAAATAGCGGCGGCTGAAGGGTTGCAGCGGGTGTTCAGTGGTCAGGCGTTCAATCACACCATCTTGCCAGCCGGCCCGCAGATAATCGCGCAATTGCGAAACCAATACCGATGGCGGCTGCTCGCTGTTATCGCGCGCATTGCGGCCAGTCCAGCTGATGTAGAGCGTATGACGGGCGGCCAGCACAGCTTCCAGCATCAGATAACGGTCATCATCGCGCCGCGAGCGATCACCGGGCCGGTATTGGCCGGGCTGGCTGATCAAGTCAAAATCGGTGCGATTGGCCTGACGCGGGTAATCGCCATCGTTCATGCCCAACAGGCACACCACTTTGAACGGAATGGCGCGCATTGGCATCAGCGTGCAGAAGGTAACGCCACCTGCCAGAAAACGCTGGTTTAGCGTGGGTTCGTCGACATTACCCAGCCAGGCTTCGCGCAGCACGGCCAGTGGCACGGCGTCGGTAAATTGCGCGGTATCGCACGCTTCCAGCCAGCGCTGCAGGGCGCTTTCCAGCGCGATGAGGGTGAGGCGATCCGCTTCGTTATCAGGTGCGAAAAAGTCGGCCAGCAGCGCCCGGCCAGTATCGCTCCATTGGTCAGGCGTCAGTGCCTGGGTAAGTGCGCTGCTCCATTTGAGCAACGCGGCGACCAGCGTGGCGAGAGACCCGGCCAGCGCGGCATCCAGCCCGCCGACTTCGGCATACGGTTCTATTCCGGCAAAGGTGGCGTCGTTACCGCTGGCATAACCGAGCAACATGCGGCGCAGCCCGAACAGCCAGCTGTTTTGCTCGCCACAGGCAGCCAGATCCAGCTGTGCGCGTTGCCCGGCGGACAAACCCCAGCGCACGCCCGCGCCACTGCTCCATTGGGCCAGGCGCGCCAGATCGGACTCGGCCAGGCCAAAGCGCTCGGCCAGTGCCGGTACGTCCAGCAGATCGCGAATCTCGCTCAGGCGGCAGCGTTGCTCGGGCAGGCGCAGCAGCCACTCCATGGCCTTGAGTACCGGATTGATACCGCGATTTTTCTGGTCGGCAATCAGCCACGGAATAGTGCGTTCGTCGCGATTGCCATATTGACCAAACACGGCGCGGATTGCCGGGGCAAAGGTTTCGATATCCGGCACCATCACCACCACATCGCGCGGCGATAGCGGTTGCGCGGGAGTGGCGGCGGCGAACAGTTTCAACAACTGGTCGTGCAGGATTTCCACTTCGCGCTGGGCGCTGTGGGCAATGTGAAAAACGATGGAACGATCATCCGCTGCGACCGCCAGCCGATCCTGCGGTTGCGGCAACGGTTCCAGATCGCGCACTTGCGCTTGTAGTTGCGCCAGGATGGTTTGGCCGGTTTCGTCATCAAACAGGTCAATGCGCGGCGCATTGAAACGCTCGCGGGCAGCGGCGGCATCGTCGAATTCATCCAGCATGCGCACAAAGTCCCGGCCCTGACGCCCCCAACTGGCCAGCAGCGGGTTGCTGTGCACGTGCATGGTATCCAGATCAATCAGCCCCAGATCACGGCCATCGCGTAAGGGATGACGGCGGCGGGCTGCGCGCAACAACTCGCGGCCATCCATGATGTCGCCCCAGTGAAACTGGCACGGATTGGGCACCGCCAGAATCACCTGGCATTGTTGCGACAGCGCAGCGAGTGCTTCCAGCGTTTGCATTGGCAGGGTGGACACGCCAAACAGCACCACGCGGCGCGGCAACGGTACGGCAGGGGCGACGCCCGCCTCCAGCAAACTGACAAACTGGCGGTGAATGGCATCGCGACTGGTGGCACGGGTTTCTTCAGGCACGTCGGCCAGAATTGCCCGCCATAACGCGGCTTGCCAGCGTTGGTCGTCGGTCAAAGTGTCGATCTGGCCGTTGGCGCGGCGCAGCGTGTCTTTGCCCGCAGCCCAATCGGCCAGCCAATCCGCGCGGTAGACCTGATATTGGTCATACAAATCAGCCAGTTTTTCGGCGAGTTGCCAGCGCCGGGCCGGATCACCATCTTGCATAAAGCGTTGCAACGGCGCGAAGCTTGGCTCAAGCGGCAGGGCGGGCAAAATGCGCATCAAACGCCACGCCAGCGGCGCTTTGTCTAGTGGCGACACGGGCGGCACGGCCTGCTTGCCCAGCATCTGCCGATATCCCTGCCACAGAAAGCGCGCTGGCAATTGCACCGCTGCTGCTGCGCAAATCCCCGTTTGCTCAGCCAGCGACATCTTCAGCCACTCGGCGATGCTGTTGCTCTGCACGAGGAAGATGGCTTCTTCCAGCGGGTTGAGCGGCTGCTGGCTGATCCACTGAAAAACGGCATCACGCAGCAGTTCGAGGCGATTGCCGTGTAGAACCAGCAGGCCGGGGGGAATGGGGTGGGTCATGGATGGAATTCGGGTTTCCGGTGGCAGCAGCAAGGTAGGGGGTAGTTTAACAAGGGAATGGGAGGAGGGGGGCGAGACCGGTGTGGCAGCTTCAACTTCAAGTGCTTTATGAGTGCCGCAGGCGTTGTCACGCACGCAAAAAAAAAGCCCCGCAAATGCGGAGCTTTCAAATTGTGGACTTCCAGACTGGAGAGATGAGTACTCTGAAAAAAGTAATCAGGGCGCAATTTAGCCTGGCTTTGTTACACCAACATGAATCCTCGATTTGCAACTGTTTCAAAGGCAGGCTTAACACCCAAGGTCGCTTAAACCGGGATGATCGTCCGGGCGGCGGCCCAGCGGCCAGTGAAATTGCCGTTCACTTTCTTCAATGGCGGCGTCGTTAATGCTGGCGTGGCGATGGGTCATCAGGCCGGCGGCGTTGAATTCCCAATTTTCATTGCCGTAGCTGCGAAACCACTGGCCGGAATCGTCATGCCATTCATAGGCAAAGCGCACGGCGATGCGTGGGCCGCCAAAGGCCCAGACTTCCTTGATCAAGCGGTAATCCAGTTCTCGTGCCCACTTGCGTTCCAGCAAAGCTTGCGCAGCGGCGCGGCCAACGAGGAATTCGTTACGGTTGCGCCAGCGGGTGTCTTCGCTGTACGCCAGTACCACGCGCTGCGGGTCGCGACTGTTCCAGCCATCTTCGGCAAGCCGCACTTTGGCGATGGCGGTTTCCAGGGTGAACGGCGGCAGGGGTGGGCGATTTTCCATGAGAATTCCTTGGCGATGAATTGAGGCATACAATTTTGTAGACAGGTCTGTCTACATGATTGCAACTCTAGACGGTGTAGACAGACTTGTCTACACTCGCCAGCTATGGATACGCTCAACAACACTGACATTGTCACGATGCTGGCACCCGTTGCGGCGGCAGAGCGCGAAGCGCTACCCGCCAAAGAACGCATCTTGCTCACGGCTTATGCCTTGTTTTACCAAGAGGGCATCAGAGCCACCGGCATTGATCGGGTCATCGCGGAATCCGGCGTCACCAAGGTGACGTTCTACCGGCACTATCCCAGCAAGAATGAGCTGATCCGGGCTTTTCTGGCGTACCGCCACGAGCATTGGCTAGCCTGGTTTACGGCCGCATTGCAGCGTCACGGCGGCGCGAGCACTGGCTTGGCCGCGCTGGTCCCCACGCTGGCCGAATGGCTGGGCAGTGCTGATTATCGCGGTTGTGCCTTTATCAACACGGTAGTGGAACTGGGCGGCAGCTTGCCCGATGCAGTAGATATCGCGCGTGAACACAAAGCGGCGATGACGCTGGCGATTGCCGCTTTGCTGCCGGATACACCATCGCGTCTGGCCGATGCCCAAGCCGCTGCCCAAGCGGTTGATGGTGCCATTGTGCGGGCCCAGATTGATGCCGCGCCGGATGACGCGCTCAATGCTCTGGCACGGTTGTTAGCCGGTTTGGGCAACTAGCCGGGTACGGTTTGGTTGCTGACAAAAGTGTTGCAAAATCAGCAACTTCTCTCCGGTTTTTGCCGCCATCGGTAGCCGATATTCGGCACACCAAACCCAAGTGGTTCTATTGCTCGGCAATTCAGTCATTTTCGGTCACGTTGGTATGTTTGTATCGGCCCGTGTCTGAATGCGGGTTGCCGATTCTATGGCGTAGCAACGCGCAATTCCTCCATCTGCATGTGGTCTGCTTGCCCCCAAAAAGCCCTGTCATGGCTGGCATTGACGCCGTCCGGTGGGTCGCGGTTAATGGCAGCACGCCGAATTTCTTACAAACCCGGCGCATATCTGTCAACCGCATGGAACCTGCCTGCGAGCAGGCAGCATTTCGCGACCCAGAGACGCAAAAGCGTCCGTTCGATAGCAAATACCAACTAACTGGATGGAGATTTTCATGCTACGCATCAACCGGATGGCCTTGGCCGTCCTGCCTGCCGTATTGGCAACCTCATTTGCATTTTCTGCGACCCCGGCTTGTTCGACTGCCTGGAATGCCACTACCGCTTATGTTGGCGGTAACAAAGCCAGCTTCGCCGGGGTGAATTACACCGCCAACTGGTGGACTCAGAACCAGGAGCCGGATACCAACAACGGCGGTAGCGGTACCGGCCAACCGTGGACCTCGAACGGTGCGTGTACCAGCGGGACGCCGACGCCGACGCCGACGCCGACACCGACGCCCACACCCACACCCACACCCACACCCACACCCACACCCACACCCACACCCACACCCACACCCACACCCACACCCACACCGACGCCAACGCCAACGCCAACGCCAACGCCAACGCCAACGCCCGCACCGACACCAAGCGGTACAGCGCCCAAGTTCATCGATAGCCCGTACAAAGACGTCACCGTCAATACAGACTGGAACACCGATGGCATGCGTAGCAAGAATGCAGCTGGCACGGTTGTGAATGTCACCAGCGCCATGCCGTCCAACTTGTCGACACTGACCTGGGCCTTTGTGACTGGCGAGTGCGGTTCCACTTCGCCAAGCCCGGTCGGTGAAAACCTGGCCGGTATGCTGCCAGCCACCTTCTCTGCCACCAACGTGCCGATGTTTACCGGCGCGGGCAAGAAGTATGTGGTGTCCACCGGCGGTGCTGCAGGCGTCTTCAGCTGCGCCACGGATGCAGGCTTTACCACCTTCATCAACAACTACTACTCGGCCAACATGATCGGCGTGGACTTCGATATTGAAGCCGGTCAAACCCAAGCCCAAATCAACGCCCTGGTTCAACGCGTGATTACCGCGCAAAAGACGTGGCCTGGCCTGCGCTTCAGCTTCACCATCGCTACCTTGGCAACCAGCCCGTCCGGTGCCACCGTTGCGACGGATATGGGTGCCAGCTCGCCTAATCCGCTGGGTGACGAAGGCATCATGGTCATGAACGCCATCAAGAACCTGGGCCTGACCAACTACACGGTCAACCTGATGGTGATGGATTACGGCAATCCGGCATCCAATGGCGTATGTGTGGTGAGCGGGGGCAAGTGCGAAATGGGTCAGTCTGCGATCCAGGCCGCAATGGATCTGCATAACTTCTACAAGTTGCCGTACAACCAGATTGAACTGACACCAATGATTGCCGCGAACGACACATCGGGCGAAACCTTCACCCTGGCTGATACTGACGTGATGTCGACCTTCGTGATTCAGAACGGTCTGGCCGGTGTGCATTACTGGTCGTTTGATCGCGATGTGGCCGGTACCAACGGTCAGAGCAATCTGTCGTTTACCAATCGCTTTGTGAGCGATCTGGGTCAGTAATCTGGCGATCCAGGTTATTCATGTTCCAAATAAAATCCGGCGGACATTCCGCCGGATTTTTTATTGATGTTTGCGGATAAACGCCCAACGACTGACACACCGGTTTTTCTTCAACCGTATAACTCTCTAGAATGACGGCAACATAAAACAAAGGTGTGCCATGTCGGAAAACCCTCTCAGCACCAACATGACACGCGCCGGCACGGTTGCCGCTAGTGACGATGCCGAAATGTTTGAACTGGCGCCGGTTTCGCTGTGGCTGGAAGACTACAGCGACTTGCGTGCGCTGTTTGCCCGCTGGCGCGAAGAGGGCGTAACTGACCTGCGCGAATTCTTTCGTGAAGACTCGAGCCGCGTTGCGCAATGCTCGGTGTGCATTCGGGTGGTCAAGGTCAACCGCAAAACGCTGACTTTGTTTGAGGCAGAAAACGTTGAACAACTGATCGGCGGGCTGGATCGGGTGTTTCGCGACGACATGCTCAAAGAACACCTGGAAGAACTGATCCAGCTCTGGTCCGGCCAGTTGCAGTTCTTGAGCCAGACGGTCAATTACACGCTCAGCGGACGGCGGCTGGACGTATTGCTGCGCGGCACGGTATTGCCCGGCCACGAACAAAATTGGGATCGGGTGCTGGTCGCGGTGGAAGACATCACCGAACTGGAGCGCGCGCGGCATCGGGTCGCGGTCGGCGCGCAATACGCTCGCGGCTTGTTTGAGCACTCCCCGGTATCGCTGTGGGTAGAAGATTTCAGCTCGGTCAAAACGCTGATCGATGAAATCCGCGCTCAAGGCATTTCGGATTTGCGGGTATTCACCGACGTACACCCGGAATTTGTCGAGCGCTGCATGGAAGAAATCCATGTGATCGATGTTAACCAACACACCTTGCAAATGTTCTGCGCGCCGGACAAAAAGACCTTGTTGAGCCGTCTGCGCGATGTGTTTCGCGATGACATGCGCCCGCATTTTCGCGAGCAATTGATTGATTTGTGGGACAACAAACTGTTTCAGCAGCGCGAAGTCATCAATTACTCGCTGGAAGGCAACGTGGTGAACGTGCATCTGCAGTTTTCCGTGCTGCCTGGCCACGAGCAGAATTGGGATTTGGTGTTGGTGGCGCTGACCGACATCACCGCCCGCAAAAAAGCCGAAGCGTATCTGGAGTTCCTCGGCAAACACGACGTGCTGACCAAACTGCGCAATCGCTCTTTCTACATTGATGAGCTGAACCGGCTGGAGCGCAAAGGCCCGTTCCCGGTTACGGTGATCATTGCTGATCTGAACGGCCTGAAAAGCATTAACGACCAGCTAGGCCATGCCAGTGGCGATGCCATTTTGCGCCGGGCGGGCGAGGTGTTTGCCAAAGCGGTGGAGGCGCCGCAATACGCTGCGCGCATCGGCGGCGATGAATTCGCCTTGCTGTTGCCCGGCGTGGATGAGCGCGGCGGCGCGGCAATGGTAGAAAGCATCCGGCATTTGATCGATATGAATAACCAGTTTTATCCGGGCGCGCAACTGAGCTTCTCGATCGGCGTGGCCACTTGTCATAGAGGTGAACGGCTGGAAGCTACCGTGCAGCACGCCGACTTGTTGATGTACGAAGAAAAACGCGCCTTTTACGCCAACACGCCTGAAGACCGGCGCGGCAACAAGCATGTGGATTGATGCGCTTTAGCCAGACAGGAAGGGTGGAAAAGATGGCTCAGGCCAATGAACAGCAACTGCCGCAATTGCGCCAGCGCATCGACGCAATCGATCAGCAACTGGTGAGTTTGCTGGCGGAGCGCTTTGCGATTACCCATAACGTGGGGCTGATCAAGAAAACGCAGGGTTTGCCTGCGGTCGACGCTGAGCGAGAAGCCCGACAAACCGAGCGCATCGTGCAACTGGCGCGGGATAACGGCCTGGACGAGGCGTTCGCCATCAAGTTCTTGCGCACCATCATTGATGAAGTAGTGAGCAATCACCAGAAATTGTGACTGGTTTCAGGCGTGGTGTATTTGAACGGAGATATGCATGCCGAAGTATCGATTGGCGCAACTGAATATCGCCAGCATGAAAGCGCCGCTGGAGTCCCCGGTCATGGCCGATTTTGTGGGGAACCTGGAGCGCATCAATGCACTGGCGGAGTGTTCTCCTGGTTTTGTCTGGCGGCTCAAAGATGAAGAGGGCGATGCCACTGCCGTTCGGGCATTGGGGGATAACGTGCTGGTCAATATGTCGGTGTGGGAAGACGTAGCGTCACTGGCCCAATACGCTTTCAAATCCGCTCATGTCGAGATCATGCGCCGGCGCAATGAATGGTTTGAGCGCCTGGATCGGGCTTATATGGTGTTGTGGTGGGTGGATCACGACCACATTCCGACATTGGCCGAGGCAGCCGAGCGGCTGGCTTATCTGCAAAAGTCCGGCCCGACCGCACACGCGTTTGTCTTCAAGAACGCCTTCCCCGCACCGGATGGACAAGGGCTGGCAGGGGCGGCTGAAGAGACCCGCGACTTAGCCTGCCCCGGCACCTGACGCTCGCCTTCGGGCCGTGGTGCGGGTGCCCAAGCGTTCAAATGTTTAATTCAAATCCTTGGCCTTTTTCTGCGCCTGATCTTTCACATCGCCCAGATCGTCAAAGAAATGATCGGTAGGCTGGCTCGGCAATAACCTTGTTGGCAGCAGTTGCAGGTTGGCGTTGTACTCCACATCGGTGGTGAAGGTGTGTGCATCGCGGTAGTTGGTGGTCAGCAAAATCAGGCAAAGCACGGCTACGCCGACACCCAGCATTGTGCACAGCTTGCTGCGACTGAGCGCGGTGGCCAGCTTCAGATGCAGATAGCCCAAACCAAATACCAGCACCAGCCACAACAGGCTCGTCACCGCACCCACAGAAAGCGTGTCGGGCCAGAGGTAATCCAGCCGGATATCAATGGC
Source organism: Silvimonas sp. (assembly GCF_031291215.1). Taxonomy (NCBI): domain Bacteria; kingdom Pseudomonadati; phylum Pseudomonadota; class Betaproteobacteria; order Neisseriales; family Chitinibacteraceae; genus Silvimonas; species Silvimonas sp. The sequence continues at coordinate 406,443 of NZ_JARLJK010000054.1, forward strand.
TTCGGTTATGACGCCCAGAATGGTCATGATGGATGCGAGCGAGATGTACTCGAACAGCACGGCACGGTGATTGAGTAATCTGGCCAGCAAGGCCCAGGCGCTGGCCCACAGCAGGGCGGCGAAGCCAACGCTGGCTGCGGTGACGATCAGGTCGGAGGTTTTGACCAGATTGGCCTGATCCAGAAAACTGCTCCAGGTTAGCAGTCCGATATTGATGGCCAGCAAGGCCAGCATGATCCACAGATTGCCCAGCAACTCCATCAGCCGCCACAAAAAGCCGCCATGCAAGACTGTTGGCGCGACTGCGGATGCAATACTGCGAAACTGCAAAATGGTGCGGCCTACCCGCAAACGCTGATCTGCGGCGATGGTGGATTCCTGGAAACGCGCACCGGCATTGCCGGTGAAACTGCCGTTTTCGCTACCCAGATCCACCACATGCCAGCCGTTATCGGCCGCTTCAATTTGCAGATGACGTGGCGATACCGCGTCATCGTCGAGGATCAACTCATTGCTGTAATCGCGACCAATGCGAATGGGGAAATCCGTGAATTTCTGCCGATGGGTGACTTTGCCCCGGCGATCCAGGATTTCCAGGATTAGTGGTTCGCCCATGCCGTTGCACCCAGAAATTTGCGGGCCAGTTTGACCGCGTTGTTATAACTGATGCCACCCACCACCAGGCGATTGATCAGACCATTTTGCGATTGGTCCAGCGTGGCGCTCATCATTACCGCATCGTACAAACCCGGCAATTTACGATAAGCGCGCAGGCAAAACACATTCTTCAGCGGCAAGCCGTCTGGCTGATGCACAAACGCGGTCTTGCAACTGAAGTTGCCGACGTCCTCGCGGGTGGCGTCTGGCAAGGGTGGATCAACGCTGAACAGCCCGCCGTATAAATGGGCAAACTGCTGATCATTCAGCCCTTTGCTTTGCACATAACTGCTGCTGTAGTACACCGTGCCGGTTTCGTATTCTTCGGTCAGAAAGATCGAACTTTGCGAGCCGCAACGCATGGTCTGCGCCGTATAACGTTTGTCGTCGCCGCGTATCTCGTTGCCCCAGCAGCGAAAGAAATCCGACCAGTCACGGGCTGTGCGGTAATGACCCACGCTATCCAGTTTTAGCGGCGCTGCCAGCAGGCGCGCGACCACGGCATCTTGCGAGGCCAGCAATTGCTGGTCGACCAGTTTGAGCATCTGGGTGGAGGTGGTCATCGGCGGGTTGGTGCTTTGCTGCAACAGCGCGACCGCATATTTGGCGGGGACCAGAAAGCCGACATCGTTGCCTGAAGTGGCAACGTTAATGCCAATGACCCGACCGGCTTCGGTCACCGTGGGGCCACCGCTCATGCCGGGGTTGATAGCACCGGTAAAGTGGATTTGCTCACGCAGGCTTTTGTCGATCAGCCCGTTATACAGGCCGCGAACGATGGTGAAATCCAGATCCAGCGGAATGCCGAACGAGTACAGCGTGGTGCCTTTATCCAGCGGCCCGGCATCCAGCTCCAGGTGAGTGGGCAACGGCGTGGCAATCTTCAGCAACGATAGATCGTGCACCACGTCAAAGCCGATTACAGCCAGCGGTACCACGCTGCCGTTGGCACGGACGGCCTCAGCGCGGAACCATTCCGGGTGCCACGCCAGTGACGAGATCACGTGAAAGTTGGAAATGATGTGGCCCGCATCATCCACTGCAAAACCGGTTCCCAGCGCTGAACGATTGTTGCTGCGCTTATCCATGATGCGCACTTGCACCACGGCATCTTTGTACTGGCGGAACACTTGCGAGGTATCGGGCGAGACGGTCTCGGCGCGGCTGACCGACGCGACCACCACGGTGAGCAGGAACAGGCAAACGGCAAGCAGGTTCGGGAATTTATTCAAGATATAGGCAGGCATTTGAGAGGACGCACAAAGGCGCCGGGCGCGGGCCATATTACCCGCGTGTCATCGGTTACGCGACGCGTCTTTCACGCGTTGTCACCAAACCACAACGGCTGTCTGACAGTAACCACTGCCTGATAGCCAGGAAGCGCAATACGTGAGTTGAGACCGCCATGCTGGCAATGCGTTCAAAGCTACACAATTGAGCCTCCAGGCTTGGGAAAACCGAGGTTTCATGCGGGCTTGCCGCAACACAGCGGCGCTTGGGCACACGGCAGTGGACGCGCATGTTACGCAACGGCTAGAGTGGCGGTCTTGCCGAATCCTCCACGAGAGCATCATGCAATCGAGTTTTTCTTTTACCTGTCGCGTGTGCGGACAAACCCATGTCGGCCAGCCAGGTTTTGAATTTGCCGTGCCGTATCACTACTTCAACCTGAGCGATGAACAAAAGAGCAGCATCGCGCAGATTGACTCTGATTTTTGCAAGATCGACCACGGCCATCAGGTTGATCATTTCGTTCGCGGCGTGCTGGAAGTGCCAGTGCAGGGCACCGAACTGATGTTCAGCTGGCTAGTCTGGGTGGCCGTCGATGCGCAAACCTTTGCCGAACACCAGACACGCTTGACCGCGCCGGGCGTGGACGTAGTGCGTTCGGGCTGGTTAAGCAACCAGTTGCCCGGTTATCCGGATACCTTGGGTCTGCTGCTCAATGTGCATCCGCGCCCGCACGGTTTGCGTCCGGCGCTGATCTTGCAGCGCACTGCCACCCAGGCCACGCACCCGCTGCTGCACGATCAATACGGCGGCTTCAGTCAGGACCGCGCCCAGACCATCGCCGAGCATCTGGTACATGGCACCGGCCAGGTCGCACCGGCTGACGGCGCGCAATAAATCTGACCACGCCAGGGGCCGATCTACGCACAGCTGCGGGTCGGCCATATTGGCCCCGATATCGCCGCTGGCGCTACGCCGGATGCACCAAAGCTCGCGATTATGCGATGCCGTCCCAGGCTGACCGCATATCGGTGGGCGAGCGGCAACTGGTTGTTGCAGGGCCGATACCCGATTGCATGCAGTTCCCACGTGCACTGCAGAAACTGGCAGCATGTGTTTGCAAGCCGCAAATAAAAATGACGCTAATCTGCCAGGCTGGGGACCGCAAGAATGGGGCAGCAAGAAAAACGCAGCGCGCGACGAATACCAATCAATTGCGAAGTCAAACTACGCTTTCACGATCACTCGCCGTCGCAATATGGCACCTGCACCGACCTCAGTGTCGGCGGCCTGACCGTGCGCACCAGTTACGTACCGCAGCTGGATGAAGTGTTCGATATTGTGGTGATGCCGCCACCAGTGGGCGGCGGTTCGCGCACGCCATTCGCCGCTACCGTCAAGGTGCGGCGCTGCCATGAGATCGAGCGCGGCAAGGAATACGAACTGGGGCTGGAGATTACGCAGGTGCTGCAGTAATCAGGTTTTACCAAACCCGCAGCCGTCGCCGTGTAGCCCGGATGAAGCCCTGGCGAGAATCCGGGGTGTCCATGCATAAAGGGGCTGCGGACTCTGGCATTTGCCATCATTGCATCCCGGATTCTCGCTGCGCTGCATCCGGGCTACGACTTCTTTAATCACTATGAGGATGGCTGTTCAGTGTGCCGAATTGTCGGAGGCACGTTCGGCACATTCACGAGCGCGTGCCAGTAACAACACTTGCTCGCGACTATTGCGGGTGAGTTCTGCGGCGCGTTTGAACTCAGCGCTGGCTTCGGCAAATCGCCCCAGTTTGCAGAGAAAGTCTGCACGAACGCTGGGCAACAAGTGATAACTGCGTAACGACGGTTCATCCAGCAAGGTGTCGACCAGTGCCAAGCTTGCCTCTGGCCCGAAGGCCATGCACAGCGCCACGGCCCGGTTCAGCTCAACCACCGGTGAAGGAGAAACCTGGGCCAGCGCGTCGTACAAGGCGGCAATGCGTTCCCAATTGGTTTCGTCTGCGGTGAGCGCCCGCGCATGACAGGCGGCAATGGCGGCCTGCAAGGTGTACGGGCCGAGCATGCCGCCGAGTATTTCCGCTTGCCCCAACGCGGCCAGCCCGCGCCGGATCAGCAATTGGTCCCACCTTGCGCGGTTTTGCTCCAGCAGCAAGATTGGCGCGCCATCAGGCCCGATGCGGGCGCGCGAGCGTGAAGCCTGAATTTCCATCAAGGCGACCAGCCCATGCACCTCGGCTTGCATCGGTGCCAGCCCGGCCAGAATGCGCCCCAAGCGTAGCGCTTCGTCACACAGCGCCGGGCGCATCCAGTCGGCACCGGCGGTGGCGGCATAGCCTTCATTGAAAATGAGATAAATCACCGCCAAGACCGACGCCAGGCGCTCGGGCAGGGCTTCGGCAGTGGGCACTTCAAATGGCACGCGTGCGGCGGTGAGGGTGCGTTTAGCCCGGACAATGCGCTGAGCGATAGTGGGTTCGGGTACCAGGAATGCACGGGCGATTTCGTCGGTGGTCAAACCGCCCAGTAACCTGAGCGTGAGCGCGACGCGCGCTTCGGGCGATAACACCGGATGGCAGGCAGTGAACACCAGCCGCAGCAGATCATCGCCAATGTGATCATCGAGTGCGTCAGCGGCATCGGCGCGCAGTAATTCCTGTTCAATCTCGAGTTCGCGGCCGAACTCTTCATGCTTGCGTTCCAACAGCTTGTGGTGGCGCAGCCGGTCCAGCGCGCGGTGTTTGGCCGTGGTCATCAGCCACGCGCCGGGGTTGTCCGGCACACCGCTTTGCGGCCATTGTTCCAGCGCAGTGACGAGCGCATCCTGGGCCAGTTCTTCGGCCAGGCCCACGTCACGCAGCATGCGCGCCAAGGCGGCGATGATGCGGGCAGACTCAATCCGCCACACCGCCTCGATGGCGCGATGCGTTGTTACCACTGTGCTCAAGCGTGGGCCTCAGCGGCTGCGGCAAAGTTCTCCATGGGCGACGTGTCATACATCAGCCGGATATCGCAGCGACCTGGTCCGGCCAGTTCCATAAAGCGTCGATTCCAGTACAAGGCCTCGTCTTTGGTAGCGACCTGAATAATGGCGAAGCCGGCAATCAACTCTTTGGTTTCGGCAAATGGGCCATCAACCACCGAAAGTTTGCCGTTGTGATAGTGCATCTGTGCATCTTCGGCAGAGTTTGGCAACAAGCCGTCGGTGGCCAGCATCACGCCCGCTTTAACCATTTCGTCAATTAATGCGCCCATGCGGACATTGTCTTCGTCGCAAGGGACGTCGCCTGCCTGCGGTTGCTGGTCTGGGGTGTAAACCGAGAGATAACGCATTTCAGTACTCCTTCAGAGTGCGAAGAGTGTGGCGGGGCGCTTTGAGACCCAGCCGCGTTTACTTTTCTGCTGCTGCCTTCAGATTGGCCAGACCCGTTTCAAAGTCAGCGCCAATCATCTTGTCCATATTGAAAAACACCCCCATGACTTTGGCGATAAACTGCATTGCTCCGCTCATCGCCCAGGTCACTTCGGTGCTGTCGCCTTGGGTTTTCAGGGAAAATTCAGCCTGGTTATGGGCTTCAAAAGGTTTTAGAAAATCCAGCTTGATGACGATTTGTTGTGTCGGAGTCGCGGTGGTGATTTCCATCCGCCCAGCGCCTGCCTTGCCTTTACCGTCCCACTCGTAGACTGAACCCACGCCACTGGGCGCACCGCTGAAAGTACGCTTCATGTCCGGGTCCAGATGTTCAAAGGGTGACCATGCACTCCAGCTATGAAAGTCATTGATCAGCGCGAAAATTCGCTCTGGCGGCGCTTTAATGGTGACTGTGCGCGCTATCCGGAACGAATCGGGCTGGCGGACGGCGAGCACGAGGACGAACACGACGATCAGCAGAATCAGAACCAGAATGCCTTTGAACATGTTTTCTCCGGGGGAATGTTTGATTTTGTAATGATGTTTAGCGGGCGGGCGCTTAGCCGTTTTTGGCCGACTCGGCACGTAACCGCACTTCTGCTTCTTGCAGTTCGGGCGTAAAGGCTTCGCCGAAATCTTGCGGATCGAACACCTGGCGGATTTCGATTTCCGAATCGCCTGGCATCGGGTTCGGACAGCGTTTGATCCACTCGATGGCTTCTTCTCTGGACTTCACCTCCCACAGCCAGAATCCGGCAATCAGCTCTTTGGTTTCGGTAAACGGGCCGTCAACCACTGTGCGCTTGTCGCCAGAAAACAGCACTCGTGCGCCTTTGGAGCTGGGATGCAGACCTTCTCCCGCCAGCATCACGCCCGCTTTGACCAGTTCCTCGTTGTATTTGGTCATGGCCGTGAGCAACTCGGTATCTGGCATCACGCCGGCTTCAGAATCCTTGGTGGCTTTAACAATCACCATAAATCGCATGTTGTTTCTCCTGATTTGAAAGAAAAGGGGTAACGAGCAGCTTCATGTGGTTTGAAAACACCTTGTTTTGGCCGCTGTTATAAGTACGACGAACCAGCGCCACGCAAATCGACACGACTGCGGTTTTTTTTTTCGTGGGCAGGTCATTCGGGGCATTTAAATCTCTGATTTATAGCGTGATGTAACTACATCTGCCTGGTCGGCTGCATACGGAATGGCTGGTTTTACGCTGCTGGTTCTTGCGCTTTGCGGCACCGTTTCTCATGCGGATGCATTTTTTTATCGTGTCTGGTCGTGGGTGGCGGTCGCGGCGAAGCCAGACAAACTGCGGTTGACTACCCCATTCATGCTGCTGATGTTGAAAACAAAGAACCGGTCGAAAAGCAAGCAGGAAAAAAAGACGACAAGTCGGTAATCAACGTGGTGAAGGCGCCAGCCAACCCGGCTTTGGGGCAAAAGAAAACGGGCGCAGTTGCGCCCGTTTTCTTTGAGCTGCATATCAGGTACGCCAGCAAAAGCGATTCGAAATTGGTTATATGAGCCTTCCGAGTCCTCACGCGCATCTCGCTTCCCTGTTTAGAGATCGATGCGCAACTCGCTGTGCCAACGGCTGGCATAGGGGAGCATGAACAAGTACAGACCCGTGAGCAAAAGCAAGGCGAGCGAAAGCAACGGCGAATAGGTGATCCAGGCCGCTGGTTGCCCTTGCGTTCTCACCGCGAAATTGGCGACGACAGTCAAAGTAAAGGCAATCGATAACCAACGGGGAATCTGCCGGATCAGGCTGCTTGACCAGTTGGCCAGTTGCTTCGCCGCCGGTGTCATTGACGCACCTCGATCATTTTCCAGCCGTTACCGGACGGGTCGCGAAAGCCGGCGTCCACGGTGCCATAGCGATCCATGGGCTCCTGCGTAAACTCGACGCCCTGGGTTAGCATCCGGTCATAAGCGGCGCGGCAATTGTCCACGGCCAGCACCAGAGAGGGCATTGCACCTTTGGCCACCATTGCGCGCAACGTCTGTTCTGTCGCGGCATCGTGCATGGGCGAACCTGGCGCAAACAAACCGAGCTGAAATGTTGGCTGATCTGCCGCTTGTATCGTTAGCCAGCGAAAATCACCGTTGCGCACGTCCGTATGTACGCGAAACCCCAGCTTGTCTACATAGAACGCGAGCGCTTCATCCTGATCTCGCACGTATATACCCACCATCTGGATCCACTGACTCATTTTGCACCTCCGTTGGTTGAGGTTCTTTTATACGTCCGGCTGGGCGGCGTCGCTTCTCCAAAACTGAGATTGTGAGGTTGGGCCGGTGTGCCGCGCTGAGAATGCAGAAGGGCACGCTGCCAAGTTCGCGTGCTGCAGCGCGTGCGCGGGCGCGGATTGTGCTCGGCTTTTCGTCGGTGATATCACGGAAAACGCGCCCGAACGTGCCCAGACTTTGCCAGCCAGTCTGAAAAGCGATCTCGGTAATCGACAGGTCACTATCGCGCAGTAACGTCACAGCCCGTTCAATGCGCCGGGTGAGCAAATAGCGGTGTGGCGGCACACCAAAGGCGTCTTTGAACGATCGCGCGAAGTGGGCTTCACAAACATGGCTCACGCTGGCTAATCGCCTGATTGGCCAGGCCTCGTGCGAGGCAGCATCCATACGGTCTTTCGCCCGCAACAATCGACGCAATAACTCGGGGTCCTGGCTCGCAGTCTCTGTACCCATGCTGTCTTCCGGTTCTCCAATAACAGATATTTGAACCGCTTGTACTGGCCCGGTCAATGCGCCGGAGTGAAGCGCTTCTGCCCGACGTGAACAGGTGTGGTTTAACGTTGATCTTCTTTGCATTCCTCATAAATTGATAGCTGGAGCGGTAAAGAAATGCCGGGTTAGCGCACGTACGAGCGGCCCCTGTTCGCTTGCTGCTTGACCTTGCATGATATTTCCATAATTATGGAAATATGGAAAATAAAACCGCTGTCCAATCTCTCGCTGCGCTGGCACAGGAAACCCGTCTGACCATCTTTCGCCTGCTGGTGGGCGCGGGCCCGGACGGGTTGGCGGCAGGGCGCATAGCCGAAACGCTAGGTCTGGCTGGAGCGACGCTTTCTTTTCACCTGAAAGAACTGTCACGGGCCGGGTTGATCTCCAGCCGCCAGGAAAGCCGCTTCGTGTACTACTCGGCCAACTACGCTGCCATGAACGAGTTGCTGGCATTTCTGACCGAAAACTGCTGCGGTGGCGCGCCTTGTGGCATTGAGGCAAGCCTTGCAACGGGTAGTGGTTGCTGCTGATTCCTGCTCAAAATCCCTGGTTTATTGTCTGGAGTAATTGAATGTCCGCCCAATGTGAAGTCATCGGCAAGCAAGCTGCCGGTGCACCGCTCAGTGTATTCGAGCGCTATCTGACCTTATGGGTTGCCATCTGTATCGTGGTCGGGATTGCACTGGGGCAAGGTTTGCCTGGCGTGTTCAAGGCCGTGGGCGCAATGGAAATCGCCAAGGTCAATCTGCCGGTGGGCTTGCTGATCTGGGTGATGATTATCCCCATGCTGCTGAAAATTGATTTCAGCGCATTGCATCAGGTGCGCGGTCACCTCAAAGGCATAGGCGTCACGCTGTTTATCAATTGGTGCGTCAAGCCGTTCTCGATGGCGTTTCTGGGCTGGCTGTTTATCCGCGTGCTGTTTGCCAGATGGCTACCCGCTGGCCAGATCGACAGCTACGTTGCCGGTTTGATCCTGCTGGCTGCTGCGCCGTGTACCGCAATGGTGTTTGTATGGAGCCGCTTAACCGGTGGTGATCCGTATTTCACGCTGTCGCAAGTCGCGCTCAATGATCTGATCATGGTTTTCGCCTTTGCGCCGCTGGTGGGGCTGTTGCTGGGCGTATCCAGCATCACCGTGCCGTGGGCCACGTTGCTGACTTCCGTCGTGCTGTACATCGTGATTCCGGTACTGCTGGCTCAGGTGATCCGCAAAGTGCTGCTGGCTAAAGGTCAGGCAAGTTTTGATGCTGCCATGAGCACGATCCAGCCGTGGTCGATCAGCGCCTTGCTGGTCACATTGGTTTTGCTGTTCGCCTTCCAGGGCAATGCCATCATCCAGCAACCGCTGGTCATTGCACTGCTGGCTGTGCCAATTCTGGTCCAGGTGTTTTTCAATTCTGCGCTGGCGTACTGGCTGAACCGCAAAGTGGGCGAGAAACATTCTGTGGCGTGCCCGTCGGCATTGATTGGCGCATCCAACTTCTTCGAACTGGCCGTCGCTGCGGCGATCAGCCTGTTCGGCTTTGAATCCGGCGCAGCGCTGGCTACGGTGGTCGGCGTGCTGATTGAAGTGCCCGTCATGCTGCTGGTGGTCCGCATCGTGAACGGCAGCAAACCCTGGTATGAGCGCGGCCTGCGCGCTGCCCGCTAAACCCGCAATTTCAACGGAAAAAGCACCATGAGCAACATCACCATTTATCACAACCCGGCCTGCGGCACCTCGCGCAACACGCTGGAACTGATTCGTAATAGTGGCGAAGAACCCCAAGTCATTCTCTACCTGGAAACCCCGCCGAGCCGGGAGAAACTGGTTGAGCTGATCGCGGCCATGGGGATTAGCGTGCGTTCTTTGCTGCGCAAACAAGGCACGCCATATGAAGAACTCGGGCTGGATGATGCCAAATGGACTGATGATCAATTGATCGACTTCATGTTGGCGCACCCGATTCTGATCAACCGCCCGATTGTGGTCACGCCGCTGGGCACCAGACTGTGTCGACCTTCCGAACTGGTGCTGGATATTCTGCCAGGCCCGCAACGAGCCGCTTTCAACAAGGAAGATGGCGAAGCGGTGGTTGATGCTCAAGGCAATCGGGTCAGCAAATCTTCCTGAGGTAGCATCGCCGGACTTTCGGTTGGCCATTGCCACTTGATTGGGGTGAAACCGATTTCGATCAGACAAGGCCGGTGCGAGGGGGCAAGGATGGTTCTTTGTCCTGTCCCCGCCACGGCCCTTTCGCCTGATGGATGACATGGCGGAAAGCGGAAATTTTTCCAATACTGCATTGGACGCTTGGGCTTATTGATGCATTTTTGCTTGTGTCGCGAGAACGGGTCCCACGTTCCGGGCAAGAGGAGCTACAAGCATTGCCAAGAGTCCGAAACGAGCCCGCTATATTGTTCCAGGGATATTTACAACGATGTGTGTAGTTTACACCTGTGTTGGGTGCGGCCCTGCCAGCTGCCGGATCATGGGTGCAACAATGAGTATTGAATATGGATTTTTGCTAACCGGTTAATTGCAAGATCTGCAGTTTTATTTCATTCCGAATACAGATTCCACCGGAGAATTTCGATATGAAATATAGGCGGGAAATAGACGGACTTAGAGCGCTAGCCGTTGTTCCAGTCATCCTTTTTCACGCAGGTTTTCAGTTTTTCAGCGGTGGCTTCATCGGAGTTGATATATTCTTTGTTATTAGTGGTTATCTTATTACCACCATTATCATCGCCGAGCTCGATACCAAAAGTTTTTCCATCATCAAATTCTATGAACGCAGAGCCAGGCGCATCTTGCCAGCTCTGTTTCTTGTGCTTTTCACTTGTATTCCGTTTGCGTGGTTGTGGCTTTTTCCACCAGACATGAAAAAGTTTTCTCAAAGCCTGATTGCAGTCTCCACTTTTTCATCCAACATTTTTTTCGGTTTTACCGGCGGGTATTTTGACCCGGCCGCAGAACTAAACCCGTTACTGCACACCTGGAGCTTGGCCGTAGAAGAACAGTTCTACGTTTTTTTTCCCGTTTTTCTTCTGTTAACCTGGGGTTTGGGTAAACGTAATATTCTAATTCTTTTGTCTCTTGTGTTTGTTGTCAGTTTGGTTCTGGCGCAAATTTATGTTTTCAAGCAGCCAGTGGCTGCTTTTTATTTGCTGCCAAGCAGAGGTTGGGAGCTGTTGGTTGGAGCGTTCGTTGCATTCTATCTGGCCCATCCCAAAAACGCAGCCAATGAAACAAATGAAACGTTCGTCAGCCATGTCGGGAGCCTGGCAGGGCTGGCTCTTATTGTGTTTTCAATATTCTATTTCGACAAGACCACTCCTTTTCCGAGCATATATACGCTTGTACCCACAGTGGGTGCCGCGCTTATCATTTTGTACAGCACACCAAAGACTTGGGCTGGCAAGATATTGGGAACCCCTTTGTTTGTCGGGATTGGCTTGATCAGTTATAGCGCCTATCTCTGGCATCAACCCATATTTGCGTTTGCCAGATATATTTTTCTAGACAGGCCCAGTGCTGGCGTGATGTTATTCCTTACTTGCATCTCATTTTTCCTCGCTTATTTTGGATGGCGGTTTGTTGAAGCGCCTTTCAGGAACAAGCAAAGAGTCAAACGTAAAACAATTTTTACCTATGGAATTGTTTTAAGTGTGAGTTTGATTGTATTTGGCTCATTGGGTAGTTTCAGTAAAGGGTTTGAAGGCCGTCTTCCTTATAGCAGCAGGGATCTGATGGTCTTCGGAAAGCCCGTCACATTTTTGGCGATTCATAGCTCCGACAGTAGCTGCCGGGACCTGCTGGGACTGTCCGCTTTGCCAGAGGAAGTTTGCGTGGCTAACTCAAAGAGTCCGCAAATCATGTTCGCAGGCGATAGCCATGCTATGGCACTTTATTCTTCCATATATGGCAAACAGTTTGATTTGAATTCCGTGTTGATATCCGGATATTCCTGCCCATTGTATCCAAATTTAACCTACATTCCCTCGTTTAAAAATTCTTTTGGCAACACCTGCACGGGTATTGCCAATGAAGTATTAAATGCAGCAAAAAAAATAGACTCGATAAAAGTAGTTGTTCTGGTTAACTACCATGTTGATGGGCAGGACGCGAGGTTTTCTTACTATCTGCACGGCAAGCACATATCCAGCGATGAGGCCTTTATCGCCGGAAATGATTTTCTTGTAAATGAACTCCTGAAGCTGGGGAAGAAGGTTGTGTACTTTATTGACGTTCCCCATTTGAAGATTGATCCGAGGTTTTGCCTGCAAAAACTCCCATATTCCTTCAGATTGGCCTCGGACTCTGGCTTGTCCAGAGAGTGTTCAATTACCAAAGAAGAAAATGAACAGGTCCGAAAGGAATACGTAGGCGAGGTGTTGAAGGTCAAGAGTGAGAATCCAAAGATGTTGATCTTCGACCCGGCTTCCTATTTTTGCACGGGCCACTATTGTAATTTCAGGGACGGTTATAAATCACTCTACAGCGATACTCATCATGTCAGCCTGTTGGGCTCAATGGACATCCTTAACGTCATGAGGTCCGATGGTTTGATCGATCACTAGGCTATCCTCACGGTTCACGGTCAGTCCGACCGCACGGTGGTCGTCGGGCATCCCGCCCATGGATGCCGCCAATGTTTCAATTGTTAACAAAACCCGCAATATCGAAATTTCCGGTTAACAAGCACACGGTTCAATGGCTGCGGTTCGTTCAAACCAAGAAACACATCGAAACCGAGACGAGGAGTCACCATGAAGACCAAGTTGAGCTTGATTGCGTTGGCGACGTTGCTGGCTGCTGGCGGTGCTAACGCCGCGCTGCTGCGTATTGCTTGTGGTTCTACCGGCGGTGAGCTGGAGCTGTGCAAGACATCCGTGAATGAGTGGGCCAAGAAAACCGGCAACGAAGTGCTGGTGGTTACACCGCCTAACGATTCCAACGAGCGCCTGGCTCTGTACCAGCAGATTCTGGGCAGCGGTTCGGACAAAATCGACATTCTGCAGATTGACGTGGTGTGGCCTGGCTTGCTGGCCAGCCATCTGGTCGATCTGAAGCCTTATTCCAAAGGCGCGGAAAAAGAGCATTTCCCCAGCATGATTGCCAACAATACGGTCAACGGCAAACTGATGGCGATGCCCTGGTTTACCGATGCGGGCCTGTTGTACTACCGCAAGGATTTGCTGGAAAAATACAACCTCAAACCGCCCGTTACCTGGGATGACATGGCTGCTGAGGCCAAAAAAATCCAGGACGGTGAACGCGCTGCCGGTAACGACAAGATGTGGGGTTACGTGTGGCAAGGTCGTGCTTATGAAGGCCTGACTTGTGATGCTGTGGAATGGGTGTCCAGCTACGGCGGCGGCAATATCGTTGAGCCAAACGGCAAGGTATCCATCAACAACCCGCAAGCAATCAAAGCCATTGATAGCGCGGCAAAATGGGTTGGCACCATCTCGCCGAAAGCTGTGCTGAACTACGGTGAAGAAGAAGCCCGCGGCGTGTTCCAGTCGGGTAACTCTGTGTTTATGCGCAACTGGCCATACGCCTGGGCGCTGTCGCAAAAAGACGAAAGCCCGGTCAAGGGCAAGGTCGGTGTGATGGCTCTGCCTAAGGGTGGCGCCAATGGCCGCAACGCCGCAGCACTAGGTGGCTGGCAACTGGCCGTTTCCAAGTACTCCAAGAACGCCAAACTCGCGGCCGATCTGGTGATGTATCTGACCAGCCCGGAAGTGCAGAAGATGCGCGCGGTGAGCAACGGTTATAACCCGACCATTGCGTCACTCTACAAAGATCCGGATGTGCTTAAGGCCAACCCGTTCATGGGCGACCTGTTCAGCACCTTTACCAGTGCTGTGGCACGGCCTTCTTCAGTCACCGCATCCAAGTACAACCAGGTTAGCAACCAGTTCTGGAATGCTACCCACGACGTGCTGTCCGGCAACTCCAATGCGACCGACGCACTGGGCCGTCTGGATGCGTCGCTCAAGCATATGGGCCCCTGGAAGTAAGCACGCCCAGCGTGCGGTGAGGGGCGAAGTGTGAGAGGTGAGGGAAAGGCTGCAGTGTGTATCGCACGCTGTGGTCAGCGCCCAAGCCTTGCACACGGCGATTTCAGCGTTCCCGTGATCGGCACTGCCATGCTGATGACGGGGAGGTGACCCCTCACTCCATTTATCCCGATTTATCGGGGCACACCTCTCTCTTCACAGGTGACCTATGGATGATTCGCTCATCGCCCGTGCCCGACGGCGGCAAGCTTACTGGCTGGTGCTGCCCACGGTGATCGTGTTGGCGGCCATTGCTGGCTGGCCGTTGCTGCGCACCATCTGGTTCAGTCTGACCAACGCCCAGTTGTCCGACATGAGCGCCCGCGAGTTTGTCGGCCTGGCCAACTATATCGGCGAAGCGGGCGTATTGCGCGATGGCGAGTGGTGGCATTCGGTATCCAATACGCTGTTCTTCGCCATTATCTCGGTCGTCCTGGAAAGCCTGCTGGGTCTGGGCGTGGCTCTGCTGCTCAATACACCATCGCGTATTCAGGCGCTTTTGCGCGCTGCTGTGCTGGTGCCGTGGGCGATTCCAACAGTTGTTTCGGCCAAGATGTGGTCGTGGATGCTCAATGACCAGTTTGGTGTCGTTAACGCCGCGCTGCAAAGCATGCATTTGATCTCGACACCATTGGCTTTTACTGCTGATCCGCATCTGGCTTTCCCGACCATCATCATGGTTGATGTCTGGAAAACCACGCCATTCATGGCCTTGCTGATTCTGGCCGCGCTGCAACTGGTGCCCGAAGACTGTTACGAAGCCGCCAAAGTTGACGGCGTGCCGCGCTGGCGCGTGTTCCGCTACATCACCTTGCCGCTGATCATGCCCGGCATTCTGGTGGCGATGATTTTCCGCACGCTCGATGCCTTGCGCGTGTTCGATCTGATCTACGTGATGACCTCCAACAGCCACGTCACCAAGAGCATGTCGGTTTACGTGCGTGAACAACTGATCGACTTCCAGCAAGTGGGTTACGGCTCTGCCTCGGCCACGCTGTTGTTCCTGATCATTGCGCTATCCACCACGATTTACATGGTGGGCACCCGCCGCCGCATGGAGAACGCAGCATGAAGAAAAATCCATTGATGGTGCTGGGGTTCTATCTGGCTTCGGCGCTGGTGCTGTTCTTTTCGTTGTTCCCGTTTTACTACGCCATTGTCTCGTCCCTAAAAAACGGTAGCGCCTTGTTTTCCACCTCGCTGTGGCCCGCGCATCCTTCACTGGCCAACTACATTGCCATTTTCAAAGAGCAGTCATTTGGCGCCAATTTATCCAATTCGCTGTTCGTCGCGACGGGCGTGGTGGTGTTCTCGCTGCTGTTATCCATGCTGGCCGCCTATGCATTGGGCCGCGTGTCGTTTCGTGGTCGCGGTACTTTGATGATGTGCATTTTGAGCGTCTCGATGTTCCCGCAAGTGGCGCTGTTGTCTGGCCTGTTCGAGCTGATCCGCACGCTGGGCTTGTACGACAGCCTGTGGGCGCTGATGCTGGCCGATCTGATCTTTACGTTGCCGTTTACCGTGTGGGTGCTGGTGACGTTCATGCGCGATCTACCCAAAGAAATTGAAGAAGCCGCGGTGATGGATGGCGTTGGCATCTTTACGCTGATCTTCCGTATCTTTTTGCCGCTGCTATGGCCCGCGTTGGTGGCAACCGGTTTGTTGGCCTTTATTGCGGCGTGGAATGAGTTTCTGTTTGCGCTGACGTTTACCTTGTCCAACGAAGAACGCACGGTGCCGGTGGCGATTGCATTGATCTCGGGCGGCAGCAGTTTCGAATTGCCGTGGGGATTGCTGATGGCAGCTTCGGTGATCGTGACTGTGCCGTTGATTGCGCTGGTGTTGATTTTCCAGCGGCACATTGTGAGCGGGCTGACGGCGGGGGCGGTGAAGGGGTAGGGCGAGTGCTACCGACCTTCGGGTTTCGACTTCAAAGCATGTAATGCATTCCCGTAGCCCGGATGAAACGAAGTGAGAATCCGCGGTTGCGAGGCATCAACAATCCACAGACATCTGAATGCGTGGATATGGCCACCCCGGATTGCTACGCGAACCCGGGCTACAAAAGTGCCGTATCCGCAGGCACTCAAGATTCAGTAGTGACTGACCAAACAGCAAAAACGCAGCTACCAGGAGAAAACAACATGTCTCAAGCAACATTGTCCCAAACCGCAACCAACTGGTGGCGCGGTGCGGTCATTTATCAGGTTTACCCACGCAGTTTTCAAGACAGCAACGGCGATGGCATTGGTGACTTGCCGGGCGTAACGGCCCGTATGGATCACATTGCCAATCTGGGCGCGCAAGCGGTGTGGCTGTCGCCGTTCTTCACCAGTCCGATGCTGGATTTTGGCTACGACGTATCCAATTACTGCGATGTCGATCCCATCTTCGGCACGCTGGCCGACTTCGACCAACTGGTGGCCAAAGCGCACAGCCTGGGTCTGAAAGTGTTGATTGATCTGGTGCTGAGTCATACCTCCGATCAACACCCCTGGTTCAAAGACAGCCGTAGTAGCCACGATAATGCGCATGCCGATTGGTATGTGTGGGCAGAGGCCAAAGAAGACGGCACGCCGCCCAATAACTGGCTGTCGATTTTTGGTGGTTCGGCGTGGCAATGGGATACCCGCCGCCAGCAGTATTACATGCACAACTTTCTGACCAGCCAGCCCGATCTGAACTTCCATTGCCCGGCGGTACAAGACGCGCTGCTGGATGTCGCAAAGTTCTGGCTGGATCGAGGTGTCGACGGTTTCCGGCTGGATACGGTCAATTTCTACGTGCACGATCAGCAACTACGCAACAACCCGCCAATGCCGCGCAGCACCATCTCCAACACCGCGCCCATGGTCAATCCGTACACCCGCCAGCAGCATGTGTACGACAAAACGCAGCCAGAGAATCTGTTGTTCCTGCAACGCCTGCGCGCATTGACGGACCAGTACGACGACATCACCACCATTGGTGAAATTGGCGACGATCATCAATACGAAACGCTGGCCAGCTACACCGAGGGCAATAACCGCCTGCACATGGCGTATGTGTTCGCGCTGCTGACTGATATGTGCAAACCGACGTATCTGCATGGCGTGCTGGCCGAATATTTGCGTGACGCTGGCAATGCCTATGTCTGCTGGTCACTGGGCAATCATGATGTGCCACGGCTGGTGTCGCGCTGGGCCGCGTTGGGTGGCGATGAACGCCAACGCGCGCATTTGCTGGCAGCGTTCTTGCTGTCGTTGCCAGGCGCTGTGTGTATTTATGAAGGCGAAGAGCTGGGCCTGACCGACGTCGATGTGCCATTTGAACTGCTGCAAGATCCATACGGCATCACCATGTGGCCCGAGTTCAAAGGCCGCGACGGTTGCCGTACGCCAATGCCGTGGGATCACTCGGCCAATCTGGGTTTCACCACCGGCAAGCCGTGGCTGCCGCTGGGCGAGGATCACACTCATCGAGTGGCGAGTGACCAGCAGGCCGACGCACAATCGGTGCTCAACGATTACCGCCGCTTTATTGCCTGGCGCAAGACTCAGGGGGCGCTATGCCAAGGCAATCTGACCTTGCTGCCTGCGCATGAACAAGTACTGGCCTTTGTGCGGCAAGCGGGCGATGAACGCCTGCTGTGTGCGCTCAATTTGTCAGACAAGCCAGCCAGCTACGCTTTGCCTGCAGGCGTGCAAGCAACGGACTTGATCGGCCACGGCTTCACCGGCCAGATCAGCAATGGTCAGATCGAACTGGCACCGTTGCAAGCCTGCTTCGCCTCGGTGCCCGCGAACGCGTCACTTCAAGGACAAACAGCATGAGCCATATCCAGCTAAAAGGTCTGCAAAAACGCTTTGGTGATACCGCGGTGTTGGCGGATGTGGATCTGGATATCAAACACGGTGAATTCTGCGTATTTATCGGGCCGTCCGGCTGCGGCAAATCCACGCTGTTGCGGATTATTGCCGGGCTGGAGGCACCCAGCGGTGGCGACATTTTTATTGGCGATGTGCGGGTGAACGATGTATTGCCCGCCAAGCGCGATATCGCCATGGTGTTCCAGAGTTATGCGCTGTATCCGCATATGACCGTGGAAGAGAACATGGCCTTTGGTTTGCGCCATCTGAAGTTGCCCGAAGGCGAGATCGAACAGCGCCTGACCACGGCTGCGCAGGCGCTTAACCTGACCAATCTGCTCAAGCGCAAACCCAAAGAGTTGTCTGGTGGGCAACGCCAGCGCGTCGCCATTGGCCGCGCCATCGTGCGTAAACCCAAGGTGTTTTTGTTCGACGAGCCGCTGTCGAATCTGGATGCCGCACTGCGCGTGAAAACCCGCGTGGGCATTGCCAAGCTGCACCAGGATTTACCGGACGTCAGCATGATCTACGTGACGCATGATCAGGTCGAAGCCATGACTTTGGGCGACAAAATCGTGCTGCTACGCCCGCTGTCGGGCAAGGATGACTTGCCCAGCATCGCGCAGGTGGGGCATCCGCTTGAGCTGTACCACCATCCGGCCAATTTGTTTGTCGCCGCGTTTATTGGTTCGCCCTCGATGAATTTTATGGAAGGCGTGGTGCGCGGCATCAATCTGTCCAGCGTGGAAGTCACCGTTGCCGGGCAGGAATTGTCTGCGGCAGTAGAAGGCGGCGGTTTGGGCGTGGGCACCAAGGTGACGTTGGGCATTCGCCCGGAACATATCCAGGTGGGCAGCGGCGCGCTGAGTGGCAAGGTGGTACACGTGGAGCCGCTGGGAGAGCACACCTATCTACACCTGGAAACCGCGCTCAGTGGCCAGTCGTTTATTGCCAAAACGGCGCGGGAAGATGTCAAAGTCGGCGATGTTTTGCCATTTACCTTGCCCGCCCATGCCATGCATTTATTCGATGCCAAAGGCGATGCGCGCACGCGGATTGCGCAGCCGGAAATGGCCGTGTGATATCACGTGGCTGGACAGGATTGGACGTGACGATCAGACAGCACCTGCGGGTGCTGTTTTTTTGGACGGGAGAGAGCCCAGTGCGGCGGACAAGAAAGGAGCAGTGATCAACAGCTTTGAACGGCAGGCGGCACAGCCTGTGACTGCCGGTCGTCCCCGTTGGAGGTTCGAGCCCGGGACAGGCTGTTGATCACTGCGAAAGCGCAATCGGCTTTCAGACAATTTGCGAATGACGCGTTGCCAGTGCTACAGCCAGACCAGCCTGGCAACGCGGTTCCCGGCTGGTCCTTGGTGCCCTTGTCGCGTGGTTTGCAGCGGGCACTGAATAGTGCAGGGTGGATGGTGCTGGATATCCCGATTCAACGAGATGATTCCACCCTGCAGTCACGCTAAAACCCGCTTATTTGCACAGATTGAAAAATACTTCGTTCCACTTCAGTTCGTTCTTGAATGCGCCAATCTCGGTCTTGGCACCGATCTGCAGATACTCAATGCCGGTGATTTCGGCAAACAGGCGCAATTGTTCTTGCGACACCGCTTGCGTGTACACGGCGTGGTGCGCGCCACCGGCATAAATCCAGGCGGCAGCAGAGGTGGCCAGGTCTGGCAATGCTTTCCACACGGCGCGGGCGACGGGCAGGGCGGGCAGCGGCTTGGGTTGTTCCACGGTTTCCAGATCGCTGGCAATCAGGCGGAAGCGGTTGCCCATGTCGATCAGCGTGACGTTGATGGCCGGACCAGGTTTGGCGCTGAACACCAGGCGTGCCGGATCGGCTTTTTTGCCGATGGACAACGGTTGCACGTCCAGCAACGGTTTTTCTTCTTTGGCAATGGATGGGCACACTTCCAGCATGTGCGCGCCAATCACCAGTTCGTTGCCAGGCGTGAAGTCGTAGGTGTAGTCCTCCATGAACGAGGCGCCACCGGGTTGACCTGCGCCCATCACCTTGAGTGCACGCAGCAGCGCGGCGGTTTTCCAGTCGCCTTCGGCACCAAAGCCATAGCCTTGTTGCATCAGACGTTGCACCGCCAGACCCGGCAGTTGTGTCAGGCCGTAGAGGTTTTCAAAGGTGGTGGTAAAGGCATGGAAACCACCTTTATCCAGGAAGTGCTTGATACCCAGTTCAATGCGCGCGGCATCCAGCAGATGCTGGCGCTTGTCGCCGCTGTTTTTGACCGCGTCAGACAAGGTGTAGCTGGATTCATATTCCGCGATCAGCGCGTTCAGTTCTTCTTCGGTGACGGCTTCGACCGATTTGACCAGATCGCCCAGACCATAGGCGTGCACCGCGTAGCCAAACTGGATTTGCGCAGCAACCTTGTCACCCTCAGTCACCGCCACTTCGCGCATATTGTCGCCAAAGCGGGCCACTTTCAGGTTCTTGCTGTCGTACACCGCAGCGGCAACGCGTATCCAGTCACCCAGCTTGGCAGCGACCGTCGGGTCTTGCCAGTGGCCAACCACGACGTTGTATTGCTTGCGCATGCGCGCGCCGATGAAGCCGAATTCGCGGCCGCCGTGGGCGGTCTGGTTCAGGTTCATGAAGTCCATGTCCATGGTGTTCCATGGCACCACGGAGTTGAACTGGGTGTGTAGTTGCATCATTGGTTTTTCGAGCACCGACAAACCGGCGATCCACATCTTGGCCGGGCTGAAAGTGTGCAGCCACGTCACCATACCGATACAGTTTTTGGCGTAATTGGCATCGCGGCAGATTTGCAGAATGCCTTCTTGCGAGGTCACTGTGTCTTTGAGTACCAGCTTGATCGGCAGATTGCCTTCTGCGTTCAAACCTTTAACGATGCGCTCGGCATTGGCGGCCACTTCTGCCAGAGTTTTCTTGCCATACAAATGCTGGCTGCCGACGACAAACCAGACTTCCAGTTCTTTGAAGAATTCCATTACATGTTTCCTTGAAGATAAACGGTGGCGTCAGGCAGCGCGCCGGGGGAGTTGTTCGGGAGCCGGGGTTACTGGCGCGTCGGTTGCTGGTGTGGCTTCGGTTTTGCTCTGGCCGTAATACGCACCGGCGCCGTGTTTGCGCAGATAGTGTTTGTCCAGCAGGTGATCCGGAATGGCGTGCTGGCTGGCGTTCAGCATCAGCGTGAACAGCGCCATGCGGGCGACTTCTTCCAGCACCACGGCGTTATGTACGGCGGCATTGGCGTCTTTGCCCCAGGCAAACGGCGCGTGTTCGCTGACCAGAATGCCGGGAATGGCCATTACATCGCCGTCGCCAATGGTCTCGATAATGACGCTGCCGGTATTGGCCTCGTAGGCTTGTTCAATCTCCGCCGGGGTGAGCGGCCGGGTGCAGCGAATCGCGCCGTAGAAATAATCGGCATGCGTGGTGCCCAGCGCTGGAATTTCCCGGCAGGCTTGCGCCCAGGAGGTGGCGTGCGTGGAGTGCGTGTGCACGATGCCGCCAATCTGCGGATAGCGGTTGTACAGCGCCAGATGCGTAGGGGTATCGGATGACGGGCGCAAACTGCCTTCAATGCGATTGCCCGCCAGGTCCAGCACCACAATGTCATCCACCGTCATGGCGTCATAACTCACGCCGCTGGGCTTGATCGCCACCAGGCCAAGCTCGCGATCAATACCGCTGACATTGCCCCAGGTAAACGTCACCAGGCCATGCTTGGGCAGCGCCAGATTGGCCTGCAGAACCTGTTGTTTGAGGGCGGTGAGGCGATCCATCTCAGACCTCCCCGGCGGCTGGGGCATATAGCGGCTCGGTGGCCGCGCCCCATTGCAGATAGCGTTGATACAGTTTTTCGTATTTGGGTACGTTGAGCGGATTGGGCGTGTAGGTTCGCTCGATCTTGCTGGCCATTGCCGCTTGCGCTGTCGCGACATCCGGGTGAATGCCAGCTGCAACGGCACCAAAAATCGCTGCGCCCAGAGCACAGCACTGGTCCGAGCCGACCACATCCACGTTGCGGTTCATGACGTCCGCACATACCTGCATGATGGTGGGCGATTTGCGGGCAATGCCGCCCAAGGTCAGCACGCTATTTACCGCGACTTGCTGCTCGGTAAAACACTCCATGATCGCCCGTGCGCCAAAGGCGGTAGAGGCGATAAAACCGCCAAACAGGGCCGGTGCATCGGTGCCCAGATTGACGCCACTGACCACACCCTTGAGGCGCTGGTTGGCAAATGGCGTGCGGCGGCCATTGAACCAGTCCAGCACCAGCGGCAGATGATCCAGATTCTGCTGTGCGGCCCAGGCTTCGGTCAGTGCGGGCAGCAAGGAGGATTGCACTTTGGCCAGTGGTTCTGCCAGTTCGGGCTGTTGCTTGGCGGCCAGTTGCAGCGGCCACGACAACAGGTTGCCAAACCAGGCGTACATATCGCCAAATGCCGATTGGCCCGCTTCCAGCCCGATCTTGCTTGGCAAGACGCTGCCATCCACCTGACCACAAATCCCGGCAACGGCGCGCTCGCCAATTACGCTGTCATCCGCAATCAGGATGTCACAGGTGGAAGTGCCAATGACTTTCACCAGCGTATGCTCGCCTGCACCGGCACCGACTGCGCCCATATGGCAGTCAAATGCGCCGCCAGAGATGATCACGTGCTCTGGCAGTTCCAGTTTGCGCGCCCATTCGGCGGTGATGCGGCCAACTGGCACATCTGCGGTCCAGGTATCAGTAAACAGCGGGTAATCCAGCTCTTCGACCAGCAGCGGGTCGAGTTCCTTGAGGAAACTCTTCAGTGGCAAGCCGCCCCATTGTGGGTGCCACAGCGATTTATGCCCCGCTGAACAACGCCCGCGCTTGATATCGGCGGGGCGGGTGGTGCCACTGAGCAAGGCAGGCACCCAATCGGCCAGTTCGATCCAGTTTTGCGCCGCTTTGGCGACCGCAGCGTCTGCCCGCGACACATGCAAAATCTTGGCCCAGAACCATTCAGACGAATAAATCCCGCCGATGTAGCGCGTGTAATCCGGATACACGCCGCGCTCCGGACCACTTTGCGCCAGCGCGGTAATGGCTTCAGCTTCGGCAATGGCGGTGTGGTCTTTCCACAGCACGAACATGGCGTTGGGGTTGTCGGCGAATTCAGGCGTAAGTGCCAGAACATCGCCCGCCGCGTTGATTGGCGCGGGTGTGGAGCCGGTAGTGTCTACGCCCAGCCCGACAATGCCAAGCCGTTGCGCGGGGCTGAGTTGGGCCACCACGCCTTTCACCGCAGCCTGCATTGATTCGATGTAGTCGAGCGGGTGATGCCGAAACTGGTTGTCGGTCGGGCTGCAAAACTCGCCCCTGGACCAGCGCGGGTAGTACGCGACCTCGGTAGCCAGCTCGGCACCACTGTGGCAATCCACCGCCAGCGCGCGTACTGAATCACTACCAAAGTCCAGACCTATGGATATATCAACTGACATGTTGGATTGCGCCTTTCGGGGTCGTATTTCAGGTTTTCCCGAAGAATAGGGCGCTGGCGGTTCAGCTCATAAGGAAACGCTGGTCGAGAATATGGACTAATCGCCTTAGTGTGGTTTGCCTGTTGAATCGACATGGACAAACCCGAACAATCTTGCCGAATGCATGGATTTATCGGCTAATGTGTAGTATCGAATGAATCGCTACGAAATAGTCGGCCATATAATCCGTCCAGCTTGAGCCTGCAGCCCGGTTTTTGACTCTGCAACCCAATAAATGCTGCGTTGCAAGGCTTGATGGCTGGAGTTTGTAAGTACGGTATTCCAGGTACGACACATAGCGAAACGCAAATATAACGGAGTCTGATATGAACAAAATGGTCAAATTGCTCACACTGAGCTGTGTAATGTTCGGCGCGATCGGCAGTGCATATGCAGCAGAAAAACTCGGCTATCTGGTCAAGCAGCCAGAAGAGCCCTGGTTCCAGACCGAATGGGCCTTTGCCGAGAAAGCTGGCAAAGATATGGGCTTCGATGTCATCAAGATTGCCGTACCTGATGGCGAAAAAACCCTGAACGCCATTGATACCCTGGCTGCCAGCGGCGCCAAGGGCTTCGTGATCTGTACGCCTGATCCAAAGCTTGGCCCGGCGATCATGGCCAAGGCCAATTCCCTGGGTCTGAAAGTGGTGACCGTGGATGACCAGTTCGTGAACGCCAAAGGCCAGCCAATGACCGAAGTACCGCTGCTGATGATGGCCGCCACCAAAGTGGGTGAGCGTCAGGGTCAGGAACTGTACAAGGAAATGAAAAAGCGGAACTGGAACGTCAAGGATACCGCCGTACTGGCGATTACCGCCAACGAACTGGATACCGCGCGCCGCCGTACTGATGGCTCAATGAACGCTCTGAAGGCAGCGGGTTTCCCGGCAGGCCAGATCTTCACCGTGCCAACCAAATCCAATGACATTCCTGGCGCGCTGGATGCAGCCAACTCCATGCTGGTGCAACACCCCAACGTGAAGAACTGGCTGGTGATCGGCATGAACGACAACACCGTGCTGGGTGGCGTGCGCGCTACTGAAGGCCAGGGCTTCAAGGCGGCCAACGTGATCGGTGTCGGTATCAACGGTGTGGATGCCAAGACCGAACTGGGCAAGTCTGCTGCGACCGGTTTCTACGGCTCCTTGCTGCCAAGCCCGGACGTGCACGGTTATCAATCCATCAAGATGCTGCATGAGTGGACTGCCAACGGTAAGGCTCCGACCAAGTTCACTGAAGTGAGCGACGTGGTGCTGATTACCCGCGACAACTACAAAGAAGAACTGAAGAAGAAGGGCCTGTAACAAGTGTGAGGTGCAGGGCGTAGGGTTTGCGGGCTTTGCCTGCGAACGCGGATATTGCGTGCGCATGAATGCGCACCCTACGGGCCTGGGTTCCCGCCTGCGCGGGAATGACGAAATGAAAAGGTTTGTCTGGCGTAGGGTGGATTCGCCGCGTGGCGGCAATCCACCGTTGCCGTGATGGGTTGCCGTTTCCGAAAGGCCGGAATATCAAATCTACCCAACCCGTCCGCCGGATCACGGGTTTGCATCTTGTAATGACTTTGCCCTGATTCTTTGAAAAGAGCTGTCCCATGACCGATCTTCCCGATTCATACCTGGTATTTCGCAATATCAGCAAGGTGTTCCCCGGCGTGAAAGCGCTGCAGGATATTTCTTTTGGCTGCGAGCCCGGTTCGGTCCACGCGCTGATGGGCGAAAACGGCGCGGGCAAGTCCACGCTGCTCAAGATCCTTTCCGGCATGTACCAGCCCAGCGGCGGACATCTGGAAATCGCCGGGCAACCTGTCGCCTTCAATGGTGCGATGGACGCATTGCGCGCGGGCGTGGCGATCATTTATCAAGAATTGCATCTGGCACCGGATATGTCGGTGGCAGAAAACATTTATCTGGGCCAGTTGCCGCATCGCTTTGGCGTGGTGGACCAGCAACGGCTGCATGCCATGGCGGCAGAAAAACTGCGCTATCTGGGCATGGATATCGACCCCGCGACCCCGTTGCGGCACTTGTCGATTGCGCAATGGCAGATGGTGGAAATCGCCAAGGCGCTGACCCGCAACGCCAAGATCATTGCGTTTGATGAGCCAACCAGTTCGCTCTCGGCGCGTGAAATAGAACAACTGTTCCGCGTCATCAACGAACTCAAGGCCGAAGGCCGGGTGATTCTGTACGTCTCGCACCGCATGGAGGAAATCTTCCGCATGTGCGACGCGGTCACCATTTTCAAAGACGGCCGCTACGTAAACACCTGGAAGGACATGGCCAACGTGACGCACGACCAACTGGTACAAGCCATGGTTGGGCGCGACATCGGCGACATCTACGGTTATCGCCCACGCGAACATGGCGAAGTGCGGCTGGAAGTGCGTGACCTGCTGGCGCCGGGCCTGCGCGCGCCCGCGTCGCTCAATGTCAAACGCGGTGAAATCGTCGGCCTGTTTGGTTTGGTGGGAGCAGGGCGTTCCGAGTTGATGAAAGGGATTTTCGGCGGTTCGCCGGTGTTCAGCGGCCAAGTGCTGCTTGACGGCCAGCCGGTGAAAATTCGCCGCCCGGGTGACGCGATTGCCGCTGGCATCATGCTATGCCCTGAAGACCGTAAAGCCGAAGGCATCGTGCCGGTACATTCGGTGCGCGACAACATCAATATCAGCGCCCGCCGTGGCACCGTGCGCGCCGGCTGCCTGGTGAACGAAAGCTGGGAGCGCAGCAACTCGGCCAAGATGGTCAAAGAGTTGAACGTCAAAACCCCCAGCGACGAACAACTGATCATGAATTTGTCGGGTGGCAATCAGCAAAAAGCCATTCTCGGGCGCTGGTTATCCGAAGACATGAAAGTGATGCTGCTGGACGAACCCACGCGCGGGATCGACGTGGGCGCCAAGCACGAAATCTACCGCGTGATATACGACCTGGCCGAGCACGGCATCTCGATTCTGTTTGCCTCCAGCGACTTGCCCGAAGCGCTGGGCTTGGCGGACCGCATCATCGTGATGCGCGAAGGCCATATCGTGGGCGAACTGGATCACGACACCGCCACAGAACAAAAAGCGCTGGCGCTGGCCATGTTGCGTCAGCCCGAAACCTTGCCAGGCCACAGCGCCGGGCAGGATGCCAACCCGATTCAAGTACCGGTTTGAAAGGTTTAAAGGAAAGCAAAATGTCCAAAGCAACGATTAATCCTGTCAGTCCTGGCGTGGCCGTGCCGGAGATTACCCTGGCGCCTGGCCGCACCGTGTTTGCCAAAGTGTGGGACAAATACGGCATGTTGCTGGTGTTCCTGGTGCTGTTTATTGCATGTTCGGCGCTGGTGCCCAATTTCCTGAGTTTTCAGAACATGCGTGGTCTGGGACTGGCTGTGTCACTAGCTGGCATGGTGGGCTGCGGCATGTTGTTCTGCCTGGCTGCCGGTGACTTTGACCTGTCGGTCGGGTCCGTGGTGGCGTGCGCCGGTGTGGCCTGTGCCACGATCATCAACATGACCAACAGCGTGACGATGGGGATTCTGGCAGGTCTGGCGACCGGGTTGGTGTTCGGCTTGCTCAACGGCATTATCGTGGCGTGGTTGGGCATCAACGCCCTGATTACCACGTTGGCCAGCATGCAGATCGCCCGTGGTATGGCGTACATCATCTCCGACGGCAAAGCGGTGGGCGTTTCGGAGGAAAGCTTCTTTACTCTGGGCAATACCAACTGGCTTGGCCTGCCAGCGCCGGTGTGGATCACCATCGCCTGCTTTGCCGTGTTTGGCTTCGTCATGCGCCGCACGTTGTTTGGCCGCAACACGCTGTCGATTGGCGGCAACGAAGAAGCTGCGCGACTGGCAGGTGTGAACGTGGTGCGCAACAAGATCGCCATCTTTACCTTGTCTGGCGTGATCTCCGCCTTTGCCGGTGTGGTGCTTGCTTCGCGTATGACTTCCGGTCAGCCGATGACGTCGCTGGGGCTGGAACTGACAGTGATCTCGGCTTGCGTGCTGGGTGGTGTTTCGCTCAAAGGCGGCGTGGGCAAGATCAGCTATGTGGTGGCTGGCGTGCTGATTCTGGGCACCGTAGAAAACGCCATGAATCTGCTGAATATCTCGCCGTTTGCCCAATATGTGGTGCGTGGTCTGATCTTGCTGGCGGCGGTGATTTTTGACCGCTACAAACAAAAATCCAGGTCTCGCGTCTGATGCGTTGTTTGCTTCACCGGTTGCAGTTGATCTGACGCAGCCCGGCAGGCCAGAGCCTTTGTATTCTGGTTCGCGTTCTGGCCGCCGGGCTGTGTTACCGCAAATAGACGAAATAACAATCCAGACGGCGCAAGCGGGCGCGTCACGAAGCCGGGCCACCGTGCCACAACGGTGATTCGATCAAATCAGAGAATGGCAGCGCTTGCCGCCACAAAAACAGGCTCGCCCGATGCAACCACAACATCTGGAAAAACCGGCAGAGAAGCAAAGCCTTGACCCGCTCATGCCGGGGTATTCGTTCAACTTGTATCTGGTGGCTGGCATCACGCCGATCATCGAAAACGGCCCGCTGGATTTCATCATTGATCGGCCCAAAGGCATGCAGGGCTTCATCATCAATCTCACTGTGGCCGGGCAGGGCAAGGTGTTTGATGGCGACGACGCGTTCTTTGTGAACCCCGGCGACATGCTGATGTTCTCGCCCGAAACCGTGCATTACTACGGCCGCGCGCCCAGCAGCCCCAACTGGTATCACCGCTGGATTTACTTTCGGCCGCGCGCCTACTGGGCACCTTGGCTCAAATGGCAAGACCAGATTCGCAACGTCGGGCGCTTGTGCCTGCCAGACAAAACGCTATACGCCGAGTTTGATGAGTTATTCCAGCAAATTGACCGCACTCATCGTGAAGGTCGGGTGACCAGCGAGGAACTGGCGATCAACCTGCTGGAGCGCTTGTTGATTCGCGCCTACGAAATTTCGCCGGAAAACCTGCCCAAACCGCTGGATAACCGCGTGCAGGAAGCTTGCCAGTACATCACCCGCAATCTGGGGCAGGAAATCGGGCTGGATGAAATTGCCCGGCATGTGTGCTTGTCGCCATCGCGGCTGGCACATTTGTTCCGCGACCAGATTGGCGTGAACATCCTGCGCTGGCGTGAAGACCAACGCATTATTCTGGCCAAACACCTGCTGCACAGCACGCGCACGCCGATTGCGCGCATTGCTGGCACCGTAGGTTATGAAGACCAGTTGTATTTCTCCCGCGTGTTCCGCAAACGGGTCGGCGTCAGCCCGAGCGAGTTTCGCAAGACCAGCGGCGAGCCGCTTTACCCGTACCAGAATCCCAATATGGACTGGCCGCATATTGACGTAGATGTCCCTGATAACGGCATGGAGTTTTACTTGTGACCTATCGACTGCTGGCGTTTGATCTGGATGGCACTTTGCTGGGCAACGATCTGCAAATCCGCCCGGCTTCCATCGCCGCCATTCAGACTGCGCGCGAGCTGGGTTACAAGGTGGTGATGGTCACCGGGCGGCATCACATCATGGCGTGGCCGTATCATCATCAACTCAATCTGGATACGCCGCTGCTGGCTTGCAACGGCACCTACGCCTGGGATTTCGCCCGTGGCGAAGCGCTGTTTGCCAAGCCACTGACCAAGGCCGAGGCCACCGCGCTCTTGGGATTGATTCGCCTGCATGATGTCCACGCGTTGCTGTATTTGCGGGACGCTCAAGCCTACGAAACGCTGGAACCGCATCTCACACACCTGCTGCATTGGGCCGAAGTATTACCCGCCGAAGTACGGCCAAATATGGTGCAAGTAGCGGATTTTGAATCATTGCTGCGCGCGGCTGATCTGGTCTGGAAATACGCGGTATCGAGCGTGAGTGACGGCAAAATCGAACCATTCATTGCCCAAGTCGAAGCAGAGCTTGGTCTGGCGTGTGAGCGTTCTGGCCATAACCGCGTGGATGTCGCCAGCGCAGGTAACAGCAAAGGGGCGTTGTTGCTGGAGTGGATCGCCACTCAGGGTATTACGCCAGCCGAAGTGGTGGCGTTTGGCGATAACTACAATGATTTGTCGATGCTGCAAGGGGTGGGATTGGGCGTGGCGATGGGTAATGCTGAGGCACCAGTGCGCGAACAAGCGGCACGGGTGATAGGCAAGAATGATACGGATGCGATTGCGGATTTTTTGCGGGATGAGATTTTTGCGAATGCCGTGGTTTAACGCTCAGTAACCCTTGCTAACTGCCTTTGTTCGCGCATTCAGTTCTGTCCACTTTTTTGCCATTACGCCCGCTACCATCCACCGCAAAGCCCAAAACGCATTGATAGCGGTTGCTCCCGATCACTAATGTCGCCGTGCTGCAATTGCCTGCGCTGGTTACGCCGATTAATTGGCGAGTTGCGGCCCCTTCGGACAAGATGAAATGGCGCTGTCCGGGAGCCAGGATAGGCACGATGGTTTTGCCCGGAGCGGGGTTCTGCTGTGCGTCGCGGCAATCCCAGTTATAGCGTGGGTCCGCGTGAGCAACGGCGCTGGCCAGCACCAGCAAGCCACAGGCAACAAGGTGTTTCATGGCAAATCCACAAGATGGTTATGCCACCATGTTAGCGGC
The DNA here is from genome assembly GCF_031291215.1 of Silvimonas sp. Lineage (NCBI taxonomy): Bacteria > Pseudomonadati > Pseudomonadota > Betaproteobacteria > Neisseriales > Chitinibacteraceae > Silvimonas > Silvimonas sp. Next base: position 436,496 of record NZ_JARLJK010000054.1, read on the forward strand.
TGGCCCGCTATTGTGGGCGATTCGCCCGGACGGATATTACTGAGCGGCCGTGCGTTGCCGCTGCAAGGTGAGCACGCTGTGGCCGCAAGTGAGCAGCACTGCCAGCCAGATCGGCACGTAGGTGCCCAGACCCGCCATGGTGAATGGCTCGCCCAAAAACAGGATGGAGATAAAAAACAGCAGGGCGGGTTCGACGTAACCCAGAATCCCCAGCACGCCCATGGGCAGCAATTTGCTGGCGGCCAGATACAGCGCAAATGCCGCCGCGCTCATGATGCCCAACAAGGGCAGCATTGCCCACAGCATGGGTTTGACGCTAAGTGCTTGGGTCGCCGGATGATGGGTAAACAGATAAAACGCCACAAACGGCAAGATAAACAGGATTTCCAGCAAGAAGCCCGCGACCGGGTCCAGTTTGATCCAGCGTCGCAGCATCAAGTAGGGCGGATAGCCGACAGAAGTCACCAGCGTGACCCATGAAAACGCCTGGGTCAGCCAGATTTCATGCGCCACGCCGACCATGGCGCAGGCCACCGCCAGCCACTGCAAACGGCTGGGTCGTTCGTGATAAAACAGGAATCCGGTCAGCACCATCACCAGCGGCAGCAGAAAATAGCCGAGCGAAACCTCCATCAGGCGGCCCACTTGCGGTGCCCACATGAAGATCCATTGCTGGATAAACAGCAGGGAAGCGGTGACTGGCAGCACCAGCCATAGTCTGGGTTCGGTGCGCAAACGCATGCATAGCGCCCGAAAACGACCCGTCTGCCCCAACAACACCAATGCCACCGCCATCGCGGGCACCGTCCAGACGACGCGCCACGCCACAATGCCCATGCCATCCAGTGGGCGCAACAAGGCGGCAAACCAGCCAATGGTGGCGAAGATGACAGAAGCGGTAACTGATAGGGCAACGCCCCGGCCGGATAACATGGAACACCTCTTTAGCGAGTGCGCATGCTAGCAGGCCGGTGAGTGCTGCGGCTATCAAGGCTTTCGAGAATGCCCAAGGCAAAACCAGAAACATCCCACAGAAACTGTGGCGGCTTTGCGTTAACATCGCGCGCCGTTTGCCGGGCAAAGGTGACCGCTGCCTCGCATTGGTACAGCGCAGCCACTATGCTCAACCGAGACTTCAGGTCGATTCGTTCGGCAATTCGTTCGACCACTAATTGCGCCGGATACCCCGGTTCAATACCCAATAAGAAAATCGCACAGGAGCAAATCATGCGTTGGAACGACATGCGCGAAAGCCAGAATGTGGACGACCGCGAAGGCCAAAGTGGCGGGGGTGGTGGCGGTGGATTTGGCGGAGGCGGACTGCGCCTGGGAGTAGGCGGGATTGTGGCGGTGGTGGTAGTTGGTTTGCTGTTTGGCAAAAGCCCTATGGAAATGCTCGGGCTGATCTCGCAATTGTCTGGCGGTGGCGCGCCGCAAGCGCAGCAGCAGCGCCCGCAAACCCCGGCAACCACAACTGCCAACGCCAATGATCCCAACAAATTGATGGTCAAAAAGGTGTTGGGCGATACCGAAGATACCTGGGGTCGTATTTTCAAAGCGTCCGGGCGCACTTACACGGCACCCACGCTGGTGTTGTTTCAAGGTTCAGTTGCATCTGGTTGTGGCCAGACCAGTTCGGCTGTTGGCCCGTTTTATTGCCCGACTGACCAAAAGCTGTATATCGATCGCGGTTTTTTTGACGAATTACGCAATCGTTTTGGCGCGCCCGGTGAATTTGCCGAAGCCTACGTAGTGGCACACGAGGTCGGCCATCACGTGCAGAATCTGTTGGGTATCTCGGAAAAAGTCAGCCAGCGCGAACGGCAGGTGAGCAAGGCGCAGGCGAACGCGTTATCAGTGCGGCTGGAGTTGCAGGCCGATTGTTTTGCTGGCGTGTGGGGCCACGATGCGGAGCAGCGGCAACTGGTGAATGGTCAGGACATGGATCAAGCCTTGGTCGCGGCCAACGCCATTGGCGACGATACATTGCAGCGCAATGCCGGGCGCAATGTCACCCCGGATTCGTTTACTCACGGCACGTCCGATCAGCGCCAGCGCTGGTTCCGTAAAGGCTTTGATAGCGGCAGTGTAGACGAATGCAATACGTTTACCGCCAAGCAGCTTTGACGCTGGCACGTTTGTCCGTACGATGGCGGCTCGATATTTGATCCAATTGATCTGGCAGCAGAATCCAGCGTTGGCGCTGGCCAGATCAATCACCCACCAGGACAATGTGAAATGAGTGTACTTCGAGCTGGATTGATCGCTGGCGTAGCACTGTGTCTGCTTGCCGCTTGTGGCCCGTCACCAGACGCACCCAAAATCGCGCCCGAGGCGCGCAAGGCGCTCGACGCGGCCAAAGGGGTAGAGCAAACGGTGCAGCAACAAGACGATGCCACGCGTAAACAGATTGATGACGCCAGCAAGTAATCATGGCCGTTGAAATGCTGGAAATCACCGCGCGCGTGGCGATTTCATTCGACGAATTCACCTTGACCGCCATCCGGGCCCAAGGCGCGGGCGGGCAGAACGTCAACAAGACCTCCACCGCAATTCACCTGCGCTTTGATATCAACGCGTCCAGCTTGCCAGAGCGCTACAAAACGGCGCTGCTGGCAATGAGCCACCATCTGATTACCCAGGAAGGCGTGGTGATCATCAAGGCGCAGGAACATCGCAGCCAGGAAATGAATCGTGTGTCCGCCATTGCCCGGCTGCAAAGCCTGATTCATGACGCCGGTGTGGTGCAAAAAGCCCGTTTTGCCACCAAGCCCAGCCGCAGCGCCAAACGTAAACGTACCGATCAAAAAGTACAGCGCGGGCAAATCAAAGCCATGCGCGGCAAAGTGGATTTCTAGACCCTCACGTGCCTGAATGCCGCTATCTGGCCGTCAGACGGCTGCCGCTGGTGTCGTCATGACATCGGGGTAATATCGACGCAAAGTCAACCGTAGATCAAAACCAGACGTTTCATCCAAGACCTGTCGGGTTTTTGTCAAAAAACTGACGGACAGTATCAATTTGTCATTTATTAGTTGAGTCGCTTACCGACTAAGAGGAATTTGATCATGGGTATTCTGGATACGATTGGTGAAATCGCCGGTGCGGTGGCTGCAGTTGAAGCTACTGAAAAAGTGGACCCGGATGCGGGTTTGCTGACCAAAGGCATTGCTGCAGTTGCCGGCTTCAAAGGCGCCGGTGCGCTGGAAGAAATGCTGGAAAAAAAGAAAGACGAAGCGCAAGACCAGGACGATAGCAGCACACCCGCCTGAGATTCTCTCGCGCGGCACCAGCCAGCCCGGCCCCAAAGCCCGGCTGGCTTTTTTGTCGTCGTAATCCGCCCATCTGCGCTTATCCACTTGTTCAGGCTGCGATGGCAACCGCATACTCGCTATCCCGCCAGCCCTCAGCCCATGATTCATAGAAAAAAAATGGAAAACCTGTTTGTTGCCCTGGTCTTGTTCTCGGCCATTTTGCATGCCAGCTGGAACGCCCTGCTGCATCTAAGCGCAGACCGGCTGTGGCAATGGGGCATGATGGCGGTGCCCTATGCAGTGATTTCCGGCATTGCCGTTACGGTGCTGCCACTGCCTGCGCAGGCGAGTTGGCCGTATATAGCGGCTTCCACCTTGCTGCAATTTGCCTACGCCTTTGCCTTGATCAAGGCCTACCGGGCGGGTGATTTCGGACAGATTTACCCGATTGCCCGGGGCCTTTCACCGTTGCTGATCGCTGGCGGCGCGTTTCTTTTCGCGGGCGAATCGTTGCACCCGCTGGCGCTGGGCGGCATCGGCCTGGTGTCGGTCGGCATCATTTCGTTATCGTTCAAAAACGGCTTGCGCTTTTCTGCCCAGAGCGTGCCCGCTGCATTACTGACCGGCGTGTTCATTGCCGGTTACACCGTGGTCGATGGCATGGGCGTGCGCCTGGCTGGCAATGCGTTTAGCTATATCGCATGGGTGTACTTGCTGTGGAGCATTCCGTTACTGCTGACGGTATACCGCTTGCGCGGTGGCTGGAATGGCCTGTTCTGGCAGCGAGTCATGGCGGCCAAAGGCATGGCCGCGGGATTGGTATCACTAACGGCCTACGGCATTGTGATTAACGCGCTGCAATACCTGCCAATGGGCATGGTGTCAGCGCTGCGCGAACTCAGTTCGATTTTTGCCGTGGCGATGGGCTGGCTGTTCATGCAGGAAAAACTCACGCTGCGGCGCCTGCTGGCTTGCGCGCTGGTGAGTATCGGTGCGGTGTTGATCCGGATCTGAACCGGCAAATACGTCGTAGGGCGGGCGCAGGGTGAATTTGCGTTGCAATCCACCCTGGCGAACCACTTCTCTGCCTTCTCCCGACGTATCGGGCTCGCCTCACAGCCGGAAATTGCCCACCAGCCGTTCCAGATTGGCCGCCAGCGTATTCAGTTGCTGCACGGCGGCCGCCATTTCTCCCACCACATGGCCGTTGCTTTGCGCCATGGTGCTGATGCGTTCCACATTGCGGGCGATATCCAGACTGGCCGACGACTGCTCGCGCGTGGCGGCAGCGATATCCACCATGCGGGTGACCAGTTCGCCGGTATGGCTGCGGACCTGGCCCATGGTGCTGTTGGCTTCGTCCGTCACACTCACACTGCCCACTACCTGATCCCGCGTGTGGGCGACGTCGGTAATGGCGTCTTGGGTATCCTGGCGAATGGCGTGCACGATGCGGGTGATCTCATGGGTAGCCTCGCCAGTGCGGGCGGCCAGTTTGCGGACTTCATCGGCCACCACCGCAAACCCACGACCCATTTCGCCAGCGCGGGCGGCCTCAATGGCTGCGTTCAGGGCCAGCAAATTGGTCTGCTCGGCGATGTCGGTAATCACTTTGACGATGGTGCTGACTTCTTGTGAGCGTGCGCCCAACTGACTCATACGCTCGGTCAGCGCATGCATGGTCTGCGTTACCCCGGCAATACTGGTCGCCACTTGCTGGACGGTTTGCGTGCTGTTTTCGGTGAGCTGGCCGGTTTCGCGTGCCAGGTCTTCGGCCTGATTGGCGGTGTCGGCAATGTGCTGAATGCTGACCGTGACTTGTTCCACTCCGGCGGCAGTTGCACTGGAGGCTTCGGACTGTTGCTGGGACGAACCTTTGACCGACTCGGCAGAACTGGCCAACTGGCTGGCTGATTGCGTTACCGCCTGGCTTTGCTGGCGCACTTCGACAAACATGCTGTGCAAACTGGCGATAAAGCGGTTGAACGCATCGGCGGTCTGGCCAATTTCATCGCGGTTGGTAATGGCAATGCGCGCGGTCAAATCGCCTTTACCCGAGGCCAGCCCTTCCATGGTGCCAGCCAGCCGGATCAATGGGCGGGTGAGGGCGCTGACCACGGCGTAAATCACCAGCAAAATCACCACCAGCGACACCACGGCGATGGCAATTGCGATGTTGCGCAAACGCACGGCAGGCGCGGTGATCGCCGCAGTCGGCACGCTCACGCCCAATGACCAATACTGGCCGGTGTCGCCAATTTTGATGGCGTGAAAGAAATGGGTGTATTCCTTGCCTTCCAGTTGAAAGTCTTCTCCGCTTTTGATCTTGCCCACAGCGTCGGCCAGGGGCGTGCCGCTTTCCACTGGTTTGCCTAACAGGCTGGCGTCTTTGGCCGCTACATACAGGCCGCCTTCAGATAACAGCGTGACGTAGCCGGTGTCATACGGATGCAGCGTGGATAACTGCTTTTGCAGATCATCCAGCGTCAAATCTGCCGCAGCAACGCCGAGGAACTTGCCGCTGTCGTCCTTGATGACCGATACCAGCGAGCTTTCCAGCACTTTGGCGTTGGCCACTTCATAAGGGAATGGCTCGGTAATGGTGTCGCGCTGGCGTTGTTTGGGGACGTAATAGAAATCACCCCAGCCTGGTTTCTCGTAATCCGGGACGTAGGTTTCCGGGTGATCGTGATATTTGGGGAAGTCCTTGATGCGCGAGGATTCCATCATGGTGTCGACGGTGGCTTTGCCATCTTTGCCACGCGTCATGTAGGGCGTATAACGGCCGCTCGGATCTTGCTTGGGCCAGTCCAGCCTGAAGGCATCATCATTGCCGTCAAACGCGTTGGGTTCCCACACCATCCACAAACCGGTTACGCCGGGTGCGTCGTCCAGCATGCGCAAAATGACGGTGTCGACCAGTTTGCGGTCGGTCTTGCCGATGGCCTTGATGCCACTCACCGCGCGCGCCAGATGGCGTGGCAACAAGAAGGTGCGGTCGAGCTGGTTTTGTACGGTTTGGGCGTAACTGACGGCTTGCTCTCGCGCCAGTTCAAAGCCTGCTTCTTCGGCGCGGTCGTAACTCATTTTGACCAGCAACCCGACCATGACGGCAAAGCCGATAAAAATGGCTGCTCCGGCAACCAGGACGATGCGTGTGCGTAAGTGGCCCCACTGCGTTTTCTGGCTCATGTTGTATCCCTTTGGCTCGCGTGCAAGCGGATTCCTGCCTCTGGCGGGCGCTATCCGTGTTATTGGCCGTTTTTACGGTCAGACCAGCGTTCTTGCCGGCCTGCCGCTGCAGTTGTTCGCGGCTCTGGCTGATTTTGTGTTGATGCTGGTTACGGCTATGCAATGAAGCTGGTTAACGAATGCATCGACCAGCGTGCTTATTACTTTAGCGATGAATTTGCAGATGTTCTTCTATTACCCGTGCCAGCGTGGCGAAGTGTCTGGCAATGTCATCGTCCTGAACACAGGCGTAGCCCAACAGCAAACCGCGCTCGGGCGCATTGGCCTGGCTGTAGTAACTGGAGAGCGGGCGAGTGGCGATACCGGCGGCGAGGGCATCTTGTGCAATCTGCCGATCATCCACGTGGCCGGGCAGGGTAGCGACCAGATGCAGGCCCGCTTCATCGCCACGCACGCTGACGGCATCGCCAAAGTGCCGCGAAATCTCTTGCATCAGTATTTCGCGGCGCGAGCCGTAGACATTGCGCATGCGGCGAATATGCGAGCTGAAATGGCCCTCGGCGATAAAGTCCGACAACACCGCTTGTTGCAGCAACTGGCCTTCGCGATACAACTCGGCCAGCGCCACGGCGAAAGGTTCGGCCAGCGCCGGCGGCACCACCAGATAACCAATGCGCAAACCGGGGTAAAGAATCTTGCCGAAGCTGCCAACGTAGATCACCCGGTCGGCATCATCCATGCCTTGTAGCGACATCAGCGGGCGGTTGGCGTAACGGAACTCGCTGTCGTAATCGTCTTCGATAATCCAGCAGTCACGCTGGCGGGCGAACTCCAGCAGCATGCGTCGCCGCGCCAGGCTCATCACCATACCTAACGGATACTGATGCGACGGTGTCACCAGCATCATGCGCGGCGGTGTGGCCAGGTCTTCAGGCGAAGGGTTGATGCCCTCGGCATCGACCGCGATGGGTTTCAATTGCAGACCAGAAGCCTGCATCACACTGCGCACGCCCCAGTAACACGGGTCTTCGGTCCACACCGCATCACCCGGATCGCACAGCAAACGTACGGCCAGATCAACCGACTGGTGAATACCGGTGGTGATGATGATTTGTTCGGGCTCGCAGCGCACCGACCGGGCATTACGCAGGTAATCGGCCAGCGCCTCGCGCAATGGCGCGTGGCCACCGGGTGGCGCGTAACTGAGTAACTCTGGACGCGGGTTGCGCATATGCCGCGCTTGCAACCGGCTCCAGATTGCGGCCGGAAAGCGCGTCACATCCGCCACGCCCGGCACAAATGCACCCCATTGCCGCCGTGACACACCGGCTGATGCAATCAAGCGCTGGCCACGTTGCGACAAATGTTCGCCGGAGTCGCTACTCGCCGGGGCGGCTGCGGCACTGCCCAGCATTTGTTGATCGGGCGAGCTATCGGCCACAAATGTGCCACTACCGGTACCCGCCAGCAGATAACCCTCAACCGCCAGTTGTTCGTACACCTGGATCACCGTGTTGCGGGCAATGCCCAGCTCGGTGGCCAGCATGCGTGACGACGGCAGTTTGCGCCCGGCCGGCAACTCGTGCGCCAGGATGGCTTCACGCAGCAATCGTTGTAACTGGCGATAGGAAGGCTCGACGCTGGCCTTGTCCAGGCGCTGGGCTAACCAGTCTGATAACAAGCTTGTTCGCAAAGTGGTTCCATTGTTTTAAAAAAAATGGCTCTTCTTGAGGGGGCCGAAGCTCACTATATTCGAGGCATTCCAAAGCGTCTACTCCGTTTTGCGCGGAGTAAGACTGCCAGACCAAACCACTTTTACAGGAAGCGATATCGTGTCCAATGCTGATTTGTTTGCCCGCAAAAATGCTGCCACCCCGCGCGGTGTGGGCGTTATGGCGCAGTTCTTTGTGGAACGCGCGCTGAACTCCGAGTTGTGGGATGTGGAAGGCAATCGCTTTATCGACTTTGCCGGTGGCATTGCCGTGCTTAACACCGGCCACTGTCACCCCAAAGTGACCGCCGCGGTGCGCGCACAACTGGATGCCTTTACCCACAGCTGTTATCAAGTGGTGCCATACGAATCCTACGTAAAACTGGCCGAACGCCTGAACGCGTTGACGCCCGGTGATTACGCCAAGAAAACCGCATTCTTTTCTACCGGTGCCGAAGCCGTGGAAAACGCCATCAAGATCGCCCGCGCCGCCACCGGCCGCCCTGGCGTGATCGCCTTCAACGGCGGTTTTCATGGCCGCACCATGATGGGCATGGCGCTGACCGGCAAAGTGGTTCCCTACAAGGTGGGCTTTGGCCCGTTCCCATCAGAAATCCACCATGCGCCGTTCCCGTGTGAGCTGCACGGCATTACCACCGCCATGTCGCTCAAGGCGCTGAACGACCTGTTCAAAGCCGATATTGATCCGAAGCGCGTGGCAGCGATCATTCTGGAACCAGTGCAAGGCGAGGGCGGTTTCTACGTGGCTCCGGCGGATTTCATGCAGGCATTGCGCAAGTTGTGCGATCAACACGGCATCTTGCTGATTGCCGACGAAATCCAGACCGGCTTTGCCCGCACCGGCAAGCTGTTTGCCATGAACCACTACGACGTGGTGCCAGATTTGATGACTATGGCCAAATCGCTGGCTGGTGGTTATCCGCTCTCCGCCGTGACCGGTCGCGCCGAAATCATGGACGCGCCGAACCCGGGCGGTTTGGGTGGTACCTACGCCGGTAACCCGCTGGCGATTGCCGCTGCGCACGCCGTGCTGGATGTGATTGGAAGCGAGAAATTGGCGGAACGTGCCAACCAACTCGGTGACAAACTCAAAGCAACCCTGAATGAGTTGCGCGGTGTGGTACCCCAAATTGCCGATATTCGCGGCCCGGGCGCAATGGTTGCCGCCGAGTTTATCGACCCGAATACCGGTGAGCCGGATGCCGACTTTGCCAAACGCGTGCAGACGCTGGCGCTGGCGGACGGGCTGATCTTGTTGTCTTGCGGGGTGTACTCCAACGTATTGCGATTCTTGTTCCCGCTGACGATTGAAAATGCGGTGTTTGAGGAAGGGCTGGCGAAATTGGGGAAGGCCTTGCAGGCGGCTTGAAGAAGGATGTTGCTTGCTGTGGTTTTGTAGCCCGGAAGGAGCCGGAGGCGGGAATCCGGGGTAGCAATGTTTCAACGAAGTGCTGGGGTTTGAATGCCTGCTTTGGTTAGTGCCTTCGGCACGGGTTTTAAAGGCGTTTGATACCCGGTGGTGACCGGGAGCACGTTACTTTCTTTTGCGTCGCCAAAAGAAAGTAACCAAAGAAAAGGCGACCCTGCTGCCGCAAGGGGGCCCAAGGTCAAAAGCCGAAGCAAACCGTCTGTTTGCCAGGAGGTCTGCGCAGGGCCTGCGTTCCCTCGGTAGCCCTGGTTTGCAGAGTTGTGGGCTGGTGACTACAGCAACGTAGCCCGGATGAAACGAAGTGGGAATCCGGGGTGGCAACATATGAACAGAACGCGGGCGCTGGATTTTGCTGATATCGCCCCCGGATTGCTGCGCGAATCCGGGCTACAACAAACAAATCCAGGCCAGAGCAAAGCAACGTAGCCCGGATGAAACGAAGTGGGCATCCGGGGTGGCAACATATGCACAGAACGCGGGCGCTGGATTTTGCCGATACCGCCCCCGGATTGCTGCGTGAATCCGGGTTGTAGCGGGCAAATCCAGACCATGGCAAAGAATGAACACGGAGAACACCGCAATGAACCTCAAAGACCCATCCCTGTTACGCCAACAGTGTTACATCGACGGCCAATGGCAAGACGCGGATAACAAAGAAACCATCCCGGTTAACAACCCGGCCACGGGCGAGATCATTGCCACCATTCCAAAAATGGGCGCAGCCGAAACCCGTCGGGCGATTGAGGCTGCCAATGCGGCGTGGCCTGCCTGGCGCAAAAAAACCGCCAAAGAGCGCTCGGTCATCCTGCGCCGCTGGAACGACTTGATGCTGGCCAATGTCGACGATCTGGCCACTATCCTCACCGCAGAACAAGGCAAACCGCTGGCTGAGGCCAAGGGTGAAATCGCCTATGCCGCGAGTTATCTGGAATGGTTTGCCGAAGAAGCACGGCGTATTGATGGCGAGATCATTCCGGCACCGGCCAATGACCGCCGCTTTCTGGTCATCAAACAACCGGTGGGCGTAACTGCGGCGATTACGCCGTGGAACTTCCCGTCCGCCATGATCACCCGCAAGGTTGGCCCGGCGCTGGCGGCAGGGTGTCCGATGGTGCTCAAGCCGGCTACCCAGACGCCGTTGTCCGCTTTGGCGTTGGCGGTGCTGGCAGAACGTGCGGGCGTACCGGCGGGGATTTTCAGTGTGGTCACGGGATCGGCCAATGCCATTGGTGGTGAACTGACCGCCAGCCCGATCGTACGCAAACTGTCGTTTACCGGCTCGACCGAAATTGGCCGCATGCTGATTGCCCAATCGGCCGATACCGTCAAAAAATTGTCGATGGAACTGGGCGGCAACGCGCCGTTTATTGTGTTTGACGACGCCGATCTGGATGCTGCGGTCGAAGGTGCCATTGCTTCCAAATATCGCAATGCGGGTCAGACTTGCGTTTGCGCCAACCGCTTGCTGGTGCAGGCCGGGGTTTACGACGCGTTTGCCGAAAAACTCGCCGCCGCAGTGAGCAAACTCAAGGTCGGCAATGGCTTTGAAGCGGGCGTCACCCAGGGACCGCTAATTGATGGCAAAGCCGTGGCCAAGGTCGAAGAACACATCGCCGATGCGGTGAGCCACGGCGCCAAAGTATTGTTGGGTGGCAAGCGCCACGCGCTCGGTCAGTCGTTCTTTGAGCCGACTATTTTGACCGGCGTAACCACCAGCATGAAGGTCGCCAAAGAAGAAACTTTTGGCCCGATGGCGCCGTTGTTCAAGTTTGAAACCGAAGAAGAAGCCATATCCATGGCTAACGATACCGAGTTCGGTTTGGCCAGTTATTTCTATTCTCGCGACATTGGTCGCATTTTCCGCGTCGGTGAAGCACTGGAATACGGCATGGTGGGGATTAACGCCGGAATTATTTCATCTGAAGTGGCACCGTTTGGTGGCGTGAAACAGTCTGGTCTGGGCCGCGAAGGCTCGCATCATGGCATCGATGATTATCTGGAATTGAAGTACCTATGCCTGGCCGGCCTGTAAGCTAACTAGCCGATAGCAAAGACAAAAAGAGCGGCGCGTCCGCTCTTTTTGCGTATTTGCAAGACACCCATCGCGCGATCAAGCCGTCAGGCGTTTACAGGTTGTTTGCATGATTGTGGTGCAATTATTGAAACGGCATGCACCAGAAAGTGCTTAATTAATCAGGTATATAGCGGTTTCACCTGACATCCCGGGGCTAGCGTTCAGTGGCATGCTTCTTGCCATACATTGCTGTATGAGTTTGCTCGGTGAGGTCGCCTTTGGTCCGGTTTTGTCCGACAAAATCTGCCAGTGGCACAGAGTACTCACTTGTGCATGCCGGACTGGTTTTGTGGCGGCAGGTCGCATAAGGTTAGAACACAGAATCATTAAAAGCCGGATCGCCTTACGGTGATCAAGCAAGAGGGCTTCTACTGGCCGCCTCAGCGCACCGACTGCTCTGGTAGATCAACAGCCCCGCAATCTCAACCGCACAAGCACGATCTTGTTATTCAAACGTGCCAGTAGAAAACGCAGCAAACCCGCCAAGGGGAACCTCTGAACAAGCCCTTTGGGAGTAGCGTTTAGGCCAAATCGGGATGATCTGTTGACCCGCAGTGGTGTCCCAAGGCCGGGGCCTTTGGATACCACTGCGGGGCGGCAGGCGCCCGATTTCGCCTAAACCCTTCGGGACGGTGCTTTGCGGGCGGCTCGCTGTGTTGCAGCCCTTGAACAGGCAATAAGCCTGTCCTGCGGGCTGACGTCGTGCGATCCATCCCGCAAAGCGTCGTCGCTGCCCCAAAGGTCTTGTTCAGAGGTTCCTCAGTGTTGTTGCACGGACGAGAGCAAAGTAAAGAGTAATTCACAGGAAATACAACATGAAACGCTCGGGCTCATGTGTACAGGCATCCGCCACGCTGGTGCCGTCGACGCTACAAACCATTTCAACCATTGCGCGGCTCACTGGGCGGCGCGATATTCCGCCAGACCGTGTTCTGGCCGGCTGCGGGGTCAGCGCTGCTGACCTGCAAGACACCACCATGATGGTGACCCACGCGCAGGAATTGATTGTTTCGGCCAACGCCCGTGCGCTTACCGGTGACGAATCGCTCGGCTTGCAAATTGGCAACGCCTTGCGGGTATCCAGTTTTGGTCTGCTGGGTTACGCCATGCTGGTCAGCCCAACGCTGGCCGATGCGCTGCAATGCATTTTTGATTTCCCGCTGCTGTTTGGCTCGTATTTCGACGTGACCTTGCGGGTAGATGGCTATGCCGCCGCGCTGGGCGTCGAGGGTTACCGTTATCGGCCAGATCTGGAAGTCTGGAACACCGACATGTGCCTGGCCGCATTGTGGGCCGTGGTCTGTGATGTGATGGCCGACAAGATCAGTCCGGATTGCGTGGCTTTGAGTCATGGCAAACCGGAACATGCGTCGGCTTATCGCCAGGTGTTCGGCTGTTCGACCTATTTTGACCGGCAAGAAAGCGCGGTGTTTTTCCCCTCCGAATTGCTAAGCAGCCCGTTGCCGCTGGCTGATCCGTTCAGTTATGAGGTGATGCGTCAGCAATGTGCGCAATTGCAACGGACCTGGCAAAACAACGGCAACCTGGATGTGATTGCCAAGGCGCTGCGGCTGATGTCGGCTGACCCGCTCAAGTACAACCAGCTCAACAATGTGGCGAGCGAGTTGTTTATGTCGGAGCGCACTTTGCGCCGGCGGCTGGATGAGCGCGGTGTGAAATTCCAGACCTTGCTGGATCAAGTCTTGCGCGACAAAGCGCTGGAATATCTATCCCGTACTGCCATGCCGGTGGCCGATATTGCCGAGAAGCTGGGCTATAGCGAAACCGCCAGCTTTCGTCATGCTTTCCGCCGCTGGACTGGCCAATGCCCCAGTGAGTACCGCGCCACCCCGGTGGAAAAAACGGCCAGAGCACACCGTGCAAGTTGGCCGGAATTATCCCCCGGCTGACCGGTTTTTCTCTCTTACTCCCCTCATACACCCAGGCAGAATGGGTTCATCGAAATGTGAATACGCACAACGATTAACGGCAAACAAATTGACCGTTATCAATGCGAATCACTCTCGGTGGCCTGTTCTGGTTGTGGTCTGCGCCTGAAGTAAACGCTCAACCGCAAGGATCAACCGGACTGGATAAGGGCTCACTGGCGTCATGGCAATACGCGAGGCGCAGTGTCCCAGACATCACTAGAACATATGAAGATTGCAGGCGTTTGACAGTAACCGGCCAGCAGGTCGGCAAACTACAGATGTTCAGCAATACTCAAATTGATTGTGTTGATGGTGAAAGTGCAGGACTGGAACAAAGGTGGGCTTCGCCCGCCGCCAGCAAACGCGCAAGCAGCCGCAATGGCGTGGCTGCCCGCCGGAACAGACATGGTGATCCCATGAGTAAACCGAACCAGGCATCAAGTAACAAACCGGTTGTAGGCGTTATCGCCGACCTCAAAATGCTCGGCCACCACCCGTTTCACTGTGCTGGCAACAAGTATGTTGTTGCCGCTGTGGATGGTGCCGATACCTTCGCAATTTTGCTGCCCGCCATGGCTGGCCAGCAATCCATCGAACAAACGCTCGATCTGGTGGATGGTCTGATGTTCACCGGCAGCCCCTCCAATGTGGAGCCCCGTCATTACGGCGGCCCCTCCAGTGCCCAGGGCACTTTGCATGATCCCGCCCGTGATGCCACCAGCCTGCCGCTGATTCGCGCTGCCATTGCAGCGGGCGTGCCGGTGTTTGGCATCTGTCGCGGCTTTCAGGAAATCAACGTTGCGCTCGGCGGCACGCTGCATCAGAAGGTGCACGAGGTGCCCGGCATGTTGCTGCACCGCGAACGTGAAGAAGACCCGCTGGAAATCCAGTATGGCCCGGCGCATCAAATTGCAGTGGTGCCAGGCGGCAAGCTGGAAAGCTGGTACGGCAAGCCAGAGGCCACCGTTAATTCATTACACAACCAGGGCGTAGAAACACTGGCGCCCGGTGCACGGGTAGAAGCAGTTGCGCCCGATGGCCTGGTTGAAGCATTCAGCGTGAAAGATGCAAGCAGTTTTGCATTTGCAGTGCAGTGGCACCCGGAATGGCAATTTGCCGATAACCCGCTTTCAGTTGCTTTATTTGCGGCGTTTGGCGCGGCCTGCCGGGATCAACAAGCAAGAAAACAAGGGGGACAAACGCGGGGGTAGGCCGCGACTGACAACAGAGCCGGGAAGATCAGATTGTGGCAACCGCCACAGTCAAAAGAGTCGATTTCCGTGGTTTAGAGTCGCACACAAAACCGTTCTGACTGCGTTATCAGGCCTTGCCGTACTACTTGTACTGTCTGCGGCCAGATGCCTTGCCAGAACAATTTTGTGAGCGACTCTCAAGATCGTTAGCAGCGCTGTAGAAACGGCATGTTAACGGTTTCAGGCAATAGGCTGATCAACGAATCAGCGGTGCTTAACTACCGAAATGGGCCCTGCAAACGGGACTGAACCAGATGGACAAGATCGCAGAGTTTTTGAAAGAACATCGCATTACCGAAGTTGAATGTGTAGTGCCGGACATGACCGGCATTGCTCGCGGCAAGATCATTCCGCGTAGCAAGTTTGAATCTGGCGAAAACATGCGCCTGCCTGCTGCCGTGTTGTTCCAGACAGTGAACGGCGAATATCCGGATGATGAAACCATCTCCGGCGTGACCGACCCGGACATGATCTGCGTCCCTGATCCTGATGCCATCCGCCTGGTGCCTTGGGCCGTTGACCCAACCTGCCAGGTGATTCACGACTGCGTGCACTTTGATGGCTCGCCCGTCGAATACTCACCGCGTTACGTGCTCAAGCGCGTGCTCAATCTGTACAAAGAACGCGGCTGGAAGCCAGTCGTGGCGCCAGAGCTTGAGTTCTATCTGGTTGACGTAAACAAGAACCCGGATATTCCGCTGCAGCCGCCCGTTGGCCGCTCTGGCCGCGCCGAAGTAGGTCACCAGGCTTACTCGATCGAAGCGGTGAACGAGTTCGATCCGCTGTTTGAAGATATCTACGATTACTGCGAAGCGCAGGATCTGGAAGTCGATACGCTGATCCACGAAGTGGGCGCGGCGCAGATGGAAATCAACTTCCTGCATGGTGATCCGCTCGATCTGGCTGACCGCGTGTTCCTGTTCAAGCGCACGGTGCGTGAAGTGGCATTGCGCCACAACATGTACGCCACTTTCATGGCCAAGCCGATGGAAAACGAACCCGGTTCGGCCATGCACATCCACCAAAGCATTGTGGATGCCAAAACTGGCGAAAACCTGTTCAGTACCGCCGATGGCAAAGAATCCGAGTTGTTCTATCACTACATCGCCGGTCTGCAAGCGTATGTGCCCGCACTGATGCCCATCTTTGCGCCATTCGTGAACAGCTATCGTCGCCTGTCACGCTTTACCGCTGCGCCGATCAACATCCAGTGGGGTTACGACAACCGCACCGTGGGTCTGCGGGTGCCGATGTCTGGCCCGGTGGCCAAGCGCGTTGAGAACCGCATCGCCGGTGTCGACAGCAACCCATATCTGGCTATCGCGGCCACGCTGGCTGCCGGTTATCTGGGCATGGTGCAAAAGCTCAATCCAACCGAGCCGGTCGCCACTGACGCCTACAACATGCCGTACGAACTGCCACGCAATCTGGAGTCTGCCATTGCGCTGATGCGCAGTAGCACGGCGATTCCGGAAGTGCTGGGGCCCGCGTTCGTTCAGGCGTACACCAGCGTGAAAGAAACCGAATATGAAGCGTTTTTCCGCGTGATCAGCTCGTGGGAGCGTCGGCACTTGCTGCTGTACGTTTAAGGTTTGCACGCGAGGCGTGCGAACGCGTTCAGTGGCGGTGCGCATTCATGCGCACCCTACTGATGCCGGTGGATTATTTCGCGAATCCACCCTACGAAACCATCCGGAAAACGACGTGAAATACAGGATGCAAGAATCATGATGACTCAGACCCTGACTCAACGGACTACCCAGGAATGGCAACAACTGGATGCCGCCCACCACATTCATCCGTTTTCGGACATGGGCTCGCTCAACCGCGCCGGTAGCCGGGTGATTACCCACGCCAAGGGCGTGTATCTGTGGGATTCCGAAGGCAACAAAATCCTCGATGGCATGGCCGGGCTGTGGTGTGTGAATGTCGGGTATGGCCGCGAAGAACTGGCCGATGCCGCTCGCAACCAAATGCTGGAACTGCCGTACTACAACACCTTTTTCAAAACCACCCATCCACCAGTGATTGAACTGTCGCGCCAACTGGCTGAACTCACACCGGATGGTTTCAATCACTTTTTCTACTGTAATTCGGGTTCGGAAGGTAACGACACCGTACTGCGCCTGGTGCATCAGTACTGGGCCGCGCAAAGCAAGCCAGAACGCAAGATCGTGATCAGCCGTATCAATGGTTATCACGGTTCCACCATTGCCGGTGCTTCGCTTGGTGGCATGGGTTACATGCATGAACAGATGCCGTCCAAGGTCGGCAACATCGTGCATATCCACCAGCCGTACTGGTACGGCGAAGCCGCCGAAGGCGTTACCGCACAGGCGTTTGGACTGGCGCGCGCTGCCGAACTGGAAGCCAGGATTCTTGAGGTCGGTGCTGAAAACGTCGCCGCCTTTATTGGCGAACCGTTCCAGGGCGCGGGCGGGGTGATCTTTCCGCCAGACAACTACTGGCCAGAAATCCAGCGCATCTGCGACAAGTACGACATCTTGCTGGTGGCGGACGAAGTCATTGGCGGCTTTGGTCGCACCGGCGAATGGTTTGCGCACCAGCACTTTGGTTTCAAGCCAGACATCATGACCCTGGCCAAGGGTTTGACCAGCGGTTACATCCCGATGGGCGCGGTGGCGATTCATGACCGCGTGGCTAATCCGATCATCGCGGCGGGCGATTTCAATCACGGCATGACTTATTCCGGTCACCCAGTAGCGGCGGCAGTGGCGCTGGCCAATATCGCCATTCTGCGTGATGGCGGCGTGGTGAATCAGGTCAAGACAGAAACCGGTCCGTATTTCCAGAAATCGCTGCGTGAAGCACTGACCAACAGCCCGATCGTAGGCGAAATCCACGGCGCGGGTCTGGTGGCCGGCATGCAGCTTTGTGAACAGAAATCATCACGTAAACGTTTTGAGAATGGTGGCGATGTGGGCTTGATCTGCCGTGATCATTGTTTTTCCAACAACCTGATCATGCGCGCCACTGGTGACCGGATGTTGCTGTCGCCACCGCTGGTGATCAGCCGCTCGGAAATTGACGAACTGGTCGAGAAAGCCGCGCGCTGTATTGATCTGACGGCCAAAGACCTTGGGTATTGAAACGCGTAGGGTTTGCAGGCAGCGCCTGCGAACGTGGTCAGTAAACGTGCGCATGAATGCACACCCTACGAATCTACAAATCTACGAATCTACGGATTTACAGATTAAGCAGTGTTTTGAAGCGTAGCACCCGCAGGCGGCGCCAGATCGCTGCGGCAGTAACACCAAAGACCAATAAAAACCGACCGACACGGCCGGGCGACTCGACAGATTAGTAGTTTTGTTTCAGGCACTGCACGCAGTAATCAAGCTGTTTGTCGTAGCGACCCGGCCCGCTCTTAACGCCGGACTATTCGAGCGTCATTTTGATTGGAGAGAGATAAGATGAAGTGCAAGATTTTGAGCAGTCTGGCCCTGGCCAGTATCTGTGCAGCGGCGGCGGGTTCGGCGTTTGCGGCAGATACCGAGTTGAATGTGTACAACTGGTCCGATTACATCGCCAAAGATACGATTCCCAACTTCACCAAGGAAACCGGCATCAAGGTGAAATACGACGTCTACGACAGTGACGACACCTTGCAAGCCAAATTGCTGACCGGCAAAGCGGGTTACGACATCGTTGTGCCAACCAGCAACTTTGCTGCCAAGCAGATTCAGGCCGGCATTTACATGAAGCTGGATAAATCCAAGCTGCCAAATCTGAAAAACCTGGACCCAACCCTGATGGCGCAAGTGGCCGGTGCCGATCCTGGTAACCAGTACCTGATTCCCTGGGCCTACGGTACCGATGGTCTGGGTTACAACGTGACCAAAGTCAAAGCCATCCTCGGTAAAGATGTTGATCTGGCCAACTGGGACATCCTGATGAAGCCGGAGAACCTCTCCAAGCTCAAGGGTTGCGGTGTTTCGATGCTGGATCAGGCTAACGATGTGTTTGCCATGGCCCTGCACTATGTCGGCAAAGATCCTAACAGTACCAATCCTGCCGATTACCAACTGGCGTATGACGCCCTCAAGAAAATCCGCCCGTACATTGGTCAGTTCAACTCTTCGGGTTACATCAATGACCTGGCAGGCGGCGATATCTGTATCGCATTTGGCTGGTCGGGCGACGTAACCATTGCCAAGCAACGCGCCAAGGAAGCGGGCAAGGCCTATGAAATCCAGTATTTCATTCCTAAGGGTGGCGCTCCAGTGTGGTTTGACACCATGGCGATTCCGAAAGATGCCCCGCATCCAGAAGCTGCGCTGAAATGGATCAACTACATCGAAACCCCGCAAGTTCACGCCGAAATTACCAACCAGGTGTTCTATCCGAACGCCAACGCCGAAGCCCGCAAGTTCGTGAAGCCTGAAGTGGCCAATGATCCGGTGGTTTACCCACCGCCAGAAGTCGCCAAGACCCTGTTCTTGCTCAAGCCGCTGCCATCAGAAATTCTGCGGCTGGAAAACCGGTTGTGGGCGCAATACAAGTCGGGCCGCTGATTCCAGCCGTGTCTGATTAGTTAACCAACACAGTTAAACAACGCATTGCCAATGACGCAGGTTGGGCCGATTCAGGCTCCGCTCGGCCCCTCCTGCGTCTTGAAGTTGTCAACAAAAGCGCCCTGATTCCTGGCTTTTGCGTCGTAGGGTGCGCA
Source organism: Silvimonas sp. (assembly GCF_031291215.1). Taxonomy (NCBI): domain Bacteria; kingdom Pseudomonadati; phylum Pseudomonadota; class Betaproteobacteria; order Neisseriales; family Chitinibacteraceae; genus Silvimonas; species Silvimonas sp. Next base: position 456,051 of record NZ_JARLJK010000054.1, read on the forward strand.
TTCATGCGCACCGCCAGCAATGTTCGCGTTCGCATGCCAAGGCCTGCAAACCCTACGTTCTGGTGCCTTGTATATGAGGCTGGACAAGTATTCAGAACGATTTTGTTAGCGACTCTCAACCATCCTCTTCGCAACAGGTAACCAGAATCATGAATGCCCACGAGAGTGCACAAAGCAAACCAGCCACGACGGACGAGAACTTTGTCCGCGTGATTGATGTGGTCAAGAAGTTTGATGAATCCACCGCCGTTGACGGCGTGAATCTGTCGGTCGCCAAGAATGAATTGTTTGCCCTGCTGGGTAGCTCGGGCTGTGGCAAGTCCACGCTGCTGCGCATGCTGGCGGGTTTTGAAACCGTCACTTCCGGCAAGATTTTGATTGATGGCGAAGACATGTCCAAGCTGCCGCCGTACAAGCGGCCGGTGAACATGATGTTCCAGTCTTACGCGCTGTTTCCGCACATGACGGTGGAAAGCAATATCGCGTTTGGCCTGAAGCAAGAAGGTGTAGGCAAAGGCGAGATCGCTGAACGCGTGGCCGACGTGCTGAATCTGGTGCAGATGACCAAGTATGCCAAGCGCAAGCCGTTCCAGTTGTCGGGCGGTCAGCAACAACGCGCTGCGCTGGCTCGTAGCCTGGTCAAACGCCCGAAGGTGTTGCTGCTGGATGAACCGATGTCGGCGCTGGACAAGCAAATCCGCCAGCGCACGCAGATCGAGCTGGTCAACATTCTCTACAAGGTCGGCGTGACCTGCATCATGGTGACGCACGATCAGGAAGAGGCCATGACCATGGCCGACCGCCTGGCGGTGATGTCGGAAGGGCGCATCGTGCAGCTGGGCGCACCGAATGAAGTTTACGAATATCCCAACAGCAAGTTCGCCGCGTCTTTCATCGGTTCCACCAACCTGTTTGAGGGCGTGATCGTTGAAGACCAGCCGGACCACATCTACGTGGAAAGCGCCGACATGAAACAACGGCTGTTTATCAGCCACGGTGTGACTGGTCCGCTGGGCATGCCGGTGACGATTTCGGTCCGTCCGGAGCGTGTCTTGTTGTCTCGCGCCAAACCTGCACAAGAGGCGAATGCCTCCGTCGGCAAGGTGGTGAACATCGGCTATATGGGCAGCTATACGCTGTACCACATCAAACTCGAAAGCGGCAAAACGGTGATGGCCAACGTCTCTACGCTGGATTTCGACAATATGGAACCGCCTGCGTACGAAGAAGAAGTCTACGTGTCCTGGGGCCCAACGGCCGGTGTCGTGCTGACCAAATGAGAATGACATCATGACACTCAAAGCCAAACTCAAACGCTGGCTGCCTTCCGGGCAAAGGCTGGTGATCGCTGCGCCCTATATCTGGCTGGCGATGTTCTTCCTGGTGCCGTTTTTGCTGGTGGTGAAGATCAGCTTTGCTGATCAGGTACTGGGTGTGCCGCCGTACACCGAACTGGCCGTCATCAAAGACAACATGGTGCAGATGGCGCTGCAACTGGGCCACTACAAGTTCTTGCTGACCGACAGCTTGTACTTCGCCACGTATCTGAGCTCACTGAAGATGGCGGCGATTTCCACCTTCTTCTGTCTGATCATCGGCTACCCCATCGCCTATTACATTGCGCGCTCCAATCCGGCCACGCGCAACGTGCTGATGATGGCGGTGATGCTGCCGTTCTGGACTTCTTTCCTGATCCGCGTTTATGCCTGGATCGGCATCTTGAAGAACAACGGTCTGCTGAACCAGTTTCTGATGTGGGCACACCTGGTACGTGATCCGGTCGAGCTGTATCACACCAACACCGCGGTCTACATCGGCATGGTTTATTCCTACCTGCCATTCCTGGTCATGCCGCTGTACGCCCACCTGGTGAAGATGGACCTGCGCTTGCTGGAAGCCGCCTACGACCTGGGCGCCAAACCCTGGAAAGTGTTTGTGCAGATCACTTTGCCGCTGTCCAAAAACGGGATTATCGCCGGATGTTTGCTGGTGTTCATTCCGGCGGTGGGTGAGTACGTGATTCCGGAACTACTGGGTGGTTCAGACACCTTGATGATCGGCCGCGTGATGTGGGACGAATTCTTTAATAACGCGGACTGGCCAATGGCTTCTGCAGTGACGTGCGCCATGGTGGTGTTGCTGCTGGTACCAATGGCGGTGTTCCAGCACTACCAAGCCAAAGAGCTGGAGGAGATCTGACATGATCAAACCCAATAAAAACCTGCAGGTTACGGTGCTGTCGCTGGGATTCTTCTTTCTCTACGCACCAATTCTCAGCCTGATTATTTACTCGTTCAACGATTCGCAACTGGTGACGGTCTGGTCGAAATTCTCGTTCCGCTGGTATGGCGAACTCTTGCATGACGACGAGCTCATCAACGCCGCATGGCTGTCGCTGAAAATTGGTTTGATGACAGCGTTTGCTTCGGTGCTCATCGGTACCTGGGCGGGGTTTGTGCTGGCCCGCATGGGGCGGTTCCGCGGTTTTGCGCTGTACACCGCCATGATCAACGCGCCGCTGGTGATTCCGGAAGTGATCCAGGGTATCTCGCTGCTGCTGCTGTTTGTGGAAATGGCCAAGTACATTGGCTGGCCCGCAGAACGTGGCGTGCTGACGATCTGGATCGGTCACGTGATGCTGTGTATTTCGTACGTCGCCATCATCGTGCAATCGCGGATTCGTGAGCTGGATACCTCGCTGGAAGACGCAGCGATGGACCTTGGCGCGACACCGTTCAAAGTGTTCTTTGTGATTACGCTGCCCCTGATTTCGCAAGCGCTGATTTCGGGCTGGCTGCTGTCTTTCACGCTGTCGATTGATGATCTGGTGCTGTCCGCGTTCTTGTCCGGTCCTGGTTCAACCACGCTGCCGCTGGTGGTGTTCAGCCGGGTGCGGTTGGGTTTGAACCCTGAAATGAACGCGCTGGCGACGATCTTTATCACGCTGGTCACGATTGGCGTGCTGACGGCGAACCACTTCATGCAAAAGGCAGAGCGCAAACGCATGGCGCTGGCCGCGTAAACGGGCAACAAGCGGATGACTGACCATCAGTCGGGGTGGCCATCCGCAATAACAACGACAACGACCTGCAAACAAACAGTTTTGAAAGTGCATTGCGTATTAACAGCAGTAGATGTTCAAGCAAGAAACAATGTTGTTTCGGGGTGCAGATTCAATCACTTGGGATGAGGAAAATGCGCAAGAAAATCTTATGTACTTTGCTGGCCGGTCTGACCGTGTCCGGCGCGGCGCTGGCAGCGCCAAAACAAAGCGAGCTCGATGAGCTCAAGGCCGAGCTGCAGCAATTGCAGGCCGAAGTCAAACAGCTCAAAGCCCAGCAAACGACGACGCAGGCACAGGTTCAGCAACAACAGGCCGCTGTGCCTGCTGCTGCGGCTTCGACTACGCCGGCGATGACGCAGGACGATGTTGACGGCATGAAGCAATCCATCGCTTCGCTGCAACTGAAGACTGACAGCATCGATAAAACCGTGAACGAAGGCGGCATTGCCGGTCTGTCGGTCACTGGTTATCTCGATCCGGTTTACGTCTACAACTTCGGGCAAAAGTCGGGTGGCTTCCAGTTTGTAAACCACAACGGTACCTATAACTACGACGGCAGTACCTTCGGCGATGTCTATCTGGATATCAAGAAGACCTTCGGTGCCGGTGCGCTGGCGCCGAGTGCGGAAATCAGCATCATGCCTAACCGGGGTAACGGGGCGACATTGCTGGCGACCGATGATGGTTCAAACAGCTTCATGAACATCATCAACACCGCTGTCATCAACATGCCGATCGACATGAGCACCACGTTTGTCGCCGGTTTGATGTCCAGCTTTGGCGGCTATGAGTACCAGCTGTCGACGCTGATGCCGACACTGACTCACAACCTGCTGTATGACTTCTCTGATCCGGGTAGCTACGTTGGCGCAGGCATCAATTACTCCACCGGCAACTGGTCGTGGAAGTTCATGCTGGCCAACGAGCAATATCGCACCAAGGGCGCTACTACCCAGGTCGATACCAATGCGACTACCGGTCAGGCCAAGTTTGAAACCAACAACACACCGACGTTCACGACTCGCCTGGACTACACCTGGTCGAGCTCGATAGATCTTGGCTGGTCCGGCAACATTGGCCGTCAATCGCTGGCAACAGCGAGCACGTGTGCGTCTGGTTTCGGCTATCAATGCGGCTCGAACGATCCGTACAGCAATTACTACTTCACCGAAGCTGATCTGACCTATACCTGGGCAGATACCACAATCAATGCCGAAGTCGACCTTGGCAAGCAGCAGAACGCAGCCTTCAATGGCGGCAATGCGCAATGGTGGGGCGTTTCTGTGTTGGGTCTGCAGAAGTGGCATGCTGAGTCTGGCCAGTTTGGCACCGCAGCCCGGATTGACTACATGAACGACCAGAAGAACGGCGGCGGTGGTGGTGGTGTAGTGCTGAGTGATTCCGGTATTGATGGGCACAACGGCTTTGGTATCAGCCAGAACTGCCTGGCCAATTCGACCTCGGCTGGTGCTGATTGCAAAGGCGCAAACCGCGCCGACATCGCGCTGGACTTCATCTGGTACGTAACCGATCAGGCCACACTGAAGATCGAATACCGCCACGATTGGTCCTCTGAAGACACCTTCATCAAGAGCGATGGCACTTACGCCAAGAGCAACGATATGTTGGGTACGCAGTTCATCTATGCCTTCTAAGAGCCGGTTCACCATCTTTTCACGACAGCGTTCGGGGTAGTACCGGATGCGATGCAAGGCGCGAAGCACGCCGCAGTACAAGTACTGGCAGTGCTTCGCAACACAGCAGCGCGCCGGTAATGCCCCGAACCCGAAGGGCTGGGCCAATAAAGGGTCATCCACTGTGTTATGTGATTGGCTAATAACCAGTTATTAGCTGCATCCCATGTCTTGTGGCTAACCCTTTATTGGCACAGCGCTGACGAGTAAAGATGATGAACAGGCTCTAAGACATAGCCTGAAAGGGGGCGACACTGGCTAGTCTGGTGTCGCCACCCACCCGCAGAACAACAATCAAAAATACGGATTGCGTCCCAGACGGCGGAACAGGCCGGGGCTTTTTGCGCCCCTGGCGAGCCAGAATCAGGATGTAGTCAGAAGCTGTTTATGGGTACGCCAGCCATTGCGAACGCATAAACAACTTCTCGGCACTTTGCCCAGACAACGAAAGCTAGCGGGATATCGCACCATGAGCATGAATATCGCCAACGCTGAACACATTGATTCGTACTACGCCGCCACGGCCAACGATCACACGCGTTATCCGCGCCTGACTGGCCGCCTGGATGCCGACGTCGTGGTCGTCGGTGGTGGGCTGACCGGCATCAGCGCCGCGCTCAATCTGGCTGAACGCGGGTTCTCGGTGGTGGTGCTGGAAGCAGGCCGCATCGGCTGGGCCGCCAGCGGGCGCAACGGCGGGCAGATGATTGCCGGTTTTGCCTGCGGCATGGATACCTTCGCCGCTGACTTGCCCGCAGATGACGTCAAACGCGTGTGGGATATGGGCATCGAATCGATCAACATCATTCGCGAGCGCGTGGCCAAACACAATATCAAATGTGATCTGGCCGACGGTTACCTCACCGCTGCCAACAAACCCAAGCATGTGACTGAACTGAAAGCCTGGCGCGACGAAGCCGCGAGTCGTTTCGGCTTTCATGATTTTGAATACGTTGAACCGCGAGACATGCACCGGTTTATTGCGTCAGACCGCTACCTGGGCGGCCTGAACGACAAAATCAGCGGGCATTTGCATCCACTCAATTACAACCTTGGCCTGGCGCGAGCCGCCGTGACCGCCGGTGTGCGCATCTTTGAAAGCAACTGCGCCACCAGCTTGCAACAAGGCCAGAGCAATATCGTCAAAACCGAACAGGGCGAAGTGCACGCCAAATTCGTGGTGCTGGCCTGCAACGCGTTTATCCACACGCTCTCCCCGGCACTGGATCGCAAGATCATGCCGGTGGGCACTTATGTGATTACCACTGAGCCTATCGAACAAGAGCGTTTTGCCAAACTGATGCCCGCCAACGCGGCCATTTGCGACAGCCGCTTTGCCCTGGATTATTTCCGCCCGACCGCAGACCGGCGCATTTTGTGGGGTGGCAAGGTCAGCTATTCCAAACTGGCGCCGCCCAACCTGGCGCAAGCCATGCGTGCCGACATGCTCAAGACCTTCCCGCAACTGGCAGACGTCAAGGTCAGCCATGCATGGGGCGGTTTTGTGGATATCACCATGACCCGCGCACCGCATTTCGGGCGCTTGTCCAATACCGTTTATTTCGCCCAGGGTTTCTCGGGGCACGGCGTCAACGTGACGGGTCTGGCTGGCAAGTTAATGGCTGAAGCCATCGCCGGCCAAGCCGAACGTTTCGACATCTTCACCCGCTTGAAGCACCGCGATTTTCCGGGTGGTTCGCTATTGCGCATGCCGTCACTGGTGCTGGCAATGGCCTGGTTCAGATTGAAAGATCTTGTGTGACAGGGCTGGTGTGAGGTGGGTTTCATACAACCCAATCCGCAGCATCACTTTTCCCGATCGCACCTAACACTTCACGTTTCACAAGGAACTACATCATGACTCTGCAAAAAGACCTCGCGTACTGGCAACAGAAAGCGGCCAGTCTGACCATTGAAGGTCGCGCGTTTATTGATGGCGAACTGTCCGATGCCGCTAGCGGTAAAACATTCGACTGCGTCAGCCCCATCGACGGCAAGGTGCTGACTCAGGTGGCATATTGCGGTGAAGCGGACGTTGAGCGCGCCGTGTCTGCCGCGCGTCGCAGCTTTGAAGCAGGCGTCTGGTCCGGGCTCAATCCGCGCCAACGCAAAGAGATTTTGCTGCGCTGGTCCGCGCTGATTACCGAACACATGGAAGAAATCGCACTGCTGGAAACGCTGGATGCGGGCAAGCCGATTGGCGATACCACTACCGTGGACGTACCTGGCGCGGCATATTGCGTGCAGTGGTTTGCCGAAGCCATCGACAAGGTCGGCGGCGAAATCGCTCCGGTCGACCATCACCTGGTCGGCATGGTCACGCGTGAAGCGATTGGCGTGGTCGCGGCGGTGGTGCCCTGGAACTTCCCGATCCTGATGGCCGCCTGGAAGTTTGGCCCGGCGCTGGCTGCCGGTAATAGCGTGATCCTCAAACCATCGGAAAAATCTCCGCTATCGGCCATTCGCGTGGCGCAACTGGCGTTTGAAGCGGGTATTCCGGCGGGCGTATTCAACGTGCTGCCAGGTTTTGGTGATGCCGGTAAACAACTGGCGTTGCATATGGATGTGGATTGCCTGGCATTCACCGGTTCTACTTACGTCGGCAAGCAGTTGATGCAGCACAGCGGCCAATCCAACCTCAAGCGCGTGTGGCTGGAACTGGGTGGCAAGTCCGCCAATATCATCATGCCCGACTGCCCGGACATGGACCGCGCCGCACGCTCTGCCGCTGGTGGCATCTTCTACAACATGGGCGAAATGTGTACCGCTGGCTCGCGCCTGTTGGTGCATCGCTCAATCAAAGACGACTTCATCAAACGCGTGACTGCCGAGGCTGCGGCCTACAAGCCGGGCAACCCGCTTGATCCCAAAACCAGCATGGGCGCGATTGTCGACAACATCCAGCTGGACCGGGTGATGTCATACATCGAAACCGGCAAAGGCGAAGCGCGCCTGGTAACGGGCGGCAACCGGGTACTCAAGGAAACTGGCGGTTATTACATCGAACCGACGGTGTTTGAAGTGGACAGCCAGGAAGCCCGCATCGCCGCTGAAGAAATCTTTGGGCCGGTGCTGTCGGTGATTACCTTCGACACCCTGGATGAGGCGATTGCTTTGGCGAATGCCAGCGAATACGGCCTTGCTGCGGCGTTGTGGACGTCTGATTTGACGACTGCCCACGAAGGCGCCCGCCGTCTGCGCGCGGGGACGGTGTGGGTGAATTGCTATGACGAAGGCGGGGATATGAATTTCCCGTTTGGCGGCTACAAGCAATCGGGGAATGGGCGCGATAAGTCGCTGCATGCGTTGGAGAAATATACGGAGTTGATGTCGACGTTGGTGAGGTTGCGGTAAGCGGGCTGGTAGGGCGGGTGTAACCCGCCGCAATAATCTGTGTAGCCCGGATGAAGCGGAGCGGGAATCCGGGGTGGCAATGCTTCAATGGACTGGTGCGCTTGAATGGCTGTTTGGGTAGTGCCTTTGGCACGTTTGTAAAAGGCGTTTGATACCCCGGGTGCCGGGGAGCACGTTACCTTTCTTTGCGTCGCCAAAGAAAGGTAACCCAAAGTCCCACAGAGCGGGATAGCAAAAGGCGACCCCGCTGCCGCAAGGGGGCCCGAAGTCAAAAGCCGTGCCCCTCGGGGGTACCCCCACAACGATGCTGAATGTTCGGGATGCAAGTTGCTGTGGGGAAACGAACCGTCTGTTTGCCTGAGGTCTTTATGCGCATCCTGCGTCCCCTCGGTCGGCGTGGCTAAGCAAGGATGGTGAATCTGGAATTAACCGCGATACCAGTTCCCCTCTTTTCCAAAGAGAGGTTAGGGGGGGATTGGTTTTTGGGTGGATTTGGCCGCGGTGGTGAATGCCACATTGCAGCCATCTCCCCCTGCCCCTCTTCCAGAAGAGGGGAGCTAAAAGCAACAGCAACAGCAACAGCAACAGCAACAGTTCCGTAGCCCGGATGAAACGAAGTGAGAATCCGGGGCTGCAATGTATCAATGAACAACGGCGGCTGGCTTCTCGCCGTCCTGGCATCCCAGTTTGCATGCTTGAGCCGGGTATTTATAACGTTTGATTTTGTCACAGTACATAGTCAACAGAGGGTGTGTTTCTAAATCCCCTAACGCCACTGCCGAAGGAGTGTCGGGAGACCCGAGGCTCCCGACCGACTGATGGAACCCCGGAGGGGCATCAGCGTGGGGTTGCCTTCTTTTTGGTTATTTATCCCGGTTTACCGGGACACCTTCTTGGTGAAGCAAGTTGCACGATAAGGCTGTACGGCCACACTAACGTGTCCCCGGCCACCGCCGGGTATGTAAACAAACCGTGCCGAGGGCACTCAAACTCTTGGCAGAAAAACCAGCTTCAAAAGAAACGAAACCCACAGAGCAAACCCATAAATTTGCCACCCCATAACCAGCACCACCCCGGAGCAACAGAAATGAAATCCACCCCGGTCAAAACATGCTCGCCGGGCCGTATCGAAGAAGTCTGGCGCCGCGAGGTGGCGCGCTTCAACGAGCTGCATCCGGAATCGCTACGTCAGCATCGGCTGGCGGGGCAGCATTTTTTGTTTGGCGTGCCACTGCACTGGATGCAAGACTGGCCGAGCCCGTCGCCCTTGTTTTTGCGAGAGGCGCAAGGCTCGCGCATTACCTGTGTGGATGGTCTGGAATACGACGACTTCTGCCTGGGCGATACCGGGGCGATGTTCGGGCATACCCCTGCACCGTTGGCGAACATGCTGGCTGGCACCAGTAAAACCGGCCTGACTGCCATGCTACCATCGGTATCGACCGCCAGCGTGGGCGAGCGGCTGGCGTGCATGTTTGGTTTGCCATTCTGGCAACTGGCCACCACCGCCAGCGATGCCAATCGCTTTGTCATCCGCTGGGCACGGGCCATGACCGGGCGCAGCAAGATACTGGTGTTTGATGGTTGTTATCACGGTACTGTGGACGATACGCTGGTCGATCTGGTCGATGGCAAAACTACGGCGCGCGCCAGTTTGCTGGGGCAGGTATATGACCTCACCCAGCATTCGGTGAGCGTGCCGTTCAATGATATCGCGGCGGTAAAAGCGGTTTTGGCAACGGGCGAGATTGCCTGCGTGCTGACCGAACCGGCATTGACCAATTGCGGCATGGTGTTGCCGCAGCCGGGTTTTCTGGAAGCGCTGTCCGCCGCGTGCAAAGAGCACGGCACGCTGCTGGCACTGGACGAAACCCACACGCTATCGACCGCGTGGGGCGGTTACGCCAAAGCCTATGGTCTGAGCCCGGATTTTCTGATTGTCGGCAAAGCCATCGCTGGCGGCGTGCCATGCGCGGTTTATGGTTTTACCGGCGCGGCCGCCCAACGTATGCGCGATGCCAAGCAAGCTGCGGCGCCGGGACATTCCGGCATCGGCACCACGTTGGCGGGCAGCCAACTGGCCATGCAGGCGCTGGCGGCGAGTCTGGAGCAGATCATCACCCCGGTGGCCTATGAACAGGCCATTGGTGTTGCCAACGGTTTGGCGCAAGGTCTGGAAGAACTGATTCACGGCCATGGTCTGCCGTGGAGTGTGACTCGACTGGGCGCGCGGCTGGAGTTGCAGTTCTGTGCCACCGCGCCAACAACGGCGGCGCAAGCGGCGGCGGCAGAGAACGATGCGCTCACGGCGGTGCTGCATCTGGGCTTGCTGAACCGGGGTACACTGCTGACCCCGTTTCACAACATGATGCTGGCCGGTCCGGCCACCGGCCACGGACAAGTGGCGCGGCTGCTGGCGAATCTGGCCGAAATGCTCACCGAACTTGGAGCCTGAAATGACTACCGCGCCCACTCACTCCAACCGACTACCTGCACTGGTGATCCAGTTTGCAGGTGACGATCAGCCCGCGTATCTGGGCGCCTGGCTGGACCGCATCGGGCAGCCTTGGCAACTGGCGGATACGGACAACGGCTTTGTGTTGCCCGCCACACTGGATGGTTTTGGTGGCGTGGCTTTGCTGGGTGGCGTAATGGGCGCCAATGACGACCTGCCCGCGTTGCGCCAGGCCGAAGCGCTGGTGCGCGATGCGTATGCAAAGGGGATCCCGGTAATCGGCCACTGTCTGGGCGGCCAGCTTATGGCGCGCGCGCTGGGTGCAACGGTCAGTCAGGGTAAAACGCCCGAAATCGGCTGGACTCCGGTGGTAATGAATGAAATGCCGCTGGCGCAATACTGGTTTGGCGATGTGACCGAGGCGCACGTCATGCAGTGGCATTACGACACTTTTGCCATTCCGGAGATCGCGACTCGGCTGGCCGCGAGTGCGGGCTGCGCCAATCAGGTGTTTGCGCTGGGTGAGTTGCACCTGGCCATGCAGTTTCACGTTGAGGTCGATCCCGCCAAGATTGCGGCCTGGCTGCAAGCCAGTGCGGCCGAAGTAATCGCTGAAGCAGGGCAACCCTTTGTGCAAAACGTGGGGCAGATTCACGCGTCCACACGGCATTGCATAGAAGCGAGCCAGCGCCTGGCCGACCATATTTATCAACGCTGGCACAGTCGATTTGTGCTGGCCTGAGCGACGTCTCTATCGCCAAACGCTTTCATGAGCGCCTCGCCGATGCGGGCGCATCAAACCCACTGAATATCCGGTCATTACGAGAACGATCATGTCTGACTACGGCTTTGCTTATCTTTCTTCTTCCACTTTTCTGGGCGTACCGCCGCTGCGCGATGCGCCTGAGCGGCCGCTAGGCATCGCCGGTGTCGCCTACGACGGCGCAGTGACCAATCGCCCCGGCGCACGCTTTGGGCCAGAAGCTATCCGCCGCGCCAGCCTGATGCTGTGCGATGGCATTCACCCGCACTTCAATGTGTCGCCGGTGGATTTGCTGGCCGATGCAGGCGATCTGCGTACGCCCAATACGTCCATTGAGACCATGCGCGCCGCGCTGGAGCCGCAAGTCGAGGCACTGATCGCCCAGCGCCGCATGTGCTGGATTGGGGGTGATCATTCGATCACGCTGCCTATCCTGCGTGCCTATCGCAAACACTATGGCCGCCCGCTGGCGCTGCTGCACTTTGATGCGCATTGCGATACCTGGACTGATCACTTTGGTGAGCCTTCCGGCCACGGCACCTGGGTGTACGAAGCGATCACCGAAGGGCTGGTTGACCCCAAAGCCACTGTGCAGATTGGTATTCGCTCGGCTGGCGTGCGCGAAGCGCGTGAGTATGTGGATGACATGGGCGGCAAGGTCTGGACAGCCCGTATGTTGCGCGGTCTGGAAAAACCGTCCGATCTGCAACCGGTGCTGACCGATATCCGCCAGCGCATCATGGCGCAGGGCAATCTGCCGCTGTATCTGAGCTGTGATATCGATTGTCTTGATCCGGCGTTTGCACCGGGCACCGGCACGCCAGAACCGGGCGGCTTGAGTTCCAACCAGGTGTTGACCATCCTCGAAGAACTGGCCGATCTGCCGTGGGCGGGCATGGACTGTGTGGAAGTCGCCCCGGCGTATGACCACGCTGAACTCACCACCAACATGGCTTCCAATATTGTCTGGACCTGGTTGTGCGGGCAGGCCGCGCGGATCAATCAGGTTTGAGGTGCGGCTGGTAGTCATAACACTGTAGCCCGGATGAGGCCCCGCCAGCGGGGCGGGAATGCGGGGAGCGCCACGGCAGGTTCACATCACTTTGGGCTCATGCATGCGTTGCCCCGGATTCCCACTTTTTTCATCCGGACTACAGGCTGCAAATGATTTTCGCAAAACTCGCATAACAAAAGGGCCGCCGCATGGATCAACGTGAAGCCGCAATGGTGCAAAATTCCTGGTACGAGGCCAGCGTCACGCGCGAGCCCGACGACCACGCGTTGCAAGGCAATATTGACGCCGATGTGTGCATTATTGGCGGCGGCTTCACGGGCCTTTCTACTGCCATTGCCCTGCGCCAGCGCGGTTTGTCAGCCGTAGTACTGGAGGCCGAGCGCGTGGGGTGGGGCGCTTCCGGGCGCAATGGCGGGCAGGTGCTGGTCGGCTTTGCCAAAGACGAACCGGTGATCAACCAGTTAGGTCCGGCTGACGCTCGCCGCGCCTGGGATATCTCGGTCGAAGGTGTGAAGTTGCTGCACCGGCGCGTTGAACAATACGGCATCGACTGTGATCTGGTGCGTGGTTATTTGCACGTGGCTACCTCGCCGCGTAAAGCTCGGGCGCTGGACGCTTGGGTCGAGCAACTGCGAGGTGAATTTGGCTACGAGGCGATCGACAGTATTGCGCCTGCTGCGGTGCCCAAATGGATTGCCAGCCCGCGCTATGTCGGCGCAGCCAATGACCGGCTTTCCGGGCATATTCACCCGCTCAAGTATTGCCTTGGGTTGGCCCGGGCAGCGCGTGCTGTGGGAGCGCGCATCTACGCTCACAGCAAGGTCATCAAGGTGGAGCGTGGCCCGCAGCCGGTTGTGCACACCAGCCAGGGTCAGGTGCGTTGCAAGTTTGTGGTCGCCGCTGGCAATGCGTGGCTGGGTGATCTGCTGCCCAAAGTCACCGCTCGCATCATGCCCGTGCGCTCATTCATCATTGCGACCGTGCCGATTGCGCCAGAACTGGCTGACAGCCTGATCCACAATCGCTGCGCGGTGTGCGATACCAATTTCATGATCGATTATTTCCGGCTTTCGGCGGACAACCGCATGTTGTTTGGCGGGCGTATCAGCAACGGCAAAGCCGACCCGATGGCGCTGATCCCGCAAATGCGCGAACGGCTGGCGGCGGTGTTCCCGCAACTGGCGCAAACCCGTGTCGAATATGCGTGGGGCGGTTTTGTGGATGTCAGCATGAATCGCGCGCCGGATTTTGGCCGGGTAGATGCCAACTTCTACTATCTGCAAGGCTTCTCCGGCCATGGCGTGGCATTGACCGGCATTGCCGGAGAGATGGTGGCGGATGCCATCGCTGGCCAGGCCGAGCGCTTTGATTTGTTTGCGCGACTAAAGCACCACGCTTATCCGGGTGGCCCGGCAATGCACGGTGCCTTGTTGCGCCTGGGCGTGTTGTATCACCAGATGAAAGAACTGGTTTGAATTGCCAGTTTGGGTGCCGGGCGAGGGTTGGCTGCCGCTGACCTCAACCCAGCCGCACATGCGCTGCCCGATGCAGACGATCTTGCACCGCCAGCCAGGCGGCAGTGTGCGGTGGCAGTTCCAGATAGATGTGTTGATAACCCTGGCGATCCAGCTGGCGTAAGGCATCGTAAATCTGCCGGGCATAGCCTTCCGGTTCAGCGGCCAGCGTCAGCACGTCAATGCCGCACACGCCATGATCACGCGGACCGCAAGTCACCAGCACGGCTCGCTCGCCGCGTTCAAAGGCCAGATAGGCTTCGTTATCTACTGCAGCAGCCGGGCCGGTAATCAGCGGGGTGCGGGGTGAGTAATGCGAATCCAGCAAACCCGAGACCCGCACTTTGGCGCTATCGGATTTCTGGTGATGTTCCAGCGTCAGCCCCAGCAGCGATTCAATCGACTCGCGCGGTACGCCGCCGGGGCGCAACAGTGTTGGGTGCTCGCTGACCAGGCCGACAATGGTTGATTCCACACCCACTTCGCACGGCCCACCATCCAGCACCAGCGGCAGGGCGTCGCCAAACTCATCGCGCACATGTTGGGCAGTAGTGGGGCTAACGTGACCAAAACGATTGGCCGAAGGTGCTGCCAGTCCGCCACCAAACTGCTTCAGCAACTCATGCGCCAGGGGATGCGACGGCGCGCGCAAACCAACGGTATCCTGGCCACCGGTGACGGCGTCGGGCACATGCGGCTGGCGTTGCAAAATCAGCGTGAGTGGGCCGGGCCAGAAGGCTTCAGCCAGTTTGAATGCGGCGTCCGGGATGTCTTGTGCCCAATCGCTCAGTTGCGCGGCACCGGCGATATGCACAATCACCGGGTGATCGGCGGGGCGGCCTTTCAATTCAAAAATGCTGCGCACGGCCTGCGGGTTGTCCGCATCTGCTGCCAGGCCGTAAACCGTCTCGGTAGGGATGCCAACCAGCCCGCCAGCCCGCAACTGGGCGATGGCGTTATCAATCAAGGTTTGCTGGGCGGCGGTAACGGACATGGCGAGGGGCGGCCTGGTTCAAAGAAGCCGCCCATTATACCGCCTCAGCGGCCGAGCCTGGTCTTGAGCCAGCCGTCCATCGATAACAGGCCCATGCCGTGGGTGACCAGAAACAGTAACAGGGTGCCCCACAGGATGTGGTCTTTGACTCCGGCCGCGTCCAGCGAGGCATGATAAGAGATCAGCGCCACGGCATTGACCACAAACAGACCTGCCGCCGAAAAGCGCCCGGCCAGCCCGATAATCAACAGCGATGACAAGCCCAGTTCCGCCGTAGTCGACATCACCGCCGCCACTGCGGGTGGCAATACCGGCACTTTGTATTCGTCGGCAAACAAGGCCAGCGTGATGTGCCAGTCATGCAACTTGGTCAATCCCGACAAGATGAATACCCGCGCCACGTACAAGCGCACGGCCAGATCAAATACCGGCGCCAGGGTTGCCGCAAGCCAGGTACCCAACGCGTACAGGCGTCCGAGCGGCGACTGAGCGCAGCTAGCGATAATGCTTTTCATGATGGAATCCTTCTACGAGGGGTGGTGCAGCGCTGTGACCAGACCGCAGCCGAACAACTGGGCCAGCGCGGGGCTGGGGTCAAAATCAGCGTGGTTTTGCCAGGCCCTTTCACAGGCCTGATCGATGGATGATCCCGTTAACAATGCTTGCAAAAAGCTTTGGGTGGCAACATCCACCAGCAGCAGGTCATCGCGCCAGACCAGCACGCTTTCGCCGCCTGCGCTCAAGTTGGCCGGGGCCGCGCCGTGATGCATGGCGTATATGGCATGAATCGGCCAGTCTGCTGACACCACCAGACTCACGGCAGGATGGAAATCAACCCGTATCTGGCCAAAACCAGCCGGGTCCAGCGTTTGCAAGGGCGTTAAATCTGCCGGGAGGATATCGGCAGCGAAATGGGCGCTATGTATGGCCCAATCCAGCCGGGCGACGTCGGGTAAATACGGCAATTCGGCTGCGGGTGCAAAGCTGCTGATAAAGCCCGGCAGCGCAGTGCCATCATCATGCAAATTGCCGGAGATGGAAGGCGTTGCGCGAATATAAGCTTCAGTCAGCGCAACAAAGTATGTTTCTCCAACCAGATCATGCACGGAGGGAAACGCCGATGCCAACGCGCTGCTGCGGTTGGCAATCACGTTGCCACGGTAATAGCCCAGATTGGTGCGGGTGGCGTCGGTTACGGGTACTTGCTCATCGTCGCCCACTTGTAACGCAGCCGCGAACAGGGCGATGGCCTCGTCGTATTTCATGCCGTCACCTCAGCAGGTTGGCTGGCGCGAGCCAGGTGCTGGCTGGCCGTGGCATATTCCAGCAGCAATTCGGTCAGTGGCGGGATATGCGTATCGCGTTCCAGTAACACCGGGCGCGGGCCGATCTGTGCCAGCGTTTGTGCCAGCAATTGCCAGACCTGGTCGCTCACGCTGGCGCCGTGCGTATCGATGACCACGCCATCAAACATTTCGTGCCCAGCGATATGGATTTCGCCAATCGCGTGCGTCGGTAGCCGGGCGATTTCAGCTAAAGGATCAATGCCGTGATTAAGCGCATTGACCACCATATTGTTGATATCCAGCAAAATGCCGCAGCCGGTGCGCTGCACCAGTTCGGCCAGCAATTCGGCTTCGGTGATGGTTTCTTCGGCAAACACCACGTAACTGGAGACGTTCTCCAGCAGAACCGGTCGTTTCAGCCGTTGTTGCAATTGATCAATATTGGCGCACAGATTATCCAGCACACCTGCCAGTCGTGGCACCGGCAACAGGTCGTTAAAACACTGGCCGTTGTAGCGGTTCCATGCCAGATGTTCTGACACAGCGGCGGGTTCAATTGCGGCAACCAGCGTAGCCAGTTGCTCCAGATGTCGGGCATCGAGCGGGCCAGGGCTACCCAGCCCCAACCCGACCCCATGCAAGCTGACAGGATAATCTCGGCGAATCTGCGCCAGCACTGCCAACGGCGCGCCCCCACCAAAATGGTTTTCACTATGCACTTCCCACCAGGCAACAGCCTGAGGTTGGGCTAGCACGGTCTGGATATGCGGTGAGCGCAATCCCAGTCCGGCTGCCAGCGGCAAAGTGGTGAGGGCGGGGTGATTCACAACGATCTCCGGTTGATGATTCTGGGCGCGGGTGGAGCAGTGCGGCGCATTGATCCACCCCGTGTAATTACATGGCCTTGGCTTTGGTCATGCCGCCCATTTTTTCGCAGGTGCCTGCCGGTACATACTTCCAGTCACCAGCATCTTTGTCTTTGCTGGCCTGCCCGGCACACGCATGGCCGTTACCGGCGCAATCGTTCTGGCCAGCCTTGGCCACGCCGTAACATTTTTCGTTGCCATCGGCTTTGTTGTCAGCAGCGTGGGCAGACAGGGCAATACCGCAGGTCATGACAGCAGCGAGGGCGGAAGCGATGAAGCGTTGTTTTTGATCCATGGTGTATCTCCTGAAGTTGGTTGAGGTGCTTTAAACAGGCCAGTAAGTGGGGCCTTGCAACTTTGGTCGGGGCCATTTTTGATTCATTACAGCATGATCGAAAATTTTTTTAATGACAGCGCAAACTGCTGGATAGCGGCCCTTGCTCAGGTGTGCCCGGCAGCGTACTCTCAATTGTTCCGATCGTTCGATACACAAGCCGCCGCCATGACCACCCAGATCACCTCGCGCGAAGAAGTTGTTGATACCTTGATGCAGGTATTTCGCGATCACGGTTACGACGGCACCAGTCTGTCTATCTTGTCTGAAGCCACTGGCCTGGGGCGTTCCAGTCTTTACCACTATTTTCCTAACGGTAAAGCCGATATGGGTGCGGCGGTGCTGGCGCGGGCCGGGGAGTTCGTGCGCGAGCATGTGGTGGGGCCGCTCAAAGCTGCGGGTGCGCCGCGTGAACGGGTAGAGCGCTTTGCCTTGGGGCTGGATCGTTTTTATATGGGTGGCAGCAACGCGTGTCTGACCAATGTATTTGCCATTGGCGAGGCCGCAGATTTGTTTGGCGACAAGCTGCAAGAACGCTTGCGCTTGCTGATTGCCACGTTGGCCAATGTGGCGCAAGAAGATGGTCAATCGCCTGCTGATGCCGCGCGCCACGCCGAAGATGTCGTCATCGCCTTTCAAGGAGCGCTGGTCGTGAGCCATGCGTTGCGCACCACCGATACTTTCCGCCGCATTCTCAGTGAATTGCCTGATCGCTTGCTGCGCCAGGCCGCTGATTAGTTCTTCAACAGGCAATTCATGAATCCCGATCTTTATTCGCTGAGCGTGCCCACTTTTCGGCGCTATCTAAACACATTGTCACAACTCGTCCAGGCGGCCGAACAGCATGCGTTGCAAGTGCCGCAGGCCGATCTGCTGGATGCCCGCCTGGCGCCAGACATGTTGCCGTTTGGCACGCAGGTGGAAATCGCCTGCAATTTTGTGGCTCGCACCTGCCTGCCGTTGGCTGGACACCCGCTGCCACCTTATCCGGTTATGGCGCCGGGCTATGAGGGTTTGCAGTTGCGCGTGGCCGCAGCGCAGGCATTGCTCGATACGCTGACGCCTGCCGAGTTTGATGCACAGCGAGTCATTTGCGACCAGGCCGGTACCGCACAAGTGCAACTGCCGGCCGCCGCATTTTTGCAGGAATATGCGCTGCCAAATTTCATGTTCCACCTGGTAACCGCATATCTGATCTTGCGTAGCAGGGGAGTGCCGTTGGGCAAGTCGCAGTTTGACGGCTTTCATGCCTATCCGGGTGCTTGAACGGTGTCTCTGCGTATCGATTGAACGGGCAGAACATTGCTCTGCCTGTGGCGCACACCGGCATCTGTTGAGCTAAATACCCATTTGCGTGATGCGATTATTTTTTCTGCCCATTTGTTTTTTCTTGATTGTACCGAACGTTCGGTATATAACTTGGCACATGGAATCACTTCCGATTCCAGTCCTATCCAGCAGGGAGCCCAGGTTATGTCTACGCAGCCACAACAACCCATTCGCTTTTATCGCCATCCTTTGTCTGGCCACTGCCACCGTGTGCAACTGCTGTTGTCCATGCTGCAATTGCCGTATGAAGTAATTGAGGTCGATCTGGCGCATGGCGAGCATAAAAGCCCGGCGTTCCTGAAGTTGAATCCGTTCGGTTTGCTGCCGGTAATCGATGATGGCGGCACGGTGGTGGCGGATTCTGCCGCCATTCTGGTTTATCTGAACCAACGCTATGGCTCGACCCGATATTTGCCTGAATCTCCGGCAGGGCAGGCTGCGGTACAACGTTGGCTGGCCATTGCTGCCGGACCGTTGACTGCCGGACCTGCCACAGCGCGCATCGCTAACGTGTTTGGCAAACCGCTGGATAGACAGCAGGCGATCCTGTCAGCGCACGAATTATTCAAGGTGATTGAAGGCTGGCTGACCGAGCGCGACTTCCTTGCCGCCGACCACGAAACGCTGGCCGATATCGCGCTGTACGCCTATGTGGCACATGCGCCGGAAGGGGATATATCGCTGGAGCCATATCCACATATCCGCGCCTGGCTAAATCGCATTGAGGCATTACCAGGCTTTGTGCCCATGCAACGCACAGCAGTTGGCCTGGCGGCCTGAAACGGCAGATGTCTAGAGATCGCAGACTAGGGGTATGAGCATGGCTGAGCTTGATCCAGGTTGGCAGCACGATGAATCACCTTTTCACAGCGTGTCGTGGCAGATTCAGGCGCGCTTGGGGATGGGCGACAAAATGGCGCAGATTGGCCAGCGCACCATTCGTGGTTTTTTGCCGCAGCAGCATCGTGACTTCTACCCGCAGTTGCCGTTCTTGCTGGTGGGGAGCGTGGATGGGGCAGGCCAGCCATGGGCTTCTATCGTGTGCGGGCAACCTGGCTTTCTGACTACGCCTTCCTCAGAACAGTTATCGATCAGTGCCCGGCCATTGGCAGGTGATTTACTGATGGAAAACCTCCATCTGAATGCACCGTTGGGTGTGCTGGGGATTGAGTTGCCAACACGGCGGCGTAATCGTTTGAATGGCAAGGTGTCGGCACTGGACGAACATGGTTTTGCCATTGCCGTGGATCAGGCTTTTGGCAATTGTCCCAAGTACATTCAAAGCCGGGAACCGACATTCATCGCATCAGCAGACCTGCATCCTGGCTTGCCTGTTCTGGCCGATCGGCTGGATGCAAAGAGCCTCGCCATCATTGCCAGCGCCGATACGCTATTCATTGCCACCAGTTGCCTCATCGTCCCGGAAAGTGAACGACCGTGGCAGGGCGTGGATATCTCGCACCGGGGCGGCCAGCCAGGTTTTGTGGCGATCAATAACGATGACTCGCTGACCTTGCCCGATTACCTGGGTAATTTTCATTTCCGCACGCTCGGCAATATCCAGCTGGAGCCGCGCGCGGGTTTATTGTTTGTGGATTTTGAAACCGGCGATATCTTGCAGGTGGCCGTACGTGGGTCGATAGTCTGGGATGGTCCGCGCCTGGATTCGTTTGCCGGAGCCCAACGACTGGTGGATTTGCAGGTAACGCAGACGCGGCTTTTGCCCGGCGCATTGCCGCTGCGATTTACCCCGCCGCAATATTCGCCCGTGCTACCGGTCTGAAACGGTTCAAAGGTGGGCCGTTTTTAGGTACAGTCCACGCTCTCGTTTCACGCTGCAGCAGGTAGCCCCATGTCCACGCCTCCCAATACCATTCGTAATCTGGTCGTCCATAAACTCGTCAAAGACGCGAATGGCCCGGCCAGCGTGGCCTTGCGCCAGTCCGAGCAAGCCATTACCCCCGCCGCGCAGCGGTTGGTGGACCATCTGTGTCAGCAATATGTGGCGCGGCTGGGCAAAGGTTTTGGCAAGTTTGAAGAAGATGAAGTGAGCTTTCCGGTGCCGCGCCTGGTGCGCCAGCATGTGCAGGAACAAGCCATCGACTTCATCACACTGACCGGCCAGATGATGCAGCACCTGCAACTGCGCGCCGAGCAAGAAGCGCTGGCCACGGGTGGCTACGTGTTGTTTGCGCGTGCGCAGGGCGAAGAGAATGACTTTCTGCTGGTGGCTTTGGTGACTGAAGTGGTCGGCACCGCCATCAACGACGGCATGGAGATTCTGGATTCCGTCCATCTGGATATGACCAATTTGCGCGTGGCGGGCAAGGTGGATCTGACTGCGTGGCAAAAAGGCGAAGATCGCTATCTGAGCTTTTTGAAAGGGCGGGGCGATGTGGCCGCGTACTTCAAACTGTTCCTCGGTTGTAACGACGTGGTGACCGCACTCAAAGAAACCCAGAAGCTGGTGCAAGGGCTGGAAAACTTTGTGGCCAAGACGCAACTGGGGCACGAAGCACGCGATGTGCTGTTTGAACGCGCACACGGCTATCTGGATGAACTGGGTGACGACAGCCGCCCGGTGAGTCTGGACGAAGTCGCCGCCCGCGTTTGGCCAGACGCCCCAGCGCAAATGCGCGAAGCGCTGGCGGATGAAAGCCTGGATCTGAATGGCGGCTTTGTGCCGGATCGTCGCGCCATCAAGCCGCTGATGCGTTTCAAAACTACCGCACCGGGCTGGAAGCTGGAATTTGATCGCGGCGCCATCCGCACGGGCGACGTGATCTACAACAAGAGCAATGACACCATCGTGCTCTACAACGTGCCGGAGCAGTTGCGTCGCGATTTGCTGGGTGATAACGAATAATCGCCAGTTTTGCCAGACGATAAAGAAAAAGCCCGCACGAATTGCGGGCTTTTTTCTTGGCCAACGGCTGGCTTATTGCAGCAACGAGCGCAACATCCAGGCGGTTTTCTCATGCAACTGCAGGCGCTGAGTCAACAGATCATCCGTAGCCTGATCGTTCACCGCGCCCACGGTATCAATCAAACCGCGCGCAGTGCGCACCACCGTTTCCTGGTCCTTGAGCAAAATGCGGATCATCTCTGTGGCTTCCGGTGTGCCTTCCGTTGGCGTAATGCTGGTCAGCTTGGCAAAGGCCGCGTAGGTGCCGGGAGCCGGAAAACCCAGCGCGCGAATGCGTTCGGCGATCAAATCCACCGCCAATGCCAGTTCGGTGTACTGCCCCTCGAACATCAAATGCAGCGTGTTGAACATCGGCCCGGTGACGTTCCAGTGAAAATTGTGCGTTTGCAGATACAGCGTGTAGGTGTCCGCCAGCAACCGCGACAAACCTTCAGCAATCGTCTTGCGGTCTTTCTCGGGAATACCCAGATGAATGTCCATTTTGATCTCCTGTTGATGCGGTTGAATGGCTGAACCGGGAGGAAGCCGGCTCGATATGTGTTTATTATTGGCTTGGTGCGCGCATTGGGGAAATGAAAAATTCCCGCCCAAGCCAATAGAACTGGGCTATTGCAAGCCAGTTTGCACAGTCACTGGAACACTTACGAAAAAAATGCTTGCAGCATTGGGGGAAGCTGGTTAAGAATACGTAGAACGATTGTTCTACATGAGGACTGAGCCATGCAAACCCGTACCCGTTTTCGTATGACCGACTCTGCCACCATCCACAAACAAGTGCTGCGTGTGCCAGCCGCCATTATTGAACATCTGGTCCAACAAGCAAGGGAAGATGCGGCTTTCGGCATCCGCTGGCTGCATTATGCTGACTTGGCCGCCATGGATTCATCTCTCCATGCGGATGGTGAGCGCCTCTTGGGCATGTTTGTGCGCATGGACGACGATGGCATGGTGGTCGACATCGGTATGCGCAAACGCCTGCACTAAGCGCCGCGCATATTGCTCATTATTAGCGATATCGTCTGACGTCAGTGTTTATGCGTCCGCGTTGGCTGGCGTGGCAATCAGGCCGTCCCAGGCGCCCATAGCGGCTTCGGCGATAGCTTGTAACAATGCACGGCTGGCGCCGTCGCGGGCCTGAATCGACATGCCGTTGCGCACGCTGCCATAAAACGCGGCCATTTTTTCGACGTCGGCACAGGCCGGAATATCACCCTCGGCGACTGCCCGCGCCAGGCGTTGCTGCAAGATATCCAGCGAGTGTTTGCGCCGCTCGCTCATGTATTGCCAGACGCTGGCATTCTCCGGCGTACAGTTTGTCGCCGCCAGCAACACCATGCAGCCTGCCGGTTTGTCTGGATCAGAAAAACACGTGGCGCTGGTCTGTAGCATGTTGGATATCGCCGTGCGCACGTGTGGCGAGCTTTCCAGCGCGGCCTGGATTTCCGCCCCTTCCTGCAAGTCGTACTGATCCACCGCTTCTTTGAACAGTGCCTCTTTCGAGCCGAAGGTGGCGTACAGGCTGGGCGAGTTGATGCCCATGGCCTCGGTCAGGTGCGCCAGCGACGACCCTTCGTAGCCATTGCGCCAGAACACGTCCATTGCCTTGGTTAATGCCTGTTCACGATCAAAACAACGCGGTCGGCCTCTTTCTGCCATTTCCATTCATCCTGAATTTGTATCGATCAATACAAAAATTGATTGACAGGGGCATTTGTAATCTTCAATCATATTTGTGTCGATCACTACAAAAATATGACGCCGATGGTACCGGCTTTCAATCCTGCTGGTAAAACCACCAGACCATCGGCTTGATGCCCATTTCCAGGAGAACTACATGGATCAGACTGCACAACATCCTCACGGTAAATGGCTGGTGCTCGCTGCCGTTTGCCTGGCGGGAATGATGATGCCGCTGGCGTTTACCGCGCCCGGCATCGCCATTCCCGCCATCAGTCACGACCTGGGTGGCAGCGCGCTGGCGCTGGCCTGGGTGGTGAATGGTTTTATTCTGGCCTTCGGCAGCGCGGTGATGGCTGCCGGAGCACTGGCAGACCGTTTTGGTCGCAAACGCATGTTCACCATTGGCGTGATCGCCTTTGGTTTGATCTCGTTGGCGCAGGTGTTTGTGCCTGATCTGCTCACGCTCAATATTTTGCGAGCGCTGCAGGGCATGGCGGCAGCGATGGCGATGGCGGGTGGTTCGGCCTCGCTGGCCCACGAGTTCGATGGCACGGCGCGCACGCATGCCTATTCGCTGCTGGGCACCAGCTTTGGTGCCGGGTTGGCCATCGGGCCGTTGTGGTCCGGTTTTGTGATCGAGCATTTTGGCTGGCGTTCGATCTTTCTGACTTGCGTGGTGCTTAGCGTAATGGTGCTGATCTTTGGTGTGCCGCGCATGCGTGAATCGCGTGACCCGCAAGCCAAGGGCGTGGATATTTGGGGCACCATCACTTTCACCGCCACCTTGTTGTTGCTGACGCTAGGCATTTTGCAGGGGCCGCAAAGTGGCTGGGCTAGCTTGCCCACATTGGCGATGCTGGTTGGGTCTGCCATCGCTTTGGCAATCTTCATCCAGGTCGAACGTACTCATCCGCGCTCGATGCTTGATTTGCAGTTGTTCCGCAACTGGCGCTTTATTGGCGCGCAGGCATTGCCATCGGGCACCGCATTCAGCTTTGTGGTGCCACTGGTGATTCTGCCAATCCGCTTTATCGGTATCGAAGGCTACGACCCGGTCCATGCCGGGATGATGATGGTGCCGCTGTCTTTGCCCATGCTCATCGTGCCGCTGCTGGCGGCGTTGTCTACCCGGTGGATCGCTGCCAGTACCTTGTGTCTGATCGGCTTTGTGATCTCCTCCGTGGGGCTGTTGTGGCTGGGCACCGTGCCACCTGGCGCAGCGCAAACGGACTTCGTCTGGCCGATGTTGCTGATTGGCGTGGGTGCCAGCTTGCCTTGGGGTCTGATGGATGATCTGGCCATCAGCGTTGTCGCCAAAGAACGTGCAGGGATGGCGGCGGGGTTCTTTGCCACCGTGCGGCTGGCAAGTGAATCGCTGGCACTGGCGATCGTGGCTGCAGTGCTGGCGGGTTTGTTGCAGGTGATCATGCTGCGCGAACTCGGTAGCAATGTCCCGGCTGTAGCTTTGGGCAATGCACTGGCGGCGGGTGATCTGGCTCAAGCCCATGGCCTGCTGCCACAAACCAGCCATGCGACTTGGCTACATGTTTACGGCTCGGCCTTCCAGACTATGACGCTCTTGCTCGCCGGACTGACTTTGGCAACGGGTTTATTGGCGTTCTTTACGCTGCGGCGGGCCCCGGCGCGGCAAGCGGAGCCGGTCCTGGTGCCGGTAACAGCAGCCGTGCAATCGGGCAGTTGCCCGCAGTGAGCGGCAGTTGAAGGGGAGGGGCAACAACTGGCCCGAACCTGGATGCTGCCGGGGACCCGATTTGCTTACCTGATCGCCCGGCGGCCTTTGATTAATCGCCACACACTGCTTACCACCAGCGCGCCGACTCCCAGTGCCACACCCAGCAGCACAATTGAACTCATGTGGTCGCGTATCAGCGGCACGTTGCCAAAGAAGTATCCGCCGACCACCAGTACGCCCACCCACAACGCCGCACCCAGCGTCACGAACCACAGAAAACGCGCGAATGTCATGGCTGAGAGACCACCGACAAAGGGAGCCAGCGTGCGGATCACGGCAATAAAAGGGGAGAGCAGAAAAGTCATGCCGCCGCGCTGCTCGTAAAACGCATGGGTTTTCTGCAGCGCGTTGCGGTCCAGCCAGCGGTGTTCTCGTGCCAGCACGCGCTGGCCAATACCACGGGCGATCCAGTAATTGACTACGCTACCGGCCACCGTGGCCACAAATAACAGCGGGATCAGCACCCAGATATCGATCGCCCCGCGAGCGCAGAACGCGCCGCAGATAAACAGCAGCGGATCGCCCGGCAAAAAGAACAGCGGCAAAAAGGCGATCTCGCAGAACACGATGGCGAACAACATGACATAAACGGTGGTGCCGTACTGCGCAATCAGACCGCCCAGATGCTGATCAAAATGCAAACTCAGTTGCAGCAGTTGCGTCCAGTCCATGGGCTTTTCGGCTAATAAAAGATCATTGGATATTAGCCTGCATTTCAGTTGTGACGGGATATAAAGCCGGTACATAATGGTCAAGCGTATTACCCTAACTTGCCAAGGTCAGCCAGCATGCAGGAAAGCCAGATCCGGTTCATAGAGCAGCAATTGGCCGAAGCCGCAAAGCGCTTCGAGCTGGTGCTGGTGCCCGGATTGAAGGATAGCGGGACAGAGCATTGGCAAAGCTGCTGGCAACGCCAGTTTCCGGCATGGCACCGGGTGACCCAGCGTAACTGGAGTGTCCCTGATATTGACGGCTGGGGTGATGCCATCAAACGCACGCTGGCCACCTGCCAACGCCCCGCGATATTGATTGGCCATAGCCTGGGTGCGCTGGCTAGCTGCGCGTTGCTGGCAAGCGAGCCGGTGGCCGTGGCGGGTCTGATGCTGGTGGCACCGGCGGAACCTGCCAAATTTGAACTGGATGATCGCGTGCCGGATACACGCTTGCCGGTGCCCAGCGTGGTCGTGGCCAGCCACGACGACCCGTTGATGCGCTTTGACCGGGCCGAATACTGGGCCAATGCCTGGGGCAGCCGGTTGATTGATCTGGGCGACGCCCAGCATATCAATGCCGAGGCTGGCTTTGGCCCGTGGCCTTATGGCCTGTCGATTCTGGCCGAATTCGTTAGCGCATTGCCCGCCGGTCGAGATTGAGTTTGAGGCTGGTTATTCGCAAATACGGCTGGTCGTTTCCCGGATTGGCCGCATTGCAGGTCGCTGGGGATGCGTGTTTAACGGGAGGAATTACGTGCTGGCAGGCCGGCCAAAAAGCAAGTTACAGCCAACAGGTCCGCGCTGCCTCCCGGACTGAGATTGCGTCGGATCATTTCGTCATCCAGATTCGCCAGTTTTTGCTCGCCATCCTCAGCGAGTGCGCCACCTTCCCGCAATAACGCCTGCGCTGCCGTCTTTACCCAATTCAAGCCTTCAGGGCCGCCACGCGCAAGCAGGTTGGTGTCGGAGTTAGTGGCCATCAACTGCAACAATGCTTGCAATAAAGCAGTATCGTTTGGAACCCCATTTTGGCGCAGGGAGAGATAAACCGGTAACGCGTATTGGCGCACAGTGGCATAGCCCGAGGCTGCTTCGCCACGGACCCCGGTGACACCGTAAAGCTGGAACAGGCGTTCACCGGCCGTTGACGTGGTCGGCCGATTTGCCAATTCCTGTTCCAGTCCGCTACAGATATCGGCAACTTCCTGGCAAACGCTCTCGGGATTGGGTTGCAGGCAGCGGCCGAGCAAGCGACCCACTGCAGTACACATCAACCCAAGCGAAAAAATGGCCCCTTTATGAGTGTTAACGCCATGTGTTGCTGCAAACATGGCTTGCTCACAGGCGATGCCTATTGGGCGAATTTGCGGTAATACCCCCGTGGCGTGAGCAAAAGGCTGCAAGTAACCCATTTCTACAAACCGGCCAAACCAGGGGCTGATTGTCCGGGCGCTGAGCACAAACAAGGGCAAATCCATGTCCTCATGCGCGCCATCGTTGCGCTGGTCTACCAGTCCTGGCTTGGGTGTCAACAGCACTTCGCTTAACAATGCATCGTGCGCCAGGCGGGCAATCAGTTCGCCTGCGGTTTGACTACTTGCTGTCTCGATGGCCTGCAGTGGCATGGCTTCGTTCAAATGCATGGACTTGTTCCTCAATGGCTGTCAGCAGCTCTGATAAAGGGTGTGTACGGGCCCGGGCACAGGCGTGAGCTGGCTCACCGCAAACCAGGCAGCGCCGCACAGGCAGTTGTAATGCCCGCCGGGATAACGGGCCGGCGGGGCCGATGACATCCATATCCCAGAGCCGGCCCAGCGGATGCCGGCTTTCCAGATCAATCAATAGCCGTTTGAGCGGTTCTGCTTCGGTCTGAACAACGAAAAAAGCCTCTGGGCCGGTCACCGGCCAGATCGTCTCGCGCACCAGAACTGCCCATTGCGTTTGTTGCAAGCACTCATCGAGCGTGGCGAGCGCTTGCTGCATCACGTAATGCTGCAGTGGCCCGTTCTTGTTGGCGCCTGGGCTGACTAGCGTGAGCGAGATAAGCGGCCAGCCAAAGCGGGCGCGCAACGCCGCTTGCCGTTGCACACGTGCATCGCGCGCCGCCAGCACCTGCGCCAGATCTACGGCGTTGCTGCTGGTAGTCATTCTTTAACCTGGCGCACCACGTCGATAACGCTGCCATCGCGGTACCGGATCACGCCCACAATTCGATCCGTAAACTCGATGGCTTGCGGTTTGCCGGTGAGGGCGATGGTTTTGGCGTAAAGCTCGGTAATGGAAAACACTGGCAAGCCTGCTGCGCGCAAGCGCTCGGCGACCTCTGGTCGCGCCGGATTGACCGCAATGCCATGATCGGTGACCAGCACATCAATGGATTCGCCCGGCGTAACCACGGTCGTTACATGCTGCACCACGGTAGGAATGCGGCTACGTACCAGCGGGGCGACCACAATGGTCAAATTGGCCGCAGTGGCCACGTCACAATGCCCGCCCGAAGCCCCGCGCATGACGCCATCCGAGCCGGTAATCACGTTCACGTTGAAATTCACGTCGATTTCCAGTGCACTCAGAATCACCACATCGACCAGATCGCAATAAGTGCCCTTGGACGACGGGTTGGCGTATTCGTTGGTTGAGACTTCAAGGTGGCGCGGTGATTCGGCCAGCGACTGCGCGGCCACGGTGTCGAATGACTGCGTGTCGATCAGCGTTTCGATCAGCCCCTTTTTGTGCAGCTCGACGATGCCGCCGGTAATGCCACCCAGCGCATAACTGGCCGTGATGCCCTGCCGGGTCATGCGATCTTCAAGGAAGCGGGTGGCGGCGGTGGACGATGCACCGGAGCCGGTTTGCAGCGAGAAGCCCTGACGAAAATATCCTGAATGTTCGATCACGTCGGCGGCCAGCCGGGCAATTAGCAATTCGCGCGGGTTGTTGGTCATGCGTGCCGCGCCCACGCTGATGCGGGACGGGTCGCCCACTTCTTCAACCTGCACAATGTAGTCCACGCGGTCCTGCGAAATACTCACCGGCACGTTGGGGAACGGTACGATTTCGTCGGTCAACAACACCACCTGGCGCGCGAATTGGGCGTCCACTTTGGCGTAGCCGAGTGAACCGCAACGGGATTTGCCGTGCGAACCGTTGGCGTTGCCCAGTACGTCACTACACGGCACGCCCAGGAAGGCCACGTCGATTTTGATCTCGCCACTTTGCAGGAGATGGACCCGGCCGCCATGCGAATGAATCTGCACCGGGTTTTGCATCAATCCGTGCGAAATGGCATCTGCCAGTTTGCCGCGCATGCCGGAGGTGTAGATCTGCGTGATGACGCCGTTGCGGATATGTTCAATCAAGGGGGCGTTCACCGACAGCAGCGAGCTGGTTGCCAGCGTCAGATTGCGCAAGCCCATGCGGGCCAGTGTGTCGACCACCAGATTGATGACCTTGTCCCCCTCGCGAAATGCGTGGTGAAAGGAGATGGTCATGCCATCTTTCAGGCCGGAGCGGGTAATGGCGTCTTCCAGCGAAGCACACAGTTTGCGTTCGCGCTTTTGCTGCGGATCGGCCAGATACGGTGTGGTGGCATTGGCGCCCGCAAATGGGCGCAACGGGCGCAATAAACCTGCTTGAGCCGACCATTGTTCAAGTTGTTCACTCGGTTTCATGTTCTGTTTGCCTTGCGTTATTTGCGGGTGCCGGAGGCGGCGACCATTTGCAGCGTGCGACGGGCATGGTTGACGATCGGGGCGTCAATCATCTTGCCGTTCAGTGCAATCACGCCCAGCCCGTTGGCTTCTGCCGCCTCTGCCGCAGCAATCACGCGCCGGGCGTAGCTGGCATCTTCTTCGGTGGGGGCGTAGGCGTTGTGCAGCAATTCAATCTGCCGCGGATTAATCAATGATTTGCCGTTGAAGCCCAAGCGGCGGATCAGGTCTACTTCCTTGAGAAAGCCTGCTTCGTCATTGATGTCGGAATACACCACGTCGAATGCGTCAATCCCGGCGGCGCGCGCGGCATGCAGCACGGCGCAACGGGCGTAGAACAGCTCGGTGCCGTCACCCCGTTCGGTCTGCATGTCGATCACATAGTCAAACCCGGCCAGGGCGATGCCGATCAGGCGAGGGGAGGACGTGGCAATGCTCAGTGCGTTGACCACGCCGCTGGCCGATTCGATCGCGGCCATGAGCTGCGTGCTGCCAATCTCGCGTCCACACTCGGCCTCGATGCGTGCCACCTGGGTTTCCAGTTCCCGGACATCGTTCGCGCTATCGGTCTTGGGTAGACGGACCACATCGACCCCGCCGCGCACCGCCGCTTCCAGATCCTTGAGGCCGAAAGGGGTGTTCAGCGGGTTGATGCGCACCACAGTTTCAATATCCTCGTACATCGGGTTTTGCAGGGCATGAAACACCAGCAGCCGCGCGGCGTCTTTTTCGCGCAGGGAAACGGCGTCTTCCAGATCAAACATGATGGAATCCGGCCGGTAGATGTACGCGGTGGAAAGCATGGCGGCATTGGCGCCCGGTAAAAACAGCATGCTGCGACGCAATTTCATGACAGTTGCTCCCAATTCAGATTTTCACAGTCGCAGGCTCGTAGCACGGCCGCCTGCAGCCGGGCGCGGATGACGCAATCCAGCGCGCCTTTGTCCTCAATAATGAAACTGCCGGTTGTTACGCCCAGTTGCGCCAGGGTCTGATCAATCACCTGGCGGATTTGCGCGCCAAACTGCTTGATGACTTCGCTGTGCAGAACGATTTCCAGATCATCGTTGGCAGCTGGGGCAACCTTTACCAGCAGGTCGCTGGATTCCAGCGTTCCGGCAATGGCTTGCTTGATGATTTTCATGATGCGTTTCCATATCCTGAATAAATGGCAAATGGTGATAAAACGGGAGCGGTGTCAGGGGCACCATCACCCGTTTGTTATCCGTTAGCTGTAATGGTCCAGTTGGCACAATTGACCGGTGTATTCCTGCTGCAGGAAATGCAGCGTTGCGTCCGGGACCAGCATTCTGATGCGCTCAAAATTGCCAGCTTCCAGCAACTGGCGTACTGCAGAAGCAGAAATCGGCGAGCCTGCCTTGAGTACGCGGGGGACCTCGACCACCTCCACCGGAGTGCTTGCCGTAGGGGCATGCTGCAGCCAATACTTCATGTCTTCGTTGTATTTGCGGGTGACCTGGCAGAAGGGCTCGGTGCCGACAAAGCGGTGGGTGATGTTCAGTGCGGGGGCGATATAGTCCCGGAACAACAGCAGATCGATGGCGGTATGGCAGCGATCGATAATGCCTTGGTCCTTGAGGAAATAGCCGGGAAAGGTTGCACGGGAGATCATGTAATCCGAGCCATGATGCACGGTGAGATTGCTGATGCCGCGCAACCCTTCTGCCACCAGGTTGAAGCGGTCGGCATAACGAAACAGCGAGGCGTCTTCGCGTACGACAAACACATGTAACCAGTCGCAGGCTTGTGCGGCTTGCTGAGCCAGCGCCTTGTGCCCTAGCGTGAACGGGTTGGCATTCATCACAATGCAGCCAGTTTTGGCTCCCGGCTGGCGTTGTTGCTGCAAGCCCTGGCAATAACGCTGAATGGCGACCGGGCTGTTTTCCATTAGCACGATGGTGTCGGGTACTTCAACTAGCGGATAAAACCCGCAGGCGCTAAAAAACGGAACGTTGCAGGGGCGGGCGTAGAGGAATAGATGAAACTGGTTGCGCTCGGCCGCCAGCTGCACGATTTCGCTAACCAGTTGCAGGCTGAGTGATTCGCCACGCCAGTCCGGGCTGATGGCCACGCATTTGATGACATTGGTGGATAGCCCGGCACAGGCAACCAGCCGCTGCGCCTGGCGGGCAACGACAAAGATGTCGATATCGCTATCTATTTCCAGCTGGCAACTGGCCAGAAAACTCCGGATCTCGGCGGCTTCTAAGCTATTGCCAGCAGGAAATACTGTATAAAAATCAAATTCGCCAGACATGGCTTGTTACCATAGAAGCGATTGAATCAGGGCAACAACCGGTTGGTTGTTATTTGCCCTGATTTTCACCGCATATATTTTATGGACATTGTTTTATCGCATCGCTGCTTGGGTAATTTTGCGATTTTTGCGATAGCAATTAATTGCCTGACAGATGGAGCTTTTTTTAAATGACGCCGGGTATATAGCTACGCATCAGAATCAGTAAAATCGGCAATGTAATAATTGACAATGCGGTTGATGCCATATACAGACTGGACGCTTCTTCTTCCTGCACGCTCCATTGATACGCCAGAATGGTCGCCGTCGTAGCGGTAGGCATGGCAAGTAAAAAGATCATCTCTTCAGCATGCTGGCCGGTCAGGCCAAACATCATGACCAGCGCCCAGACAATGGCCGGGTTAAGCAGGCACTTGAGCGCAAGGTTGACCGACAAACCTTTGCTGAATGCCAGCTTGGTGCCGTGAATAGCTACACCAACGGCAAACAGGGAAACAAAATTGCAGGACTTGGCGGTGATTTCCAGGCTGGAAATGACAAACTTGGGCAGGTAAGCGCTGATGCCCGTGGTGCTGCAGACCAGGCCAAGGATCACCGCCATCACCATGGGCTTCTTCAATGACTTGATCACGGCGTGGGTGAAAATTTGCCAGCCACTCACGCTTTTATCGGTCTCGCCCGCCAATGCACTGCCCAGTTCCAGCAGGAACAAAGTGGCAGGGATCACGGTAACCGCAACGATGACGTTGCCAACGGCTACAGAAATGGCTGAACTGGCACCAATCAACAAGGCCAGGAACGGAATGCCCATGCCGCCCATATTCGGGAAGCTGCTGAGCATGGCCTGCATGGCGCTTTGACGGATATCCTTACGCAGCACTACTTTGTTGATCAGGTACGCCACTACCCACATCGAGCACATGGCCAGGCAAAAAGCCAGCATCCAGGTCAGGTCGAAAACCTCGGAGGGTTTGGCTTTGTAGGTGTTTTCGAACAAGAGTGCCGGAAACACGAAATCCGATACCAGGGTTGAACAAACTTTCTTGGCTGATTTGTCAACGATGCCTTTTTGTACCGCCAGCCAGCCCAGATAAATGAGCAGGAAAACGGGCGCCATCGAATTGAAAATCTGTAGTGCGATCTTGTAGTTCATTATGGACTCCTCCACGCATGGACAATGTATGGGATATGGGTTTTGCAAGTCTTTGCGTGACTTGAATATCAGGATTTTGCCGGGCAATGTGCCTGATATTTATCAAATTTCCACAGTGGTTTTTATGAATTTAATTGCGTCATTAAACTTTATTGGATTTGTGTTGGACTTATTCGTGGTTTTTATGAATTAAAAGATTTTAAAGATTGAATGGCTTTGAATTTTTGCCAACAAGGAAAATAATGCAGCCCCAAAACCGGCAATAAATACAAAGCCAATCCAGCATGTCCGGCATGGATATTGGCAGGGCCGCAGATATGGTCAGGAGAACCAGCGAAGCATGGGCGGCATGTACATCAGGCTGAAGCCCCACGATGTGTCAGCACCAGTGGTGATCCGCAACATTGGCGGAGACCGGCGGCAGCAAGACCCACCCATCTCATCTCGAATTGTCAGCTGGAGAGCTATATGGCCCAGAACAAAACCCAATCCGGCAAACCTGCATTAGTCCGGGCATGCGCCCCCCATGGCGGGACCGGTGTAAACGTGTTGACTGACCCGTTACTGAATAAGGGCACGGCCTTCACCCTGGAAGAGCGTGACACCTTCCAGTTGCATGGCTTGCTGCCGCCTTCGGTACAAACACTGGAGGAACAGGTCATGCGGCGGCATGACGCGCTACGCGCCTTGTCCACTGACCTGGACCGTTATGTCATGCTGCGCGAACTGCAAGACAGTAATGAAACGTTGTTTTATGCCTTGCTGACCCAGCATATTGAAGAACTGCTGCCGCTGATTTATACGCCCACGGTGGGCGCCGGTTGCCGCCAGTTCAGCCACTTGTATCGCCGCCCGCGTGGGCTGTTTCTGAGCTATCCGCACAAGCATCTGATCCGGGACATTCTGGCTCATCCACGCTTTGACAAAGTTGAAGTCATTGTCGTGACCGATGGCGAACGCATTCTGGGGCTGGGTGACCAGGGCGCGGGCGGCATGGGGATTCCCATTGGCAAACTGGCGCTCTACTCGGGCTGCGGCGGGCTGCATCCGGCCACAACGCTGCCGATTACGCTCGACGTGGGCACCGACAATAAAGATTGCCTGAGCGACCCGCTGTATGTGGGCTGGCGGCATCAGCGCATACGGGGGCAGGAGTATGACGACTTCATCGAAGCATTTGTCGAGGCAGTGACAGAACGCTGGCCGCATGTCCTGCTGCAGTGGGAAGACTTTGCCAAGCACAATGCCAGCCGTTTGCTGGAACGCTATCGCGACCGGCTGTGTACCTTCAATGACGATGTACAAGGCACCGCCGCTGTCGCGACAGGGACGTTGCTATCGGCCATCAACGTCACCGGTACGCCGTTGACCCAGCAGCGTGTCGCCGTACTGGGGGCGGGTTCGGCCGGGTGTGGCATCTCCGCGCTGATCCATCGGGCGATGGTCGAAGCAGGACTATCCGCTGAAGAAGCGTCCAGCCGGTTCTATCTGGTCGACCGCCATGGCTTGATGGTCGAGGGCAAGGTCGATACGACTACGCTGGAACCGTTCCAGCGTCGTTTCGTGCAACCTGGCGCTGCCATTGCAGGCTGGCAGCTGAACAGTGACGGCACCGCCGGGCTGATGGAAGTGATGAAAAATGCCAGGCCGACGGTATTGATCGGTGTGTCAGGGCAGGCGGGGGCGTTTTCCGAGGCCATCGTGCGGGAAATGGCCCAACATTGCGCCAGACCGGTGATTTTTCCGCTGTCCAATCCCACCAGTAGTTGCGAAGCCACTCCGGCTGACCTGCTGCGCTGGACCGACGGCCGCGCCATTCTCGGCACGGGCAGCCCGTTCCCTGCTGTGGAACGCAACGGCCAGATGTTCAAGATTGACCAGACCAATAACTCGTATATTTTCCCTGGTCTTGGTCTCGCGGCGATTGCGCTCAAGATACCGAGTTTGTCCGATAGCCTGTTTATGGCTGCCGCCAAAGCGCTGGCCTCAATTTCGCCCGCACGCAGCAACCCCTCCGCCAACCTGTTGCCGCCAGTCAGTATGCTGCGCCACGTCTCTTATACAATAGCGTTGGCGGTGGGTTTGCAGGCGTACCACGAGGGTTTGTTGCAAGACCGGGTGGCTATTGATGAAATCGAGCCATTGATCCGGGCCAAAATCTGGGCCCCGCGTTATCCGGCGTTAATCCCGGCCGGAACCTTGCCGGAACGCAGCGCAGCTTGACTGGCGCTCGCTCCGCCTGGGGCCAGAGGGCAACCTCCGGCCAATTTGCGGATCAATAGCGACATCTGGGCGGGTAGATCTTGAAACCGGTTTTTGGTAGATATCTTGTGATTGCCCGTTCAGTCTCGTTCCAGACACGCGCTTTTCTGCTGCTGTTTACGGTTTCTTTCGTTGTCTCGCTGGTGATCGGGCAGTACGTCTATAGCCGGATGCAGGCCAGTCTGTATGAACAGATCGGCATCCGGGCGCGGGTGCAGGCGCAGCAGATCGCCGGCCTGCCTGGCGTTGCGTCTGCGGTTGCCCGACGCGATACCGGCGCCCTGCATGATTTGATCATGCCGCTCAAGGCGGAGTCTGACGCCAGTTACATCGTGATCGGCGATGAACATGCGCTGCACCTGATGCATACCGAGCCAGACGTCGCGTTGGGTAGCCCCATGCAAGGCGGCGATAATGACGAAGTGCTGCATCAAGGCAAAAGCACCATCTCGCTCAAACTGGGTATGCACGGGATGTCATGGCGCGGCAAGGCGCCCATTCGTGATGCGCACGGCAAAATTATCGGCGTGGTTTCGGTGGGGTATTTCCAGTCGCACATCGAAAACTGGAACCGTTCGCAATTCATGCCCTTGCTGGCCCTGCTCGGCGGGATATTATTGGCGCTGTTTTGCTGTGCATGGGTCTTTGCGCAAAGTATCAAACGGCAGATGTTTGGGCTGGAGCCGCTGGAGATCGCGCAGATGGTGCGCCAGCGTGAAGCAGTGTTTGAATCCATTTATGAAGGCGTGCTCTCCATTGACGCGCAGCGCCGCATCACGGCTGTTAACCGGGCCGCACGTGAAATGCTGGAGCTGCCGCAGTCGTCCGAGGAACTGGTCAATATTTCGCTTGATGAACTGGTGCTGAACTGCCCGTTTCTGCAGGTCGGTCCAAACGATGCAGATCAGAAAGACGAGATTTGTCTGTTCAACAGCCTGCAGGTGATCGCAAGCCGCGTTGCCATTCGTGTCGACAAACAGGTGCGCGGATGGGTGATCAGCTTTCGGCGCAAGGACGATATCAGCACGCTCAGCCTGCAATTAAGTGAGGTAAAGCGGTACGCTGATAATTTGCGGGTAGTCCGCCATGAGCATGTGAACTGGGTGTCCACCCTGGCCGGGCTGCTGCACATCAAAGCCTATGACGAGGCTCTGAAACTGGCGCAGGCGCACTCTGAGGTACAGCAGCAGGTGCTCGACTATATTTCCCGAACCTTTGGCAATTACCGCGTTTGTGGCTTGCTGATTGGCAAATATTATCGCGCACGCGAACTGGGGTTATCGCTCGGGTTCGAATCGGGTTGTGCGCTCGAAACCTTGCCCGATGCACTGGACGATGTGGAGTGGATGTCCATCATCGGCAATTTGCTGGATAACGCCTTCGATGCGACGATTGCAGCGGATCACCCCGAAAAAAAAATCGTGCTGTATATCTCCGATATGGGTGAAGAATTGATTATCGAGGTGGCCGACTTCGGTTGCGGCATTGCGCCAGCGTTGCGTGACCATGTGTTTGAACGTGGAGTAAGCAGTCATGCCGGGTCGGAGCATGGCATTGGCTTGTACCTGGTTAATAGCTATGTGAAGCAGGCGGCGGGCATGATTACCATTGAAGACAACATTCCATATGGCACGATTTTCTCCGTCTTCGTGCCCAAGAAAAGGCCTGGCCATGCAGAACATTGATGCATTGATCGTCGAAGACGAAGAGCGGTTGGCCGATATCCATGCCGATTTTGTACGCAAGAATTCGCGCTTTCGGGCTGTGAACCAGGCCCACAACCTGGCCGATGCACGCAAGCTGGTGCATGTGCTCAAACCGCACCTGTTGTTGCTGGATAACTATCTGCCCGATGGCAGGGGGATAGAACTGCTGGAAGACCTGGTCGCCGGGGATTTTTCGACCCGGATCATCTTCATCACGGCGGCCAGCGATATGGAAAGCTGCAGCAAGGCTATCCGCTATGGCGCTTTTGATTACCTGATCAAACCGGTGTCTTATGACCGGCTGCAAATGTCACTGGAACGCTTTGTGCGGTTTTTTGATTCGCAAAAAACCAATGCGCCGATCAGCCAGAACCATGTCGACGAGCTCTACAATCTGCAATCGAAGGATTTTCGCGGAGACAAACATACCAAGGGTATCGAAGCATTAACGCTGGAGCGGATCAAACAGGTTTTTGTATCCCCGGATGACGTATACACCACGGAAAGCATAGCCCAGGCCTTGGGTATCAGCAAAACTACGGCGCGACGTTATCTTGAGTTTTGTGTTGAGAGCCGTTTGCTGCGGGCAGAAATATCGTATGGTCATGTAGGTCGGCCAGAGCGGATATATCGAAAGCGCGATGGCAGTACATGAAAAAAACCGGGTAATTACCCGGTTTTTTTCATTCCTCAAAGGGCCAGTGTGGCGTTTTGATTCAGTTTTAGAAATCAGTACGGACACCGGTTAAAGCAGTGTAAGACGTTTGGTCGTTTTTGGCGGTAATCGATTTGGAGTTATTCTGGAAGGTATAGTTGTCAGCACTGATTTTGGATATGTCGCCGCCATTTTTCAGGCCAACAATCGAGGTATACCAACGGGTTCGTTTGCTCAGTGAATACACTGCACTCAATGAGCCTTGTTGCCCGGTCAGGCCGGAAATACCCAGCACGCTATTGGAGCGGCTGTACAGACCACGAACCTGAAGTTTCGGATTGAACCAGTAGTCGCCGCTGAACACGTAGTTATTCCAGCTGCTGTCACCCGTTGGGGTATTGTTGGAGATATGTTCCCAACCCGCACCCAAACCCAGACCGAACCCGAACTTGTAACTTGCAGCTAACTGATACCCTGCAACGTTGGCACCACCGGTGGTGTTGCTGCCGTTATTGTCCGCGGTGGAAATACCGCTGACCTGCTGGAAGGTCCGGTTTTTGGCGTATTGGTAGGCCAGCGAAGCGTTGAAGCCGCCATTGTTATATAGCCCTGACACATCGTAGATTGGAGCATGGCCTTTGGAATCCGGTGTGCCGTCCAGACCCGTATCAGCGCGAACCTGGAAGCCACTCCATACTGCGGAATCCCAGGACAAGCTGTCATTCAGGCGCGTTGATAATTGACTGAACGTACCGTGGCTGCCTTTGAAGTCGATTGAATCGAGCAAATCGTCGAACATTGGTGTCAATTTGGAAATGGTCAGCGCATTTTTGTAGGCACTGTCGTAGTTACCAGCGCGAAAGGTGCCGAATTCCGGGCTACTGAATCCGATGAAGCTATTGCGATTACCCCAAACCCCGCCACCCATTTGTTTTGGGTTGCTGCCGTTGGTTGAGGCAGGAGCGGGATTGGCAGCGGCCCCGATGCCATTTTCGATTTGCCAGACGGTGCTCCAGCCATTATCCCATTTATCTGTGCCGCGAAAGCCAATGCGCGAGGATGAATCGACCAGACGCGCTTCGCCACTTACAGTTCCAGTCGGCAGGGAATGACCAATATCCCCAAAGTGATCATATTCAACATCTTCACGCAGGGAACCATAAATGGTGACGTCTGCCATTACACATGGCGCAAGAAACGCAACTGCCAATGTGGCAGCCATTACAGCTTTGTCTTTTTTCATCTCGACTCTCTGATTTGTTTGTAAAAACAGATGCTCCAGTATCTGCAGTGCGTGAATCAATGCGTAACGCTGCATGCCACTTGGTCGCGCGCGCGTAAGATTGAATCACGCTTGATGGGCTGGCTTTATTGAAATGTGCATATCAATAGGGCCAGTTCTTTCTTTTAAATTTATATGTAGTTGGGGAATGCTGGATGTTGTTCTTTTTGAAAAACAGCTTATGTACCTGTTTTGTATTGTGAGTTTTAACTGTTGCGGCTTTTAGAGGCGTGATTTAGATCAAAAGACTTATGTGGTTTTTAAGAACTAAATGTTGTTTTTGGTTTTATTGGTAATCCACAGGCAGGGTGGGTTGACTGAGGCGTTATTGCATGAATTTGCCAGTCATTGCACGTAACCACCCGCTTGGCACACCACAGCCCTGAGTAAACCAGTACCTGCACGCGATAAAGCAACCAATCGGATGGCGTATAACGCCGCCGTCAGGTACCTGCGCTATTTGTGATCCTGGTTCGATAAAGACATGCGACGGCTTGTACGGTGCCTCCCGGAAATTAATAGTGATGGATTCAACCGGTCAGTGATAACGGGATTGACGTGACGGCGAGCGTTGCGTGAATCGGCGCGGGGCCGGGGGTATGTCGTCTTCAGATCGGTTTATCAAGCAAAGCCGTTTGCTGTTGATTTTCTTTTAAGTTAATTAATCAAATTAACGCCATAAAAACCTCAATCGGCAATTGACTTCCATCAAATTAAAAATGATTTACTTCGATACATTTACATTTGCAAATGAATTCAATATTTATGAATTGTGAATGGCATTGACTTATTAAAGCCATGTCCAATTGAAGGAAAGATAACTCCGTTTCAAGTAATGGCTGTCATTAGAGATTTATCAAATTCCTGCGTCCGGATAGCAGGTGAGGTTGAAGTTTTCATCGCGAAAAAAACTGGGAGACCCGTGATCAGCTGTAACTGCATTCTTGGTCAGATTATTGATCCGGCGTGGTGAAACATAATTTGGGGAGTTGAGAGATGCTGTTCAAGAGAAAATTGTTCTATATAACGATGCTTGGCTGTTTTTATGCTTCGGCACCAGCTTTTGCCGATCAGATTTCCGATTTGAAAGCTGAAATTGCCGCGCAAAAGAAACAGTCGGCTGATCAGCAGGCCAAACTGGACGCGCTGGAAAAGAAACTGGATGCCACCATTCAGTCACAGCAGCAAGCTGCTCCGGCTGTTTCCCAGAGAAGCCAGGACAAGCCTTCGTTAGCCCTGACAACCGACCAGGAAGGGGTAAAGATCAAGTCCGATGATTCCGCACTGATGCTTTACAACAATGGCACCTCCAGTCTGCGTATTTATGGATTGGTTGAAGGTACGCTGAGCTATGCCAATCACCAGACTGAATCAGGTGGCAACGCAACGGGGTATCAAACGGCGTGGTTCAGTGGTAACCGGCTGGGCTTTGATGCCAGTCACGCTTTGGGTTTTGGCGAAAGTCTGGGCATGCCGGATTTGAAAGTCATCTCCAAACTTGAAACCGAATTCGAACTCCCAACCGGTAATATGGATACGGAGAACGTGCTGTTTAATCGCGACGCGTGGATGGGGGTGTATAGCGATAGTCTGGGTAAGATCACATTGGGTCGGCAAAATACTTTGACCCGCGACTTTACCCAGAACTGGGGCGATCCATATGGCTCAGCCAGCACGACGCTGAAAGAAGGCGGCTATAGTAACGTCAATAATTTCAAACAATTGATTTTCTATTCCGGCGGCCCAGACGGTACGCGTTCGAATAGCGCCATTGAATGGAAAAAGCGCTTTGGTGATCATATTGTTGCCGGCCTGGGTTATACCTTTGGTTCGGGCGGTTCCGGCGGCAGCGGGGATGTTGGAAACGGTGGTTCAACACCGGGCGATTTTACCAAGGGTACCGGTCAGGCCGCCTCCATTGCATATAACAAATTGCAACTGGGCGATGCCGTT
Organism: Silvimonas sp.; assembly: GCF_031291215.1. Classification (NCBI taxonomy): domain Bacteria; kingdom Pseudomonadati; phylum Pseudomonadota; class Betaproteobacteria; order Neisseriales; family Chitinibacteraceae; genus Silvimonas; species Silvimonas sp. The sequence goes on from NZ_JARLJK010000054.1 coordinate 496,790, forward strand.
GTCAACGCCAACGTCTCCTATGATCGGGCCAATATCAACGAATTGATTCATCAATCCGAACTGGTCGGGGGCAATATTGCCTATGGTCGTTTCCGCGTAAACGCTGGTTACCTTCACTACACCGCGCAGCAAGGTGATAACAATAGTGCCGGGACGCGTTCTGATAACGCCTGGACAATTTCGGGTACTTACACCTTTGGCCCGACAGAATATGCACTGGGCTACCAGCAAACCCGTGGCACGCATTCCGGCCTGAATGCAGCTGGTAAGGTCATTAACCCGTACGGTAATACCGAAGGGGTGACTGCGACGGCCGATGGTGGCAAGAACGCCGTTTATGGCTCAATCATGTACCACGCCGACAAACAGTTTGATCTCTATGTGGCGGCGGATTACTTCACCACCACGGGCGATTGGGTTCTGGGCGATGCACAGGGCAACGGCATGTTGTACGGAACCGGGCAGGCATATAAAGGCACTGTAGAAGTGGCAACCGGTGCTCGTTACAAGTTCTAGACCTGCCTTGGCATTCGGTGTTCGCAGAGCACTGGAACAGTAATAGTTGGTTAAGGCCGGCATCCGTTATCAATATCAATATCAATAGAAGCCCTGATTTATCAGGGCTTCTTCTCTTCATTTTTCTTTTCAGCGTTTCCAGGTTGCCAATGCCAGCTGGCGCCCACTTGCGTCTGCTGTATCTGTCCAGACAGTCGCTGCTGCCAGATTGCTGGACTATTCCAGGCTAACCCAAGAACACTTGGCTAGAGCGTGCCCAAGCCTGGCAAAGCTGTTGCTGCACGCCCAGGCCATCAATACCCAGGCGCATGCTGTCGCCCGGTCTGAGATACCAAGGCATTGGCTTTTGCCCCAGACCTACGCCGGGCGGCGTGCCGGTGCTGATGACGTCTCCAGGATAGAGCGTCATGAACTGGCTGATGTACGACACCAGTTTGGGAATGCCAAAAATGAACTGGTTGGTGCTGCTGTTTTGCACACGTTTGCCATTGACCTCTAGCCACAACGGTAACGCATGCGGATCGGAAATCTCATCTCGCGTCACCAGCCACGGGCCGATGGGCGAAAAGGTGTCGCAACCCTTGCCTTTATCCCACTGACCAGCGCGTTCCAGCTGGAATTCGCGTTCAGAGACATCATTGATCACCACATAGCCCGCTACGTAGCCGAGCGCGTCGACTTCTTCGACGTAGCTGGTGGTGCTGCCAATGACCACGCCCAGTTCCACTTCCCAATCGGTTTTGACTGAGCCGCGTGGAATTACCACGTTGTCGTTGGGGCCGATGATGGAACTGGACGGCTTCATAAACAGCACTGGTTCTGGCGGCGGTTCCAACCCCGATTCGCGGGCGTGGTCGGCGTAGTTCAAGCCTACGCAAATAATCTTGCCAACACCGTTCACCGGGCAACCGATGCGCACATCCGCCGGGACTGACGGCAAACGCGTCAAGTCAATCGCCGTCAGCGCGTTCAAGGTGACGGCGTCCAGTTGCTTGCCGGTGAGGTCGGGCAACAGCATGGATAGATCGCGAATAACACCTTGCGCATCCAGTGCGGCGGGTTTTTCCTGGCCGATTGGGCCGTAACGCAGCAATTTCATGAGGGCTTCTCTGTTCAGGTTGGCGGATTATTTGATGACGAAGTGGGCCACGCTGCGCGCTTCAATGGCGGTCCAATCCCAGCGGATACCTAATCCTGCATCTTCGGGCGGCAGTGCGTGGCCTTGCTCGATAGCGATGGCTGAGGTGGTCAGGTCTTCCAGTTGCGGAATGTATTCCAGCCAGGTGGCATTAGGCACGGCACAACACAGGCTCACATGCAGTTCCATCAAGAAATGCGGGCAAACGGCGATGTTGTGGCATTCGGCCATATGCGCGACTTTCAGCCAGGGTGTAATGCCGCCCACGCGGGCAACATCGACCTGAATGATGGAACATGCATCGTGGCGCACATAGTCGGCAAACTGGCCCGGGCTATAGAGCGATTCGCCCACCGCGATAGGAATTCGGCTGTGGGCATTCAAGCGGGTATGACCAGCAATATCGTCGGCGGGTAAAGGTTCTTCCAGCCAGGCCAAGCCGATGGGTGCGAGGGCATCCGCCCGGCGCAAAGCTTCGGATAAATGAAACGCCTGGTTGGCATCGACCATCAACTCAAACGCCGCGCCAACGGCTTCGCGTACGGCGGTGAGGCGGGCGACGTCTTCCGATAAATGCGGTTTACCCACTTTGACTTTGGCGCCCTTGAAGCCCGCTTCCTGCGCAGCAACGGTTTGTTCAACCAACGCCTCGGTGGGCAGCTGCAACCAGCCGCCTTCGGTGGTGTACACGGGGATGTTCGGCTTGGCTCCGCCCAGAAATCGCCACAGCGGCAAGCTGCTTTGTTTGGCGCGCCAATCCCACAATGCGGTATCGATAGCGGCCAGTGCCAGACTGGTGATTGCGCCGACCGCCGTGGCGTGAGTATGAAAGAACAGATCACGCCATATGGATTCGATTTCTACCGGGCTTTTGCCAATTAGCCGCGGGCCCAAGTGATCTTTCAGTAGCGCCATCACCGATGACCCACCTGTGCCTATCGTATAGCTGTAGCCAATGCCCTCGCTGCCGTCATCGCACACGATGCGCACGATGGGGGTTTCCTGCGTGACGAAGGACTGGATGGCGTCACTGCGGGTGGTTTTGGGGGGGAGGTTGACTTGGTGGAGGTGGATTTGGGTGATTTTTGGCATTTTTCCAATCCGGTTTTTTTAAGTGCCTACGGCACGTTTGTGAAAAGCATTTCAAGAAATTCGTAGCCCGGATGAAGCGTTAGCGGGAATCCGGGGGCAATCTTGGGCTTTGCTAATCCCGGAGGCTCATTGATGTATTGCAACCCCGGATTCTCGCTGCGCTTCATCCGGGCTACCAAACAACCAACAGCGGCAACATCAAACAGACCCACATGGCCAACAGACGGTGGTGTTTCTCCTCCCCTGGAGGCACTCATGCCTTTCAAATCAACCCAGCTGGTTACTCATTCGCGACTGCTAACGCCACCAACCCGAAACACAACACCTCTAATCCATATGAAACACCATCTCCGCCATCGCCCAATGCTCCCCATCCGCTCGACTGGCTAAAGGCACCTGGCACGGCGCGCACAAGGCCCACCAGCGCCGCGTCACTTCCTGATCAGCAATCGTCTGCATATCCGCAGCAAAATCCGTCCCGTGGTATTCCCAATAACCAAACAGCAAATTCTCCGGCTCGCGCAAAAAGATGCTGTAGTTCTTCACATTGGCGGCTGTTAGTCCGGCGATGATTTCGGGCCAGACTTCAGCGTGCAGCTGTTTGTATTCGGCAATCTTGTCCGGTTTGATGCCAATCACCATTCCCATGCGTTGCATTGGTTTGTTCCTCAAGCTGGCCGTTAACCCTTCACCCCGCCAAACGTCAGCCCGGCGATCAGATGCTTTTGCACGATAAAGGTCAGGATCAACGCGGGGATGATGATGACCACCGCCAGCGCGCACATGCCCGCCCAGTTGATGGTGAATTGCGAGGTGAAGTCCATCAGCCCCACCGGCAAGGTTTTGGTGTCGGTGGTGCGTGTCAGTTGCGAGGCCAGCGCGAATTCGTTCCAGGAGGTGAGAAAGGCAAAGATGGCAGCGGAGGCGATGCCGGATTTGGCCATGGGGAACTCCACCTGCCAGAACGCTTGCCAGCGGGTGCAACCGTCAATCTCGGCGGCTTCGGCCAGTTCGCGCGGAATCTGGCGGAAGAAGCCATCAATCAGCCAAACCGAGAACGGTACGTTCATGGCCACGTACACCAGAATCGTACCGACTTTGGTGTCGATCAGCCCCAGCCAGGACCAGATGATGAACACGGGCAATGACAACGCAATGCCCGGCACGGCACGGCTGAGCATCAGGCCGACAAACAGGTATTTCTTGTAGCGGAATTTGTAGCGGGCAAAGGCGTAACCACCGGCCAGCCCGATCATGATGGCGATGACAGTGCTGGTCACCGAGATAATCACCGAGTTCATGAAATACGCTTTGACCGGGATTTCCGTTACATCGCCCAGGCCGAAGATATTGCGAAAGTTATCCAGCGTGTAGCTCGATGCCAGAAACAAACTGTCCCGCGCCAGAATTGCGCCGTTGGTGCGAAAGGCGTTCAGCATCACCCACAGCCCAGGCAGCAGGATCATGCACATGGCGATGAACACGCCGATCCGCACGCTCCAGCGCAACGCCAAAGCAGCGGGGAACCAGGGTTCGGGCAGATCGCCTTCATCTTGCAAAGGCGCAAACTGGCCAGCTGGTGATGCTGTTTTCAGGCTACGGCCAAGTGGATGCTGGTTTTCCATGGTGTGCGCAATTTGGGTCATTTCAGGCATCCACTTCGTTCAGGTACTGCCGCGAGGCGTTGAGCTTGCGGAAAAAATGCACGGTAAACAGGATCGATAACAACACGGCCACGTAGGACATCGCATTGGCGTAACCCATGCGCGCATCTTCATAACCGGCGCGGGCGGAGAGGGTCCAGATCAGCTCGGTACGCCCGGCCGGGCCGCCATTGGTCATGATCTTGACGATATCAAACGCGCGCCCGACATCTAGCGAGCGGATGGTCATGGCGATATACACAAACGGCATCAGAAACGGCAGCGTCACGTGGCGGAAGGCCTGGATGGGCGTGCAGCCATCTACGCGCGCGGCTTCGAGTGGGTCTTGCGGCATCGCCATCAAACCGGCCAGCAGCAAAATCGCAAACACGGCCGTGGAGTTCCAGATTTCTGCCACCGCCAGCGAGAAAAACGCCAGCTTGGCATCGACCAGCCAGCCGATGGCCTGCGTGACGCCGAACCAATCCTGCAGAATGTGATTCACGATGCCGATGTTGTCGTTGAACATGAACTTGAATTGAAAGCCCACCAGGATCGGCGAGAACATCATCGGAAACATCATGATGGTGCGCAGCAAACGCTGCCCGCGCGTGACCTGGTTGATGAGCAACGCCAAGCCCAGCCCGAACAGCATTTCCAGATTCAGCACCACCGTCAGAAACAGCACCGTGCGCCCGAATGCCCACCAGAAATCGGCGGATTCAAACAACCGGATGTAGTTCTTGAACCAGATGAAGTTCCAGATGGTTTCCGGACGCACCAGCCGGTAAGCGGTGAAGCTGGTGTAGAGCGAGAACACCAGTGGCAGCGCCACGACCAGGCCGATCACCAGGAAGGAAGGGATCAGCAAGCGCGCTTCAGGAGGTAGTTTTCGCAATGACATCATCGAGTGGCTCGTTTTCTGGCGATATGTAGGGTTTGCAGGCTTTGCCTGCGAACGCGTTCAATGGTTGTTTCCGTTTCAACTTCAACTTCAACTTCAAAAGCTTGAGTGCCTTCGGCACGGGTTTTAAAGGCGTTTAATACCCGGCGGTGGCCGGGAGCACGTTTCATATGAAAAAGAGACTTATCGTGCAACTTGCGTCGCCAAAAGAAAGAAACCAAAGAAAAGGCGACCCCGCTGCCGCAAGGGGGCCCGAAGTCAAAAACCAAAACAAACCGTCTGTTGGCCGGTGTTCTCTGGTCGATCGGTATGTTCAATTCCGTAGCCCGGATGGAGCGTTAGCGGGAATCCGGGAATCGATGCTTGCCAAAATCAAGGCACGCGGTCTGTTGATGCATTGCAACCCCGGATTCCCGCGAAGTTTATGCCGAGAATCGGCCTCCATCCGGGCTACAACATCGGGATTGGTAAGGCGTGAGGTATTTATTCCTCGCACCTCACCTTTCACCACTCACTCAATCACTTGTAATACCCGGCGTCATCCATCAACGCTTCAACCTTCTTGGCTGCATCGTCCAGCGCCTGCTTGCTGGTCTTGTCGCCCACAATCGCTTTCTGCAATTCAGGCCAGATCACGTTAGAGGCTTCGATCCATTCCGGGATCAGCGGCGGAGTGAACGAGTCTTCACGCATGCCGGCCGAGAACGTGTTGAACACATCCAGCAGATAGGTTTCGTTCTTGGCTTTGAACTCGGCTGCAGCGGCTTGCTGCGCGTCCAGTCGGGTTGGCATCAAGCCGCGGCGGGCTTCGAGCATCTGGGCGTCAAGGCTGGTCAGGAACATCAGGAAGTCCGCAGCCGCTTTCGGGTTGTCGCAAGAATTGGTCAGAGAGAACGAATGCGAGCCAGACCAGCCGGTGCGTTTGCCGCTGCTGCCTTTAGGTGCGCGAACGATGCCGACATCGCCAGCAATCTTGCTGCTCTTGGGGTCGTTAAAGAAGCTGGCCCAGCCGCCCCAGTCCAGATCCAGCGCGACGGTGCCGCTGGCAAAACCGTTGCCCAGGTCGTCCCATACATAGTTGGGTGAACCCTTAGGGACGGCGCCGGATTTATACATGTCGACAAACCAGTTCAGCGATTTCACGCCAGCCGGGCTGTTGAAAGTGGGCTTCATGTTTTTGTCGAACAACTGGCCGCCATTGGCCACCAGCATTTCGTAAAAACGCCCGGTAATGGCTTCGTCTTTACCGGCAAACTGGGTGCCGTAAAATGCTGGCGGTTTGGCAAAGAATTTGGCCTGTTGAGCCACTTCGTCCCAGGTTTGCGGCGGGGCGAGGTCTTTGCCGAACTTGGCCTTGTACGCGGCTTTGTTGGCCGGATCGTCATAGGCCTTCTTGTTGTAATACAGCTCGCTGATATCCGAATGGCGCGGAATCTCCAGCAGCTTGCCCTTGATGGTGGATTGCTGGATCACCCGTGGCGAGAATTTGGCGATGAAGTCCGGTGGCACCAGGCCTTTCAGATCGCGCGTGATGCTGGTGTATTGCGCGGCAAAGTTGGTGTGGCTGGAATACAAACAGTAATCGATCTTGCCCGAGGCAATATCCTGTTTGAGTTCGCGATCCAGTTCAAAGTGGCTTTTGCTGGAAAGAATCTGCACCTTGGCGCCGGTTTTCTTTTCCCATTCCGGAATCAGGGTGTATAGCGGTTCGTATTGCTCGCCGCCAATCAGTTTGACGCGCAATGTGTAGCCGTCGTACGGGCCAGCTTGCGCCGGTAAAGCAAATGCCAGTGCCACCAGCGAAACAAGGGTCAGCGACGGCATGAAACGATAGTTCTTCATCTTGGCCTCCAGAGTCGTTATCACGGAGCTGTGTGTTGACGTTCCGTTTGTGTCATTGCAGGAATATCCAACCGGTAAAAGGCGATGGCGTTCTCGCCGAGAATGGCTGCTTGCTCTGAGGGCGTCAGGTGCGCGAGCAGCTCATCCGTGGTGCTGCACCAGCTGGCGTAATCGCCCGCCAGCCGCAACACCGGCCAATCGCTGCCCCAGATCAGCCTGGAAGGGCCAAACGTGGACAGCAGATGCTTCACATAAGGTTGCAGTGTTTCGGTATGCCAATCGGGCGCAGCTTCGGTGGCCAGCCCGGACAACTTGCAGTGCACATTGGGCAGATCGGCCAGCCCGGCGATCAGATCGGCCCACGGCTCAAATTGCTGATCGCGAATGGCGGGTTTGGCCGCGTGATCCACCACCACGCGCAGTTCCGGGTAGTGGCGAGCCAGCGTGAGGATGTGCGGGATATGGCGCGGCAAGATCAGCGCATCGAACGCCAGATCGTGCTTGATGAGGGCGCGGATGGCCGGTTCTAGCTTGGGCTGCAGAATCCAGGTGTCATCTGACATGCTTTGCAGCATGGGTCGCACACCTTTGAATTTCGGCTGCGTCGCCCATTTGGCGATGCGGATGGGCGCATCGCGCTCGGCCAGGTCCATCCAGCCGACCACGCCTTTAACAAAGTCATAGCGCTGGGCCAGGTCGGTCAGATACAGGTTTTCGATGACCGAAGCGCGGGTCTGGATCAGCACGGTGCCGTCGATATGGTTGGCCGCCAGCAGGGGTTGCAGGTCAATCGGGCGGAAGGTGCGATAGATCGCGCCCAAATCTGGCGTGGGCCAGTCGTAGCCCGGTAAAGACAAGTCCCAAAAGTGCTGGTGGGCATCGATCCGCATGGCGTTACGCTCCCCCTGGCACTGGCGCAGCGGCGGCGATCAAACCACTTGCTTTGAGTACGGTCCAGAATTCGCCAGGAATGGCTTGTTCAAACCAGGCACAGTTCTGCTGCAATTGCGCCAGGGTTTTGCCGCCGGGAATACAAGTCGCCACCGCTGGGTGGGCCAGCGGAAATTGCAGCGCGGCAGCGGGCAGCGGCACGGCATATTCATCGCACACGCTTTGCAGCGCATCGACGCGAGCGAGTACAGCTGCAGGCGCATCGGTGTAGTTGTATTTGCGGTTGCCGGTGAGCACGCCCGAGTTGAATGGCCCACCGAGGATGATCCCCACGCCGCGCGCCACACAGTCATCCAGAAACGGCGACAGCGTTTGTTGTTCGAGCAAGGTGTAACGGCCCGCCAGCAGGCAGCAATCCAGATCAAATACCTGCATCACGTCGTGCACCACTTGCCACTCGTTCACGCCCAGCCCGACTGCGGCAATCTGACCGCCGCTGCGCAATTCATCCAGCGCCTGCAAACCCCCACCGGCAGTCAGTTGCGCGAAGTAATGATCGTGCTGGTCACCGTGGGTATCGCGGCCAATGTCGTGCACCAGCAGAATGTCGATGCGATCCATGCCCAGGCGTTGCTGGCTGTCTTCAAACGAGCGCATCACGCCGCTGTAGGAATAATCGTAATGGGGCAAGAACGGCAGCGGATTCACCCAGCCGTTTTCGTCACTCACCGCTTTGCCAGGCTTCAGTAAACGGCCGACTTTGGTTGAGAGCACAAACTGGTCACGCGGGCGCTGGCGCAGCATCTGGCCAAAACGATGTTCGGATTTCGTATAACCGTAGTAGGGCGCTGTATCGAAGTAACGCAAACCGGCATCCCACGCGCCGTTGATGGCGGCGAACGCTTCTTCGTCGCTCACATCGCGATACAGCCCTGCCAGCGGCGCACCGCCCAAGCCAAGGGCAGTCACCTTCAGGGCGCTACGGCCAAGCGCGCGTTGGTCGGTGATCTTCATTGCGCCACCTCAGCGGTTTGGGTGGTGGTGGCGAGGGTAATGCGCGCTTCACTTTGTCGATCAAACAAATAGATTTTGCCGGGCGCCGCAGTCAGCAGCAGTGCGTCGCCGGGTTGGGCGTTGATCCGCTCATGCAGCGTGGCGCAGATTTCGGTCTCGGCCAGGCGCATGATCAAATGTGTATCGGCGCCGGTCGGCTCCACCACCCGCACCTTGGCGCTCAGGCCCGACTGCGCACTCAGGCGCAAATCTTCTGGCCGCAAGCCCAGCCATACAGTCTGACTGGTTTCGCCAACTTGCGTGGTGGCCACCTGAATGGTCTGGCCGTCATCCAGATTCACCCAACTGCTCTGCCCGTCGTGGCGCAAAGTGCCGGGCAAGAAATTCATGGCGGGTGAGCCGATAAAACCGGCGACAAACTTGTTGGCCGGGTTGTCGTACAGCTCCAGCGGCGTGCCCACTTGTTCGATCAAACCATCGTGCAGCACCACAATGCGATCAGCCATGGTCATGGCTTCGATCTGGTCGTGGGTCACATACACGGAAGTGGTTTTCAGTTGCTGATGTAGTGCCTTGATATCGGCGCGCATCTGCACACGTAACTTGGCATCCAGGTTAGACAGCGGCTCATCGAACAAAAACACCTGCGGATCGCGCACGATGGCGCGGCCCATAGCAACACGTTGACGCTGGCCACCGGACAAAGCGCGAGGGAAGCGCTCCAGCAAGTGGGACAGCCCCAGCATCTGCGCTGCGTGATCCAGCCGACGCTTGATTTCGTCTTCCGGTTGTTTCTTGAGACGCAGCGCGAAGGTCATGTTTTCGCCCACGGTCATATGCGGATAAAGCGCGTAGTTCTGAAACACCATGGCGATATCGCGATCACGCGGCGGCAGTTTGTTGACCACTCGGTTGCCAATGCGAATCTGCCCTTCGGTGATGTCTTCCAGCCCCGCCAACATGCGCAACAGCGTGGACTTGCCGCAGCCCGACGGCCCCACCAGCACCACGAATTCGCCGTCAGCAATGGCCAGATCCACGCCGTGGATGATGTGCGTATCGCCGTAGCTTTTCTTCACTTGCGTAAGGGTTACTGATGCCATTTGCTTCGTGATCCTTGGCTGTAGGGTGCGCATTGATGCGCACCGTGACCGCTGAACGCGTTCGCATGCAGGGCATGCAAACCCTACGGTTATCTTCTAAATCGTTACGCCGCCATCAACCGACACTGCGGTGCCGGTAACAAAACGTGATTCGTCGCTGGCCAGGTAGACCAGCAACGGCGAGATATCGTCCACCGTCGCCAGTCGCCCCATGGGTTGGCGGGCGATGAAGTCTTTTTCGGCCTGCACCGGGTCTGCTGCACTGGCGATGCGATTGCGCAGCGAAGGCGTATCCACCGTGCCAGGGCAGATGCAATTGCTGCGGATACCTTGTTTCACGAAATCGGCCGCGACCGCCTTGGTAAAGCCGATGACGCCCGCCTTGGTGGTGCCGTAAACAAAGCGGTTGGGAAAACCCTTCAGACTGGACGCCATCGACGCCATGTTGATGATCGAACCACCGCCGTTTTCCAGCATGGCGGGCAAAAACGCCCGCGTAACCCGGAACATGCTGGTCAGGTTCAAGTTAATGCTGAATTCCCAGTCCGCTTCGCTACACGCCAGAATCGAGCCGTTGTGTACGAAGCCGGCACAGTTGAACAACACGTCAATGGTGCCGATTTCGACTGCGATCTCGCTCACGGCAAGGCTGTTGCAGACATCCAGCACGCGGGTGGTGATGTTGGCGTGGTCCAGTGTGGCCAGCGCATCGGCGTTCAAGTCTGTCGCCCACACCTTGGCGCCTTCAGCGGCGAAAGCCAGCGCTGCGGCCCGGCCCATGCCTTGGCCTGCAGCGGTGATGAAGGCGGTTTTGCCGGTAAGACGGTTGGACATGCTGTTTCATCCTTCAAAAGCTTGTTTTGTTAGTGCCTTACGGCACCCATGAAAAGCGTTTGATACCCGGCGGTGGCCGGGAACACGTTACTTTTTCTTGCTTCGCCAAGAAAAAGTAACCAAAAAGAAGGCGACCCCGCTGCAACCCACTCCCCGTTAACTTCGCATCATTGGGGGGGTACCCCCAAGGGGCACCCCGCTGCCGCAAGGGGCCCAGATCAAAAGCCGTGCCCCTCGGGGGTACCCCCACAATGCTGTTACGCGCATCGGATGCAAGTTGCAGGGGGAAACGAACCGTTTGTTTGCCGGGCACCTTTACGCGCATCCTGCGTTCCCTCGGTCGGCCGGAGCCTAAGGTCTCCGGCTCTCGGTCGGCGTGTTCAGTTGCTTTGTTTGTCCACCAAAAAACATCGGGCCGTAGGCTGGATTCGGCGTAGCCAATCCACCATTTGCAAACCCAGACCCGTCTATTCGTAGCCCCGTAGCCCGGATGAAGGCCGATGCTCGGCCTAAACGTGAGCGAGAATCCGGGGTTGCAACGCATCAACCGGCCACTGACCTTTGCTTTGGCCGACCATGCTCCCGGATTCCTACTTCGTTTCATCCGGGCTACACGATCACACCCGCCGGATCGGCAAACATGACGGCCCGATCGGCTCAAAACTTTTGTAGGTCAGAATGAATTCCTGATGGCCCAGCGATTCGGACTTGCTGGCCTGGCCGTTAGCCACCCGGCCTACCAGATCAACAATCTCGCCACCCAGTTCATCGAGCGTGGCTTCGCCGTTAAGCAAGCGCCCGGCGTTGATATCCATGTCTTCAGCCAGCCGCTCGTAGGTCTGCGGATTGGCGCAAATCTTGATCACCGGCGAGACCGCCGAACCCACTACCGAGCCGCGGCCAGTGGTGAACAGCGTGATATGCGCGCCGCAGGCGATCAGTTCCACGATCTCGGCGTTGTCGGAGATATTGGGAAAGCCAAAACGCACTTCGCCATCGGGCACCACATCCAGCAGATACAAGCCGCCGGTAGGTGGCACGTCACCAGGTTTAATCAGGCCAGCGATGGGCGAATCGCCACTCTTGGCATAAGCGCCGAGCGATTTTTCTTCCTGCGTGGTCAGGCCACCGTCGGCGTTGCCAGGCGCAAAACTGCCGTGGCCGAGCGTGGCGTAGTATTTGGCGGCTTTGGCAACGGCGTTGACGATTTCATTGCCCAGTTCCGGCGTGGCGGCGCGGCGCTGCATGTGAAATTCACAGCCGACCAGTTCACCGGTTTCTTCAAAAATACAGGCCGAGCCGTTGGCGATCAGCGTATCGAAAGCGCGCCCGACAGCCGGGTTGGCGGTAATGCCGCTGGTGCCGTCCGAGCCACCGCAAATGGTGGCAACCACCAGTTCATCCCAAGCCATCGGCACTTGGGTTTGCGTGTTGAGTTGATCAAGCGCCCATTGCACCCACTCAACGCCTTGCGCGATGGTGCTGCGGGTGCCGCCTTTTTCCTGGATGGTGAGCGTATGCACCGGGCGGTCGCTGGCAGCGATGTGGCTATCCAGCCCGCGCTTGTCAAAGCTCTCGCAACCGAGCGACACCAGCAACACCGCACCGACGTTAGGGTGCGTACCCAGCTGGCGCATGATCTTGTCGGCGTAGCCATTGGGATAACAGCCAGGAAAGCCAATCAGATGCACTTCTTGCCCGCGAAAATGTTGGACGATTTCGCTGGCGACAAAGTGCGCGCACTCCACCAGATAGGCCACCGCCACCACATTGCGGATGCCTTTGCGGCCATCGCTGCGCGGCCAGCCTTTGAGCGCAGGCAGGACGGTTTCAGTGTTGGTGGACATAGCTGTGCCCCTCTTCGAGCGTGTAAGTGGGCAAATAATCGCTGGTCAGATTGTGCGTGTGGATATGTTCACCGCGCGCAATGGCCTGGGTGGCGCTGCCGATAATGGCGCCGTAGCGCAGTATTTTTTCGCCTTGGCCGATATCATGCCGCGCCAGTTTGTGGCCGATGGCAATTGCATGCGGAATGCGTACGGTGACGCTTTCCACCAATACTGTTTCGCCCGCTGCCAATGGCGCGCAGACAATCAGACAATTGTCTTGAGGCCCGATCAGCAACAAGCGGCGATCGGTCAGCAAAGTTTCAGAATTTGCCATGTTGCAGATACGCCTGTTGTGGATCGACACCCGCCAGAATGGCCGTTCGCACTTTGTTTTCTTTGCCGATGGCGGTTTCCGCCTCGCGCACAATTTCGTCCGCCAGCGCGCCGGGTAACACAATCGCCCCGTCACGATCCGCGCACAGGTAATCGCCGGTATGCAGCGTGACCTCGCCAATGACGACCGGTTGGCCGAAGTGTTCCGGCAGCCAGTAACCAACTACATCGACCGGCGTGGTGTGACGGCACCACACCGGGAATCCCAGCTCCAGAATGAACGCGGTGTCACGGCAACCACCATCGACCAGCGCGCCAGTCAGTCCTTTGTATTGCAGCGTCTCGGCAGATAACTCGCCCATGAACGCCGCGTGATGATCGTTAGGCTGGATCACCAGCACATGGCCACTTGGCGCACGGGATAACAGGTTGGTCCAGGCCCGCAGCGTGTCATGCGCCGGGGCCGGGGTAGGCTGACCTTCAACAGTAAACACCGGCCCGGCCAGCCGCGTGGTGGCATCCAGTGGGTGTATCTGCCGCGGCAACACAAAGTTGCGCATCCCGGCGGCACGCATGACGTCATGCAGCACGCCGGTATAACAGGCGGCGAGGCGCTGGCTGAGTGGATCAGGCTGCTGCTTGGTCACTGCGCGGTATCTCCGGTTGTTGCACCAGCTGCTGGAAGTTGCGGTCGATTTGCCTGTTTGCAGTAAATCAACTACACCCGTTGTATACTTGGCTCGAAGGTCCATTGGTCTGACCATTGAGCCAAAGATTAGGTAGCATGGTGGGCGGATGTCAAGCGTTTTGTAGCGATTTTTTAATGACTACAAAATGCTGCATCGCAATGATTTGACAACAAAAAACAGCAAAACCAAGCGAGTGGAATATGGCGCATCGCCTGCCGCAGATTGAATCCAGAAGACTGTATCGCCAGATCGCCGAATTGATCGGACGCCATATTGATAGCGGCCAGTTTCCGCCGGGCAGCCTGCTGCCAGCCGAGCGTGAACTGGCGCAACAACTGGGCGTGAGCCGGGCCTCGGTGCGTGAAGCGCTGATCGCGCTGGAGGTAGAAGGGCGTGTCACCGTCAAGGTGGGAAACGGCGTGACCGTGCTGGAGAAAACGGTTCAGACTGGGGCCTCGGCGGAGAACAACAAAGCGCTGGAAGCGGTGCAACAAAACGGCTGGCCAGATGTGGGTCCGCTGGAGTTGCTGGAGGCCCGTATCCTGGTGGAATCTGAATCCGCCGCACTCGCTGCCAAACGCGCCACCCAATCGGATATCAATTTGCTGGAGCAATATCTGGTGGAACTGGCGGACGAACACCGCCGTTTGCACCACATTCAGCCTGCCGACCGTCGGTTTCATATGAAGATTGCCGAGATGAGCGGCAACCAGGCGCTGGTGCATCTCACCGAGCAATTGTGGGATCAACGCGGCAGCCCGGTGTTTGCCCGGTTTGAAGATCACTTTGTGACGCATCGGCTGTTTGAAGATACCAGCCAGGATCACCGGCGCATTCTGGATGCCATTATCAGCCGCGACAGCACGGCAGCGCGCACGGCCATGCGGCGGCATTTGAGTGACGTGCGCAAAGCTTTTTTGCGCGGATTATCGGGCAACAAGACTGAAGAACAAGCTTAGTCCGGATAGATGAACTGGCGCATCAGCGCCGGGACTGCTGAACAGATGCAGCGCCGTTTTACTCGCGCTATGCTGCGGCTTCTTGTCGATTTTCTGGTCGCCCGACCCGTCACGCTGATGTCCGCTTTGCCTGCTACTACCTCGCAACCGATTTACGTCGTCACTCTCGCGGTGATTCGCCACCAGCAATTGCTGTGTGTGCGCAAACGCGGCACCACGCGCTTCATGTTGCCCGGCGGCAAGCCGGAAAGCGGTGAAACCGCCGTTGCCTGCGTCAGCCGTGAAGTGCAGGAAGAACTGGGTTGTTTGGTGCTCACCGATACCTTGCACTACGTGGGCGAGTTTGCCAGTGCTGCCGCCAATGAGTCGGGGCGCCTGGTGCAGGCGCAGGTTTACAACGGGGAAATCGTCGGTGATATTCAGTTGGCGGCAGAAATTGAAGAATATCGCTGGTTGCCACTTAATGGGCCTTGGCCGGTGCCCATGGCGCCATTGCTGCAAGAGCAGGTACTGCTGGCGCTGCAGCAAGTTTGAAGCAACTGTTGGCCGGTCTTTGAATCAAGTGTGATGAGCGGGCCTGGTGAACCGGTGTGGTGGCAATTGTCCGCAGACAGCCTGGTTGGCCACCTGACAAACTCACTGCTTTGTCATTGGCGATGAGCGAGAGCAGATCATGCAGGTTCTTTTGATTGGCACCAATCACATGCAGCAGGCCGACAGTTTGATGTACCGCCAACTGCGTGGCGTGCTGCAGCAGCTCCAGCCAGATCATCTGTTGCTCGAAATGCGCCAGGAAGATATCCAGCATGACCCCGCAATGCTGGCGCCGTTTTACGGGCCGGAAATGATCCTGCTGGCGCAACAGTTCCGCAATATCGCTCACGGTTTCGACTGGTTAGGCGATGCCATTGTTGGCAAAGCGATTCCGCCTGGCCACATGGATGAACAACAGGCGTTGTCGGCCGATTTGGGCGGCGATGATCTCGCTCCCGCCGGGCGCGAGTTTTACAGCGCTTTCAATGCTGAGCTGGAACCGTTTCTGCGCGATGATGATTTGTTCATCATGAATCAGCCCAATGCGGTGGCCGTGGCGGGACGGTGGATCAATTTCTACAATTGGTGCACCGGTCGCTTTGCCCCGCTGGCGGCTTTCTATCGCAAACGCGTGTTGCGGATCGACGCCAATATCGCTGATTTTGTCCAAGGCAAAGTGCACCAGCCGGGCAGCATTTGCGTGGTGATTGGCTTGTCGCATTTGCCGCGGGTCAAGGCCGCTTTGCAGCAACGCTTGCCTGGCGTGCAGACGCGTTTACTGGGTGAGGTTGCCCCGCCATCCGTAGTGCTCTGAGTCGTTTGCGACCGTAGCGTTAATCAGGACAAAACAGCATGAAAGCACTGGTGTTTGAACAATTTGGTGGCCCGGAGGTTTTGCAGTACCGGGAGATTCCCGATCCGGTGGCAAAAGACGATGAAGTGATCGTGCAGATGAAAGCAATCGGCCTGAATTTTGCAGATATCTATCGCCGTAAAGGCAATTACCATCTCGCTGGCCAGCCGCCTTATATCCTGGGTTATGAAGGCGCCGGTGTGGTGGTTGCTCGCGGCAAAAACGTGCAAGGGCTGCAGATTGGCCAGCGCATTGGCTTTGCCGACGTGCCACATGCCAACGCTGAATTGGTGGCGGTGCCGCAAGACAAGGCGATTCCTTTACCCGAAGGCACCGGCTTTGAACGGGCGGCGTCTGTGCTGTTGCAAGGGCTGACTGCGCAGTATCTGGTGAATGATAGCTATCCGGTAAAACCAGGCGACGTGGCGCTGGTTCATGCGGCAGCGGGTGGCGTGGGGCAATTGCTGACGCAAATGATTATTGCCTTGGGTGGTTCGGTGATCGGCCTGACTTCATCGCCCGAAAAAGCCGTCGTGGTGCAGGCGCTGGGTGCCAGCAATGTCTTGCTTTATAAGGATGACTGGCCGCAGCAAGTGCTGGCACTGTGCGGCGGCGTAAACGTGGCTTATGAGTCGGTCGGGTCGACGCTGATGCAAAGCTTTGCCGCCACCCGTAAACGCGGCACTGTGGTGTTCTTTGGCATGGCTGGTGCAGACCCCGCGCCGATTGATCCGCGCATGTTGATGGATACTTCGCAGACCCTCACCGGCGGAGATTTGTGGAACGTGCTGACCAGTTACACCGAACGCACACAACGCGCCGCCCGGCTGTTTGAGTTGATTGGCAGTGGCAAGATCAAGGTAAGTCCGCCCGCAGTATTTGCGCTGCAAGATGGCGCTGCTGCACATCAACTGCTGGAAAGCCGTAAAAGCACTGGCAAGATACTGCTTATTCCTTAAGCGGGCGGGGCGGATTGTTGTTGCGATTCGCCCTCACAACAGTGCTTTCACCTGCTGGCAAGTCTCGCCAATTCCCGCTTGAACAATCACATCAAAAAACCGGTCCAGCCGCGTGTCGCTCAGGTTGATCAAACCGCAGGGCACGCCCGCGCGGGCGGCCTCAACCGGAATCAGATTGACCGGGCCAACCTCCAGCGAAGAACCCATGACCAGCAGTAAATCGGCGTTAACGGCCAGATCAAACGCCGGGTCGATCAATGGTACCGCTTCGCCGTAAAGCACCACATCCGGCTTGAGCGCGGCATCGCATTCGCGGCAAAGTGGTAGCGGATTAGCCTGCACATAAGCCAGATCGTGCGTCGTCTGGCAGTTCAGGCAGGTCGCGCCCATCAAGGTGCCGTGCATTTCCAGCACTTCGCGGCTGCCGGCTTTGTGATGCAGGCCGTCGATATTCTGGGTCAGCACGCTGATCCGTTTGCCTTGTTCTTCCAGCCACGCCAGAAACTCGTGTCCGGCGTTAGGCGAATATTGGCCAGCCAGCTTTAGTTTGAAAATCTCGCGAAACGCATCCCAGAACCCGGCAGGGTCGGCGTAGAAGTAATCGATCGACACCACGTCGGCAAAGCTGCGGTTCTGTGTGAACAAACCGTTGGCCGAGCGAAAATCCGGAATGCCCGACTCGGTACTCATTCCCGCACCGGACAGTACGGCAATATGGTTGGCGTTGGCGATCAACGTGGCAAGGCGGGAGAGGTTGTCCATGGCAGTCAACAGGCGTGGGCTAAAGTGGCAGTTTAGCCAAAGCGGGCGATATGGTGTGGGGCAATCCGGCGGCTTGACTGGCAGTTTAAAACGCTGCGCTAAGGCCGGCCCCCAATTGGTTTGCAGGTATGCCTCATGTGATGCTGCGGGCAGCCCGGCTCGTTCAGCCTTGTTCAACCTCAACCCGGAATACCCATGGCCCGTTCTCCCGCACTGCTGCAGATGTGGCAACGCTGTTCCAGACTGCCTGCGGGCAACTGGCTGTTTTCGTGGCTGGTGTGCCTGAAAGCACCGTACTTTGGTTCGATCTCGCCGCGTTTTGATGTACTGGAGCCGGGCAAAGCCCAGGTTTCGATCAAGAAACGGCGCAAAGTGCAAAATCATATCGGCACGGTTCATGCCATCGCCATGTGCAATATGGCCGAGCTGGCTGCTGGTACGATGACCGACGTCACCATCCCGGTCACGCACCGCTGGATTCCCAAGGGCATGACTGTTGAGTACCTCAAGAAGGCCGAAACCCATCTGCGCGCCGTTGCTACGGTCACCGCGCCTGCCGATTGGGGCACAGGGATGGACTTGCCGGTGAAGGTGGAAGTGCTGGATAGCAATGAGCAACTGGTACTGCTGGCGACGGTGACCATGTGGGTATCGGCAAAAAAGAGCTGAACCAAACGGGAATGTGACTGCGCGGAACCGGGCCGCCGCGCGTTAAAATGGCGTTTTGCGACCAGCCTTGCACCATGACCGAATTTACCCAAACCCATGAAGCCATCCTTGCAGCAACGCAACGCTGGCTCACCCGCGCCATCATCGGTCTGAACCTGTGCCCGTTTGCCAAGAGCGTGCATGTGAAGCAGCAGATCCGTTACGTGATCAGCGATGCCACTGATGCCGAAGGCGTCGAAGCAGCCCTGGAGCTGGCTTTGCTGGAGCTGAACGATAGCGATCCGGCCGACGTAGATACCACCTTGCTAATCCTGCCCGCCGCATTTGCCGATTTTCTGGATTACAACGATTTTCTGCACCAGGCCGACCGTTTGCTCAAGCTGATGGGCTTTCAGGGCAAGTACCAGATCGCCAGCTTTCACCCGCAGTATCAGTTTGCGGGCACCGAAGCAGATGACATCGAGAACTACACCAACCGCGCGCCGTATCCGACTTTGCATTTGATCCGCGAAGCCAGCATCGAACGCGCCGTGGCGGCTTTTCCCGATGCATCGGTCATTTACGAGCGTAACCAGGAAACCATGCGCCGGATCGGGCTGGATGGCTGGCGCAAGTTGATGAGTGCCGACGAGCCGGATTGAGCGTGACCTGAGTACCACCAACCGTAACCCCCGATGAAGTGAAACGAAAATCCGGGGGTGCAATGCAGAAACACAGCGCAGGCCCTGGATTTTGGCTGTGGAGGCCGCCCTGAGGCGCCCGCCGTATCCGGGTGTGGCGGGCGCAAAGTGCAGATGCTTTGGTGCTGTTGCCTGGATGCCTACTTGTCTTTCAAATAAAGCCGGTCATCAAACGTAGCGACCCATTGCGGGAAATAAACCACCAGCAAGGTCATGACGATGCCGCTGGTAAAGGCTTCCGGCCAGCCCATCAACAGGTAGTAGGGTAGTTGTTCGTCAACCAGAAAACCCAGGTCATACACACCGCTGGCCGCCAGCAGGCCGCAGGTGAGCAGCCCCACGCACCACATCGACAAAGCGCCCGCCGCAAAGCTGTTGACGAAGATATAGGTGAAGTAGTTGATGGGCATTTTCTTTTGGGCAAACCGCAGCAATTGCCAGGTGAGCGTGGTGGGAACAGCCGCCACAATCAGCCACGACAAACCCATGCTGGCCCAATCGCCATGCCCATCGTAGATATCTCCGCCCAACGCCACCGCCAAGCCCAGCCGCGCCCGATCCGGTCCGGCGATCAACGTTAACGCGGTGGCGCCGATCAAATGAAACGCCAGTCCGGGCTGGATATTGGCTTTCATTTGCCAGGCAATCAGCACGGCCACCGTGCCGCCAAACCAGCAGGTCAGTTCTGACTGCGGCAACTTGAGCCACGGCACTTGCCACGCCGAGCGGGCCAGCAAGCAGGCGCACAGCAGCCATGCCGTAATCAGCCAGGAATCGGGAAAATGCGCGGCGACCAGGTTCATGGCATCAGGCCAGGTGAATGCGCCACTGTTTGTCCACGATGTCTGCCAGTTGCGTCAGACGGCCATGGAAAAAATGCCCGACACCTGGCACCACAATAATCGGCAATTGTTGCGGACGCGCCCAATCGAACACACCAGCTAATGCCACCACTTCGTCCTCCTCACCGTGAATCACGATGGTGTCGGCTGGCACGTTGGGAAAAGCCTGACGAGTTACCGATGGACCGATCAAAATCATGCCTTCGACTTCGTCATCACCCAGGCGCTGGCGAAACTGCGATTGCACATAGGTACCAAACGAGAACCCGCTCAGCAGCACTTTGGGCAGGTATGGATATTCGCTGCGGGCATGCGTCAGCACCGCCGCCATATCGTTGGGTTCTTCCACTCCGCGGGTATGTTCCCCTTCAGAGTTGCCCACGCCGCGCAAATTGGGGCAGTACGCCACGTATCCCAGTCGCGACAAGGTTTTGGCTACCGTCGTCACAATCTTGTTGGTGAACGTGCCGCCTTCCAGCGGGTTGGGATGCGCCACCAGCGCAATGCCTCGTGTTTCGGGCTGCGCGGATTCCAGGCGCAGACATTCCAGGTTGCCCGCTGGGCCAGTGATGTTGATTTGTTCGAAGGTGGGTGCTTTGCGGGGGATGGTCATGGTGGTGGTGGGTTGGGCGGGGAAGGGAGTATTTTAGCGCAGGAGGGGATTATGTAGGGCGGGTGCACGCTGCCGTTGCGGATTGGGGTGAATATCAACCGCTAAAGCCAAAGCTTGAGTGCCTTCGGCACGGTGTGAAAGGCGTTTGATACCCGGGGGTGCCCGGGGGCACGTTTCTTTCTTTTGCGTCGCCAAAAGAAAGAAACCAAAGTCCCGCAGAGCGGGATCGCAAAAAGGCGACCCGGGCGCAAGCGCCGACGGGATCCGAAGTCAAAAGCAGAAACGAACCGTCTGTTTGCTTGGGGTCTTTACGCCCATCCTGCGTTCCCTCGGTCGGCCGGAGCCTAAGGTCTCCGGCTCTCGGTCGGCGTGGTAAGCATGGATGATTATTCTGGAAGAAACAGCAATATCAGTTCCCCTCTTTTTCAAAGAGGGGCTAGGGGAGATTGGTTTTTGGGTGGATCAGACAGCAATGGTGAATTCCATATTGCAGCCATCTCCCCCAGCCCCTCTTCCAGAAGAGGGGAGCTAAAAGCAACAGCACTGCAACAGCAACAGCAACAGCAACAGCAACAGCAACAGCAACAGCAACAGCAACAGCAACAGCAACAGCAACAGCAACAGCAACAGCACGAAACCCTTGCAGACCAATCACCTTGTCATTCCAGAGGGAATGACGAAATGGTGGAGGCAAAGGTGCATGAGGAGTTGAATCGCAATCGCTCGCCAACAGACGAAGTGCTCTTCCTCCCCTGTCAGGCGCCAAGCGAAGCGAGATTGAACCGGGGTTTCGGGTGACGCCTGTCCGACGCCCGCGTGCGGGCTAGTTCGTCGACCCGCCGGGGCAATCTTGCGAAAGCGCGGGTATCCAGCCGCAGGCTGGAAGCCGGTTCGGGGTCGCCTTCTTTTTGGTTATTTATCCCGGTTTACCGGGACACTTTCTTGGCGAAGCAAGAAAAAGTAACGTGTCCCCGGTCACCACCGGGTATGTAAATAGCCGTGCCGACGGTACTCAAGCGTTTGGTGCTCGGCTAATAAAAAGCACCGGGGAGATTAACTCCAGAAATCCTCGCCCAACAAACCTAAACCAACCCCATATCCACCGCCCGGACCCCCGGAAAAACCGCATCCAGCTGTTTGCCTGACAATCCATACATATGTCCGAACATCCCACCCAACATGCTCCGGTAATCATTCAACACCGGCCAGTCCCGATTCTGGAACAGCGTCGCAATCGACACCGCACTTTGCTGGCCAGCGATCTGGCCGCCACGAATGCCGCCACCCATTACCCAATACACACTGCCATGGCCGTGGTCGGTGCCTTTGTTGCCGTTTTCACGGAAAGTCCGACCAAACTCCGAGACCACAACCACGACAGTTTTTGACCACGTATCGCCGGTTTCCTGCGCAAATGCCGCAAGACCTTTTCCCAGATTGTTGAGATTGGTTGCCAGTGCACCATTGGCGTTGCCTTGGTTGACGTGCGTATCCCAGCCGCCGACATCCACAAACCCCAGCCGATACTGTTCGCGCATCAGTTTCCCCATCCGGCGGGCCTGATTTTCAAAGGCGGTACTGGACGCGGCGCCGCGGTTGGCGGCGGTCATTTCGTCTTGCAACATTTTGGCCACGTCCTGACGCAGGTTCAGGCCTTCGTGCACCTGTTGGGCGAGCGCAGTGTTGGAGTACATGGCAGCCAGCAGTTTTGATTGCCGCTCATCAAACGGGCTGTGATTGGCGTCTTGCAAAGCCACGTTGGGGATATTGATGCCGCCGCTGCAGCAGATCGGCAGCGTGCCAGTGAAAGAAATCGCCGGTATGCCCTGGATTTGCGCGGCCAGGCGATTGATAAACCCGCTCTGATAATCACGGTGCCCGCTCACCGGCTGGCCCAGTTCGATACTGTCTTGGGTTTCAAAGTGGCTGCGGGTCAGGTCGTCGGTACCGGCAAAGGGCACGAAGGCGATTTCGGAGCGTTGCCATAACGGGTAGAGCGAATCCTTCAGTGCTGGATGCAAACCCCAGTCAGTGGATAGCGGTAACGCCTGAGTTTTGGCAATCGAGATATTCGGGCGCACGCTGTAGTAATCGTCGCTGCTGATCGGCACCAGCAGGCTGGATGCGTCGTAACCACCGCGCAAAAACACCAGCAAAAACCGGGTGTCGGTGTTGCTGGCAGCGGCGAACAGCTTGCCGGACCAGCTTAATGTGGTCGCGCCAGCTGCCAAGGCCATCAGTTGCAATACGCGGCGGCGTTCGGGGGAGAAATCGGCGATGGCGTCAGTCATACATGAACTCCGGCGATGACAGCAGCAACATGTTCCATTCTTGCTGGGAGGCGGCTTGCGTCAGCGCGTTGCGGGTGGTGTCGGAGACGTACGGATCAAACAGCTGGTAATAAAGGCGGTTGTTCAGCATCGGAAAGCCGGTGCCCTTGCTGCCATCGGGTTGGTCGAACAAACCGGCGTTACCGGAGCCGATGGCCCGGGCAATTTCAAAGCGTTTTACCATCTGGCCCGAGCTGGACCATGCCTCGGCGGTGAGCGGATAGCCGTCTGGCGTGAGGCGGCCATATAGCGGCTCGCCCAGATTGTTGAGCCAGTTCACTTCCGGTTTCAGATTGATGATCTGGCGGCCGTCATAAGCCAGCCGCAATGCCGATACCGTATACGCCATCGGGTCTTTGAACTGCTTGCCCAGTGACGCGGTGAATTCGCGGCTTTGCAGCAGTGTTTTGAGGACGGCGGCAATGTCGCCATCCGTGTGTTGCCAGGTTTTGGCCATTTGCTCGACCACGTGTTCGGGCGGGGTTTGCGCCATGAAATAGGTGGCGATCTTGCGGCTGACAAACCGGGCGGTGGCGGGTTGGTTGGCCAGAATGTCGGCAACTTGTTCGATCTCGGCAAAGCCTTTGCCGTCGATGGTCTGCCCCAGAAACTGCTTGCTGCCAAAGTCGTGCCGTTGCGGGTTGAATTCAAACGCGCCATTGCGCACCAGATAAGCCGCCAACTCCGGTTTGACCTTGGCCGGTTGCGGATTGAAGTTGACGCCCAGGCCGGTAAACACGCGGGCCAGTTCCTGCACATCTTGCTGGGTATAACCGCTGTTCACGCCCATGGTGTGCAGTTCCATGATCTCGCGGGCGTAGTTCTCGTTGATTTTGCCGACGGCGTTTTGCGCGTTATCCAGATACACCAGCATGGCGGCGTTGGTCATGGTGGCCAGTAACAAATCGCGAAAATGCCCCAATACATGCGGGCGGATAGCGGTTTCTTCGTAATCCGGGATCAGATTACGCAGGTTGTTCTTACCCGCGTAAACACTGAAATGGTTGAGCCAGAACCAGTTCATGCGCTCTTGTAATTGGTCGGGCGAATACAGATCACGCAACAAATGACGCTGCATGGTTTCTTGCAGCAGATCGTTGCCCAAGTCATTGCGGGCTTTTTGCAGCGCCTGTTTTTGCTCGTCTGTGGTCGCGGTTTTGAGTTGGTCGTTGATATAACGCCAGTTGTTTTCCAGCGTCAGTGGCGTTTGCTGGTCGACCCACAATCCAGCAATTTGCTGTTTGACGGGCGCAGGCAGGTCACGGTCACCATGCGGATGCAGTTGTTCATCCAGAAAATTCGCGCGGCCCAATTTGCGATACCGCGCCACGGTGGCGCTGTCGGCGCCCCAAGTTACGCGTTGCAGCCAGTTCAGATCGGCTTGCGGCAAGTCTGACGACGAATCGGCCAGCGTGCCCGAGCTGTAGATCAGGCTACCCAGCGCCAACGCGCCAGCAAGAAAAGGGCCGGTTTGGAACATGCGTTCGTATCCTTGATCTGCGAGATCGCAATAAACATTCAACGGTTGGCTGGCCCCGACGATGACCGCCGCATGTAACGGACAGTAAGCAAGCTCACACATAGCCTTGCGGCCAGTCCACCGGGCGAAAGCACGCGCTCTGCGCTTATCGCAATGGCCTGTCCGTTAGCTGCTCTACAATGCGAAAGCCAGCCTTTACACATTTTTTACCTTCGACTAACCCTGGCTTAAGTCGATTTGCGGCAGACTTCGGGCCGTGGCTGTGATCTATACACTTGTAAGCAGCGAGTCCTGTAACAGGTTGGCGTGCGCCATCGGTATTAGTGCCGGATGTCGCGCCGTAAACTGGCTCCGCTGCCTGGCGTTGATCAATTCGCACCGTTGTTCCATACGTTTTAGAGCCGCTCGCCCCATCGTCCCGGCTGTTGCCGGGTTGCAAGCAGAGTAACAAGCGCCCGCTTTACCGGCACAAGAAGTCCGGACGGCAGCGCGAGTGGTTATTAAGCCCGTTGAAGGGCCGCACCGGATAACACTGGATTACCTCATGTCTGCTGACCAGCACCAAAACCCGCCTGTAGTTTCCGCTTCCAGTTTTCAGCCCCAGTCCCGTCGCCGCGTGTGGCCGTGGCTGCTTGCCGCCGTGGTGGTGGTGGCCGGTGCCGGGTACTTCATCCATAACGCCAAGCCAGGCGCTGCGGCCCAGGCCGGCGGTGGTCGTCGCGGGGGTGCGGCTGGAGCGGGCGGGGCGCCGATGCCGGTGCAGGCGCGCAAAGTACATGCGGGTGATCTGAACGTTTATCTCACTGGCTTGGGTACTGTGACGCCAGCCAATAGCGTGATCGTGCACACGCGGGTCGATGGCTTGCTGCAAAAAGTGTTGTTCACGGAAGGCCAGGTAGTGAAAGAAGGTCAGGTGCTGGCGCAGATTGATCCAGCGCCGTTTGCCGTTACCGTCGCGCAAGCACAAGGCCAGTTGCTGCGCGATCAAGCGCAATTGCTGGGTGCCCAACAAGATCTGGCGCGTTATCAGACGCTGCTGACGCAAGAATCTATCTCTAAGCAACAGGTTGATCAGCAACAGGCGCTGGTCAAGCAATACGAAGGCACGGTCAAGGCCGACCAGGCGGCGGTGGATAGCGCCAAGTTGCAGTTGTCGTACACCAAAGTGACCGCGCCTGCGTCCGGCCGTATCGGTTTGCGCCAGGTCGATCCGGGCAATATGGTGCATGCGGCGGATACCAATGGCTTGGTGGTGATTAACCAGGTCACGCCGATTTCCGTCATGTTTACCATTCCCGAAACCAACCTGCCGGCGGTGTTGCAGCAGGTCAACAATGGCCAGACGCTGGCGGTAGATGCCTTTGATCGTGGCCAGACCATCAAGCTGGCGAGCGGTAAATTGCTGTCACTGGATAACCAGATCGACACCACTACCGGCACGGTGAAACTGAAAGCCGTGTTCCCGAATACCGATGGTTCGCTGTTCCCCAACCAGTTTGTGAACGCGCGCTTGCTGGTGGAGACGCGCCATGACGCCACCATTTTGCCGAGCGCCGCCGTGCAGCGCGGTACTGCGGGCACCTTTGTGTTTGTGGTGGGCGATGACCAAACCGTCTCGGCCCGGCCGATTACGCTTGGCCCAGTCGATGGTGACAATGTAGGTGTGGAGTCTGGCCTCAAGCCCGGCGAAACGGTGGTGATCGACGGCGGCGACAAGCTCAAGGAAGGCTCGCCGGTTGAGGTGATCTCGCCCAATGCGAGTGGTGTGGCAGGACAAAAGCCGCATGCGCATCGTGGTAGTGGCCCGCACGGCATGCGAGCCAGTGGCGCGTGGAAACACAAGCAGAGCCAGGAATAAGGCGATGAGTCGGTCTGATCGTCCCCTGTTCCGGAGCCATAAATGAATCCCTCACGCCTGTTTATTCTGCGGCCAGTAGCAACGTCGTTGCTGATGGTCGCCATCTTGCTGGCCGGTTTGGTGGCCATGCGCTTTTTGCCGATTTCTGCGTTGCCGGAAGTCGACTACCCGACCATTCAGGTGGTAACGCTATACCCTGGCGCCAGCCCGGACGTCACAACGTCATCGATTACCGCGCCGCTCGAACGCCAGTTCGGGCAGATGCCTGGGCTGAACCAGATGTCGTCGGTGAACTCCGGCGGTGCCTCGGTTATTACTTTGCAGTTCAATCTGGCGATTGGCCTGGATGTGGCTGAACAAGAAGTGCAAGCCGCGATCAACGCAGCCAGCAATTTGTTGCCGACCGATCTGCCGATGCCGCCGATTTACAGCAAGGTGAATCCGGCCGATACGCCAATCATGACGCTGGCAGTGACCTCCGGCACCATGACGCTGCCCAAGGTCGAAGACCTGGTGGATACGCGACTGGCGCAAAAGATTTCGCAATTGCCGGGCGTAGGTCTGGTGAGTTTGTCCGGCGGGCAACGTCCGGCGGTGCGGATTCAGGCGAATCCGCAGCAATTGGCATCGTACGGGCTGAATATCGAGGACGTGCGCACTGCCATTGGCAACGCCAATACCAATCAGGCCAAGGGCAGTTTTGATGGCCCGATGCGTGCCTCAACCATTGATGCCAACGACCAGCTCAAGTCGGCGGCCGAGTACAACAGCCTGGTGCTGGCATACAAAAATGGCGCAGCGATTCGCTTGTCGGATGTCGCAACCATTGTCGATGGCTCCGAGAACACCCGCCTGGCGGCCTGGGCCAACGAAAAACCGGCCATTCTGGTGAATATCCAGCGCCAGCCTGGGGCCAACGTCATTCAGGTGGTCGATAGCATCAAGCAACTGCTGCCATCGTTGCAGGCTACGTTGCCTGGCGCGGTGCAGGTGCAAGTGCTGACTGACCGTACCACGACCATCCGCGCATCCGTGCTGGACACCATGTTTGAACTGCTGCTGGCGATTGCGCTGGTGGTGCTGGTCATCTACGTGTTCTTGCGCAACGTGCCTGCCACCATTATCCCGAGTGTGGCAGTGCCGCTGTCTTTGGTGGGCACATTTGGCGTGATGTATATGTGCGGGTTCTCGATCAACAACCTGACGCTGATGGCGCTGACTATCGCCACCGGTTTTGTGGTCGATGACGCCATCGTGATGATCGAAAATATCTCGCGTTATATCGAAGAGGGCGAAGAGCCGATGAAGGCTGCGCTCAAGGGCGCCGAGCAAATTGGCTTCACCATTATCTCGCTGACTTTTTCGCTGATCGCCGTGTTGATTCCGCTGCTGTTTATGGGCGATGTAGTGGGGCGCTTGTTCCGCGAATTCGCCATTACCCTGGCGGTATCGATCCTTATTTCTGCAGTCGTCTCACTCACGCTCACGCCGATGATGTGCGCGCGTTTGCTCAAGCACACGCCGGAAGAAAAACAAAGCCGCTTCTATCACAGCATGGGCGCGTTCTTTGATAACGTCATTGCCCGCTACGGCAAGATGCTGACCTGGGTGCTGGACCATCAGCGTATGACGCTGACCGTTGCAGTGGGCACGATTGCGCTGACTGCGTTGCTGTATGTGTTCGTGCCCAAGGGTTTCTTCCCGGTGCAGGATACCGGCGTGATTCAGGGTATCTCGGACGCTTCGCAATCGGTGTCGTTTACCGCGATGGCGCAGCGGCAGCAGGCGCTGGCTGATGTCATCCTGAAAGACCCGGATGTGGATTCGCTGTCTTCGTTTATCGGGGTAGATGGCGTTAACGCCACGCTCAACAGTGGCCGTTTCTTGATCAACCTGAAGCCGCACGATCAGCGCAGTTCGTCTGCTACCGATGTGATTCGCCGCTTGCAGCCGGAAGTAGCCAAGGTCGAGGGTATCTCGCTGTTCATGCAGCCGGTGCAGGATCTGACCATTGAAGATCGCGTAGCGCGTACGCAGTATCAGTTCACGCTGCAAACTGCGGACATCAACCAGCTGAGCGAATGGACGCCCAAGCTGGTAGCCAAACTGGCCACGCTGCCGCAACTGGCGGACGTGACCAGCGATTTGCAAGACAAAGGTTTGCAGGCGTACGTGGATATTGATCGCGACGCGGCAGGGCGCCTGGGCATTACCCCAGCGGCGATTGATAACGCGCTCTACAGTGCCTACGGCCAGCGCATGATTTCCACTATCTACACCCAGGCCAACCAGTACCGCGTGATTCTGGAAGCCTCGCCTGAACAGGCTGTCGGTCCGCAATCGCTGGAGAATCTACACGTGGCTGGCACCAACGGCGTGCAAGTACCGTTGTCGGCGGTGGCCAAGGTGGTGGAGAAAAACACCCCTCTGGTGATCAACCATCTGTCGCAGTTCCCGTCGTCTACCGTGTCGTTTAACCTGGCGCCGGGCGCATCGCTGGGTGAAGCGGTGAAACTGATCGACCAGGCCGAGCAAGAAATCGGCATGCCAGCGGCGGTGGAAACCAGCTTTCAGGGCGCTGCGCTGGCTTTCCGGGCGGCACTGTCCAACGAGCTGTGGCTGATTCTGGCGGCGATTGTCACGATGTATATCGTGCTGGGCGTGTTGTACGAGAGCTATATCCATCCGATCACCATTCTGTCGACCTTGCCGTCGGCTGGTATCGGCGCACTGCTGGCGCTGTTGCTGGCGCGCACTGATCTGAGCGTGATTGCCATCATCGGTATCGTGCTGTTGATTGGCATCGTCAAGAAAAACGCCATCATGATGATCGACTTTGCCTTGCAGGCAGAGCGTGACGAAGGCAAGCCGCCGCGTGAGGCCATCTATCAGGCATGTTTGCTGCGCTTCCGGCCGATTCTGATGACCACCATGGCCGCGTTGCTGGGCGCTTTACCGCTGATGCTGGGCACGGGCGTGGGTTCCGAATTGCGTCACCCGCTGGGCGTAACCATGGTGGGCGGTTTGCTGGTCAGCCAGTTGCTCACCCTGTTTACCACGCCAGTCATTTACCTGTGGTTTGACCGCGTCAGCCTGCGTTTCCGTAACTGGAAGGCGCAACGCGACGGCGGCACCACTACCGCGTCAACGGACGTGCGCTGATGAGTTTTTCATCTACTTTCATCAAGCGCCCGGTTGCCACCACATTGCTGACCGTTGGTATTGCATTGGCTGGTGCCGTGTCGTTCCTGTTGTTGCCCGTGTCGCCCTTGCCGCAGGTGGATTACCCGACGATCTCTGTTTCCGCCAGCTTGCCCGGCGCTTCCCCGGATACAATGGCCGCCACGGTGGCGACACCGCTGGAACGTGCGCTGGGCCGCATTGCGGGCGTGACGGAGATGACGTCTTCCAGCTCGCTCGGTTCTACCCGGGTGACGCTGCAGTTTGATCTGAATCGCGATATCAACGGTGCGGCGCGCGATGTGCAAGCGGCCATCAATGCCGCTCGCAGTTTGTTGCCGACCGGCATGCCGAGCAATCCAACCTATCGCAAAGTCAACCCGGCCGACGCGCCGATCATGATTCTGGCGCTGACCTCGGACACCCTGAGTCAGGGCCAGATGTATGACGCAGCCTCGACCATCCTGGCGCAAAAGCTGTCGCAGATTGATGGTGTTGGGCAGGTGGACGTGGGCGGCAGTTCGCTGCCGGCGGTACGGGTGGAATTGAATCCGCTGCAGCTGAACCAGTACGGTGTGTCGCTGGAAACCGTGCGCACTGCGCTATCAGCCGCCAACGCCAATCGCCCCAAAGGACAGACCGAAGACGGTGATCGGCACTGGCAGATTTACGCCAGCGACCAGGCCAAAACCGCCAAAGAATATTTGCCGCTCATTGTCAGTTACAAAAACGGCAACGCGGTGCGCCTGGCAGATGTGGCCGAGGTTAAAGACTCGGTGCAGGATGTGCGCAACGCGGGTTCGGCCAATGGCAAACCTTCGGTACTGCTGATTTTACGGCGGCAGCCTGGCGCTAACATCATCGAAACAGTGGATCGGGTGAATGCTGAACTGCCGGGCCTGACGGCGCAAATTCCGGCGGCAATTAACGTCGCCGTAGCCATGGATCGCTCGCCGACCATCCGCGCCTCGCTGTCTGAAGTGGAGCGCACGCTGATCATCTCGGTAGCGCTGGTGATCATGGTGGTGTTTTTATTCCTGCGAAATGGTCGCGCGACATTGATTCCGGCGGTGGCCGTGCCGGTGTCATTGATCGCCACCTTTGCTGCGATGTATCTGTGCGGATTCAGCCTGAATAACCTGTCGCTGATGGCATTGACCATCGCCACCGGTTTTGTGGTGGATGACGCCATCGTGGTGCTGGAAAACGTATCCAGGCATATCGAAGAGGGCATGAAACCGTTCCAGGCAGCCATGGCCGGTGCGCGCGAGGTGGGTTTTACGGTTATCAGCATGAGCATTTCGCTGGTGGCGGTGTTTATTCCGATTTTGATGATGGGCGGGATTGTCGGGCGGTTGTTCCGAGAATTTGCGGTGACACTGTCGGTGGCCATTCTGGTGTCGCTGGTCGTTTCGCTGACCACCACGCCAATGATGTGTTCGCGCCTGCTGCGCGCCGAGCGCAAAGAACATGGCCGCTTGTATCGCCTGAGCGAACGCATCTTCAACGGGATGCAAAACGGGTATCGGCGCTCGCTCACGTGGATTTTGCTGCACGGCCCGCTGACCATGCTGATTCTGCTGATCACCATTTGCCTGAACGTGTATCTGTACGTGGTGATCCCCAAAGGGTTCTTCCCGCAGCAAGATACCGGCCGCATTACCGGCAACGTGCAGGCGGACCAGAGCATTTCGTTCCAGGCCATGCGCCTGAAAATGGCCGACTTTACCCGGATTGTAAAAAACGATCCGGCGGTCGATTCGGTGGTGGCTTATACCGGCGGTGGCCAGCGCAACAGTGGTTTCATGTTTGTCTCGCTCAAGCCATTGGCCGAACGCAAGCTCTCGTCCGATGCGGTGATTGCACGGCTGCGCGACAAACTGGCCAACGAACCGGGCGCGAAGTTGTTCTTGCAATCAGTCCAGGATATTCGCGTGGGTGGCCGAAGCTCTAACGCCCAGTATCAATACACCTTGCAAGCCGATGACCTGGCCGTGCTGCGCGAATGGCAGCCGAAAATCCAGAATGCGCTGGCCAATGTCGACATTCTCAAAGATGTAAACACCGACCAGCAAGACAAAGGTTTGCAGACCACGCTGACGCTCAATCGCGATGCCATTGCGCGGCTGGGGCTGACGGTGAGTCAGGTTGATTCGGTGCTCAATGACGCATTCGGCCAGCGGCAGGTCTCCACCATTTACCAGCCGCTAAACCAGTACCACGTAGTGATGGAAGTTGCCCCGCAATACTGGCAGAGCCCGGAAGCGCTAAAGAATATCTACATCATCAGCTCGACTGGGGCGCAGGTGCCGTTGTCGACCGTGGCAAGCTATGCGCCGACATTTACGCCGCTGGCAGTGAACCACCAAGGCGAATTTGTGGCGGCGACGATCTCGTTCAATCTGGACCCGGGAACGTCATTGTCTGAAGCGCAGACGGCCATTGAAGACGCCATGAACCGGCTGAGCGTGCCGTCGTCGATACACGGCAGTTTTGCCGGTAGCGCCGCCGCTTTCCAGCAGTCCAATGACTCTCAGAAGTGGCTCATTCTGTCCGCCATTGTGGCGGTTTATATCGTGCTGGGCATCTTGTATGAGAGCTACGTGCATCCGATCACCATCTTGTCGACGCTCCCTTCGGCAGGTGTCGGGGCACTGTTGGCGCTGATGTTGTTCAAAACTGAATTCACCATCGTGGCGTTGATTGGTGTGCTGTTGCTGATCGGTATCGTTAAAAAGAACGCCATCATGATGATCGACTTTGCGCTGGATGCAGAGCGTCGCCAGGGCATGAGTTCGCGTGATGCCATCTTTCACGCCTGCATGTTGCGCTTTCGGCCGATCATGATGACCACCATGGCGGCCATTCTTGGGGCCATTCCGCTGGCGCTGGGACATGGCGATGGCGCCGAGCTGCGTCAGCCGTTAGGCATCTCGATCGTTGGTGGTCTGGTGGTGAGCCAGATACTGACGCTGTACACCACACCCGTAATGTATCTCTACCTGGATCGTTTCCGTCTCTGGTGTTTGCGCCGCATGGGCCGCACTGAAACCCAAACGACCTTTGACGCGCAAAGTGGAGCAGGAGTCCGCTAAATGAACCGAAAACTACAAATCAGCCTGATGACCCTTGCCATCGTCACCGCCTTGACTGGTTGTGCCGTTGGCCCTGACTACAAAGGCGCGCCCCAGGTCGATGCTGGTACCGCGTTCAAGGAGGCGGCAGGCTTTAAACCAGCCAACCCGCAAGATCTGACACCGCGCGGCAAATGGTGGGAAGCCTACGGTGACCCGACGCTCAACGGTCTGATGGAACAAGTCCAGATCAGCAACCAGAACGTGAAGCAGTTCGAGGCGCAGTATCGGCAGGCCCAGGCCGCTGGTGACGTGGCCCGCGCCGCATTCTGGCCCACGGCCGGGCTGGATCTGTCCGCCGGTCGCAGCCAGAGCAACACCAGTACCGTGAGCGGTACCGGTGGAGCAGGCGCCACCACATCCAACCGCACCGCCATCAAGAACAACTATGGCACGGTGCTCGATGCCAGCTGGGAACCGGATATCTGGGGTAAGGTCCGCCGCCAGGTAGAAGCGCAAGACGCCAGCACGCAAGCCAGCGCAGCTAATCTGGCTGGGGCTTTGTTGTCGGCACAAGCCACACTGGCGCAGGATTATTTCCAGCTGCGCGTGCTGGATGGGCAAAAGGCGTTGTACGTACAGACCGTCGCCGCTTACCAGAAGTCGCTGACGCTGACGCAGAACCAGTACAAAGCCGGCATCGTGACACGTGCTGACGTGGCGCAAGCGCAAACGCAGTTGTATGCGGCGCAGGCTTCACTGACTGACTTGGGCGTTTCGCGGGCGCAGCTGGAACACGCCATTGCCATTTTGATTGGCAAGGCTCCGTCCAACTTCACGCTGCCAGAAGAAACCCTGGCCGCGAACTTGCCAGGTATCCCGGCCGGTTTGCCTTCTCAGTTGCTGGAACGTCGCCCGGATATCGCTGCGGCAGAACGTGCCGTCGCCCAAGCCAATGCCAACGTCGGCGTCGCCACTGCGGCTATGTATCCAGCGCTGACGCTCTCTGCCACCGGTGGTTATCAAGGCAACAACTTTGCCGATTTGTTTAATTTGCCCAGCCGTATCTGGTCGCTCGGGGCCGGGCTGACGCAGCCGATCTTTGAAGGCGGTTTGCTGCGTGCCGGTAAAAACGAAGCTGAAGCCCAATACGACGCGGTGGTGGCAGAATATCGCCAGACCGTGCTGGGTAGCTTGCAGGAAGTAGAAGACAATCTGGCCGCGCTGCGGATTCTGGAAGACGAAGCCAAAACCCAGGAAATGACGGTGCATGCGGCGCAAGATTCGGCCGATCTGGCGTTCAATCAGTACAAAGCCGGAACTGCGACCTATGTGAATGTGGCGACGACGCAGGCTGCGTTGCTGAACGCGCAAAGCAATGCGCTGAACGTGCGGCAGCGGCGCTTTACCGCCAACGTGTTGTTGATCAAAGCATTGGGCGGTGGCTGGGAAGCGTCTGAAATGACGCAAACCGCATCGGCAAAGTAAATCCGCAATACGCATGAACGTAGCAGCAAAAAAGCCTCCGAAACTGGAGGCTTTTTTCATTTATTCGGGCCGATAGCCTTCGCGCGTTACCTCGCCCTCAATGCTGCCAGCCGCGCCGGTTAATCCACAGCGCCGCAAGCATCACCAGTCCGCCAATCACCAGCCTTGGGATATCCGCATGCTGGTTGAAGAACGCCAGATTGATGAGCAAGCCCACTGGAATATGCATGTTGTTCATGGCGCCTAGCGTACCGGCATCGACCATGCACGCGCCTTTGTTCCACCAGTAAAAACCCAGCGCTGACGAGATCAGTCCCAGGAACGCCAGCACGGCAAACTGGTCAAGGGTTGCGGGCAATTTGGCCGCGTTGCCAAAGATCAGGAACGAGGGCAGGGCGACGATCAACGCGCCGAGAAAGAAATAACCAAACGAGCGATATTGCGGCAGGTCGCTCGGGTAACGGGCAACCAGACGGCGGTATCCAACCTGGCCGGCGGCAAAGGTCAGATTGGCCGCTTGTAGCAGCAAAAAGCCGGTGAGGGCGTTGCTGTCGATGTGGTCGTATCGAATGATCAGCGAGCCAATCACTGCCACCAGCGCCGCAGCAAAGGCGCGCGGATTGAAGCGGCGTTGCAGCAGATCGTCCAGCAGCGTGATGTAGATCGGCGTGAAGATGGTAAACAGCAGCACCTCTGCCACGCTGACAAAATGAAAAGAGCGATACAACAGCAGATAAGTCACGCCAAACTGCAGCGCGCCAGCCGCCATGGTGCCCAGCTTGCGCATGCCGGCAATGCCGTTCCAGGCCGTAAATGGCAGAAAGACCAGCCCGGCAATGGCCACGCGGGTGAGCACGGCAAAATCACTATCGACATGACCGGCCAGAAAGATGCCAATCAGATTGAAAGACAGCGCCCAGACGACGGTGATGATGGCGAGATAAGGCATACGGGAACCTTTGAACAAGTTTTTTGGGGCAGCGACGGTCCTTTGCGGGATGGAGCGCGGCGTCAGCCTGTATGACAGGCCCATTACCTGTTCAGGGCCTGCAACACAGCAAGCAGCCCGCAACGGACTGTCCCTGCGGGTTTGCGCGAAATCGGGTGCCTGCCGCGCCGTTGCTGTGCCCAAAGGCGCCTGGCCTTGGGGCACAGCAACGGGTCAACAGATCATCCCGATTTGGCGCAAACGCTGCTCCCAAAGAACCCGTTCAGAGGTTCCTTGAGGTCTTCCGCAGCGGTTTTGTACAAGTTGTAATATGACGAAATACTAATTTCGTGCGCGGATGATACAGCGCTGGCGGATTTCGGCCTATCATTCGGGAGTGCGCTTTATGTTGCTTTGCATCAAACCGACCGGTCCAGTGAATGGCCGCGTTGTGCAAGGCCTTGAGTGCCCTTCATTTTCTCGTTATAGCGTTGTGTCATGTCTTCAGATTCCAGCTCTACCCAATTGCCCGATACCGCCGCCGAAGCAGGCGTCACCCGGCGTGTCGTCAGCATTGTGATGTTCACTTTCATTGCTTATCTCACCATCGGTATTCCGCTGGCGGTGCTGCCTTCTTATGTCCATCTGGATCTGGGTTTCGGCTCGGTATTGGCGGGGCTGGTGATCAGCGCGCAGTATCTGGCCACGCTGGCCAGTCGCCCGCAGGCTGGGCGAATGTCGGATAACCTGGGCGCCAAACGTACCGTGTTATATGGCTTGGCCGCCGCGGGTGTCAGTGGCGTGTTCATGCTGCTGGCCGCGCTGACCAGCCATATGCCAGGCGTGAGTTTTGCCTTGTTGTTGGTGGGGCGTCTGATCCTGGGTTTTGCTGAAAGCTGCTGTGGTACCGGCGCCATTACCTGGGGCATCGGTACGGTGGGTGCGCAGCATACCGCCAAGGTTATTTCCTGGAATGGTGTCGCCACCTATGGCGCATTGGCCGTCGGTGCGCCGCTGGGCGTTATGCTCACGCACCAGTTTGGCTTTGCCGTGATCGGCATCGTGGTCATGCTGCTGGGCGTGCTTGGTGTTGCCTTGGCGCTGCCGCGCACAGCTTCACCGATTGTGCATGGTGAGCGCCTGCCGTTTCGCAGCGTGCTGGGCAAAGTGTTCGCTTATGGCACGGGGCTGGCGCTTGGTTCGGCCGGATTCGGCACCATCGCCACATTTGTGACGTTGTTCTACGCCAGCCGCCACTGGCCCAATGCGGCGTTCACGCTGAGCATGTTCGGTCTGTGTTTTGTCGCGACGCGTCTGATATTTGCGCGCAGCATCAACAGCTACGGCGGCTTCAAAGTGGCGATTGTGTCATTTGTGGTGGAGTGCATTGGGCTTACCCTGTTGTGGACCGCGCTGACGCCCACCATGGCGCTGGTCGGCGCAGCGCTGACCGGCATCGGTTTCTCGCTGGTATTCCCGGCGTTGGGTGTCGAAGCCGTGGCATTGGTGCCCGCTGCCAGCCGTGGTGCTGCGCTGGGGGCGTATTCGGTGTTTCTGGATGTGGCTCTAGGCTTGATCGGGCCGGTTGCTGGCTTGATTATTGGTGGCTATGGCTACCCGGCCATTTTCTTTGTGGCGGCCATTGCTGCAGCGGCGGGCGTGGTGCTTACGGTGGTGTTGCATCACAAAAATCCACGCGGGCCGCAGGCGATTGCTGCGGCATAAAGCACTGATGCAGACCACGACCGGCTGAGCACTCCAACGCCAGTCAGCAAGGTATTTCCCAAAGCCCGACGAAGCAGCTTCGCCGGGCTTTGTCGCATCTACGCGACGTTTCTAACAGTCCTTGCAGGCGAAACGTAAGCAAGCAGCCCTGTTTATATGCTATTTGATATTCAGGGGGCTCAAAAAATGCCAGGGTTCCCGGCGCGATCATTCGAACTATTCCGTAATCGCCTCCCCTGGCTTGAACTTGAACTATCTAGAACCTTATCGATTCTGCGGGAATATCACGCACATGCGTCGCTTGATCCAGTGCCTTGCACTTATGTTGTTGGTAATGAACGTCCCGACATGGGCCGCCAATCCGATTTCCATCGTCGAGCATTCGGCTTCCGCGCCGATGGCCTCAGCGCCAGAACCGGCCGACTTTCGCTATATGAACCGGACCATCGTCCAGTTCCGCGACGATCTGGCGGGAGCGACTCCAGCGGTGCGGGCACAACGCGCGCAAGCCGTGCTGGAAAGCCTGAAGGAATCCGATCTGGATCTGCCCCTCAATCGCATTCAGGTGCTGTTTGGCAATATCCAGGTCACGGTATTCCAGTTGGGCGACCGGCTGCTGTTCTCACTCTTGCCTAATGACCAAAACCCCGGCGATCGCCGGCCCTTTGAGGCTTTTGCCACGGATACCGAAAGTAATCTCAAAACGGTACTGGCCGTGCGCAAAGAAGGCATGCATTGGCCCAATCTGATCCACGGCATTGTGGCGACATTGCTGGCCGTTGCCGTGCTGGCAATGGCCGTGTGGGGGCTGGGCCGTTTACGCAAAATACTGCTGCGCTGGTGTGAGCGTTTGCAGAAACGCCATGATGAAGCCGAAGCAACCACAGGGTTTGACTGGCTGGGCGCCTCGGTACAACTGGCGCATCGGTTGATCCAGATTTGTTCCGCCTTTGCATTGCTGACTTTGTTGTATGTCTGGTTGGTATTCGTGCTCAAGCAGTTCGTGCTGACCCAACCACTGGGTGATCGCATGGGCGGCTTTCTGGTGGATCTGCTGACACGTATTGCCGAAGGCTTTGTGAGCGCAGTACCGGGCGTGATCACCGTGGTGGTGATCTTGCTGATCACAAGGGCGGTGCAAGACATCATTGCCCGGGTGTTCGAGGCGGTGCAGAAAGGGCGCATGGAAATCCCCGGCTTGCATCCGGATACCGCCGGTGCCACGCGCCGCATGGTATCGGTGATGGTATGGGCGCTGGGGCTGACGTTTGCCTACCCGTATATTCCCGGCTCGCAAAGTGACGTGTTCAAGGGCTTGTCGGTGCTGTTCGGCTTCATGATCACGCTGGGGTCGGCGGGGATTGTGAACCAGCTTATGAGCGGCATGGTGCTGATTTATTCGCGGGCGCTGACCAAAGGAGATCTGGTGGCGATCGGCGAAACCACAGGCGTGGTGACTGAGCTTTCTACTTTGTCGGTCAAATTACTGACGCTGCGCAAAGAGGAAATCACCATCCCGAACGCGGTGGTAGTGGGCAATACCATCCACAACTACACCCGTGCCGCCGGCGCAACCGGGTCGCTCTTGTCCACGACCGTGACCATCGGTTACGACACGCCATGGCGGCAGGTACATGCCATGCTGGAGGCCGCCGCGCAAAAGACGCCTGGGCTGGCAGCAACGCCAGCGCCTTATGTGTTGCAACGCGCGCTGTCGGACTTTTACGTGGAATATCAACTGTTTGCCCACACGCCAGATCCGATGGGGCGGGCCGGAACCTTGTCTGTGCTGCATGCCAATATCCAGGACGAGTTCAACACCTGGGGCGTACAGATCATGTCGCCGCATTTCGAGGAGCAACCGCATCAAGCGGTACTCGTGCCCAAAGGCCAGTGGTATCCGGCGCCAGCCAAACCGGCCAATGGCGAGGGGACTTCCTGACCAGCGGCGTTGTTTCACAACCAGACTGCCTCGCGACCAGTCTTACAAGCGTCTAGCTTTAGGAATGAGCATTAATGAGGTGCACAAGGCTGATCAACCCGGCCTTGCTGCCCACACAACAAGATCGATAAAAAAAACGGACTCACTCGCCAGTCCCAGGTGCAATGAGCCGGGAGATGCGTATGCGACAAGGCTTGTTCAAGCTAAGGGTCCGGTGCGCGCTGGTGAGTAGTCTTTCCGGCATTTTGCCTGCTGTTGCCTTGGGCGACGGTTTTGTTCCCGATATGTCCATGCAGCCCGGCGCAACGCTGGTGGCATCCCGTCTGGGTAATAGCAGTACCAACACTGGCTGGGGCAGCAAAAGCACCGAACCGGGCGCAGCTGCCTATTTATTGAATAGCCAATGGAGCCTGGTGACCCAGCCCTTGCTCAACGGCGGGCAGTCTGACTTGTTGCCCGGCTCCAACCCCTACGGCACCGGTCAAGACGTGCAGAACGTTTTGGTGCTGCCGGCCAAAGTCCCTGAGAGTGGCTGGATCGCCGGCGGCGGGACTGCTTTTCTGGGCGACAACACACTGGTTTCCACCGCACCGCTGACCCGCTGGGGCGGCGGCCCCTCCGGCATTGTCATGATGCAAAACCAGAGCTGGAGTTGGGGCGTGGAGGCCAACCATATCTGGTCGTACACCATTCCGGCTTTGCACGGCAACGCCAGCACCTCGGCCTTTCAACCGTTTATGGCCTTCACTCAAAGCTCCGGGCTGACATGGTCGGTAGGTTCCGAAACCACCTACGATTGGGTGGATAAAGTGTGGACCGTGCCCGTGAGCGCCGGCCTGAGCAAAATGTTTTCATTTGGTAGCCAGAAAGCCATGCTGGGTGTCGAAGGCAAATACTGGATTGCGCGCCCGGATAGCGTGCCGGGCTGGGGCGTGCGTCTGACTGCCTCGGTGTTGTTTCCGGATTAGCCCATCTTTAATGATATGGCCGGTTGTACTGGCTGCCGGTAGAACCAGGTGCAAAGTTCGCAAACTGCCCTTGTCTGACTATGATGATGAATCAGCCAGCCATCTATGCCTCGGGCACGGTGCAGTTGCCAGTCAATGGAGTTCACAACGCATGCCAAACGAAGAAGCCACCCTGGAACAGCGCAAAGCGATCGGGATCGAAGCACGCAAGCAAACCAAACGCAGCAGTCACCACAAGACTGGCAATACGGATCGCGATCCGTTGGCGTTGCTTGAGGCCAATAGCGAAGGGCGCGTGACCAAACTGGTGCCGTTGCGTTACGCGCGCATGCTGGTGTCACCGTTTGCGTTTTTCCGCGGCAGTGCAATTTTGCAGGCACATGATCTGGC
The DNA here is from genome assembly GCF_031291215.1 of Silvimonas sp. Classification (NCBI taxonomy): domain Bacteria; kingdom Pseudomonadati; phylum Pseudomonadota; class Betaproteobacteria; order Neisseriales; family Chitinibacteraceae; genus Silvimonas; species Silvimonas sp. The sequence continues at coordinate 536,852 of NZ_JARLJK010000054.1, forward strand.
AGGCACACCTGACTCCGGCATCCAGATGCAAATCTGTGGCGATTGTCATCTCTCCAATTTTGGCGGCTTTGCCACGCCAGAACGCAATTTGTTGTTTGACGTAAATGACTTTGATGAAACCCATCCCGGGCCTTGGGAGTGGGATCTGAAGCGTCTGGCCGCCAGTTTTGCCGTGGCCGCCCGCCACCTCGGGCACGGTGACTCAGCCGCCGAAGAAACGGCTTATATTGTGGCGGAGTCCTATCGGCAAAAAACGCTCGAATACGCAGAAATGGGCGCGCTGGAAACCTGGTATGACCAGATCACGTTTGAGCGAATTCTGGAAAGCGCCAAGACTGCCGAAGGGCGGCGGTTGGTGCGCGAGGGTATGGCCAAAGCCGACCGGCGCAGTAGCGAGGAGCTGCTGCCAAAACTGGGCGTGATGAAAGACGGCGTCTGGAAAATCCGCGATGCGCCTCCTGGTGTGTTTCATATTCACGGCAACACCAGCCTGTTTGATGAAGTGGATGACTGGGTGCAACTGGGCAGTCCGGAAGCGTTGATCAAAAAACTGTACAAAGAGTATTCGGGCACGATTTCGGCCAGCCACCGGCAATTACTGGAACGCTTCACGCTGCATGACATGGCCTTCAAGGTGGTTGGGGTGGGTAGCGTCGGTACCCGCTGCTTGATCGCCTTGATGATAGGCAGTCAGGGCGAGCCGTTGTTCCTGCAAATCAAGGAAGCCCGCGATTCGGTGCTGGCGCCGTATGTCAAACCCAAGACCCCGTTCCAGCATCAGGGGCGAAGGGTGGTGGAAGGGCAGCGCCTGATGCAGGCTTCCAGCGATATTTTCCTGGGCTGGTCAACCGGGCCATCAGGGCGGCACTTCTATTTGCGCCAGTTGCGGGACATGAAAGTCTCGCCGCAGGTTGAATTGTTCGACTCCACCATACTCAAAGGCTATGCACGCTCCTGCGGCTGGGTCCTGGCGCGGGCACATGCAAGGGCCGGTGGTCTGGCAACGGAAGTGGCCGGTTACCTGGGTAAAAGCGACAGCATGGCGGTTGCCATTGGCAAATATTCAATGGCTTACGCCGACCAGGTCGAACGCGATTACGACCTTTTCTCCAAAGCGTGTCGCTCCGGTCGGCTTGTCGCACGTACCGAAGCAGATTACACCGCAGATTTTCTGGTGTAGCTGCGCGGCGAGATGGGCTATAACCGCTATGAAAGGTATGTACGACGTTTTAAAATCCGGGCTAGCCCACCAAAAGGAATTTGCTTGATGCGTTCGATTCGTCAAATGGCCATTGCAATGGCTCTGCTAGCAACGCTAGCTGTTACCAGCCATGCAGCCGGCCTTGGCTTCATGAGTGACACGCCGCTGGCCCGGCTGAAGCCAGATGAAATCACCAGTCTGAACAAAACCATCCAGGATGCGCTGGCCAACAGCAAGATCGGAGAAAAGGAAAACTGGAGCAACGTGGATCAGCCCAGTTCCACACCAACTTCGGTAGAGATCACACCCACGCGTGATTTTGAGCGCGATGGCGTGAGTTGCCGGGCGCTGGTCCTGGCGTTCAAGAGCAAGATCCAGAACGACACCATGACCCCATCCTATTGCAAAGCGGCAGATGGCACTTGGCAACTGGCGCCGCCGACCAGCGCCAAAAAGCCCAAAAATGCTTCGGCGACGACGACCAGGTAAGCGCTCGTTAGCCAGCAAAAAAGCATGCAGCCAGAACGGCGCATGCTTTTTTTTGTCCTGATTTTTAGGAAGTTACGAAATGTCACGTCCTCGGTCACAGCAAAAATACCCGCAGCGGGCTAAACTGCGATGATTGGACTATTGCAATTTATTTCCCGGAGTTTTCATGTTTGTTCAATTAGTACAGTCTCGGTTGAAAGATCCAAATTCATATGACGTATTTGTGTCTCTCACCAATGACATGCTGGCCTGGTTGCGGGTACAGGCGGGTTTTGTCGCCTACGAGATGTACGAAGGCGATGGTTACTTTTTCGACCGGCTAGTGTGGGAAGACGAAGCCAGCTGTCGCAATGCCGCAGATCGCTTCATGGATACCGGCACCGCTTTCAGCATGCTGGCGTTGCTGCAGCCTGAAATTCATACGCTATTTGGTGAAGAAGTCATGCGCTCGGTTGCGCAGCACATGACCTGATCAGGTCGCTCTGGCACTGCGGATGTTATTCTTGTCGCACCGGCCGCATGTAAGCCTGCCGGTTTTTCGACAATTTCTTTCCCGACATTCTTCGCCTATGCCCGCAGTAAAACTCGTTTGTTTTGATATGGATGGCACGCTGGTAGACAGTGAAAAACTGTGCAACCAGGCCTTTCTCGAACTCTTGCCGCAGCTGGACGAGACCATAGACGGCATGGTGCAGCGTTATCGCGGCATCAAATTCGCGCCCATTGCGGCTGATTTGGCCCGGCGGATAGGCCAGCCGTTGCCCGATGATTTCGAAGCCCGCTATCGCGCCCGCGTGGTCGAACTGTTTGATGCCGAACTGGAAGTCATGCCCGGCGTCATTGAAATGCTTGATCAACTGCATTTGCCGTTTTGTCTGGTCTCCAACGGCCCTGCCGCCAAAATTCGCCACGCGCTTGAAATCACTGGCTTGGCGGAGTTATTTGGCGAGCGCATTTACAGCGCGTACGACGTGGGCAAATGGAAGCCTGATCCCGCTTTGTTCCTGCATGTTGCTCAAGAACTGGGCGTTGACGCTGCCGCTTGCGCCGTCGTAGAAGACAGCCCAACGGGCATCCAGGCCGCATTGGGCGCGGGCATGCACGCCTTGTATTACCAGCCGCATGGCCAGCAAGACGCTGTTCCGGCCGGTGTAACGGCGTTTACCCATATGGCGCAATTGGTGCCACTGCTGCAGCAAATCAGCTGAACATCGCACACAAAACAAAGGCCCGGAGTAGTGATGATCCGGGCCTTTGTTTTGAGCGTGTATCTCCGCGCGCGATTTATTCGTCCATCAGCCGTACTTTGAAACGCTTGCCCTTGATATTGCTGTTGGAAAGCCGCTTGCAGGCTTCATCGGCAATATTGTGGTCGACTGCAACAAAGGTCGAAAAATCAAACACATTGATTTTGCCGATCTGTTCGCCCTTGAAACCGGCATCGCCAGTCAGCGCGCCCAGTACATCGCCGGGGCGGATTTTTTCTTTGCGGCCAGCGGCAATGGCCAGTGTGGACATGGGCGGCTGTAGCGTTTTGCCATCGGCAGGCTTGGCTTCGTTCAGGTGATGCCAGACGGCTTTGACGCCTTGCTGGTAGTCCTCAATCAGCTTGACCCATTTCTTTTCGTTGGCTGCCGCCAGCGTCACTGCCAGACCACGTTCTTTGCCGCGACCAGTCCGGCCAATACGGTGGACGTGGACTTCAGCATCTTTGGAGACGTCGACGTTCAGCACCATGTCCAGCGAGGCAATATCCAACCCGCGCGCAGCCACGTCGGTAGCAACCAGGATGGAACAGCTGCGATTGGCAAAGCGCACCAGAATCTCGTCGCGATCACGTTGTTCCATATCGCCATAAAGAGCCAGGGCCGACAAACCACGCGCCCGCAGTTCTTCGGTCAGCTCGCGGCAATGGATTTTGGTGTTGCAGAACGCCAGCGTGGAAACCGGACGGAAATGCTCAATAATCTGCGCGGCGGCAGCGTTACGCTCGGTGGGTTCAACGTCGTAAAAACGTTGCTCGATGCGGTTGGCATCGTGGAACGATTCCACTTTGACTTCCACTGGCTGGCGCAAGAACTCTGCACTTTGCTTGCGTACGTCTTCCGTATACGTGGCCGAGAACAGCAGAGTCTGCCGGCGTTGCGGACACTGGCGCACGATGTTGGCGACTTCGTCAAAGAAGCCCATATCGATCATGCGGTCGGCTTCATCCAGCACCAGTGTGTTGATGCGACGCAGGTCCAGCGTTTCGCGGAACAGGTGATCGTGCAGGCGGCCCGGCGTGCCGACCACGATATGCGCACCGTGTTCCAGCGAGCCAATCTGTGGCCCCATCGGCGTGCCGCCACACAGCGTGACGATCTTGATGTTGTCCATATGCCGCGCCAACTGGCGCAGCGATTTGGCCACCTGATCGGCCAGTTCGCGCGTCGGGCACATCACCAGCGCCTGAATCGCAAACAGCTTGGGGTTCAGGTTATGCAAAATGCCAAGGCCAAACGCCGCGGTTTTGCCGCTGCCGGTTTTGGCTTGGGCGATGACATCTTTGCGATCCAGGATCAGCGGCAAGCTGCGGGCCTGGATGTCGGTCATTTCAAAGTATTCAAGGCTGTCCAGATTGGCCAGTTGTTCTGGCGACAATGGCAGCGCGGAAAAAGGTTGTTTCCTGGTCACAGGGCGTCCTCGATTTTTAAGTGTGGATTAGAGGCTTGAGGGCCAGGGGGTAAGAATTTCAAAACCGTCGTCGGTTACGGCGATCATGTGTTCCCATTGCGCGGACAGCGAGCCGTCACGGGTCACAACGGTCCAGCCATCGGCCAGTGAGCGCACTCCTGGTTCACCGGCATTGATCATCGGCTCCACAGTAAAGGTCATGCCTTTTTTCAGGCGCAGACCGGTGCCGGGGCGGCCGTAATGCAGCACTTGCGGGTCTTCGTGGTACACCCGACCAATGCCATGGCCGCAATATTCGCGCACCACCGAATAACCGCGGCTTTCGGCAAGCGTCTGGATTGCGTGACCCACATCGCCCAGCGTCGCGCCCGGTCTTACCACTTCAATGCCTGCCATCATTGCTTCAAAAGTCGTATCGACCAGTTTTTGCGCGGCGGGTGAGGGCGTACCGGCGTAGAACATGCGGCTGGTATCGCCGTGCCAGCCATCTTTGATGACGGTAACGTCGATATTGACGATATCGCCATCCTTGAGCAGTTCCTTGGGGCTGGGAATACCGTGGCAAACCACGCCATTGACCGAGGTACACAGCGTTTTGGGGAAACCGTGATAACCGACATTTGCCGGAACGGTTTTCTGGATTTTGGTGATGTATTCAAAACAGCGCCGATCCAGTTCTTCAGTCGACACGCCCGGCTGCACGTATTCGCTGATCATCTCCAGCACTTCGGCGGCCAAGCGGCCAGCCACGCGCATAGACTCAATCTGTTCGGGCGTTTTGAGGGTAATGGGCATTGCAATCCTTTGTTTTCTGCCTGAGGCAGCTATCCATAAACGGATTATCCCGTGCAATGTGCGGGACATACAGCTTTTTCGCGTTTTTTGGCCCGATAGACTCCGTTGGGTCAGCTTTGTAGCGCGCGATATTTGCCTTTTTGAGTGCGGGGTTCTTCAATCCACAGGCTTTGGGCAATTCTTGCTGTCAATTCAGGGAGATACCCACGCAGCTGCCGCGCCGCTCGCATCGGCTGCGCGAGTACGCCGAACTTCGTCACGTACCCGTTCCAGAAATGCTTGCACCAGCGCGGGCTGGCTTTCGCGCCGATGGACCAGCCAGACCGCTGTGCGTGCGGCAGGGTGGTCAATGGTGCGATAAGCCACGGTTTCTACCTGAATACGCTGTTGCAGAGCGGGCATGATACCCACGCCAAACCCGGCGGCAATCAAGGCAATCTGCGTCGAGGTTTCCCGCGCTTCCTGCACGATGTTGGGCGTAAAACCGGCATCGCGGCACAAATGCCAGACCTGTTCAGCCAGCGTAATGCCAATGCCGCGCGGAAACATCACAAAGCCGTCGTGGGCAAATTGTTCCAGCGATACCGGCACGGCCGGATCGCCCTGCGCGGCGGGGTGGCTGGTGTGCATGGCAATGACCAAGGGCTCTTGCAAGAGTTCGATAATCTGCAAAGCATCGGGTACGGCGATTGGCCTGATTACGCCAATATCCAGCCGTCGTTCCATCAGCGCGTCAATCTGATGGGGCGTAGTCATTTCCCGCAAAGTGAGCTGCACTGCCGGATGGCTTTCGCGAAAATCATGAATCGAACGGGCAAACACCGCGGTAAATGGCGCCGAACCGGTAATGCCCAGCCGCAATTCCCCCGATTGCCCGCGATGCGCGCGTACGGCTTGTTCGACCGCTTGATCCAGTTGCTTGAGTATCAGACGGGCGTCATTCAGAAATGAACGCCCGGCCTGGGTGAGCTCGACGCGGCGGTTGGTGCGATTAAACAGCCGCACGCCCATGTCCTGTTCCAGTGCCTGTATCTGCTGGCTCAGCGGTGGCTGAGTCATTTCCAGCCGCTCTGCGGCACGGCCAAAGTGCAGTTCCTCGGCAACGGCCACAAAGTACCGCAGTTGTCTCAATTCCATGGCGGGGTTTTTTCGGTCAGGCTTATTGGGTCGAAATTCATATCAAATAGGTCGATTGATATTATCGACATTAACTGACCATTTTTCTAGACTGTATGCTCAGAGTTTCCTTGCACTTTACACCTCTACGCCACTGTGGCCGCGAGGTGTTCTTTTGCGTGATACCTACCCAAAATGAATATTCAGGCTGACGGCGTACCGCTCCCCAAACGTTATTGGGCAATCCTGACCGTTGCCTTGGCCATCAGCATGGCTGTGCTGGATGGGGCCATCGCCAATATTGCTTTACCGGTTATTGCCCGTGATCTGCACGCCAGCCCGGCTGCATCGATCTGGGTGGTCAACGCATACCAATTGGCTATCACCGTGTCGCTGCTGGCGTTTTCTTCGCTGGGCGATATCTATGGCTACCGGCGGGTTTATCAAACCGGTCTGGCCGTGTTTACGGTGACCTCGGTGATTTGCGCGTTGTCTGATTCGCTTACCACGCTGACCATCGCCCGGATTCTGCAAGGCTTTGGCGCTGCCGGTTTGATGAGCGTAAACGCGGCGTTGATCCGGGTGATTTATCCCAAAGCCCAGTTGGGGCGCGGTATGGCCCTGAACTCGCTGATTGTGGCGCTTTCGTCGGCGGCTGGCCCGACCATTGCTGCGGCGATTCTGGCGGTGGCGTCATGGCAGTGGCTGTTCGCCATCAACCTGCCATTGGGCGTGCTGGCGTTTGTGATTGCCATGAAAGCTTTGCCCAACAACGCCCACAAAGCCACGCACGCATTCGACTTCAAAAGCGCGCTGCTCAATGCCTTGACCTTTGGATTGCTGATTTTCAGCATCGACGGTCTGGGGCACGAGGCCAATCGTCTATTGGTGCTGGCGATGCTGGCGGTTGCGATCGTGGTGGGTTATTTCTTTGTGCGCCGCCAATTGACGCTGTCTGCACCTTTGTTGCCGATTGATCTGCTGCGCATTCCGATCTTTGGCTTGTCGATTTGTACTTCGATCTGCTCGTTCTGTGCGCAAATGCTGGCCATGGTGTCGCTGCCGTTTTACCTGCAGGAAACCCTGGGCCGTACCGCTACGCAAACGGGGCTGTTGCTCACACCGTGGCCCTTGGCGATTGTGTTTGTCGCACCGCTGGCCGGGCGCCTGGTAGAAAAGAAATACTCGCCAGGCATGCTCGGGGGAGTAGGAATGGCCATTTTCGCGGCTGGTCTACTACTGCTGGCGCTGTTACCGGCTGATCCGTCCGGGCTGGATATCGCTTGGCGTATGACACTGTGCGGTATTGGCTTTGGCTTCTTTCAGTCGCCCAACAACTTTGCCATGCTCTCGTCGGCTCCCGCTCATCGCGGCGGCGGAGCCAGCGGCATGCTCGGTACAGCGCGTTTGCTGGGGCAGACCATGGGCGCATCACTGGTGGCGCTGATGTTTAGTTTGTTTCCCATGAACGGCACCCGCAATAGCTTGCTGGCCGCAGCACTGTTTGCCATTTGCGCTGCTGGAGTGAGTTGCATGCGCATGGCCAATGGCGTAACCAAGAAAATGGCGCCAGGTTAAACGCTGGCGCCAGGTATATCGGTCATTCAGTTGTGATGCTGTCGGGATGCCCGATCATCTTGCTGCGTCTTGTTGCGCATGAATACAATCGCCACGATCCCCGCGATCAGCACGCCGGGGATCAACAATGGCAGCATCAGAAAAATCGCCAGCAGAATCAGCAGCACTGGCGCCAGAATCAGCGTCACCAGCAAGATGGATGATCCAGCCAGCAGCAGCATGAGCAACATTGCCACTAGCGATTCCGCCACCAAGGCAAGTAGCACACTGCCAGCCGCCAGACCCCAAGTCGCGAAGCCATGCACGGGCTCACCGTTGTAGCTGATTGAAAATCGCTGCGCCGGAATCAGATAATGGCCAAGTGCCATAAACAGCACTGCCAGTAATACAACTCGCCAAACGCTGGTGCTACGCATGAATCTGCCTTTTGCCTGAAATGAGCGGTGAAGGTTTTTTGGATGATTCTGTGCTGAATAATGGCGTATCTGCGCCAGGATGCAACAAACGCCACCGCCTGCGGCTATCAGGTGTTGTTTTGCGCTGATGAATTTGAAAGCAAGGCGCGGAGTGCTGGTCGTGGCATGATGAACGAATATGGTTGCACCACTGAACCGGGAGCAATCATGTCTGCCCAACTTCTTATGCCCGCAATGAACCCGCAAGCAACTGTTGACCAATCATCTGGTTATGCCAGCGAAGAAGAGCGCTGGGACGCCATCTTGCGTCGCGATAAAGCGGCTGACGGTGCCTTCTGCTATGGCGTGCGCACCACTGGCGTCTATTGCCGACCATCTTGCCCGTCACGCCATGCCCGGCGTGAGAATGTCGGTTTTTATGACTCCGGAGCGCAAGCGGAACAGGCCGGTTTTCGTGCCTGCAAACGCTGTAAGCCGGATCAGGAATCGCTGGCGCTGCAACACGCCAAAGCGGTGGCCCAGGCTTGCCGGTTGATTGAAAGTAGTGAAACGCTACCGGCGCTGGCCGAGTTAGCCAGCGTGGCCGGGCTGAGCCGCTATTATTTTCATCATGTTTTCAAAAACATCACCGGCGTCACTCCACGTGAATACGCCGTTGCACACCGGGCCGGGCGAGTGCGCGACGAACTGCAGCGCAGCGATAGCGTTACCGATGCTTTGTACGGCGCCGGTTTTGGCTCTAGTGGGCGCTTTTACGAGAAATCCAGCCAGTTACTGGGAATGAAACCGCGCGACTACCAACGTGGCGGTCAGCGCGCGCTGATTCGTTTTGGCGTGGGCCAGTGCGCTTTGGGGGCGATTCTGGTCGCGGCAACCGAACAAGGCGTGTGCAGCATTTTGCTGGGCAATGATCCAGATGAACTGGTGCGCGATTTGCAGGACCGCTTTCCCAATGCGGAGTTGACCGGTGGTGACGCTGCGTTTGAAGCCTGGATGGCGCAAGTGATCGGTTTTGTCGATGACCCCACGCTGGGGCTGGCGTTGCCGCTGGATATTCGCGGCACCGCGTTCCAGCAGCGCGTGTGGCAGGCGCTGCGCGACATTCCGCCAGGCAGCACCGCCAGTTACACCGATATCGCCCAGCGTATCGGTTCGCCCAAGGCAGTGCGGGCGGTAGCGCAGGCATGTGCCGCCAACGCCTTGGCGGTGGCGATTCCGTGTCATCGGGTGGTGCGCAATGATGGCGCTTTATCTGGTTACCGCTGGGGCGTGGAGCGCAAGCGCGCCTTGCTGGAACTGGAGTCGGAGAAGAACTGATGGCGATGGGCGATTTATTCAGCGGCATGTTGCAAGGTGAGGAACAGATCGCGCCAGGCGCCGTGCTGCTGCGCGGATTCGCCCGGGACATTGCCCCGGCTTTGCTGGCGTGCGTGGCCGAAATCAGCCGCGTGGCACCGTTTCGCCATCTGGTTACGCCGGGTGGCTATACGATGTCGGTCGCCATGACCAACTGCGGTCGCGTGGGCTGGGTGTCGGATGAACGCGGTTATCGCTACGCGCCGCATGATCCGCAAACGGGTTTGCTCTGGCCGCAGATGCCAGTCTTGTTCAGTGATCTGGCCCGGCGTGCGGCAGAGGCTGCGGGTTTCAATGGCTTTGCGCCGGACGCCGCCCTGATCAACCGCTACGTGCCCGGTTCGCGCTTGTCTTTGCATCAGGATAAAGACGAAGACGATGCCCGTGCGCCGATTGTGTCTGTGTCGCTGGGTTTGCCTGCGGTGTTTTTGTTTGGTGGACTGAATCGCAGCGACAAAACCCGTAAATATCGCGTGGAACATGGTGATGTAGCGGTATGGGGCGGCCCGTCGCGGCTGGCTTTTCACGGCATCGCTCCCTTGGCCGATGGCGATGATCCATTTACCGGCAATTGCCGGATCAACCTCACTTTTCGTGCTGCACTCTAAACACAGATAGTTCGGCGTCATCTCGCCCACTGTACCTGTAGCGCCAGCTTTGCCCGCAAGGTGTACCGATACGCCTGCGGATATGGCAACGTAATATCAGGTTCTTGTTCCCGAGTTTGCAAAGGCACGCTTCATGTCCGGTTTATCACTGCCACGCCCCTTACCGCTGTCTACCGTTGCCGCCGGCTTTGTGACGGTACTGGTGGGGTTCACCAGTTCAGTGGCGATCATCTTCCAGGCCGCGCAAGCAGCGGGGGCCTCTCCCGCACAGGTGTCATCGTGGATTGCGGCATTGGGTTTTGCCATGGGCATTACCTGTATTGGCCTGAGCTTGCGTTACCGCAATCCGGTTGTCACCGCGTGGTCGACGCCGGGCGCGGCGTTGCTGGTGACTTCTCTGTCGGGCGTGCCTATGGAATACGCCATCGGCGCTTTTGTGTTTTGTGGCGCATTGATGGCCTTGAGCGGCATCACCGGCTGGTTTGAGCGGGTAATGAATCATCTGCCGCTGCCAGTGGCCGCCGCGATGATGGCCGGGGTGCTGGTGCATTTCGGCATGAACGCATTTGTGGCCATGAAAACCAACTTTGCCATGGTGTTGGCGATGTTTGTGGCGTACTTGGTACTGAAGCGTTTCTGGCCGCGTTACTGCGTAATTCTGGTGTTACTGCTGGGCATTGCGCTGGCCGCATTGCAAGGCCAGTTGCATCTGAACGGCCTGCAATTGCAAATCGCCCGGCCAGTCTGGGTGACCCCGGCGTTTTCCTGGCAAGTGTTGATCGGCGTGGGGATACCGCTGTTTGTGGTGACCATGGCTTCGCAAAACGTGCCCGGCGTCGCGGTCATGCGGGCGGCTGGTTACAACACGCCGGTTTCGCCGTTGATTACCTGGACCGGGGTCACCACCTTGGTGTTGGCGCCGTTTGGCTGCTTTGCGGTGAATCTGGCGGCAATTTCCGCGGCGTTGTGCATGGGTAAAGACGCCCATGAAGACCCGTCCCAGCGCTATCTGGCCGCGATCTTTGCCGGGATATTCTATTTGCTGGCGGGCTTGTTTGGCGCCACCGTCGGCGCTTTGTTTACGGCCTTCCCCAAAGAACTGGTGATGGCCATCGCCGGGATCGCGCTATTTGGCACCATTGCCAACAGTCTCAGTACCGCGATGCGTGATGACAACTTGCGTGAACCGGCCATGATTACTTTTCTGGTCACAGCCAGCGGTACCAGCCTGTTTGGTATCGGTTCGGCCTTCTGGGGCTTGGTCGCGGGCGGGCTTACGATTGCGATACTGAACGGCTGGCGCCGCACCTGTGTTTGACGGAAAAATAAAAAAAGGGCCAGCAATTGCGTGGCCCTTTTTTGCCTGATCCGGCTATCAACACATGATTAGAACATGGCAGGTTGCGGGCCGGCTGCCGGATTGAAAGGCGTAGCCGGTGCCGAATCCAGCTTGTCGGCCGAGTTGAGCAAGGACTGGATTGCGCGCTCGAACAGCGGTGTGGTTTCCAGGAACCGGGCGCGACCTGCAGCCAGCAAGCGCTTGAACAATTTGACGCTGATAACGGAGGGGCGATCGTTGCCTTCCATCGTCAAAACCAATGTGGTGGCAGAACTGCTGACCCAGTTCAGGCGGGCAGTGGCCGGATGACCGGTGAGGTTGACCTCCACGGTAACGCCGTCTTGCAAGCCCGCATCCACCGCCTCGTCTTGCGCGATTTCTTCCGGCGTTGCGGTTTCTTTGGCAGGAATGGCGGGCAGGGCTTCTTCGTCCAGTTCCAGCATGTGATCGATCAGATCCAGCTCCACTGCCAACTCGTTAATCGCCTCGGTGACCATTTGCCGATCAAAGGCCGGGGCAACTGCGGCGTTGGTGGTGTCCGCAGCTTCAGCCGCGAGGAAAGAAACAAAGTTCTCGCGCACCATTTCAACGGGTGGCACCGGTGCGGAGACATGCGTGGCGGACAAGGCCAGGCGGTGCGATTCGGCCAGCCATGTCAGCAACTTTTGCTGATCCGGCTTGGGCAGGCCGGTGTCTTCCAGCCCCACGCGCAGGGTTGCCAGCATGCCTGGAATCATTCCCAACAGTTCTTTGCGTTCGCTGAGTGACACTTTGGGCGCCAGGCTCCAGATCAAATCCGGCACCAGCAAACGGTAACTCAAGGCGCGATCCGGGTTGCTGCGACCGGCCCGTTCAATGGCGTGGGTCCAGTCATTGACCAGAAAATCGTGTAGATAGCCATCAAGTCGGTAATTGGAGAGCGAATCGCCCAACATGCCGCTAGTGCGGGCGTAATCGAGGGTGTGGTTTTCCGCGTTTTCTACTGCCTCGACGGCGCGTTCAACCGACGTGCTGGCGTTGCGCAGTTCGCGCGCAATAAACGCGTCGAACTCATCCAGCATGGCGCCAAACAACGCCAGGCCTTCAGTTTTGTCGGCCAGCAAGGTTTCAATGATCTGGCGAATCTCGACGCTGATGCGTTCACCGGTTGGATCAAGTGAACGCAGGCCCAGCGAAATCGAGCCAATGCGGTTCACCAGCATGCGGGCAGGGTGGTGAGCCTGGGTAAAGAATTCGGGGTCGAGCAGCGCCGTTTTGAGCACCAGGAACTGCAGTCGGCCCAACTGTGCGCGCACTTCAGCCGGTACTTCGCTATCGCTCAAGATGAACTCGAACAGCATGGCGACTGTATCGATAATCATCTGCTCGGAACTGTCTTTGGCGACATCCGACAAGCGCGAACGTGCTTCCAGAATCAGGTTGCGTACGCGACCGTTGTCAAAAATCTGTTCCACAGTCGGTGTGGCAGCAAATTGCAGTTCTTCGACCATGCCGGACAGTGGCGTATGGCGAATGATGCCGCCGCTCGCGCCGCGAACACCAATGCCAGCCAGGCTGCCATCCGCACCGGCACTGGGTTCGTATTCATTAAAGGGCAAGTGGTCTTCTTCAGCGTAATCGCCCGCCGCAGAACCGGCAGAACCGGAGCGCGATTTGGTAAACAGATTACGCAGAACTTCACCCACGCCCTGAGTTGCGCCCAGCCAGCCGCGGCGCCCGCCAGCTTGCTCCCCCGGCGTTTGACCCTGACCTTGACCTTGCCCCTGGGCAGCGCCGCCGCCGTAGCCATAAGGCTGCGGCGCCATGCCTGCGCCATATTGGCCGGGGCCGCCGCCTGCGGGCATCTGTCCCCCGCCTTGGCCCGCAGGCCAGCTTTGACCAGCGCCACCGCCACCGGACCAGCCGGGAGCCGCACCGTATTGTGGTGAGCCGCTACCTTGCGTTTGTGCGCTGTGTGCCTGCAATGCCGCTGGCTCCGGTCCCATACCCAAAGCGTGTTGTACAAACTGCAGCAACTGGTCGCTGCGATCTGGCTGTGGTGCCGACATCGCCGGCATGGTCGGGATCATGCCCGGGTTAAAGCCCATGCCCGGCGGCGCGCCGAATGGCGATTGCAAACCAGCCGGATTAAAAGGCATTTCGCCAACATAGTTGGAGTCATGGCCGTCGGCACCACCCATGCCACCCATTACGTCATCATGACCCTGTGGCTGGCCAGGTTGTGGCGCTTGTTGGCCCTGCTGCCAAGGTGCGGCTTTGCTGCGACGAATTTTCAGTTGTAGCGTGCTGGCAATGCCTTGCGCCGCCAGATGTTCATTCAGCTGTTCGTAGATTTTGACCACCGGCCCGGTCATGTCGGATGCCAGTTGGTCGGTGAGCACCAGCGCAGTATCTTCTTCCAGACCCAGCGCATCCACGGTCTGGGTGATACAACGCGTAAACAGGTAAGGCCGGAAGGGATTTTCCCGCTCTTTGATGTCTTCTTGCCCAAACAGCACGGCGATACGGATATTCAGATCACGCAGTTGCTGTTCGGCCGAATTGCGATAGCGCCGCATGATGTTATCCAGGCGCACTTCTTCTTCTTGCGCCGAGGTATCAATCAGGCTGAGCGTGGTCTGGGTAAAAGCGTCGGCAAACGAAGGGCGCAGGGTGCTATAGGCGGTCTGAAAGGCGCGATTGAGCAGGCCTTCCATTTTTTGATTGAGCTGCTGGCGTATTTCAATGTCGCGCTTGAAGAGCACGCTGCGTGCATCAAACCGCGAATAACGCTCTGCTGCGGTACCAGCAGATTCGGCCAGTTCATCCAGGTTATGCAAGGAAACGGGAGTCAGAGCATCCACAGCCTCGGCAAAGGCCTTGAGGAATTCTTTACGTGTCTGGGCTAGTACCGCGTTTCGATCCATCTTTTGCTGCTGCCCTTCGCCAGTGGCGTGTATTTAGAGATATCAATCAGAGATATCGAGGTATTGAACTGATTGTAAGCAAATAGCATGTGATCTGCGACATATTAGCGAGGCTAATATGCCAGGTGTATGCCGGTTGCGACACCGTTCATCCCCGGTTATACCGCCACTGGGCCCGCCTGGCTGTCTTTTTCCTGAGAGAGTAAGGTTTTTTCCCTACGAAAGCTGACGGGTATTGGTCATATTTCTGACAAGTACTCGCCATTTTCAGGCGAAACGTAGCGCAAAAGGGTGCGCGAGCAGCGCCGCCGAGCGATCGTTGGCGCATGCCTCGGTAACGAGTTGTGTCAAGAGACGGCTTCGTTATTGATAGCAGCGAGCTGGCCGCATTGGGCCAGCGATCGCGCTCAAAACCCGCGCAACGGCAGAGCGGGTTCGTCCATCAAGGCCACTTGCTCGCGCAGCTCCAGCACGCGGTCTTGCCAGTAACGTTGCGTATTGAACCAGGGAAAGGCCGCGGGGAAGGCGGGATCGTTCCAGCGCTGGGCCAGCCATGCCGAGTAATGGATCAGCCGCAGCGTGCGCAGGGCTTCGACCAGATGCAACTCACGGGCGTTAAAGTCGGCAAATGATTCGTAGCCTTCCATGATCTCGGAGAGCTGCACGGTCATTTCCTGGCGCTCGCCAGACAACATCATCCAGATATCCTGAATGGCCGGGCCGCTGCGGCAATCGTCAAAGTCGACAAAGTGCGGGCCATCGTCAGTCCACAGGATATTGCCGGCGTGGCAATCTCCATGCAGTCGGATGTTACGAATATCGCCTGCCCGTTCGTAGCAACGCTGCACGCCTTCCAGGGCCTGGGCGCTGACTGATTCCCAGGCTGCGAGCAGGTCGGCCGGAATAAAGCCGTTATCCAGCAAAAAGCGGCGTGGCTCAACGCCAAACGTTTCGGGATTCAACGCCGGGCGTTCGCCAAAAGATTTCTGCGCGGCTACGGCGTGAATGCGACCCATAAAACGGCCAAGCCAGGCCAGTGTATCCAGATTATCCAGCTCTGGTGCGCGCCCGCCGCGACGCGGGAACAGGGCGAAGCGATAGCCCTGATATTCGTGCAAGGTGGCACCGTTGATAAGCAGTGGCGCGACTACCGGGATTTCACTGGCGGCCAGTTCGGCGCTATACGCATGTTCTTCGGCAATGGCCGCATTGCTCCAGCGCAAAGGGCGATAAAACTTGGCGACTACGGCCGGGCCTTCATCAATGCCTACTTGATAAACGCGGTTCTCGTAGCTGTTCAAGGCCAGCAGGCGGCCATCAGCGATCAGTCCGGTGGATTCAATGGCATTGAGGACACAATCCGGGGTGAGTCCGGCAAAAGGCGGGGTTTGCTGCGTGTTTTCTGTCATGCCGTCATGATGCCAGTGCAGCGCTTTTGCCGCGAGCAACTTGCGGTATATGGCCTTTTCACGTCATGCTGTTTGCGTATTGCCGCGACCTGGATCAACCAGCCCAATCCGGCCAGACGGCATGATGCAAAAATCCGACTCACCACACAGACACAGAGCCATGACCAAAAGCATTATTTCAGATATGGACGGCGTGATTTATCGGGGCAAAGCCTTGATCCCCGGCGCCAACGACTTTGTGCAGCGCTTGCTGGCTGCCAAAACGCCGTTTTTGTTTTTGACCAACAACGCCGAACAAACGCCGCTGGATTTGAAACTCAAGCTGGAACATCTGGGGATCAAAGGCCTGACTGAAGACAACTTCATTACCAGCGCCATGGCCACGGCCATGTTCCTGAAAAGCCAGAAAGAACACGCTACGGTATATGTGGTGGGCGGCGGCGGCTTGATCAACGAGTTATATAACGTTGGCTATTCGATTTCAGAGTCGAACCCGGATTACGTGGTGGTGGGCAAGACTACCAGCTTCAGCTATGAGCAAATGAAAAAAGCCGTACGCCTGATTGATGGCGGCGCCAAGTTCATCGGTACCAACCCCGACATGATCGATCCGGTGGAAGGTGGCAATGAACCGGCGGCGGGGACCATCCTGGCCGCCATCGCTGCCGCAACGGGCAAAACGCCCTACATCGTCGGCAAACCCAATGCACTGATGATGACTTTGGCGACACGCAAGCTGGGCGTGCATCCGGACGACGCGGTGATGGTTGGTGATCGCATGGACACCGATATTGTTGGCGGTCTGGAAGCAGGGATGACCACTGTGCTCGTGTTGTCTGGCGTGAGTACCCGGGAATCGATCAAACAGTTCCCGTACAAGCCAAACCACGTTTTCAACAATGTTGGCGAAATCGATATCGAAGCATTGTGATTGCAACAGCGACCTGGCCAAGCCCGGCCGCTACTGCCGCAGCATGAAAAACGCCCGATTGATGAACCGGGCGTTTTGCATTGCGTTTTACCAGTGCCTGGTTACAGACCGCTGGCCCGACCGAAGCGCTTGCCATCCGTGCTGACACTACGAACCTGCACAGCTTGCGGATCAGCCACTGCTGGCGCATTGGCGGCATTCCATGCTTGCCACGTTTTACCTGCATCCAGCGAATACTGGATATGCACGCCAGGCAACTCAGTTACCGCCGCCAGCTTACCGTTCACGACCTTGGCACCGACCATGGACAGACGGTAATCGACACCAGCCCGATCCAGCTTGGCCAGTTCACGTTGCCCCAATGCATTGGCAAAGCCGGTGTAGTCATTGGCAATTGCCTGGGCATCGACGTTATGCGTTACGCCGGACTTGAACACCGCGCCCGATTGATATGGCAATTCCCATGAAGCTTTGTGCCATGCGCGTTCAGCCACTGCGATCAGACGCGGGAAGGCCATATATTCGTATTGCTGGTCAGTACGGAACGATTCACTCCAGACCTGGGCGGAAAGGCCGATGACATTCGGCGCGACATCCGCCGACTTGACCTCGAAGGCCTTGCCATCCCGATCAAGTGACGTTTCGGCATTCTGCGGCAGGTTTTCCGGCGCGAAAGTGAAGATCTTTTTCAGCGTATTGGAACGTGCGCCCCAGTAATAACCACGCTCATTTGGATCAACTTCGTTAGGGAAGTCCAGATAGACATAATCCGGGCTGGAAATGATTTGCGCAAAGCCCTTGGCACTCATCTCGGACGCTGTATCAGCGCCGCCCCAGAACAGGGTGTCCCAGAAGTTGACGCGCGGTGTCACCGGGAATTCCTTGGCATTCGGCGCTTTCTTCAGACCATCTTGCCATGCCTGGAAGTTGGTCACGCCGTACTTCGGCAGCAAGCCGTTGACCTGATGGGCGTAGTAGGAAGGCAGGTGTTCCATGCTGTCCACTTTGCCCGATTTGACCAACGCCTGGCAGACTGGTGATTTGCCCCACGGATGATCTTGCAGACTCATGTCCATCTGGCCCTTACCCGCGTTGTCCTTCGCGTTTTTGTCGGCATAACCGCCGCCGAGGAAGATGTTTTTGGCTTCATCGGCACCAAAGTGCCAAGTGTTCATTTTGAGGCCGGCATCTTTATACATCTTCGCCACTTCGCCAATCACCTTGTCGGTGAACTTCAGGGTCGAAGGCAGGCATGGGTTCAGTGTCGACAGGCGGTTGTAGTACTGCACGGTGGTGATATTGCTGGTGTCTTGCGGATCAACCAGGCGGTATTCGTTGGCCTCAGCGGTTTTGCCTTGCGCCGACAGTTCTTTGTAACGCGCTTCCATCGAAACTACCGCAGCACGGGAGTGAGCCGGCATATCGATTTCCGGGATCACTTCGATATTGCGGGCGTGGGCGTACTTGAGAATCTCAATAAATTCAGCGCGAGTGAAGTAACCACTGCCATTGGTTGAGGTGTCCGGCCCGGCCCCCAGCTGTGGCAACAGGCATTTGGTTTCGCTCAGGTCCAGGCAACGTTTGCCGCCCACGTCGGTCAGTTGTGGCAGGCCAGGAATCTGCAGTCGCCAGCCTTCATCGTCAGACAAATGGAAGTGCAACTTGTTGAGTTTGTACGCCGCCATCTGGTCGATGGCCTTGAGCACCATTGCCTTGCTGTGGAAATTGCGGGCCACGTCAATCATGAAGGCACGATAGTTAAAGCGCGGTGCATCGACGACCTGCATGGCTGGCACAACAGTCGGACCCTGCACGTTGACCAGCGACAGCAGTGATTGCACGCCATTGAATGCACCAGCTGCATCGTAGCCAGTCACGGTCACGCCCTGCGGCGTAATGGTCAGGCTGTAGCCTTCGGTTTTACGGGCCGCTTCTGGCACAGCATCGGGTTGCACCGAAACACGGACAGGCAATGGCGCAACTTTGGCTGGCAGATTCCCTGACTTGGGCGCAACGCCCAGCATTCTGAAGCGGGCCTGCAGTGCCTCCACGTTACTGGCCGTTAAACCGGTTGCTTTCAGCTCCAGCCCGTTGGCGATGGTGATGTTGCCACCGGTCATGGTTTGCTGCATGGGTTCTGGAATCATGCGGCCGGCAATGGCAGCTTGAGGTAATGCCGGGGTCTGGCTGTATTGCTCGAAGCGGCTGCTGGCGTTCATCAACACATTGGCGTCGGTGGCCGTACGTTGCCAGTTTTTGCCCAATGGCCCGACAAAGCTATTGATGTCTTCTGTGTTGGTATTGGCGATTACCTTGGCATCGGCGTTACCTGCCTTAACCATCCAGCGGGGCATGGTGTCGTAAGTGGAGATTTGCCAGTATTCCAGCACCAGCGGAATCTTGATCGCGGCGTTCGCGCCGAAGCCGTTGAACTTTTCGGTCGGCTGCAGGCGGTAAAGGTCACCAGTCAGATGGGTAATCTTGAACTGGTCAGTGTCTACCTTCAGCACCCGGCGGATGCTGGAAAAATAGATCTCCCAGTCTTTGCCATTGATGGCCGCGCCAGTGTTGGTCAGCGTGACGTCCACCGAATAACAAGAGGCCCAATCCGCGCCCAGCGGTGCGCATTTTGCAGCGTCCAGACCGTTGGCAATCACGTCGTATTGCACGTTGAGCTGATGAGCCATGGTGT
The DNA here is from genome assembly GCF_031291215.1 of Silvimonas sp. Classification (NCBI taxonomy): domain Bacteria; kingdom Pseudomonadati; phylum Pseudomonadota; class Betaproteobacteria; order Neisseriales; family Chitinibacteraceae; genus Silvimonas; species Silvimonas sp. The sequence goes on from NZ_JARLJK010000054.1 coordinate 556,364, forward strand.
TGGTCAGCTCGGCATCCGGCGTGGCAGCCAGTGCCATACCTGACAAGGCCATGGATAAGGCAATCAGACCCGGTTTGAGTTTCATGATGTTGTCCTCTGCAATAGCAATTTCGATGTTAGATCGTTATGGCCGCAGCGCGGGCCGGTCCGCCCATTGGGTGGATCTATGGACGAGTCCGTGTGCAAGTGCCTGCTAAAAAGTGCTGGGGCAAACGGTAGGCGTCATGACGGCAACCGTCGTTGCCTTTTATCAAAATTCTCGGGTGGAATATTGACAATGAACAAATCCAGAAATGGCGAATCTGGCAAGTGGCCGTAGTGGTGGAGAGGGGTACGGGCGGGGCCTGATGAACTAACTGGCCTTGTTTTTAATTTATGGCAAAAATACGGGCAAAGCAGATCAGCCAGCTTTGGTGATTCGAACGCCATGTATCACAACGCAATTAGCCTGGGCTTGCGCCCGCTCTTGCGGCAGAGCACACCCGCAATGCCCAATCCCGCCAGCATCAATGCCCATGAGCCAGGCTCGGGCACTGCAGGCAGGATATGCACGGTAAAGGCGGCCAGAACCGGGCTGGTTATGCCCACCGGATTGGGCGCATTGCCTTCCGACATGTCGACATACAGGCCAAAATTTTGCCCCGCCAGCACGCCAATATGCCGGTAGCGACCGCTCACGTTCAGGTCAGCAAGGGTGAACTGATCGGAGAGGGAGTCAAAAAACGGTGTTTTCACGCCATCACGCAGATAACCAAATTGCGCATTTTTGGTGAGCAACAGATCGTCATTGCCATACCACCAATCCAGATCAACTGTTTGCGCGGTGGGAAAGGTATAGCTGATCGACACAAAATCGGGCTGCTGCTCGGTGGTGCTCAAAAAGTAGACATAGTTGTAATTGTATGGAGGCTGACCGCAGCAGTTTTGAATAATCCCGCCAGTGGGATAGCCTTGCGACGAGAAAGCAACCCAGTTCCAGTTGCTTTGGTCCCACGCCAAGGCGCTGCTAGATGCAAACAGAGTCGCTGCGCAACTAAGCAGCGCAAGGGTCTTGCCCATTTGCAATTGCATTGTCATCTCCCGGCGATGTCTCGATTCAAGAACGGATATCGAACGCGAACATTGAGATTTATTCTTGATCGGTCGTCGGCTTTTTGCGCATATTTTTGCTGCTTTTAGATGGGCGGCGGCCCGTTCCGCCCAGAGAGTGGCTGGAACTTGCGCTGAGTAGTTCAGGCTGGTTGGGTAAATCCTCGCGCAGCCCGCCCGGCCGCCCAATCCAGCGCTGCACAAATCACAAAATAAATGGCCCCGGCAAACAGAAAGATGGGCACTGGATGAATCATCACCCGGTTGCTGACCTGACTGGCGATGGTCGATAACTCGCTTACGCCCACGATATATGCCAGCGACGTATCTTTGATCAGCGTGATCCACTGGTTTACAAAGCTGGGCACCATCATGCGCAGGGCTTGCGGCAGGACGACGTATCGCAGCACCTGACCTCGGGTAAAGCCCACGGAATAACCGGCATCCCACTGACCGGCGGGGATGGCCAGAATACCTGCGTGCACCGCATGGGCCAGATAGGCCGCGCTGATCTGCGAGAGTGCGCACATCACCGGCAGCAAGCCCGGCACATCCAGCCCGAACACGATGGGCAGCAGAAAGTAAGTCCAGAAGATCAGCATCAACACCGGAATGGCCCGCAGAAATGCCAGTACCAGCGTGAGCGCATGCCCGACCACGCCACGCGAGAAGGTCAGGGCAATGCCAAGGAGCGCGCCCAGCACGGCCGAGGCGACGGCCGAACCGATGCTCAACAGTAGCGTTAACGCTGCTCCGCCCAACGGGCCATCCGGAAAAGCACCCCACAGCAGGTAGTCCAGGTTGTGCCAGATCACGATCAGTGCATCCATGGCTCAGGCTCTCCCTGACAATGCCGCGCGGCGACGGGCGAGTTGGGAAAGTGCTTCGATCAGCGCAATGATGCCGATGTAGCCCAGCGTAGCCACGCCAAATGCCTGAAAGGTGAGAAAGCTGGCGGCCTCGACCTGGCGCGAGGTGTAGCTCAACTCGGCTAGTCCGATTCCCATCGTCAGCGAGCTGTTTTTGACGATATTCATGTACTGCCCAAACAGCGGCGGCTGGGTAATGCGAAGGGCTTGTGGCAGCACGATATAGCGCAACGTTTGCCAGCGGGTGAGCCCGGTAGAAAGCCCCGCTTCCACTTGTGCGCCCGGCACGCCGCGCAGGCCGGAACGAATATCCTCGGCAATAAAGGCCGTGGCATAGAGCGTCAGCCCGAACACGGCGGCAAGAAACTCGAACGATGGCCATGCCAGCGTAATGCCAGGTAATGGCCATTGATGTGGCGTATTCAACCAGGTCATGGCCGATTCCGGCAATAAATTAGGCGCGCCGAAGTACCAGAAGAACAGCTGGATCAGCAGTGGGGTATTACGAAATATCTGCACATAAGCGGTGGCGAGGGTACGCAAGCCGCGATGAGTGCTGTTGCGGGCTAATGCGAGCAAGAACCCGCTTATCGTGGCCGCGATAATGACGATGAATGCCACCCAGGCGGTCATGGCCAGCCCATTGGCCATCCAGTGGAGGTATTTGGGGGAGAGGAGGAGGGTGGTCATATTGGAGATTCGTGAGCGATGTGTATGGCAGGTTTTTTACGCCTGGATCGAATGAAACGAGTAAAACACCAACCCCGGAAACGCTGCTTTACCGTAGAAACACAATGTGGCGGACCACGCCGACCGAGAGCCGGAGACCCACGCTCCGACCCACAGAGGTAGTGGACCACCTGGCAAACAGACGGTTTGTTTTTGCTTTTGACTTTGGGCCCCCTTGCGGCAGCGGGGTCGCCTTTTTGCTATCCCGCTCTGCGGGACTTTGGGTTTCTTTTCTTTGGCGACGCAAGTTGCACGATAAGTGTCTTTTGCATATGAAACGTGCTCCCGGGCACTCCCGGGTATCAAATGTTTTTCACCAGCGTGCCGAAGGCATTAACAAAACATGCTCTAGAGACTTAAGCGCAAATATCAAGGTCGGTTGCACCTTCCGGAGAAAAGAGGAGCCGGTTCTGTGCCGCAAATACCGTGGCTCTCGGCAAAACAGCAATCCCGGATTCTCACTACGTTTCCTCCGGGCTACGCAAGCCAATCCTGGCAAAAGAAAAACATCGCGCCCCTTGCGCGGCGCGATGTATCAAAAAGCAATCAGAAGACGTGGACGAGAGAGTTTGCACTTGTTGGGGCGATAGCCGCCTTACTGGGCGCGGATGTGCGCGTCGCCGATTTTGAACAACCGTGGCAGCGGCGCTTTGGTAGTCGGGCCAAACCAGCGATCGTAAATTTTGCTGGCCGTGCCGTTCTTTTCCAAATCTTTGAGGGTGTCGTTCAGGAACGCGGTCAGGCGCGCTTCACCTTTCGGTACACCGACACCTTCCAGCTCTTCAGAGATTGAAAAAGCCGGAATTTCGTATTTATCTTTGTCTGGCAAATTGCCCAGAATGGCCACCAGTTTGGAGCCGTCTTGTGTAATCGCCTGCACATTGCCGTTACGCAGGGCTGTGAGCGCAAACGGCGTGTCGTCGTACAACACAACGGTGGCGTTAGGATATTTCTCGCGCAGCGTGGCTTCCATGGTGGTGCCTTTGTCGGCGCCAATGCGCAAGCTCGTTACCTGATCTGCGCTCTTGACTACGCCTTTTTTGGCCAGAAATTGCTGGCCAGAGGCAAAGTATGGAATGCTGAAATCAATCACTTTGGCGCGTTCTTCGTTGATGGTGAAGTTGGCGAAGACCAGATCCACTTTGTTGGCGGTCAGCAACGGAATACGGTTGGCCGGATTGGTGGGAGTGATTTCCAGCTTCACGCCCAGGCGCTTGGCCACTTCCTGGGCGTAATCGACATCCAGACCGACAATCTTGTGGGTTTTTTCATCAACAAACCCGAACGGTGGGTTGCCATCAAAAGCGGCAACGCGCAGCACGCCGGCTTTTTTGATGTCATCGAGTTTGTCGGCCAGCGCAAGGCCAGAAGTGAGCGACAGCAGCAGCAGAGCGAGTACTTGTTTTTTCATTGTCATGGTCAGGAAAATCCCGGTGCGATTGATAGTCAAGGCAGGAGCGAGGCGTGATCCGGTTTGTGTTCGACCAACGCAAAGGCGGTGGCGGGTAGGCCAGACGCCGTGTTTTTGCTCCATCTGGATCGCATATTAGCGGGCGCTTTTAATTCTTACTAATTATATAAAATAATTTTGTTATCGTTAATTTGCATATAAATGTCGATAAAGAGTCACTAAACCAACGTGGGCGCGGTTTGCGACTGTGCCAGCCAATCTGCGGGGCAACTGTAGATAGCGGCTTATCCAGGCGAGGTTTAATCTCAAAACTCATTGCTTTATAGATATGCCGCGCAGGCCAGGAGAATCCCATGCAGGAACGTTTTTACATTGATCCTTACCAGACCACCCTGCAGACCACGGTCATGCGCCACGATGATGCTGGTTTGGTGCTGGGTGATACCTTGTGCTATCCGCTTGGGGGAGGTCAGCCGGGAGATACCGCACAGCTCGCGTTGGCCGACGGTGGCGTGCTGGCAATAACCGACACCCGCCGCGACAAAGCCACGCGAGAAATCGTGCACCTGCTGGCGGCCGATGCCCCGCGTCTGGCAGAAGGCACCGCCGTAACCCTCACCCTGGATTGGGCGCGGCGGCATCGTCATATGCGCGTGCATACTTGCCTGCACTTGTTATCGGTGGTGATCAAGGCCGGTGTCACCGGTGGCAATCTGACCACGGAATCCGGGCGGCTGGATTTCGATTTGCCCGAAGGCATGGAACTGGATCGGGAATTCATTGAGAGCGAACTGAATCGCTTGATCAGCGAGGACCATCCGGTGGCGGTCCAGATGACCAGTGGCGCAGCTTTGAAACGCCAGCCAGAGCTGATCAAAACGATGTCAGTGACGCCGCCGCTGGAGTTGCCGGAGATTCGTTTGATCGCCATCGAAGGCATTGATTTACAGCCGTGTGGTGGCACCCACGTGCAACGCACCGGTGAAATTGGCGCGGTGACGGTAAAGAAGATCGAAAGCAAAGGCGCGCGCAACAAGCGGGTGGTGCTGGCTTTGCTGGATTGAGCGAAAGGCGCGCTGTTGCGCTGTACGTAGTCTGAATCGATGATGCGGGCCATGGTTTTGGCCCGTCTCTTTTAATATCTGGCTGAAAACGCGTCGCAACCGTGCTCTAAATGAAACATGAACACGCTCGCCCTGGAGTTGAGAACGATGGATCAGCAAAGAACAGATCGCTTGCCGCCGCTGCCGTTAGAGACGTTGACCGAGGCACAGCGTACCGCCGCGCAAGCCTTGATTGATGGCCCGCGCAAAGGTGTAAAAGGGCCGTTTATTCCGATGTTGCGCAGTCCCGAATTACTGGATCGGGTGCAGCGGGTCGGCGAATACCTGCGTTACGACACGGTGCTGGAAAACCGGATTGGTGAGTTCGTTACGCTGATTGTGGCGCGGGAATGGAGCGAACCCTTTGAGTGGTCAACGCATTATCCGTTGGCGCTGGCGGCGGGCGTGGCGCAAAGCACGCTGGATGATCTGGCCGAAGGTGCGCGGCCACAAACGATGGCGCAGGATGAAGCGCTGGCTTGGGATTTCACTACTGAGCTCACCCGCAACAAGGGCGTTTCGGACGGTACCTGGCAGCGAGCGCTGCAGCAGTTCGGTGAGCAGGGCGTGGTAGAACTGGTGGGACTGATTGGCTACTTTACGTCGGTGATCATGTTGTTGAGCGCGGCGCACACGCCGGCGGTCAATCCGCTGCCATTACCGGTTTTGCCACGCTGAAAGTGGGTGAGTCGGCAGATGGCAGATAAAAAGAAAGGGAGGCAAAAAACTGCCTCCCTTTTTCATTTGCGCCAGTTCGCGCTTGAGTGTTTGCTTGTCATTACGCCGTTTCACTTTGTGTGCTTTATCGTGAGCGCCAGCGTGGCGTTGGGTTGCGGCCAGCGCAAATGGATTGCGCGGCACCAGCGTTTTGCCTCGGGTTTTCATGGGGTATGCCTCAATGGTTGCGATCTATGGCCAACCAGCCAGATTGGCCGGTCTGCCAGAGCGCGCACATTGTAACTGGCAATCCGGTCAGATCACATCCCTGTGGCCAGTCAAAACCAGTCCAGTCCCAAGGCTTAAACCCGGCGTACCGACTCGCGCCGCACCAATTCAAATTGCGGTTGCACCACCGGTTCGGTCGAGCCGTTCATCATGCCCAGCAAGGTATGTCCGGCCAGCCTTCCCATATCAAACGTGGGTTGGCGAATGGTAGTGAGTGGCGGCAGCATGTAATTGGAAACAGCCAGATCATCAAAACCGATCAGCGAAATTTCTTCCGGCACCCGAATGCCACGCCGATACAGGCCAAGCCGTGCGCCCATGGCGCTTTGATCGTTGGCGGCAAAAATGGCGGTAAACGGACTACGCGATTCCAGTAACTGGTTAATCGCCAGCACGCCACCCACTTCAGTGAAGTCGCCGCTGGCGATCAGGGCAGGGTCTACCACCACGCCAGCATCTTTCATGGCGCGCTTGTAGCCTTGCAGGCGTTCTTCCGCATCGGGCTGGCCCAGTCGCCCGCAAATATGGGCAATGCGCCGGTGGCCTTGGTCGAGCAAATATTGAGTGGCTTCGTAGGCGGCTTGTTCGTTGTCTACGGCCAAGCCGATGGCACGTGGCGCATCCAGTCGACGCCCGGTAATCACCACTGGCACCTGGCGTGACAGAGACAAAATCTGCTTGTCGCTGGAGGTGGCGGTAAAGATGATGATGCCGTCCACGCGACGACCAATCAGCAATTCTGCGTGATCTTTTTCTTCGCGTGATTGCCAATGCCCGCTGACGATCAGCAGGGCGTAGCCCGTGCCGGAGATGGCGTTCTCCACGCCTTTCAGTTCTTCACCAAAGAAAGGGGAGCCCAGATCTTGCGTGATGATGCCAATGGTTTTGGTGCTGCCTGTCTTCAGACTTTGCGCCAAAACGTTGGGCGTGAAATTCAAAAGTTCAATCGCCCGCGAGATGGCTTCTTGTTTGATTTTTGAAACACCGGTAACGCCTGTCAGGTAGCGCGACACCGTGCTGGCCGAAACCCCGGCTTCGCGCGCGACGTCTTGCACCGTGACATTTTCTTTTCGCGAATGATCTTCCATATTGCTTCTATGTTTGGGTTGACTACGAAGTACGCACCATAGAGGTGCGATAAATAGTTGTGTTAGTCAAGTTTATCGGTTTTGTCAGCACTGGATTGAATCATGCTCTTTACTGATTTATAACCATGTAAATCAATATATTGCCTGGAATGTTACGGTGTTGTTCGGGCCACCATGTATGGCAATTGCATGGTGTTGCTATTTTGTAGTGCAAACGTTGCACCTACATGGAACCACTTATTGCCCTAGCTCAAAGGATGCCTGAAACTGAAAACGATTTCAAAAAAATCAGCGAAAAAGCACTGAAATTGCTGCAAACGCGAAATCGATTTCAATGGTACTACAACCCCAATCGTTGGAGAGAGCGATGAAACAAGTTGTACGACTTGCAGTTCTGGGTGCACTGGTTGCTGCGACCGCACCCGCATGGGCCACCACAGTATTGACCGTTTCCAGCTTCCCGGATCTGGATCGCGATATCAAAACAGCGATTCCGCTGTACAAGAAGCTGCATCCGGATGTCGAAATCAAACTGGTTAGCCGCGAACGCGTTGACCATGTGAATGCACTGACCACCCAACTGGCTTCCGGTACTGGCTTGCCAGACCTGATGGGCCTGGAAATTGGCTTTGTCGGTCGCTTCATCGCTTCGGGCGGCCTGGAAAATCTGTCCAAGGCACCGTACAACGTCAACCAATACCAAAGCCAGGTAACCAGCTATTCCTGGGCACAAGCCAAGGGTACCAATGGTGACCTGTACGCCATGCCAGTCGACATCGGCCCGGGCACACTGTTTTATCGCAAGGATCTGCTGGACAAAGCCGGGGTTTCCGAAGCTGATCTGACCAAGAGCTGGGAAACCTATCTGGCCTCGGGCAAGAAGATCAAGGCAGCGACCGGCGCTTACCTGGTCGCCAGCCCGGTGGATATCAAGGATATCTACATCCGTTCCAATCTGAAGAACGGTGAAGGCATCTATTTTGACAAGTCTGGCAAGGTGATCGTAGCCGGTAACCCGCGCTTCGAAACTGCTTTCAAGCTGGCTAAAGAAGCTAACGATGCCGGCATCGCTGGCAACATCAAGCAGTGGACCAACGACTGGGCGGCTGGCTTCCAGCATGACCAGATCGCTACCCAGCCAATCGGCGCGTGGTTGAATGGTCACCTGGCTCACTGGCTGGCTCCGGACGAAGCAGGCAAGTGGCGTGCGGCTGATCTGCCAAACGGCGCATATGCATCGTGGGGCGGTTCTTTCTACGCTATTCCGACCAAGAGCACACACAAGGCTGAAGCGTACGAGTTCCTGAAGTTCCTGACGCTTAATCGCGATCAGCAACTGGCTACCTTCAAGGAAATGGACGCATTCCCGTCGCTGAAGTCGGCACAGACTGATCCGATCATGTCCGAGCCGCTGCCGTACCTGGGTGGTCAGAAAGCCCGTGAAATGTGGCGCGAAGCTGCCAAGCACATTCCGGAAATTCCGATCAACAAGAACGATGGTGTAGCTGAAGACATCATCAACGACCAGCTCGACCAGGTTGTCCATCAGAACAAGGACATCAAGGCCGCTCTGGCTGACGCTCAGTCGGATATCGAGCGCCGCGCAAAACGTTGATTGTAATGTGTTGATGTAAACGCGGCTGGCCCGGCCTGTTGGCTTGCCGGTCGCGTGTTTTACCGGGTTTGCACTCTCCTGGTGGTTGTTCAGGATCAAAGGCAGATGCGGCATGGTCGGATCAGACGTGTTGTTGCGGTGGCTGCCACCATCAAGGCGACACGACTGGCCGGTTTTGCAGTGATCACCAGACTCTACAACCGATGCAAGGTCGCCCGTTTCAGGGTTAAAGGCGCGAGAGTCTGTTCAAAGTGTTTATGCAGCTATCCCAGGCGGCGAAAAAATTTTGAACAGGCTCTAATGACTCTTTGACCATTTTTTCCCGGAACGCCGGAGCAAGTTTCATGGAATCCGTGTTGTCCCCCGCTGCAAGTGTTACCTCGCGGCCCCGCCGCAAGCGTGTACACGCATGGAAGTGGGCCCCCTATCTGTTTATCAGCCCGTTTTTGATCATCTTTGCCGTGTTCGGCGTGTTTCCTTTGTTGTTCTCTGCCACCTTGTCGTTCGCGCAGTGGGATCCTGCGGCGGGTTTCTCCGCCGTTAAGTGGATTAACTTCGACAATTACAAGTTTGTCATGACGGACACGTGGTTCTGGAAATCCCTGTTCAACACGGTCTACATGGCGCTGGCCTCTGGCGTGCCGCAGCATCTGGTGGCGATCCCGTTTGCCGCCTTCCTGTGCACCGTACTGCGTGGCCGCAACACGATTCTGGGTGCGTATTTCCTGCCGTTTATTACCTCCAGTGTCGCCATTGCGCTGATTTTCAGCTCGTTGTTTTCCAAGGACTTCGGTGCCATCAACGCCATGGTGATGGGCCTGCACAATTTGCCGCTGATTGGCGGATTGTTCCCGGATCACAAGATTGACTGGTTGCTGGATACCTCGCTGGTCAAACCGACCGTGAGCTTTGTGGTGTTCTGGCGTTATGTGGGCTGGAATACCGTGCTGTACCTGGCCGCAATGCAGACCATTCCAGAAGACCTGTACGAAGCCGCCACGCTGGATGGCGCAGGGACTTTCCGCAAGTTCTGGCACATCACGCTGCCCATGATCCGCCCGATGATGTTCTTTGCCGTCTCGCTCACGCTCATCAATAACCTGCAGCTGTTTGAAGAGCCGTTCATCTTGCTGGGTGACAACGGTGGCATGGGGCAGGCTGGTATGACCACCGCCATGTATATGTATCGCACCGCGTTCTATTTCAGCGATTTCGGCACGGCATGTGCGATTTCCTGGGTGATGTTCATTCTGATTGCCGTGTTGTCGTACGGAAATCACAAGTTGTTCTCGCTGTTTGCTGGTGGGGAGGAATAAACCATGGCTATGGTCAACAACAAGAGTTCAAGAAGCCGTCCACTCGCCTGGGTGATCGTGGTCATCGGTGCGGTGCTGATGCTGGCGCCGTTCTACTTCACTTTCGTGCTGGCAACGCAGCCGCGTGAAGCCATTTACCATATCCCGCCACCCATGTGGTTCGGCCCGGCCTTGCTCAAGAACATCAACACCCTGGTGTCGATGATTCCGTTCTGGCACAACCTGGGCATGAGCTTGTACGTGGCGTTCATGACCACCATTCTGGCGCTGTTCTTCTGCTCGATGGCTGGTTACGCCTTTGCCATGTATGAGTTCCGCTTCAAGAAGGCGCTGTTTGCCATTGTGCTCGGTAGCATGTTGCTGCCGCCGTTCGTGGGCCTGATTCCGACCTTCATGCTGATGAACTTCCTGGGTTGGCTGGATCAACCGCGGGCCTTGTACTTGCCCGCAGCAGCAGCAGCGTTCGGCATCTTTTTGATGCGCCAGTACATCAGCTCGGCCGTACCTAAAGAATTGATGGAAGCGGCGCGTATTGATGGTTGCGGCGAGTTCCGCATTTACTGGAACGTGGTACTGCCGCTGATTGGTCCTGCGCTCGGTACGCTTGGCCTGATTACCTTCATCAGCAGCTGGAACAGCTTTCTGCAACCGCTGGTCATCATGCACTCACCAGAGAACTTCACCGTACCGGTCGCACTGCGCAGTATGCAAAGCCCGACCAATACGGACTGGGGCGCGGTGATGGCGGGTTCGGCTATCGCGGTATTGCCGCTGCTGATCCTGTTTGCGATGTTCTCCAAGCGGCTAATTGCAGGTTTGACCGCTGGCGCAGTCAAGGGCTAAGCCAACCGATACAGCAGACCGCCACCAAACCTTAACAACACGTTTCCCGCCTGAAGCCCGCCCGGATCGCTGAGTTTTACGACCGGGGCAGGGCGGGCTACGTCCGCAGTCTGGTTTGGGGTGGTCAGCAAATGAAACCGCACGCATTGAAATCTGGATTTTCATTCTGGATTTGACTTTTATATTCAGCGGGTTGCGCTGGCAGGCGTGCCCATTACTTACCTGATTGATTCATTGCATATAGATACGGAGTTGCCATGACAAACCCAACTTTTCCTCGTGACTTTATCTGGGGCACTGCCACCAGCTCTTTCCAGATTGAAGGCGCAACTGACGTAGACGGCCGCGGCCCGTCCATCTGGGACACTTTCTGCGCGACGCCTGGCAAGATCAGCGACGGCAGCGATGGCTCCGTGGTGTGCGATCACTATCATCGCTACAAAGAAGACGTGGCCCTGATGGCCGGTCTGGGTCTGGATGCTTATCGTTTCTCCATCGCCTGGTCGCGCGTTCAGCCTAAAGGCTTTGGCGACTGGAACGAAGCCGGTTTTGCGTTCTATGAAAACCTGATCAACGAACTCGAAGCCAAAGGCATCAAGCCGCACGTGACGCTGTACCACTGGGATCTGCCGCAAGCGCTGCAAGATCGCGGCGGCTGGGCTAACCGCGAAACTGTGCATCACTTTGCTGCTTATGCCGCTGAAGTGGGCCGTCGCTTTGGCAACCGCGTGGCATCGATTGCCACTCACAACGAACCGTGGTGCACCGCTTATCTGGGTAATTTCCATGGCCGTTTCGCGCCTGGTTTTACTGACGTGGCACTGGCTAACCAGGTTTCGCACCACTTGCTGCTGTCACACGGTCTGGCCGTAAAAACCCTGCGTGGACAAGGTGTTACTGCGCAACTGGGTATCGTGCTGAACCAATCGGATGCGGATGCCGCGACCGACAGCGCTGCTGACAAGCGTCAGGCTCAACTGGAATACGAAAACTTCACCGGCTGGTTTATGGACCCGATCTTCAAGGGCCACTATCCACCGCTGGCGCTGGAAGTCTACGGCGATGCCGCACCGAAAGTGCAAGACGGCGACTTTGAAATCATTGGCCAGAAGCTGGATTTCCTGGGCGTGAACTACTACTTCCGCGCATGGTGCAGCACTGACACACCAAAGATTCCGGAGCCGTGCGAGCTGGGCCGCACTGACATGGGTTGGGAAATCTATCCGAAGGGTCTGACTGACCTGCTGGTGCGCATCAACCGCGAATACACCGATCTGCCTCCGATTCTGATCACCGAAAACGGCATGGCCAACCCGGATCGCATCGATAGCGATGGCGGCGTGCATGACAAAGAACGCATCGACTTCCTGCAGCGCCATCTGGGCGCGCTGAAAGACGCGATGGATGCCGGTGTGGATATCCGCGGTTACTTTGAGTGGAGCTTGCTGGATAACTTCGAATGGGATTCGGGTTTGTCCAAGCGCTTCGGCATTGTTCATGTGGATTACCAGACGCAAAAACGCACGCTGAAAGACAGCGCGCACTGGTACCGTGAATTCATCAGCCAGCAAAAGAAGGGCTGAGCGACATGGCGGCTATCTCGTTACGCAATATCACCAAGACCTATGGCGACAATGCGCCAGTGATTGATGGTCTGGACCTGGAAGTCAAAAAAGGCGAGTTCGTGGTGTTTGTCGGGCCTTCGGGCTGCGGCAAATCCACCTTGCTGCGCATGATTGCCGGTCTGGAAGAAATCTCTGGCGGCGATCTGTATATCGAAGGCGAACGCGCCAACGATCTGCATCCGTCCGATCGCGGCATCGCCATGGTGTTCCAGAGTTATGCGTTGTATCCGCACATGACCGTAGAACAGAACATGGGCTTTGGTCTCAAGCTGTCCGGTATGGACAAGTCGAAGATCAAAGAGGCCGTGGGCCGTGCCGCCGAAGTGCTGCATATCACCCACTTGTTGCATCGCAAGCCTGCCGCTTTGTCGGGCGGGCAGCGGCAACGGGTGGCGATTGGCCGCGCTATCGTGCGCCAGCCCAAGGTATTCCTGTTCGACGAACCGTTGTCTAACCTGGACGCCTCGCTGCGCGTGCAAATGCGCATTGAACTGGCGCGGCTGCACCGTGAACTGGGTACCACCATGGTTTACGTGACGCACGATCAGGTCGAAGCCATGACCTTGGGTAATCGCATTGCGGTGTTCAACCAGGGCAAGCTGGAGCAAGTGGGCGCGCCTATCGAGCTTTACAAAGATCCCAAGAGCACGTTTGTGGCGGGCTTCCTGGGTTCGCCCAAGATGAACTTCCTGGCTTGCCAGACTGCAGGTGTCGCGGCCGGTAATCTGCTGCTGAAGGTGGGCAACGAGCAACGCCTGCAACTGGATCGCACGGCTGCGGCAGATATGCCAGAAGAAGTCACACTGGGTATTCGTCCTGAACACGTCCGTGTGGTGGCGCCTTTTGAAGGCCTGCAGGCGCGAGTGGATCTGGTAGAAAACCTGGGTGATACCCAACTGGTGCATACCGCTGTTGCGGGCTGCCAGGAAGCCTTCTCGATCCGCCTGCCAGGCGATAGTGACGCGCCGAAGGTTGGCGAGACCGTGGGTCTGCACATCGAATCATCCCGCGCGTTGTTGTTTGACCGCGCAGGTCGGGCGCTGGAACTGGCCTGATCGATTGTTGTAGCAAGTGGTAAGTAGCAAGAGCAGTACCGCGTTAAATGCATCATCCATCCTGGTTGTAATGCTGTGAGCACACTTTAAAACCCCGCTGATGCGGGGTTTTTTTTGCGGCGAGCGCCTGATGGTTTGCAAATTGGCCCGAAACGTATTAAATCGCACGCTGATCATTCAAACCCATCCTCACAAGCCCGCTCTTATGACTTTCAAGCCGCCACTGCTGTTCATCACCCGTCTTGCCGTATTCGTTGCTGCCAGCCTGAGTTGCGTTGCCGCACAGGCCGCGCCCCAGGGCGAGTCGTTTGCAGTAACGGGCGAACGAGTCGTTACCGCCATTCCGCAAGGCTGGAAACTGGCCTGGATGATGGGCACGCCAGCGGGCGGTTTTATGGCCGAATACATTCCGGCTGCGGACAATATCGACACTTGGCATGGCGGTTATCTGGCGATAGCGCGGTTTCCTTATCCGTCGGCCAAGGTGATGCAGGAATTCAAAGACAAAAAGGTCCATCCGGCAGAAGTGGCGCAGGCGCAGTTGCAAGACGCGCTGCGTAACTCCTGCGGCGACAAGTTTGAAGCCATGCCCCGAGGCCTGAATCAGCTAGGTGATTTGCTGTTTTCGGTCAGCGGCGGCTACTGCCCGCATATGGGCACCACCGCGCCGTTTGGCGAGGGTTCTTTTGTGGCGTTTATCGAGGGCAAAGAGTTCTTGCACAAAGTGCAGTATTCCTGGCGCCCCGCCAGTGCCAAAGAACAAGACCAGAACAAGCCGTGGGGCATCGGCAAGGACAAGAGCGTGCAGTATCTGGAGGCGATGAAGGCCAGCACCTTGTGTGACGGGAGCTACAAGACTTGTAGCGCAAATTATCGTTAGTGGCGTTTTGGGCTTGATGCAGTATTCAACTCAAAACAAGCGCTTGAAGTTGGCGACGAAGCTTGAGCCCAGAGCGGGCTACCTACTAAGCCCGCGTTCCTACATCCACTCTGGCTCCAGCGTAAACCGTACCGACAAAATCTCTCCGGGCGCCAGCCACGCGCCACCCACCAAGCCGGGATGAGTGTCAGCCAGGTTCAGCCAATCGGTGCAGTTGCTCACCGGCTCCATGCAAAAGTGATCCAGCCCTGGCGGCACATACAGCACAAAGTAATCCAGCGGCGCGTCCGCGCGCAGGGTCAGGCGTGAGGCCGATTGCGGCCATGTAATTCGGGCCTGATGACTCCAGCCGGTGAAGTTGTTATCCAGTACCAGATCATCCAGTACTCGTCCGGCGCGCATTTGCGCCAGCAAATCGGGCTGCACCAGCGCGGTGGGCATGACTTCTTCATCCGCCGCCCACATCGCTTCTACGTCGGTCTGGATTTGCGTATCGGCCTGGCGCAGAAAATAGGGATGATGCCCCAGGCCCGCTGGCATGGGCACGTTGTCGGTGTTTTTCAGAGTCATGCGCACGGTGAGACGCTCCGCCGTGAGTTCAATCCGCTGGCTGGCAAAGAACGCCCACGGCCATGCGCCGGGCTCGTGTTCCAGGGTGAGCGTTGCCGCATCACTGGAAAGCGCAGCCACTTGCCACGGTCGTTGCCAGCCGTAACCATGCAAGGTGTGGGGTGAACCCGCGACATTGGCGGGCATGTTCACCACGCGCTGACCACCGGGCGCGACGCCGTTGCGGATGCGGTTACAAAACGGCAGCAATGGAAAAGTGGCCATTTCCAATGGATTACCGTCGGCCAGGCTTTGCGCCGTACCGGGCCTGAGCCAATCGTGTTCGCGCTGATCTTTAGTGCTGAAGTAACGAAAAATGCTGCCGCCAATGCCCGGGGCCAGCAATAAGGTGTGTTCGCCGCGGGTCAAGCGCAACAGCGCGGATGGGGCGAGCGTAGTGCCGGGCAGGGCAGAGAGCGACATGGCAGAGTCCACACGACGGTTAAGGGGCCGTTCCTGGCTTTTTTTGCGATTCTATCAATATTTTCCATAAATTATTACTAATAATAATGGCTAATTATGGGGCGCCTATCAGCGATAAAGCGGAAAAAATCAAACTGATCGCATATCATTGCGTGTGAAAACGCCTGCTGGTGCTGTCGCCAGTAGCTCATATCCAGGATCGCTTGATGGCCAGCCCAACCCGCAAGACCAAAAAACTGCCGCAACGGCGCCCGACCATGACCGACATCGCCAAGCAGGCCGGGGTGTCGCAATCCACGGTTTCGCTGGTGCTGAACAACAATGTGGGCAGCGCCAAACTGTCGGAAAAAACCCGGGCCACGGTGCTGCGTATTGCCAGCGAACTGGGCTACCGGCTGACTCACCGCACCAGTGCGGCGCCACAGCGCGGCCGCAATATCATTGGTTATATCGTGGATTCGATTTCTACCAGTCCGCATCCGGTAGTGAGCGTGGATGGCGCACGCGACGCGGCGTGGGAGCACGATTGTGTTTTGTCGGTGTTCGCCACGCGCGGCGACCCGGAGGTGGAAGAGGCGGTGCTCAATGCCTTGCTCGCCAACCCTTCGCTGGTGGGCGTGGTGTATTCCACCATCTTTACCCGCAAAGTCAATGTGCCCGAGGCTTTGCACCGCGTACCCACGGTGTTGCTGAACTGCTACACCGATGAGCGCAACTTCTCGCATGTGGAGCCGGGTGAGGTTGGCGGCGGCCATACCGCGACTGAATATCTGATCAACGCGGGCCACACCCGCATCGGTTTTATCAACGGCGAACCGTGGATGGACGCGGCCAAAGACCGCTTCAAAGGTTACCGCCAGGCCCTGGCGACTGCCGATCTCCCGTTCGATCCCAAGCTGGTGCGCGATGGTGACTGGATGTCTGGTACCGGCTTTGAACAGACCTTGTCTTTGATGGCCGAGCCACGTCCGCCGACCGCCATTTTTTGCGCCAATGACCTGATGGCGCTGGGTGCGCTGGAGGGTTTGAAACAGCTGGGTCTGAAGGCGCCAGACGATGTGGCGATCATGGGTTATGACGATCAGGAAATCGCCCGGCATACGCATCCACCGCTGACCACCGTTCTGCTGCCTAACTATGAAATGGGCCGTTGGGCCATTGATACGCTCATTGCCGAAGCCGCTGCGCCCTTCGAAACCACGGGTCAAAATGGCCAGCGCAAGCGTCATATCAAGATGGAATGCCCGCTAGTGGTGCGTGATTCAGTGGAGTGCTCGCAATATGATCAATAATATTGGCAAATATTATTAATGAATCAAGAATCCTCTTCGTAGTCTCAAAACAAGAAGTACATTTTGCGAATGACGTTCCCCGAGGAGGTTCATGATGCGAGTACGATCTGCAGGCCTGGCTGTCTTGATTGCCAGCTTTGCCTTGGCCACTGCGACTGCAATGGCTGACGGCGTGCCTAAACTACCCAAGAAAGCCAGCTACGAAGTCGGCTTTGCCCAAACCGAAAGTAATAATCCCTGGCGTATCGCCGAAACCCAAAGTTTGAAAGACATTGCCGGCAAGTGTGGCTGGACGCTGGTGTACACCGATGCCGCCAGTTCTGCTTCCAAGCAAGTGGCTGACGTGCAAAGCATGATCGCGCAAAAAGTTGATCTGATCATCCTGGCACCGCGCGAAGAAAAGCCGCTGGTACCGGCAGTCATGGCCGCCAAGAAAGCCGGTATCCCGGTGATCGCCATTGACCGCGATCTGGATCAAAGCGTGGCCAAGCCGGGCCGTGACTACGTTACCTTTATTGGTTCTGACTTTATCGATCAAGGCCACCGCGCTGCGCAATGGCTGATCAAGGCTACTGGCGGCAAGGGCAAGATCATTGAACTGGAAGGCACCACCGGTTCATCGCCTGCCAACAACCGTAAAAAGGGTTTTGACGACACGGTGAAGAAACAGGCTGGCATGCAGATCATCGCTTCGCAAGATGGTGACTTTGCGCGCGATAAAGGTCGTCAGGTCATGGAGTCGCTGCTGCAAGCGCATCCGGATGTGACCGCTGTGTACGCGCACAACGATGAAATGGCGATGGGTGCCATTGCTGCGCTGGAAGCCGCTGGCAAAAAGCCGGGTAAAGATGTGATTGTGGTGTCGATTGATGGCACCAAAGACGCACTGCAAGCCATTATCGACGGCAAGCTGGGCGCCACCGTGCAATCGAGCCCATTCTTCGGCCCGATCTCCTGCAAAACCGCGCAAGAGTACGCCGATGGCAAGAAGATTCCGCCTTGGGTCAAGGTGTCGGACATGTTCTTTGACAAGAGCAATGCCAAAGAAAATCTGGCTAACGGGTTCTGATCTGACTGGTTGATTTTACCTGGCTGGCTCGTTCGGCAGCCGGGTTCTCATCCCAGGCGTTTTGTGATCCACACTGCAAAAAAAGTTTGTTCAAACTGCTCAGGGAAAAATACGAGAAGAATTCCGCCGGTGCCATTACGGCGCTGGTCTGTTACGCAAGCTGCGGCTTGCCGATGTTTGCTTCGGACAGAATTGGCGGTGCCGCGCGACTTCGCTGGTTCTGTCTTCCTCTCTCAGGCCGGCTTGCCGGCCATTTTTTTGCGCAGCAGTTGTTTTTCAGTGTTTTTTTCCATAAAAACCAGAAATATTTTCCATGAGATGCATGCTGTAAAGCTGCGGCTCAACGCGGCGGCGGTTCTGCGTGCCCCAGTGCAGATTGCCACCATGCTGGAGGAAACAGATACACCATGACTCAACCTGCTAACACTCCCTTGCTGCAGATGAGCCAGATCAGCAAGGCGTTTTCCGGCGTGTCTGCGCTCAAAGAGGCTCGCCTGAGTATTGCGACTGGCGAAGTCCACGCCTTGATCGGGCAGAACGGTGCGGGTAAATCCACGCTGATCAAGATTCTCACTGGCGCGTACAAGCGTGACAGCGGCGAAATCCTGTTTGCCGGTCAGCCCGTCAATTTCACTACACCGCTGCAGGCGCAACGCGGCGGCATCAGCACCATTTATCAAGAACTCAATCTGATTCCGCTGCGTTCTGTGGCAGAGAACATCTTTCTTGGGCGCGAACCACGCCGCTTTGGCCTGATCGACTGGCCGCGCATTCATGCTGACAGCGAGGCGTTGCTGGAAAAACTCGGCATCGGGGCTGACGTGCGTTTGCCGCTGAATCAGTGCAATACCGCTACGCAACAGATGGTGGCCATCGCCCGCGCCGTATCGCTGCAAGCCAGATTGGTGATCATGGATGAGCCGACTTCATCGCTGGATGAGCAAGAAGTCGAAACGTTATTCCGGGTGATACGCCAATTGAAAGCGGATGGTGTGTCGGTGATTTTTGTCAGCCACCGGCTGGATGAACTCTATGCCGTGTGTGATCGCGTCACGGTGATGCGTGATGGTCAAACCGTGGCCGAAAGCAGCATGCAGGATATGAACAAACTGCAACTGGTGACCACCATGCTGGGCCGCGAGTTGGCCAGCACCGTGGCGCGCGCCGCCAGCGAAGAAGTCGCGCAGGACGAAACCCGGCAGGCCACGGTGCAGATTTCGGCACTCAAAAGCGGCGTACGGGTGAACGATGCGTCGCTGGCGGTGTATCCGGGTGAGATCGTCGGTCTGGCCGGTTTGTTGGGGTCGGGCCGTACCGAACTGGCGCGCTGTGTCTTTGGGGCCGACCGCGTGGGCAAAGGTGAAATTCATCTCAAAGGCCAGAACGTGAAATGGCAATCCCCGGCCGATGCCATTGCGCACGGCGTGGCGTATCTGTCTGAAGATCGCAAAATCGAAGGCATCATTCCCGAGATGTCGGTGGAAGAAAACCTCACGCTGGTGTTGCTGCCACGGCTGGTCAAACTGGGTGTGGTCGATCGCAAGGCGCAGCAGCAGATCGTGCAGAAATTCATTGAGCGTTTGCAAATCAAAACCTCCGGTCCCAAACAGAAAATCCGCGAGCTTTCTGGCGGCAACCAGCAAAAAGTGCTGCTGGCGCGCTGGCTGTGCGCAAAGATTGATTTGCTGATGCTGGACGAACCTACACGCGGCATCGATGTGGGCGCCAAGGCCGAAATTCTCACGCTGATTCGCGAACTGGCTGACGACGGCCTGGCCGTACTGATGATCGCCTCCGAACTTGAAGAACTCACCGCCTACGCCCAGCGGGTAGTGGTGCTGCGCGACGGTTATACCGTGCGCGAACTCACTGGCGGGCAGATCAGCGAAAACAACATCATGGCGGCCATGGCGAATGCCGCGCTCAAAGAGACTGCCTTGCCGGAGGAATCCGTATGACCGCGCTTGCTTTACGGCTGACGCAAAGTCGGCGCTATATCCCGTCTGGCGCCTTGCTGGGACTGGTGTTGTTGCTGGTTTTCAATGTGGCGTTTACGCAGAATTTTTTGTCAATCCAGACCTTCAATATCAACCTGACTCAGGTCTCGACCATCG
Source organism: Silvimonas sp. (assembly GCF_031291215.1). Taxonomy (NCBI): domain Bacteria; kingdom Pseudomonadati; phylum Pseudomonadota; class Betaproteobacteria; order Neisseriales; family Chitinibacteraceae; genus Silvimonas; species Silvimonas sp. The sequence goes on from NZ_JARLJK010000054.1 coordinate 576,439, forward strand.
TGATTGTGGCGGTGGGCATGACCATGGTGATCGCCACCGGTGGCATTGATTTGTCGGTGGGCTCGTTGATGGCGATTTCTGGTGCGCTGGCGCCGCTGATTTTTGGCGCAAACAGCGGCCCGTTCGCCAATCCGGTAGTGGGCATGATCGGCGCCATCATTCTGCCGATTCTGGCCGCTGCGCTGGGTGGTGTGCTGAACGGCACGCTGGTAACGCGCTTTCGCATTCAACCGATTGTGGCGACGCTGATCTTGTTCATCGCCGGGCGTGGCGTTGCCCAGGTGATGACTAACGGCAATCTGCAAACCTTCAACAATGAGGAGTTTCGCTGGCTGGGTCTGGGCAAGGTGCTGGGTTTACCGGTGCAGGTGTGGTTGATGCTGGTGACGGTTGCGGCGGCGGCATGGATTATGCGCTCCACCTTGTTCGGGCGTTACATTCTTGCCACGGGTGGCAATGAGCGCGCGGCGCGGCTGGCCGGCGTGCCCGTTGCGCGGATCAAACTGGCGGTGTACGTGATTTGCGGAGCGCTGTCTGGGCTGGCTGGACTACTGGTGATTGCCATCAATTCGTCCGCCGATGCCAATCTGATCGGCATGGGCATTGAACTGGATGCCATTGCCGCCGTTGCCGTGGGCGGCACCTTGCTCACCGGCGGCCGTGCACGCATCCTCGGCACGCTAATTGGGGCGTTGATTATTCAAATGGTGCGCTACACCTTGCTGGCTCACGGCGTGCCCGATGCCGCGGCGCTGGTGGTGAAAGCCGCCATTATTCTGGCTGCGGTTTACCTGCAAAAGCGGGAGAGTTAAGTGATGTCCAAATCATTACATGCGGCGGCTGGCGTGGCGCTGACGCCGTTAACGGCAGCACCGGGCAACAACAAACTGCGGCGTCTGCATTTTCTGCGCACGCAAGGCGTGCTGGTCGCGCTGGTCTTGTTGCTGATCTTTGGCGCGCTGCGCTACGACAACTTTCTGGGCGCATATAACGTGCTCACCCTGCTGCGCTACAACGCCATGTTCGGGCTGATCGCCGTGGGTATGGCGTTTGTCATCATGACCGGCGGGATCGATTTATCTGTAGGCACCACGGCCGCGCTGGCCAGCGTGATCTCTGCCACGCTTAGCCCGCACGGTATCTGGCTGGCGTTGGCGGGCGGCGTGGGAGCGGGGCTGGTGATCGGCGCGGTAAATGGGCTGGTGATCACCCGACTGCGCATTCTGCCTTTCATTGTCACGCTGTGTACCTTCCTGGCGGCGCATGGGCTGGCGTTATTGTTTGCCGGAAACCAATCCGTATCGGTGTCATGGGACAGCGGGTTTACCGATTTTGGCCAGGGCGATTTTCTGGGCTTGCCGATTCCGGCATGGATAGGCGCGGTGGCGTTCATTGCCGGTTCGGTGTTGCTCAATTTCTCTGGCTTTGGCCGCACTGTGTTGGCGATTGGTGGCAATGAAGAGGCCGCCCGCTTGATGGGCTTGCCGGTCGAACGTGTCAAATTCCTGGTTTATCTGTTGAGCGGTGCGCTGGCTGGTTTGGCGGGAGTGATCCTCGCTTCGCAGTTTGGTGCAGGCCAACCCAATGAAGGCAATGGCTGGGAGTTGTTTGCCATTGCCGCAGTGGTGGTGGGTGGCACGCGTTTAAGTGGAGGCGAAGGCTCGATTGGCGCGACTTTGTCGGGCGTGCTGCTGCTGGGGCTCATCTTCAACATTCTCAACTTCGAGAATGGCAAAGGCGTGATCAGTTTGTCGGCCTATTGGCAGTCGGTGATCCGGGGAGTGTTCTTGCTGATTGTAGTGATCCTGCAAGCGCGCCTTGCACGCAAAGAGACCGATCTGCTGCATTGACGTCGCCGCACATTGGGTGATATTCGCCAAAAACAAAAGCCCGGTATTTGCCGGGCTTTTGTTTTGCTGCTGCAACTGGCCAGCTTTATACCGTGCAAACAAACCGGGCGGATTCTTTCCCGGCATATCAGTTACCAGTGCGCGGGTGAACCGAATACAGTCCTGTCTTCAAATTCCGCTTATACCGGCAAAAGCTGAGGTTCAGTATCTAACTTACTTATCGAAACAATCAGCCAGAAGCACATGCATGCACCGCTCTTGTTGCACTGCATCCAGGTATTGTTTGCGTTCAGGCTGGATTGGGTGAGTTTTTTCTGAAATGCCGTTGGTCTGAAACGTTGCGATCGCTTCCAGTGTGCGTCTCATATTCTTACTTTTAAGGAAAGTAAGCATTGATTTTAATGCGAGTGTCACATAGAGTAACTGTCAGGGAGCACAACCAGAATCATTGACATCGGGAGAGATGCAATGGCTTTATCAATACCAAGACTTTGCTGTGTTGCGGCCGCATTGTGGGCTTGCAGCGCGGCGGCGCAGGCCACTGTTTACCAGTTCGGCGATCTGCTCTCGGGTGGCGGACCGGCAACTGCCAATTTTGCTTCCCTCACCGTGACAGGAGAGGGGACTTCGGCGTTGCACTTCAGTTTGGCGCTGAACCCGGCCATGGTGAGCATTTTTGGTTCCAACAGCTTCATTGGCTCAATGGCTGTGGATGTGAGTGGAATATTTGGCACGGTCGGCATAACTGGCATCACCGGTACCGGGGTTGGCTGGGTGCCCAAGGTTACCAAGGCCAATGGCGGCGGGCCCGGTGGTGTCTGGGATTTTCGCTTTGACTTTGGCCAGGGCAATGACCGGCTCAAAAGCGGTGACACAATAAACTGGGTCGCCACATTTGGTAACGGCCATGTAGACCCGGTTCTGGCGGGAAAGGACTTTGCGTTACATCTACAAAACACCAGCTTCTGTAATGATGACAGCGCATGGTATGTGCCAAGCCAGCTCACGGTGCCAGCGGTACCAGAGCCAGAAACATATGCCTTGCTGGGCATGGGACTGGTTGGTTTGGTGGTTGCGCGCTCCAGACGAAGCAAGCCTGCTGCCAAGCAGTGATAGATGTCCCGGTAACGTGGGGCAAGCAAAAGGCCGATCAGAAGATCGGCCTTTTTCATGTCTGCATCGCGGATCTCGGTTGTTTTTCAAACTGAGATATTGAGCGCTTCGCTCGGGGTCTGATCCTGGCCTTGCCGGTAATGATGACTATGACCGCCATGCGCTTTAGCGCCTTGAGTCGCGCTGTTCTGCACGCTCGCCAGCGCGTCTGTGCCACCGGCGGAACTGCCGGTTGCGTTGGCCACGTTGCTGCTGGCAGCCAGACTGTCCGGCAATATATGGCTGGCGCCGCGATCTTTCAGCCAGTCACTCATTTGCTGCAGCAACATTTGATTGAGACTGATCACAAAACGCGCGACGCCATCTGCCGATGCCGATGCCGGAATCAGATTGCCGGTGCCCGCATTGGCGGCGCTCTTGCGGGCGGTGGGTGTCGCGCTTGCCGCGCTGCTGCCGGATTGCGGATTGGTCAGCGAAATTGAGGGCCAACCTGAGGTATCAAAGCGGGTTGGCGCGCCGGTTTGCTGGTCGCCGCTGCCACGGGCCTGGTTGCCACTATTGAAGGAGGCAACGGTGGCCGAGGTGGAAACCTGCAGCAAGCTCATGCCTGCCGAAAAACTGATCGTGCGGCCATCGCTGGTGGTGAGCGTGCCTTTGGCGTTCAGCTGGATCGCCTCGGCGGCATAACTGACACTGGCGCCTTGCGCGTGGTTGCCCTGCTGGCTGACTTGCGCCGCGTTGCCACTCTGCGCTTGTTCGCTGATATCGCCGCTAAATTGCATGGCCTGAATACTCACGCCCAGCATTTGCTCCAGCATGGACTTGAAAATGCTCATCTGCGGGCTGATCACCGAGTTCATATTGCCCGGATCATTGGCTGCCGCTTGCTGGCCAGCCGTGGAAATCTGCACGTCACTGCTGGGCGATGTCCCGCTACTGGCACCGCTGGCGGCGGAACTGGCCGTGTAAGTGCCGCTGAACTGTTGCTCGGCCTGGAATGAATACGCTGAGGCCAGCGTGACTTGAGAAGAATCGATACGCATGAGGGTTGCCTGATCGGCTTTTGGTCTATGTTGTATCGGCTTGTATCTGGCTGACTTGAGTCTGGTGCGGGCGAAAGTCGACCGATGGTCAGTCGTCGGCCTGAGTCTGCCGTGCTGGCTCGTTTTGCATCTTGCGCGTAATGAGGCGATGCGCCCCTGCAGACAAGAAAACCCGGGCAGACTGCGCTACTATTTGCTCCAACTTCACCTGCTTGTGGATGCCCCGATCTTGAATCTCATCACTTCAGAGCGCCTGAGCCTGCGTTGGCTCACTGCCGATGACGCGCCGTTTATTCTGGAACTGCTCACCAATCCATCATGGCTGCAATATATTGGTGACAAGGGTCTGAAAACCACCGAGGACGCCCGCAACTACATCGTTAGCGGGCCTATGGCGATGTATGAAAAGTACGGCTTTGGCTTGTACCTGGTAGAGCGGGTTGCCGATGGTGCAGCGCTGGGCTTGTGCGGCCTGATCAAGCGCGACGGGCTGGCCGATGTCGATATTGGCTATGGCTTCATGCCGCGGTATTGGTCACAGGGATACGCGCTGGAATCGTCACTGGCCGTGCTGGACTATGGCCGTAAAGCGCTCGGCATTGAACGGGTGGTGGCGATAACCTCGGACGACAACCAGGCCTCGGTGCGACTGCTGGAAAAACTGGGCCTGCGCCACACCGCCAACGTGCGCCTGAGTGATATTGCCCCAGAACTCATGCTGTTTACCCCGCAGGACGCCATATGCATCTAGCTGAAATTCCGTCTGGCACGACCGACTGGACCACGATCACCCGCACCGAGCATCCCGGTGAAACCGGCATGGCTTATTGGCGTACGCAGCACTTCGGCAGTATCCGCGTGCGCATGGTCGAGTATTCGCCAGGTTATCTGGCCGATCACTGGTGCGTGAAAGGGCATATTCTGCTGTGTCTTGAAGGCGAGTTGCATACCGAGCTGGCCGATGGTCGCCAGTTTGTGTTGGCTGCCGGCATGAGCTATCAAGTGGCAGATAGGGCCGAACCACATCGTTCTTCGACCGCCGTCGGTGCCCGATTGTTTATTGTGGATTGAGCCTTGCGCTCGTTTGGCCTTTCCCCCGAATGCCGGGTTTATACAAGCAGAATACTGTTATTGGAGTTGCCGCTTTGAGCCGTCCCGATTGCATTAAAAACTGGCGCGAGATCCAGTTGCCCGATGAAGGCAGTTATCCGGGTAGCCAGGAACTGTTTGGGCTCACCTCGTCATTCAGCCCGGTATTCGGCCTGACTCGGCTGGGAATACACCACGAAGTGTTGCCGCCGGGTCGCCGCACCTCTTGGCCGCATGCGGAAAAAACCGAAGAAGAATTTGTATTTGTGATTGAAGGCACGCCGGACGTCTGGCTGGATGGCGTATTGCACCGCCTTGCGCCGGGTGATGCCGTGGGCTTTCCGGCGGGCACCGGTGTTTGCCACGTGCTTATCAACAACTCACAAAGCGACGTGCGTTTGATGGTGATTGGCGAGCGTACCAAACCAGATAACCAAATCCACTACGCATTACACCCTCAGCGCAACGCGGAAATTGGCGAGCGCCACTGGCACGACGTGCCACTGCAACCGCAGGGCGATCACGATGGTTTGCCAGATCAATTGCGCGAATCGAACGGCCCGTTTTAATCAATGACGCGCGCTGGTCCGGCGTGCGTGGACATAACACAAGAAGAGAAAAACGATGCTGGTGATGGCGGTGTGGTTTGGTCTGGCTTTGTTGTTTTCAATCTTTGTTGATCAATGCCATCGGGCGCGCTGGCAAATTGAAAAACATTATCCGGAGTTTTTTGCGAGCGATGCCAAGCCGCCGATTGCGGGCATCCTCAACAGAGTGAACATCTATCAAAGCATTACCGATGTGCACGAGTTTCTGGATTCCGGCATTGGTCTGGAGAACTTGCCTGCGGATTGCCAAGTGCGGTTCACACGGATTCGCTGGCTGAAATGGACCATGCTGCTTTACCTGGTGACGGTGCTGGTGGCGGCATTCGTGCTGGGTTGACACGAACGCCATCACCATCCAGGTCGATTAATTAGCCCGTGGTTTGACGATCCGTGCGTTGAAAGCCACAAAGGCCATCAGCACGGCAGTACCGCCCAAGGCGATCGGTAGAGAAGTGGCGCGGGACAAAAAGCCGATCGCCGCCGGGCCAGCCAGCATGCCGGTATAGCCACACATGGTCACCAATGGCAACGCGGTGCTGGCCGGTACGCCAGGTATCTTGGCCGAGGCGCTGAACAGCACTGGCACAACGTTGGATGCGCCCATGCCCACCAGCACAAAGCCCAACAGGCTTAGCGGTACCCACGGCGCCGCGACAATCGTGACCAAGCCAGCGGCAGCCAGTAAACCGCCCACCAGCACCACTTTTACTGGCCCCAGTCGATGGGTGATGAAGTCACCGGTAAGCCGCCCGGCAGCCATGGCGACTGAAAACGCCGCGTAACCCAAGCCCGCACCCGCTTCAGATACGCCGCGTTCAAAGCGCAAGAACACCGCACCCCAGTCGAGCATGGCGCCTTCGGTGAGAAAACCAAAGAAACACAGCATGCCCAGTAGCCAGACCATGCTGGGCGGAAAGCGAAATTTGTCGTGCTGTTCATGCTGCGGTTCGGTCTGGGCATGCGGCAGCAAATGGCGTGATTGCAGCAATGTCGCCAGCGTAAACGCCGCGCCCACTGCCAGTGCGCACCAGGTCATGGTCATGCCGGTTTTCAGCAGCGCTGCGATTCCGACGCCACCCAGCAAACCGCCCAGTGAAAACAAACCGTGGAAAGACGACATTAACGGACGCCCGGCTTGGGCTTCAACAAACACTGCCTGGTTGTTCATGGTCACGTCCACTGCACCCAGCAGCGCGCCAAACAAAAACAACGCTACGGCCAGCCAGATAGGCGAGGGCGCAATGGCCAGCAAGGGTACCGAGATCACCATGGTGCTGCCGGCCAGCGTCAATACCCGGGCGCTGCCATAGCGTTTCATCAGCACGCCAGTCAGCGGCATGGCCAGCATGGCACCGCAGCCCAGTGCCAGCAAAATACTGCCCAGTGCGGCGTCGTTCAGGTTCAGCCGCAGCTTGGCAAACGGCACCATGGCCGCCCAGGCGGCATTGGCGATGCCGGTCAGCAAAAACAGCAGGCGGGTGGCGCGGCAGGAAAGATGCCAGTGCGTGCTGCTGGCAGTGTCGTTCGGTTTCATGTTGTTCCGTGGATTGACGGGCTGTTATCGCAGCCCTTGTTGGTCTTGGCTGGCCGGGCCAAAGCCCGGCTGATTGCATTGTCATATTTTCAGTCAGCACGCAGGATGTTGATTCCTGCATCAGTCAAACTTGTTCCTGCTTCAGCCAAGTGCTGGAGGTGTGTGGGTTCGGCATCGGCTTCCACGACCAGATGGGTAATTTCTGCCAGCGGGGCAATGGTGAACGGCGCGCCCGTACCCAGCTTTTCATTGGTCACAACAGCGACGATTGCGCCGCTAATGGCAACTAACTGCCGCTTGAATGCGGCATCTTCGGCCTGACTGGCACCAACGCCGGCCAGCGCGTCAATTGAGCAGATGCCCAGAAAACAAATGTCCGGGCGCATTTGCTGAATATCGAGCAAAGCCGCAGTCCCCAAAGTGCCGCCCACATGGTGATCCAGCGTGCCGCCAATCAGGATCACCCGCAGGTCTTCGCGCCCCACTAGCGCTGCGGCAATGGCGGGGGAGTTGGTGGCAATGGTCAGGCCGATGTCTTCTGGCAACACCTGTGCCACGGCCAGGTTGGTCGTGCTGGCATCCAGAAACACCAGTTGCCCGCCCTGAATCAGCCGCACTGCGCTTTGGGCCAGCCGCACTGCGCTTTGGGCCAGCCGCACTTTTCTGTCGACATGCTCCCTGCTGCGCTCGCCGATGGGGCGTCCGTTACTAGACATGGCAATCGCCCCGCCATAGACCCGCTGGCATTCGCCTGCCGCAGCCATTTCGCGTAAATCGCGGCGCACCGAATCTTCGGACAAGCCAAATTCCACCGCCAGTTCCGAAGCCAGCACACGACCATCGCGCTGTAAGCGTTCGCGGATTAACTGGTGCCGATCTATCGGTAATGCAGTGCCTGATTTAAAACGTTCACGACGTAAAGTGTTGCCCATCTCAAAATCCTGGCCGGTGATCAGTAAAAACTGCTTCAACTAATCGTGCATTAACGTGTATTAATTTGCAATATTTTATGCACAATTCAGCAAAATATTGCTCGAAATATATCTTGTTTGTGCGTGTTTTGGATCGTAAATGCAAAAAACAATGACATACGCAAACATGGTTGGCCGATGCCAACGGCATGGCTGATGTCCCGGATGTATCTGCACCCAGGTTGTTTTGTACCTGCTTGTGTTAAACGAACCCTCGACATCCGGCGCTACATTTAGATTGTTGTCAGGCTTTATTGACATTGCATAATGCGCCGCTTCGAGCGAACAGCATCCTGTCTGGCTCGGCTTGATCCTGTTAGAGCGAAAACAATAATGCACGCACAATTCAATTTGGGACCGCGCAACACGCTGGGCCAGGCCGGTCTGGTGGCGTTTGATCTGGCCCTCATCATGGCGCTTTGCTGGCCGCTGGCACACCAGTACGGATATGCCAGTGCGACGATGTGGATCATGGTGCCGGAGTTGGGCGTGCCCGGTTTTATCTTGCTGCTCAGTCGGCAGCAAACAGGTGCAAATCGCCGATCATTTGTTGCTGCATGGAAATCCTGCCGCCTTGCCGATCTGGCCCATGAGTTGCGTTCGCCGCTAACCGTGCTGGCGGGCGAAATTGAGGCGATGCAGATTGGTTTGCGCGAACCGGATGCGGCCACCCTGAATGCGCTGGCCGGGGAAGTACAACGCCTTTCCAGGTTATTGCGAGATCTGGAGCAGCTGTTGGGGCACACCAGCGGCGCGGAGCTGCCACCCGAGACGGTCGATGTGGGCCAGTTGATCGAGAACCTGCTGCGCCGGCATGACCGGCCCTTGCGTAAATCGGGCCTCACGGTGGATTTGCAGCTGGAACCGGCGCCATCGATACAGGGTGATCGGCTACGCCTGGAGCAACTGTTTACCAACTTGCTGCAAAACAGCTTGCGCTACACCGATGCGCCCGGCCGTATTTTGATCACGGTAAGCGAAGTACAAGCAGGTGTGTTGCAGGTGACGTGGGAAGACAGCTCCCCCGGCGTACCCGGTGGCGAGTTGCCCAGACTGACCGAGCGTTTTTACCGCGTGCCGGGCCACGGCGTGCGACACCCGCATTCCAGCGGATTGGGTTTGGCCATCGCCCGCGCCATTGCCGAAGCGCACAGCGCATCGCTGCATGCCCGGCACAGCGAACTGGGTGGTTTGTGCTGGACTTTGCGCATAAGCGCAGCTGACATGGAGATTTTGCAATGAGCCCGGTGGTACTGCTGGTTGAGGATGAAGCACCCATTGCCAGATTGCTGGCAGATTATCTGCGTAGTGACGGTTTTGAACCGATCTGGCAACGCACTGGCGACGCGGCGCTGAACTGGCTGGCCGAAAATGAAGCGGCGTTGATGTTGCTGGATCTGGGCTTGCCCGGCGTGCCTGGTATGGAAGTCTGTCGCCGGGTGCGTCAGACCTCAACCTTGCCCATCATCATGTTGACCGGGCGTGACAACGAAATGGATCGGGTACTTGGCCTGGAGATCGGGGCCGATGATTACATCTGCAAGCCCTACAGCCTGCGCGAAGTATGTGCGCGCGTGCGCACTGTGCTGCGCCGGGGGCAACCGGCACCTGCGCCAGCGCGAGAGCAGCTGATCCTGGATGACGATGCCGGGCGGGCGAGGGTGGCGGGGCGCGACGTGCTGCTTACCGTGGTCGAATATCAGTTACTGCGCTTGCTGGCGGCGCGGCCGGGACGATTGTTTTCCCGTGCCCAGTTGATCGATGGCATGTATGCCGATGGCCGCGTCGTGACGGAGCGTACGGTGGATAGTCATGTGCGCAAAATCCGCCAGAAACTGGCCGTGGTGGCGCCGCGTGTCGAGTTTATCCAGTCCGCTTATGGCGCGGGCTATCGCTACGAGATTGCCTCCCGCCGCCTGAGTTAAGCCGTATCGACTGACTTTCACATTTGCTGCACATTTGCTGCGCAATTGGTTTGCACACTGCACACAAAGCTTGACGACGCCCGCAGGGGCGGGTCGACCAGGCGATGTTTTCAGCGAGGCAGACCGTGGCATCCCGATATTTCCCGGATTATTTGCGTTTGGCAGCATGTGGTACGGCTTTGGCGCTGCTTGCCGCATGCAGTAGCGAGCCGCAATCCATGGTGACCCGGCCGGTGCGCGCCATTCCGCAGCAGCCGCTCAGCGCCTTCGATAACCAAGGCTCGATTTTCCAGACCGCCACCGCGCAAATGCTGTACGAAGAAGCCGTGGCCAGCCGGGTTGGCGACACACTGACCATCCAGATTCAGGAAAGTCTCACCGGCAGTAACTCCGCCACCACCAACGCCAGCAAAAACGGCAGCGTAGCCTTCAAGGGACCAGGGTCGACCTCATCCATGAGTGGCGTGGTCAAAGAACTGTTTGACCTGAACGTGACCTCTAGCGGGTCCGATACTTTCAAAGGCACCGGAACCACTAACAATACCAACAGCATGACGGGCACGCTGGCGGTGTCGGTGATCGACGTTCTGCCTAATGGCATGCTGGAAATCGCTGGCGACAAACGCATAGCGGTCAATGGCGATACCAATGTGCTGCGTTTTTCCGGGCTGGTGAAAAAACGCGATATCAAAACCGGCAACGTGGTGTCGTCGCAAAAAGTGGCGGATGTGCGGCTCGAACAAGTCGGCCACGGCGTGGTGGGTGATGCCAGCACAGTGGGCTGGTTGCAGCGCACATTCATGAGCGTGCTGGGTTTCGATTGATGTCATTGCGTTCATGGGCTCAGGTCGTCGTGCCACTTGTCATTACGTTGGGCCTGTCGGGCTGCGTGGTGGTGCCAACTTTTCCGCTGGGCGATGCAATCTCTGCCACGGCAGACGGGATAGCCACGGTGGTTTCGGTTGCACCCTCGTTCGGCTCGAACTCGCCTTTTGAATATGTGCGGCCTTATCTCTCACTCAAAGAAGTCTGCATAGACTGGAACGAAGTGGTATCCGTGCCCGACTTTGTGCCGTCTTTACAAGTACTGCTCAAACGCTACGGCGTGGAGAGCCGGGTGTATTCGCCAGGCAGCGCGCCCGCTGGCTGCGCCCAGCTCACCTATACGGCAACCCGCAAATGGGAGCGGCGTTGGGGCAACGATGAAGACTCTGCCTATCTGGCCGCAGCCTCGCTGGTCCTGCGGCGTAATGGCCAGTTACTGGGCAGCGCCACCTACGAATCCGGCAATTACGGTTTTGATAAATGGAAAAACACCGGCGCCAAGCTTGCTCCGGTGGTTGATACCCTGCTGGCCGGCAATTAAGCCTGTGCATAACTGAAAGCCGATGCCTGTGGTCGCCCAAGGCCGCTCGGGGTGATCGTTTGGAGCAATCCGGAAGATGGTCCGGCAGAGGGGTTCAAGAGGCCGGTGGCAGGGGTAATCAGAAATGGATAGGCGCAAGCGCGGGCTGGCATTTTTGCGCCTCTGGCGCTTTCTTGATGGAGAGTCTGTATGACGATCAATGCTGTCGGTTCAACCATGCCGCAGCCACAACGGCCAGCCAGCACCAGCCGTCCTGTGGCGCAAGCCCGGCCCCAGGTCGAAACTGCACCTGCGGTAACCACCCCGGCTGCACCGCAAGCAGTCAGTGGCTCGGTAAACGTGCGTGCTTGAGGCAACAAAGTGTGGCCGGTTTAACCATCGGCCGCACTAGCAAGGCAAAAGGCGAACCGGCTGACTGGTTCGCCTTTTTTTCTGGCAAAAACGGTGAACCTGGCGATGCCCTGGCAAATCAGCCCAGTTGTTTCTCTACCCAGGCAGCGTAACCATTGATGAAGTTCTGCAGGAAGGTGCGACTGCGTTCGTTATTGAGTTTGCCGTTCTCGTCAAAGATATCGCCAGCGCCGCCCACATAAGCTTCGGGCTGCTGCATGCACGGCACGTCCAGAAACACCAGTGACTGGCGCAGATGGTGATTGGCCCCGAAGCCGCCTACCGCGCCGGGCGAAACGCTGACCACTGCGCCCGGTTTGCCGCTCCACACTGATTTGCCATAAGGCCGCGAACCCACGTCGATGGCGTTTTTCAATACAGCGGGCACGGAGCGGTTGTATTCCGGCGTGACAAACAGCACGGCGTCGGCGGCTTTGACCTTGTCGCGAAAGGCAACGTAGGTGGCAGGAGGTGTGGCGTCGATATCTTCGTTGTACAACGGCAGATCACCGATCTCGACGATCTCCAGTTGCAATGATGCGGGCGCCAGTTCGGCCAGCGCCAATGCCGTTTTGCGATTCAGCGATGCTTTGCGCAAGCTGCCAACGAGGACGGCTACTTTACGGACAGTGCTCATTGCTGGGGACTCCATGGGTGAGGGAATGCTTGCCGCGCTGGCAACATGCCAGGCGGGTTGACGCTGGGCCACTTGATTCACTTTAGTTGCTGGCGCTGCACATCGCGGCAACGCGCCAGCCTCACGGTTACGGTGAGTGGCGGAACGGCGTGCTGATCAACGATCAACAAGTACGACTGACGCTGTAGCGCGCAGTTGCAATGGCCCGACGTGCCTCTCTGACCCGACTCCACGCCACCGGCCAAGCTGCGCGGATTAGTGCGCCCAGTCGCTGTCTTCTATTTCGTCGTCATCCAGATCATCGTCTTCATCTTCCAGTTCGGGATGCAGGATTTCCAGCGCCTCGTCATAGGCCGAATCCAGCCCGCGGCAGTATTCCGGTTGATCCCAGCCCTCACGCTCAAATGATTCAAGCATTTCCAGGTAAAAGTCGCGCCGCAGATCTTTATCGAGCACCGCTTTCTGTGCTGCGGTAATCAGATCTTCGAAGAGTTCACTGCCACCTTGCCATGACATCGGTGTTCTCCTGTTGCACTGCGGTAAAAAACGCGCTACCGATTGTCGGGTAGTGCCTGCGCTGTGTTTCTCGCGCCAGGCCGCGTCATTACTGCGATTAAGTGGAATTGTTTCAAACGTTCATTTAAGTGCTTTCACCTACAGACACTAATTATGCGACTGGATATGTTGCATTGCAGCAAGTTAGTGGAGTAGCTTGAAGGCATTCGGAGTTTTTGCTCGCCCCATGCGACAGGCGTGGTGGCAAAAAGTGCGATATCCGATGCGGTTTTCGTGTTTTGTGCAAGGAGATCAATCATGCAACAGCATCAGGGCTATCTAATCGAAACAGGCGCCGAGCTAGATGTAGAAACGCTGGAGTGGTATCCCACGTTGTCTATTGGCGTGGCCACCGACGGCGTTGACCCGCAGTTTGTTTTTCCGTGGCAGCGCGTCTCCAAACCGACCGAATACTGGTCCGAAGCAGCGGCCAACGCCGAGGCACTGAGGGTGGCGCGGCATATTATCGAGTCCGGCAAATTGCCGGCCCGCCACAGCCAGCGGGCGCTTGCCTGAACCGCTGAATCGGGTGGTGCGGACATAAAAAGGCGGACCAGATGGTCCGCCTTTCTGTTTTTGCTCATCGCCTGCTCATCTCTATATTCGTCTGTATTTGTGCCAGCTGGTGCTGCGGTCGGGGTTTACTGAGCCAGCAAGGGCTGCAGCAAATCCGGGCCTTTAACGGTCAGATGCAACAACATGTGCTCGGCTTTGCGCATGCTGGCATAAGGGCCGCCCACTTCCTGGCCGTGCTGAAACAGATACAAACCGGCAAAGCGGCCGATGCCTGTCTCATCGACATGCACGCATTCCCGCAGTTCGTAGCCTTCGTCCTTTCTCCAGGTTCTGGACCAACGTGTCAGCGCCATTTGTGTTCTCCCGATCTAGCCAAAAGCCATCATCCCGCGCGAAATGCACAGCGGGCATAGGTGCGGCAGATGCCGAAGGCTCGCTGACCTGGCGGGCATCAGAAGCCGCCGTGGTTGCAGCGAGGATTACGCCTGCCAGAAGTGCACATCAACCGGTGACATTCTTGCGCGAGCGATACGCAAAACACGGGCTGATACCTGGCTGGGCTTTTCTTTCATACCTGTAAAGATATAGCCAATATTTTGGTAGTGGGGGATGCCGCATCGCACCATAACCGGCCTGGCCCGCATTCCAGCTAGACATGCTCCCGACATACGGTACGTGAACGCATGTCATCACGGCGATTTCTACCTTTTGATACGCCCACCAGGAAGATTCTGAAAGAGTGCTCAGGTAATATGACGTCTGCCTGGTCCTTTCTGTCTTTATTCCCATGATTATTCGTCCCCACGCCCACTGGTTGCGCTTGTTGTTTGTCTGGCGCGGTTCGGTGTTGAGTCGCTTGCTGGAACGATTGACGCTGGTCTGCGCCGTGTCTGTGCTGGCTGTTTTGGCGCGCGGCTGGTGGACCGCTGAATTTGCCAATTCGTCATTGAGCATTCCGCCCTTTACCTTGATGGGTATTGCTCTAGCGATTTTTCTGGGCTTTCGTAATTCGGTAAGTTACGAGCGCTATTGGGAGGCGCGCAAGCTGTGGGGCGGTTTGCTGGTAACGGCCCGATCCATCACCCGCCAGGTCAGTTCCAGCGCGCCGCGCTCAGCCACAGGCACGGCTCTGAGCAAGGGCATGGTCGCGTGCGCCTACGCGTTGCAAGGGCAATTGCGTGGTAACGATACCTGGGCAGACGTACAACGTTTGCTGCCGCCCGAGTGCTGGCCCGCGCTGCAGCAGGCAAGCTTCAAATCCGCGTTTATCTTGCAATGGTTGGGTGAGCAGGCTGGCCAGATGCGCCGTGCTGGCGAGCTGACCGACTGGCAATGGCAGGCGGTGGATCACAACTTCAATACGGTGTCGGAGATCATTGGCGGCTGCGAACGTATTGCCGGCACGCCGATTCCGTTCAGTTATCGCGTGCTGCTCAATCGCACCATCACCTTGTATTGCATGTTGTTGCCGATTGGCCTGGCCACCAGCATAGGCTGGTTAACGCCGCTGATTTCCACCTTTGTGGCGTATACCTATCTGGCGCTGGACGTGATCGGTGAAGAGCTGGAAGAGCCTTTTGGCACCGAACCCAATGATCTGCCACTGGCGGCGTTATGCCACACCATCGAAGCGGCCACCTTTGAGGTACTGGGCGAACCGCTGGCTGTGACCGCACCGCTGCCGGACAACTACATTCTGCGTTGAACGAGCGGGGCGACTGGCTCAGGCGTCGCTAGCGAGTTGCATTGCAGCCTGGGCGTGCTGGGCTGGATGCTCGGTCGGCTCGGTGGCGGCAGCAAAATGCGCGGCCAGCAGCGGCACCAGGCGGGCGCAAACTCCGGGCGGCATATCGTGCGCCATGCCGGGAATCTCTTCAAACTGCGCACCCGGTATCTTGCGCGCCGTGTCGCGGCCACAGGCAATGGGCACCAGCGGGTCGTCGCTGCCATGCACCACCAGCGTAGGTGCGGTGATATGAGCCAGCAGCGGGCTGCGATCCGGGCTGGCTACAACGGCCATCAACTGGCGCAGCACGCCTTGCGGATAAATCGAACGCTCCAGGCTTTTGCCGATACGCTCCCGCTGCATTTCAGGTGCAGTTTCAAAGCCGGGGCTATGCAATACCCGCCAGTTTTCCTGCAGAAAATCGATCAGTGCCTCGCGCTGCGCCGGGTGATAAAGCCTGGCAGGCGTGCCGCGCAATAGCGCTATTTGTGCGGCCTTGGTCGGGCCGGGCAGGGTACGGTCCCCCGTGGTGCTCATGATGCTGGTCAGTGACAGCGTCCGCTGCGGCGCCTGAATGGCCAGCAGTTGCGCGATCATGCCGCCCATTGATGCGCCAACGATATGCGCTTGCTGTATATGCAAAGCGTCCAGCAAACCCAGACTGTCACGCGCCATATCTGCCAGCGAATACGGCGGACGAATCGGCAAGCCCAGTTTGTGTTTCATGGCCGCCCACAGCAATTTGGGCTTGCCCAGATGATCCAGATGCGACGACAGACCGACATCTCGGTTATCAAAGCGGATCACAAAATAGCCCTGTGCCGCCAGCGACCGGCAAAAATCCTCCGGCCAGCCGAGCAACTGCATACCCAAACCCATAATCAGCAGCACAGCCGGATCAGCCGGGTCGCCAAAGGTTTCGTATTCGAGTTCGATATGATTGGCAGCAACGTGGGTCATGGTGGGATGTGGTAGTGGGCCAATGCTTATAGATTGCGTGAATCACCCGGCTACGTCCACCCCAGGAATTGCTATCGGTTGCGTGATAAATACACGGCAGCGATTTCAGGTGTCTGACTGGCCCGGCCCTGCAGCGACGCTGATCCGGTATTGCAGCGTGACCGGTTTACCCGCATGGAGCTGCAGGCCGCGCCCGGCCAGCGGATGGCCAGCGGGTGGCCGTACCACACCGCCCAGTTCAAACACGCCATTGACCGGCTCGATACCCAAGGCAAAATTGCGGCCCAACCACGGCGCCTGGTCCCGCCCGCCATTGCTGATCCACAAAACGGCATCGGGTAACTGGCTGGCGTCCCAGTTCAGGGTTACCACTACGTTTTCTTGCTGATAATGCAGTGCAAATTCACCATCGCAATCCACCAGTTGCAGCAATTCTTCGCACGGCTGCGCCATGGGCAGATGGCTGAAGTCGTGCGTGCCACCATTCAGACCAGGCAGTGCGGCCAGATCGTGCGCCAGCTTGCTGTGGGCCAGTTGCGAGCTGGGTTCAAAAGCCGTCGGGAAGGTAACCGCCCTGGCGAAAGTTCCCGGGCGCAAACTCAAACTGCCGACTTCTTTGGGGACCCGAAAAGTAGGGTGCAAGGCAACCGGCATGATCGTAGCTACGCGCGGCAAGATGCGCAGGCTGATCTCCAGTGCCGCGCTGTGCGGGTCGGCTTTGATCTCCCGGCGCAAGCTGGCGATGGCCGAGTCGGCAGGGTAGTCGATGCCCAGCACAATGCGGTTGGCGTCGCGTTCCAGTAACTGCCATTCCTGGTTGGCACCGGGCCCGTGAATCTGTTGATAGGCCGGATCTTCCGGCCGGTGAATGGTCCAGCCGGGGGCGAGTTCGGTCGGGGTTTCGACCCGACTGAACGGCACGCAAGGCCATTCTCCACGCATGCTGCGCAGCAAGCCGGGTAGCGCTGGATCGCAAGCCCACGGTGCCACGTAAAACGGTTGAAAATGGCGCTCTTCAGACAGGCGAAAATAAACCGGCCCCAGCATGCCGCCCAGTGCTTTGATGCACGCGGTGCCATGCGGCCAGACCAGTTGCCAGTTGCCAGGGGTGTCACTGTGCATGCGGAGATTCCGTGATCTGTTGCGCCAGCAGGCTGCTGACTTCCTCCCAACAAGGGGCATAGGCGCCAGTTCTGGTGGCGACCAGTGCCGCTGTGGCGGCAGCGAAACGCAGGTGAGTGGCGGGGGCAGCGTCTGGCTGGCGCAGCAGACTGGCCATCCAGCCGCCCATGGCCGCATCGCCGCAGCCAACCGTGTCAGCCACGGTGACAGGGAAAGCCGGTTGCGTGTATTCGATCCCATCACAGAACAAGCTCATTCCTGCGGCGCCACGTGTCACCATGATCTGCGCAAAAGGTGCCAGCGCCCGTAGATGGGCGATAGCCTCACGCTGGTTAATGCCAGGAAACAGGTGCTGCAAGTCTTCGTCGGACACCTTGAGATAATCTGTGATGCCAGCCATCACATGAAAAGTGTCACGATAGGCGGCGTGGGTCATCAGATTGCGCCAGTTCGGGTCAAATGCGATGCGCTTGCCGGCCAGATGCGCAGCCAATGCCACTTCAACCAATTTGCTGGCCAGCGGCTCTCGCGCCAGGCTGATACAGCCAAAGTGCAGAATCTGGGCGGCGCTCCGCCAGCCGACGGGTAAACGGTCTGGATCAAACCGCAAGTCGGCACTGCCTTCGCCGATAAAGAAGTATTCCGGCGGTTGCGTAGACGGCACCATTGCCAGTAGCGGCGGCGCATCGAAGCGCTGGGTAAAGCGCATATCCAGCCCGGCTTCGGCGGCCAGCATGTAGAGGGCATCGCCAAACAGATCATTGCTGACAGAACCGGCATAACCAGCGGCAACGCCCAGGCGTACGCCAACGCAAGCCACATTCCAGCAGGCGCCGCCAGGTTGCGCGGCCCAGCGGCCATCGCTTTGCCGGATAAAGTCGGTAAGTGCTTCGCCAAATACGACGTAAGCGGGCAGGGTCGACATGATGCTCTCCTGGCAAATTGCGGCGTGCAGTGGCCCGCATGCTGCGTTTGCGGCAAGGTCGGAAAAACAAACGGAGAATGCGGGGCCGGTCAGGCAAGGCTCCGGCCCACGATCATTGGGGGTGGAGCGTGCGGAATATCAGTTGGTGCTCGACTGCTGCTGACGCCATTTATCCAGCATGACTGCCAGCACAATCACCACGCCCTTGGCCACGTATTGCCAGAAACTGGACAAGCCCACGATAGTCAGGCCGTTGTTCATTACGCCGATAATCAGTGCACCAATCACGGTGCCCCAGATCGAGCCGACGCCACCCATCAAACTGGTCCCGCCCAACACGACTGCGGCGATGGCATCCAGCTCATAACCGGTGCCCCAGTTGCCATTGGCGCCATACAAGCGGGACGCGCTCATGGCACCGCCGACGCCAGAGAACAGGCCGTTGATGGCATACACGAACATCAGCACGGCGCTGACGCGAATGCCGGTCAAGCGTGCGGCTTGCGGGTTGCCACCTACGGCGTAGATATGCAGCCCCAAGACAGTCTGGCGCAGGATGAACCAGCTGATCAGCACTACGCCGATCGCTACCCAGATCAGCCACGGCACGCCCAGAAAATTGCTGTTACCCAGCCATTCAAACGAGGGAATGTCGCGGTTGAGTACGGTGGTGCCATCGGCAAACAGGTAGGCCGCACCGCGCAAGGCAGTCATGGTGCCCAGGGTGACCACAAACGGGTTGATCTTGAACCCGGCCACCATCACACCGTTGAGCGCACCCATGACCAGCCCGGACAGCAAGAACACTGGCAAAGCCATGGCCGCCATGTGTCCCGGCAGTGACGCCAGCATGCCCAGTACCGCCGATACCGCCAGAATTGAACCCACCGACAGATCGATCCCCGCCGTGAGAATGACAAATGTCATCCCGCAAGCCAGCACCAGATTGATGGAGGTCTGACGCAAGATGTTCATGGTGTTGCCGGTGGTCATGAAGTTCGATGTGCCGTCATCACTGAGGTAACGCGTCAGGAAATAGAACGCGATATACATCAATACCAGCACCGGCAACATGCCGACGCGGTTGAATATTTCTTTGAAACCCATATGGGTTTTGGGCTGGCTGGGCGCCGGAGTAACTGGCGCCAGGCCGTTGGCAGAAAGAGGGTTGGCCATGATGATGTCCTTGATTCGGTGTTGCGTGATCAGTGTTCGGTGCGCGTCAGGCGGGTTCGGCAATGCGTTCGGGCACAGCCAGCGTGGCGTAGGTCATGATGGTTTCCTGGTTGATTGCTGCGCCAGTGACTTCGCCTGTTACATGGCCTTCGCGCATGACAACAACGCGATCACAAATGCCAATGACCTCGGGTAGTTCGCTGGAAATCACCACTACCGCTACACCGCTGGCAGCCAGTTGGCTGATGATGCGGTAGATCTCGCTCTTGGCACCGACGTCTACACCACGTGTGGGTTCGTCCAGAATCAGCACCCGCGGCTTGATAGCCAGCCAGCGAGCCAGCAACAGTTTTTGCTGGTTACCGCCGGACAAACCACCGACGATGCCGTCCGGCCCTGGTACTTTCACGGAAAGTTGCTTGATGGCGTCTTGCGTCAGCTTGCGCAGCGCCTTGTGGTTCAACAGGCCAAAACGCGAGTTTTGCTGCAGTACGCTCATGGTGGTGTTGGCCAGCGCCGACAACTGCAAAAACAACCCCTGGCCTTTGCGGTCTTCCGGCAGATAGCCAATCCCCAGTTTCATTGCGTCCAGTGGTTCGCGGATTTGCGCCGCCTTGCCGTCCACCAGGATTTCACCGGCAAGCATGGGATCAGCGCCAAAAATGATCCGCGCCAGTTCAGTGCGACCAGCACCCACCAGACCGGCCAGCCCAAGTACTTCCCCGGAACACACATGAAACGATGCATCGTTGATCTTGCCGCTGCGCACGTTACGCACTTCCAGGCGCACTGGTCCCGGGGCAGCGGTTTCGCGGCGCTGGTAGAAATCGTCGAGCGGGCGGCCGACCATCATCTGGATCACGCGTTCGGGCACGGCTTCGGCGCGCAGCAGCGTGCCCACATAGCCGCCATCGCGCATCACCGCCACGCGATCAGCCAGTTCGGTCATCTCAGCCATGCGGTGGCTGATATAAACAATGGCAATGCCATCGGCACGCAAGCGGCGGATCACTTCAAACAGGCGCTCCGTTTCGCGGTCTGACAGGGCGGCGGTGGGCTCGTCCATGATCAGTACGCGGCTTTTGTGGATCAGCGAGCGGGCGATTTCCACCTGCTGCTGGTCGGCAATACCCAATGAGCCCGCCAGCGTGTCAGCACTGAAGCGCGCACCTAGCGAGGCCAATACCTCGGTGGTGCGATTGCGCATTGTGGTCAGATCAACCCGGCCAAAACGGCCTTTGGGTTCGCTGCCCATAAACACGTTTTGCGCCACGGTCATGTGCGGCGCGACGGCCAGTTCTTGATAAATCAGATTGATCCCGGCCGCGCGGGCATCGCCGGGAGAGTTGAGTTTGACCACTTGCCCGCCAAGGCGGATCTCACCGGCATCGGGTTGGTAAACGCCGGACAGCACCTTCATCAAGGTGCTTTTGCCCGCGCCGTTCTCGCCCATCAAGGCCAGAACTTCGTGACTGCGCACTTGCAGCGCAACGTCATTCAGCGCTTTGGTGGCGCCGAAACGTTTGCTGATGTGCTCCATTTCCAGAACAATTTCGTTCATGGCAGAACTCCAGGGTGTGAGAAGGAGAGCGAGAGGAGCGAGGCGTGGGTTGATCTGGTGCGGTGACTGTTGCTGGCAGGCAATATGTCCGCACCGTACGCCAGGCTCCTCACACGTCGCCTACTTCACCCAACCTTGGTAGGTGGCGATATTGGCTTTGGTAATGGCCGGAGTAGGCAGCAGCACCACGTTCTTGGCGGGCTTTTTGCCATTCATCAAGTCGTAACCCATTTGCACGGCGGTCTCGGCCATTTTGTATGGGTCTTGCGCGGTGGAAACCGCAAACAGGCTGGACTTGTCTTTCAATGCGGCTTGAGCGTCCGGCGCACCATCTACCGAGGCGATCAGTTTTACGTCGGTGCGGGCAGCCTGTTTGATGGCCAGCTCAGCGCCAATCGCAGATGGGTCATTAATCGCAAATACGCCGTCAATTTTCGGATGAGCCGTCAGCAAGTCGGCCATGACCTGCATGCCACCGTCGCGGCTGCCTTTGGCGTCTTGATTGTCAGACAGCACCTTGATGCCCGGGTAAGTGGCCAGTAGCTTCTTGCACCCCGCAACGCGGTCGATCACAGAAGTCACGGGCGGGCCATTCACGATCACCACATTGCCCTTGCCATTCAGTTGCTTGGCCAGAAAACGGCAAGACTCCGTGCCGGCCATGGTGTTGTCTGACATGACGGTGATGTCGGCACCCTGTGCGCCAACGTCCACGGCCAGCACGATCACACCAGCGGCTTTGGCTTTTTCCAGGGCGGGAGCAATGCCTTTCGGATCAGCCGCGTTGACGATAATCATGTCGGCTTTATTGGCGACGAAGTTTTCAATCTGGCCGACTTGGGTATTCAGATCGTACTTGCTGGAAACGGTCGTGACTTTGACATTGGGGCCAGACAGTTTTTTGGCTTCATCTTCCGCACCTTTGCCGATAGCGACGAAGAACGGGTTAGCCAGATCCCCCACGGTGACGCCAATGTACTTGATTGGCTTGGCCGCAAACACGGGCATGGCAAATGCAGCTGCACACGTGGCTACAATAAGGCGTTGGGCAATACGCATTGTCGGACTCCTGATCCATATGAAGAAAAATGCCTGCTGTGAGCTGCTTTGGCATTGGTGCGGTGATTGGTTTTGTCTTCCGCTGGAAATAAATGTACACGTGTACACATTTAAAGGCGAGTATGCACCAATCATGGGCTGACGGGCGGTATAAGGTGTTTTTTGTACTTAATAATGGTGCACTACAACAAATAAAACGGTCGTTAGAGCAGCTTGTGGCAAGTATTTCGCCGGTTTGTGTACACTGTCCTTTACACGCGTTCATATTGATTTCACATGACAAATAGCCCAGGCGGGCAACCCGTGCCGCCAACCGAAACAGTCGCCACGCCGGATGGATTCGCCGGGGTGGTCACCATGAATGACGTGGCTGCTGCGGCCGGTTTGTCGCGCACCACGGTCAGCAAATTTTTCAACGGCAGCGCAACACTCAAGCCTGACACCCGCGAAAAAATCGAGCGTGCATGTCGCGAACTCAACTATGTGCCGGACTTGCACGCGGTGAGTCTGGTGACGGGGCGCTCCAACCTGGTGGGCGTGGTGCTGCCGTTTATTGCCGAGCCGTTTTTTGGCAAGGTGTTGCAACTAATGGAGCGTGAAGCCGCCGCTTTGGGATTGCAGATTGTGATTCAGGCATCCAACAACGACACTCGCCGTGAAGCTGCCGCGTTGATGGCATTACGCGCCATGAAGGTGCACGGCATTATCCTCACGCCGATTGAATCGGAAGATAACCGCGCTTTGCTGGCCAGCCTGCAAAAAGAAATGCGCATTGTTTTTCTCGATAGTTTCATGGACGAAAATTGCCACTTCGTCATGAACGATAACCATCAAAGTATCGGTTTGATGGTTAACTACCTGTTAAGCCGCAACGTGATTCCCGCCTACCTGGGTACGCCCAAAATCGCCAACCCATCACGCCCCGAGCGCCAGGCCGGTTATGAAGCGGCCATGCGGCAGGCCGGTGAAAAACCAAGGGTGATTCCGGTGATGCTCGATACGCCCACCTGGCAATTTGAGGCGTTTGCCTACGAGCAATTGCTGAACTGGTGCGGGCAGGGTGGCCTGCGTGATTCCGGCGTGGGCGCCATCATGTGCACGACCGATCGCGTGGCTTTCGGCGCGGCCAAAGCCTTGCGCCGCTTTGGCAAACATCCGGGCAAAGACATGTTGCTGGCGGGCCATGATGATCTGGATATCTGTGAATACATGGACCCGCAACTGACCACAGTACACCAGGATATCGAACGCATCAGCAAGGCGGCGATGCACTTCATCCAGCTTGATCCGGGTGCGCTGGCGGGAAAGTATTATCAGCAACGGTTCCCGGGACGGCTGGTGATACGCGAATCGGCGTGAACCTGTCCCACACGCTGTAGTCGCACCACTGACAAACTTGTGAAGCAATTGCTGTCAGAATCGGGTGACATTCATGTCCCGATTGAGTCACTGCGGATGTTTCCATCAGCCGCGTGACCGATCTGCCTATGCGAATTTTGCTGCTTTCTTCGGCGATTATGGTGACATCGTCGCCCATTTTTGCCACGCCGTGCCAATCCATTACCAATAACAAGCAGCGCCTGGCTTGTTACGATGAATTCTTTGGCCGCCCGGACAATGCCCCGCAAGACATCCCCGCTGATGCGCTCAATGCTGCGCAAGCGACTCAACCTGCGACGACACGCAGCAATGCCGCGGCCAGTGCTGTCGTCAGTGCGAATCCCGCCAAACCGGGTGCACTTGCGGCCTCCGACGCCGCTGCGGCTTCCGCTCATCACTTCTGGAACGACTTTGCGCTGCGTGACGGCCCGGGCCCCAATGCCACCAACCCGGCGGTACTGGCGATAACCCATGGCTCCGAGAATTCATCCTCGCTCGTCCAGGCGGGGCTGACTTGGCGGCTGGGCAAAAATTTTCTGCCACAAACACTCACGGATTGGGGCTGGCGCTGGTATTCGGCGCTGTGGATCAACATGAATACCGAGTCTGACAACCCCTACAACACGCGTGGGGCGCAACTGGGCGCAGCAGGAACGCTGTTCGATGCCAGGCAGGACGGGTTTGCTTTGGGCAGCTCGGCCAACATCAATATCAAACAGGATTCGCAAAACCACACGCAATCACAGGGCGTGGCGTTTGATACGCGACTGATCCTGCCGGGCTGGCTGGTGATCGGTAAACCCTACAGCCCGGATCGCGCTTCGTGGTTTGTTTACCCCTTGGGCGGCGTGTATGTGGACCACCTGGCGCGCGTGGTCAAAGGTGATGAGACCGGCACGACCATGGGCGGTTATGCTGGGGTCTCGGGCGATTATTATCCGGGTGGCTGGCTGTGGCGGCTGCGCTTTCACGCCTCATTCCTGGCCGCCAAAGACCTGGAAAGCACGCCGGGTTTGAATCGGCGCTACTCGCGCTTAAACCGCTTTGGCGTCGATTATTCACTGGCACCAAACAAGGATGGATCGCGCCCATCGGTGATGCCGTCGATCTCGCTGGAGCGCATTGTGGGCGACAACTATATCGACGGCACCGCCTACACTGCGCAGACGGTGCTGTCGCTGAAGTTGCTGACCAATTAACGCATTAGCGCGCGCTGCCTTGCTGCAGCGGGATGGCGGCTTCGGCAGCCACTGGCGTTGTCGGCGGCGCTGCAACTTTGCGGACGTTACTGTGCGCAGTGCGGCGAGCGGCGGTGTGGCGTTCCAGCAGTCGCTGCATGACGCAGAAAGCGCAGAGCAAAGCGCCAATGACAATGCGGGTCCACCACGAACTGAGCGTGCCATCAAAGGTGATCAAGGTCTGGATCACGCCCAGTATCAGTACGCCAAACAGCGTGCCGGTGACATAACCAACGCCGCCCGTGAGTAGCGTGCCGCCGATGACGGTAGCGGCGATGGCATCCAGTTCCATGCCCTGCGCGTGCAGGCCGTAGCCAGACAGCATGTAAAAGGTAAATGTCACCCCGCCCAGCGCCGCGCAAAACCCTGACAACGTGTACACCAGCACTTTGGTGCGCGCGACCGGCAGACCCATCAACAGGGCAGAGCGCTCGCTGCCGCCGATGGCGTATACCACCCGGCCAAATTCGCTGTAATGCGCCAGCCACAGCGCCGCCACAAATGTCGCCGTGGCGATCAGCACATTGGCCGACAGGTCTGCGCCGGGCAGATGCAACCGGAATTCAGACACCGCCGTATAGGCCGGATCGCTGATGGTGATCGACTCGATATTGATCAGAAAGCACAGCCCGCGCGTGAGGAACAAACCGCCCAGCGTGACGATAAAGGGCTGCAGCCGGAAATACTGGATCAGCACACCCTGAAACGCACCAAACGCTGCGCCAATGGCCAGAACCAGCGGCGTGACCACCCAGATCGGCCAGTGATGCGATTGCACCAGCGTGGCGGAAATCATGGTGGTCACCGCCACCAGTCCGCCTACTGACAAATCGATGCCGCCGCTGATCACCACAAACGTCATGCCGATGGCGACAATCAGTAAAAAGGCGTTATCAATGAACAGGTTGAAAAACACTTGTAGTGAGAAAAACCCGCGATAGGCCACCGAGCCATAGGCAAACATCAGCAGAAACAGCCCGAGTGTGATTAGCAACGGCAGGGTGCGAACATCGGTCAGCCGGTCAGTGCGCAACCAGCTTTTGGCAAAGGTGCTCATCGCATTGCTCCTTGCCATGACGGGTCACGGATAATCAGTCGCCGCACCGGCTCGGACTGCACCACGCACACCACAAATACGACTATCGCCTTGACCACCAAATTGGCTTCGGGCGGAACGCCAATCGAATACGTGGTGTAGGTGAGCGTCTGGATGATCAACGCCCCAATCAGCGAACCCACCAGACTGAAGCGCCCACCGGCCAGCGATGTACCGCCCAACGTTACCGCCAGGATGGCGTCCAGCTCCATCAACAAACCGGCGTTGTTGCCATCTGCGCTTTTGACATTGGCGCTAATCACCAGCCCGGCCGCACCGGCCATCAAGCCAGAAAAACCGTAAACGCACAGGGTAATGGCGCGGGCTTTGATCCCGGCGAAATGCGATGCCGTGGGGTTGATGCCGATGGCGGTAATAAACAAGCCCAATGCCGTGCGTTTGGTCAAGAACCACAGCAGCAAGCCCACCGCCGCCACGATGTAGAGCGCAAACGGCAAGCCAAACAGAAAACCCGCACCGAGGAAGAAATACGGCTGGTAGTAAATGGTGATGATCTGGCCGGAGGTCAGCAGTTGCGCAATGCCGCGCCCAGCCACCATCAAAATCAGTGTGGCGATGATAGGCTGCATGCCCACCACCGACACCAGCGCGCCATTCCACAGCCCGCAGAGCAAGCCGACCGCCAGCGCCGCGATAATGGCTACCGCCAGCGGCACGTTGGATACGTAGGTCTCCACGCCGTTAACGATCTGCATATTGCCGCCAATCAGCACGGCCGCCGTGGCCGCGCAAATGGCCACCACCGCGCCGACCGAGACATCGACCCCGCGCGTGGCGATCACCGGTGTCATGCCCAGCGCCACCAGCGCCAGTGGCGAAGCGCGGTTAAGGATATCGATCAGGCTGCCAAACAGATGGCCGTCTTTGTTCTCGACGTGGAAGAAATGCGCGTTGAAGGCGCGGTTAACCAGCAGCAGTACCAACAGTGTCAGTACTGGCAGAAACAGCGGGTGTCGCGTCAGCGTCTGGCGCAGCGAGCGGATGCGCGCTGGCCACGACGTTAGGGTCGTATCGGTCATTGTTCGCCTCCGGCAATCATGTGAAATACCGCATGTTCATCGGTCTGGCCTGCGGGCAGTTCGCCCACTTTGCGCCGGTCACGCAGCACAGCAATGCGGTTGCTGACGCGCACCACCTCGCTCATCTCGGATGAAATAAACAGAATCGCCAGTCCTTTGCGGCACAACGCCAGGACCTGATCCATGATTTCGAGTTTGGCGGCGACATCGATGCCACGGGTGGGTTCATCCAGAATCAGCATTTTCGGGTCGGTCGCCAACCAGCGCGCCAGCAGGGCTTTTTGCTGGTTGCCGCCAGAGAGCAAGCCAATGGGTTGTTCAGCATTGGGTGTCTTGATGCCCAGATGCTGGATGTACTGTGCAGCGATGGCGTCCTGACGTTTGCGGGGCAGATAGTGAAACAAGCCGCGCCGCGCCTGCAGTGCCAGGATGATGTTTTCGCGCACAGATAAATCGGCAATGATGCCTTCGTTCTTGCGATCTTCCGGGCAGTAGCCAATGCCGTGGCGGATGGCATCGCGTGGTGAGCTGAAACG
This sequence comes from Silvimonas sp., assembly GCF_031291215.1. Classification (NCBI taxonomy): domain Bacteria; kingdom Pseudomonadati; phylum Pseudomonadota; class Betaproteobacteria; order Neisseriales; family Chitinibacteraceae; genus Silvimonas; species Silvimonas sp. Next base: position 603,855 of record NZ_JARLJK010000054.1, read on the forward strand.
TGTTTCATGGCCGCTCACGCTGAGCGCGCCGCTTTCGCATTTATCCACGCCAAACAGCAGGCGGGCGGTTTCGGTGCGGCCCGATCCCAGCAATCCGCCCAGTCCAAGGACCTCACCGGCGCGAATATCCAGGTCCAGTGCCTGCATGCTGCCGCGATGACTCACGCCTTGGGCTGCAATGAAGGTTGCGCCGGGTTCGGTCTCGGCCCACTGCGGCTTGTTCAGGTGTTCCAGATCAATCTCGCGGCCAACCATTTTGTGAATCAGACTCAGGCGTGGCAGTTCGGCAGCGAGATATTCGCCTTCGCGCTCGCCATTGCGCAGCACGGTGATGCGATCAGAAATAGCGTAGGTCTGTTCCAGAAAGTGGGTGACAAACAAAATGGCCATGCCGCGTGAGCGTAGCTGGCGCAGCAAGGCAAACAGTTTCTGGACTTCGTCTTCATCCAGGCTGGAGGTTGGTTCGTCCAGAATCAGCACTTTGGCATCGACACTCAGGGCGCGGGCGATGGCCACCATTTGCTGAATGGCGATAGGGTAGGTATCGAGCGCGCGGGTGACATCCAGATCCAGCGACAGTGTGGCCAGCAGCGCCTGCGCGTTGCGATTGAGCGTCGCCCAGTCAATCTTGCCCGCCTTGCGTACAAAGCGGCCAATGTAGATGTTCTCGGCCACCGACAGATTGGGGCACAGGTTCACTTCCTGGTACACGGTGCGGATACCGACGGATTCCGCCGCCTCAGGTGAATCAAGCTTCACGGTTTGGCCGTCAAATACAATTTCGCCCGCTTCAGCGGGGTGGACGCCGGTGAGCACTTTGATCAGCGTGGATTTACCTGCGCCGTTCTGGCCCATCAGGGTATGAATTTCGCCCGCGAACAGGCGAAACTCAACCTGCTTCAAGGCATGCACGCCGGGAAAGCGCTTTTCTATCCCGCTCATATGCAAAATGGCCTCGCTATTGGGGCGGCGAGGCGGGGAACTGGCAATGGCATTCATGGATCTCGGTCCTTGTGGCGCAAGCCTTTGGTTGAATGTCGGTTCGGGGCTGGCGTTGTTCTTGTCAGGAGAACAGGAAGGGCCAGTTACGGCAGGGCGCCGCTTGACGACGCCCCGCCGTGACTTTCAACTCAACTTAATACTTGCGTGACGGGAAGGCCGCAGCTGCGGTTTCCATCGGGAAGACCGTTTCTTTGGTGACGATGCGTTTCGGAACCGACTTGCCGGCAGCAACCAGCTTGGCGGTATCCATCAGTTGTGGTCCGAGCAACGGGCTGCATTCCACAGAGACATTCATCTTGCCAGCCATCATGGCCTGGAAGCCGCCCTTGGTCGCATCAAACGACACAATGATGATGTCTTTGCCTGGCTTCAGACCGGCTTCTTCAATGGCTTGAATCGCGCCAATCGACATATCGTCATTGTGCGAATAGACCACCTGGATTTGCTTGCCATAAGACTTGAGGAAAGCTTCCATCACTTGCTTGCCACCGGCACGAGTGAAGTCGCCGCTCTGGCTGGCAATGATCTTGAAGCGGTCATCGCTCTTGATGATTTCAATCAAGCCGTTGTGCCGATCAATGGCCGGTGCCGAACCCACTGTGCCTTGCAGTTCTGCGATATTGATCGGGCCTTGTGCGCCTTTGTAGTGATCTTCCAGCCAACGGCCACCACGGCGGCCTTCTTCCAGGAAGTCCGAACCAATGAACGCGGTGTAGAGCGAGTCGTCTGATACTTTGACTGCACGGTCGGTCAGGATGACCGGAATCTTGGCGGCTTTGGCTTCACGCAATACTGGCTCCCAGCCCGATTCCACCACCGGCGAGAAAGCAATAACATCCACTTTTTGCGCAATGTAAGAGCGAATCGCCTTGATCTGGTTTTCCTGCTTTTGCTGGGCATCCGAGAACTTGAGGTCTACGCCTGCATCTTTGGCGCTGCTCTTGATGGATTCGGTGTTGGCGGTGCGCCATTCACTTTCTGCACCCACCTGGGCAAACCCCAGTACCAGCTTGTCTGCGGCATGGGCTAGCGAGCCACACACCATCAGCCCGGCAGCGACCATGACCGCGGCCAGAATCTTTCTGCTCGACTTTTGCATAATCTTCGACTCCTTCTAATGGATTGTTTTGCCGGCACTTTCTTGGTGCGGCCGGATCAGGCTTTCATGATTTCAAAGCCTGTAAAATCCTGCGCCAGGCCAGCATTCATACCAATGTAATTTTCGGCTGAAGCTATGCACAAAACAGGACAAATGCGCACTGTGATGGGGCGTTGCTTACCAATGAAAATGAGGCGGTTATTGGCATTGCGGCAAAAAGGGTGATCTGGCGGATGGACGAATACGCCAGAACAGGGCGACAAAACGGTTGCGCATCCATGCGCGCCAAAAAGTGCGAGATGGATCAAACGGTTGGCGTGAGGCCGCTGAAATGAGTGGTCAGGCGGCCGAAGTGACCATGCATGCGCGCTGGTTCAGGGGCGAAAACTGGGGAGATTTGCTGCTGAAAAGGCATAAAAAACGCCCGACATGTCGGGCGTTTTTGGTACTGCTCAAAGGTACAAGTCTGGTCTTAGCGATGACGGCCATGCGAGCGACGCGGCTGGTCAAACCAGGCCGACACCGGTGTGTTCTCGTTGGAGACCGGTTGCGCATCACCGCGCAAGATGGCTTCGCGTTGCGATTTATCCATCTTCTGGCCGGTGCTGGCGGTGCTGCTGCGATCACCGCGCTGGCTGTTGCCACGGTTGCCGCCGTCGCGACCTTCACCAGTGCCGCCAGTGCGAGGTTGTTGCGGGCGGTCATTGCGGCGAGCGCCAGCTTGACCATTCGCTGCGGCACCTTGACCCTGGCCCTGACCTTGGCGACGACCTGGATTCTGACCCTGACCCTGGCCTTGTCCCTGACGGCGTTGACCGTCAGCCGCCTGGCCTTGACCACGACCACCGGTAGCGCCATCACCTTGCGGGCGTGGCTTCTGGTTGCGATTGCGGTTTTGATCCTGGCGTGGCGGGCGACCATCAGCCGAACGACCTTCGCCTGGTTCGCGCGGTGGACGGGCTTCGCCGCCTTCCGCTGCCGGGGCGCGTTGCGGGCGATCTCGACGTGGTTGTTGGCTGCGGCCACCACGACCCTGGCCTTGTCCTTGCTGCTGGCGGCCACGTCGACCCGATTCAATCGGCTCGGGCTTGGCGTTAGGATCGGGTTCAAATGTCGGCACGATCTCGCGTGGCAGAGCACGTTTGATCAGCTTTTCGATATCGGCCAGCAGGCGCATTTCATCGATACACACCAGCGACAAGGCTTCGCCTTGCGCGCCAGCACGACCCGTACGACCGATGCGGTGCACGTAATCTTCGGCAACCATCGGCAGCTCGAAGTTGATCACGTGTGGCAGTTCTTCGATATCAATGCCGCGTGCGGCAATATCGGTAGCAACGAGTACCTGCAACGTGCCGGACTTGAATTCGGTCAAGGCGCGGGTACGGGCAGACTGACTCTTGTTGCCGTGAATGGCCAGAGAAGGAATTTCTTCTTTGGTCAATTGTTCGGCCAGACGGTTGGCGCCGTGCTTGGTGCGGGTGAACACCAGCACCTGGAACCAGTTGTGTTCTTTGATCAGATGCGCCAGCAAATGGCGTTTCTTTTCGCGATCCACCAGCACGATCTTCTGGGTGATGGCTTCAACAGTGGCATTGCGGCGGGCAACTTCGATCAGCACCGGGCTGTTCAGCAAGTTGTCGGCCAGTTGTTTGATCTCGTCCGAATACGTGGCCGAGAACAACAGGTTTTGCCGCTTGGCTGGCAATAGTGCCAGCACTTTCTTGATGTCATGGATAAAACCCATGTCCAGCATGCGGTCGGCTTCGTCCAGTACCAGGATTTCCACCCGCGACAGATCAACCGTGCCTTGCGACAGGTGATCCAGCAGACGGCCGGGCGTGGCAACCAGAATATCAACGCGACCTTTCAGTGCCTTGATTTGCGGGTTGATGCTGACACCACCGAACATGGCGAGCGATTTATGCCCGGCATATTTGCCGTATTCACGCACGCTTTCTTCAACTTGCGCCGCCAGTTCACGCGTTGGTGTCAGCACCAGTGCGCGAATCGGAGCATGCTCGCCGCGCTTGACCGTGATCGGGCTGGCGCTGAGCAATTGCAGAATGGGAAGCGTGAAACCAGCGGTTTTGCCTGTGCCGGTTTGAGCTCCGGCCATGACATCCTGGCCGGCGAGAATGGCTGGGATAGCCTGTGTTTGAATCGGTGTGGGTTCCGTATAACCAAGATCGGATACGGCACGCACAAGTTCGTCCGCAAGACCTAAAGCGGAAAAAGTCATTAATTAACTCCAGAGCGTGTATCGGCCATTGCTGCAAATGCAGCTCCAGTCCGTTGGCGGATACAGGAATGTCGTGTGTGGGAACAGCGAAGACTGGATGCGCTCTGCGTAGTTCCGTGGGTTCCTGGAGCGGGTGCCGGTGAGGCGAGTTGTACTCAACAGGACGGTGCGCGCTTTAGCGCAAGTTGCTGGCGGATAGTAATGCTCCGGGCAACCAACTACGCCCGGCACATTATACGCATGCGTTGGCTGGCGTCGAGTGTTTTGCCAACGCGGTTACATCATTTTGCAGGGCGAGTGGCGATGGTGCATTGATACACGCCGCCGAAGAAGGTCTTTTTGGTCCAGCAAAAATCGCCGGAATACCGTGCATATTCGGGAATCTGCCGTTGCCACAAGGCGTGTGCAAACGGTTCCAGCCAGGCGTTCACTACCCGCAGCAACCAGCCGATGGGCTGCCACGCGGCAGGGCGGTGATAGTCCACAAAGATGGCCTTTCCGCCTACCGGTACTTTGGCCAGCATGTGATCAACGATGGCGTGTTTTTTGGCTTCAGGGACTTCATGCAGCAGGAAGAAACTGCAGACCACGTCATAACGCGTATCGCTGGCAAATGTGGCGGCATCGGCCTGGCAGACGTGGGCCCAGCGTATGTCAGCCAGTTTGGCGCTGCCGTGGCGAACCTGGGCGGGGGTGACGTCTGTGAGGTGGAATGCGCCTTTGGGGCCGACCTTGGCCGCCGCGCGTTGTACAAGGTCACCATAAACATGAGCCACTTGCCACACCTTCATACCGGGCTCGAGTTCTTTAAGGTAAGCCCGCATCAGGCGCTGATCGTTACCAAACAGCAGCGTGCGCACTACCCAGTTGTGATCAAGTTTTTTGACATGATCCGGATTTACGTAAGCCCAGTCATATACCTCGATCATGTAATCGGGCACACCGGCGTAATCGAGGTTCTCGTGCTGGTTTTCTTGATTTTCTTGAGCAGCAAGGGTTGCGCTGGCGGTATCTGGCGGCATTGTCACACTCCTGTATTGTCAAAATCTCGAAAATACTAAGGGCGGTTACGACAATGGAATTTGCGTTGACGCAGAAACGGCCAATTTGTTGACTCCAGATGTGCAAAGTGCCAAGCCAATAGCCGTTTGTCTGGCGTTGTGAAGACCGCTCACTACAATGCCAAGGGAATATCTGGATCAAGCTACGCGATCGGTCTGTGGTTATGCCTGAAAATTGCTTGACTAGACTGATTGGTCTATTGGTAGACTTTGCGACTTGATTGCAGCACAACCCATCATCCGGACCGGAGAACACCATGAGTCATTTGTTTGCCCCGTATCAGTTGCGCGGTCTTGAACTCCCCAACCGCATTGTGGTTTCGCCCATGTGCGAATACTCAGCGGTCGATGGCTTGGCCAATGACTGGCACCTGGTGCATCTGGGCAGCAGAGCGGTGGGCGGAGCTGGACTGATTATTTTTGAAGCAACTGCCATCGCGCCGGAAGGGCGCATCAGCCCGGAAGATCTGGGGCTGTGGAATGATGAACAAATTGCACCGCTGGCACGCATTACCCGCTTTATCAGCGAACAAGGCAGCGTGCCGGGCATTCAGCTGGCGCACGCGGGCCGCAAAGCGAGCACTTTTTCGCCATGGCGCGGTTCGGGCGCGGTATCAGAAGCTGAAGGCGGCTGGGCCAATGTGGTTGCGCCATCCGCCATTGCGTTTTCGCCTGAATACCCGCAACCGCATGCGCTGGATCAGGCGGGGATAGACAAGGTGGTCGCCGGTTTTGTGGCGGCAACGCATCGTGCCGTTGCGGCCGGTTTCAAAGTGGTAGAAGTCCACGCCGCGCACGGTTACCTGCTGCATCAGTTTCTCTCGCCACTTTCCAATCTGCGCACCGACCAGTACGGCGGTAGCCTGGAAAACCGCGCCCGTTTGCTGCTGGATGTGAGCCGCGCGGTAAGGGCGGCCCTGCCGGACGATCTGCCGTTGTTCGTGCGGATTTCTGCCACTGACTGGGTTGAAGGCGGCTGGACGGCCGATGAAAGTGTGGTGATATCGCGCTGGCTCAAAGAAGAGGGCGTTGATCTGATCGATGTCTCCAGCGGCGGCACCGTGCCTGTAGCGCCGATTCCGGTTGGCCCGGGCTATCAGACCCGCTTTGCTGACCAGATCCGCCGCGAAGCGGGCATTGCCACCGGCACGGTGGGCATGATTCTGGAACCCGCCCAGGCCGACCATATTATCCGCACTGGCCAGGCTGACCTGGTGTTGCTGGCGCGTGAATTGCTGCGTGAACCCTACTGGCCATTGCACGCTGCGACGGCTTTGCACACCACGGCATCATGGCCGGAACAATATCTGCGTGCCGCGCCCAAGGGCTCAACCGCACGAACTCCACGTTAAGCGAGGTCTACATCATGAAAATCGGGCTGATTGGTTTGGGCAATATGGGCGTGGGCATTGGCGGCAGTCTGCTGCGCGACGGCCATTCGCTGACCGTTTACAACCGCAGTAAAGACAAAGCAGACGCGTTGTTGGCACAGGGCGCACGCTGGGCCGATACCCCGCGTGAACTGGCGCAGGGCCAGGATGCCGTGCTGACGATGGTGGCCGATGATGCTGCCTTGCTGGCGGTAACGCGCGGAGACAATGGCCTGTTGGCCGGATTGGGGGCAGGCGCGGTCCATGTCTCTTTGAGTACGGTCAGCCCGGCTTTGGTGGAGCAACTGGCGCAAGAACATGCGGCGCAAGGCAAAGCGTTGGTCGCCTCACCGGTGTTTGGTCGCCCCGACGCCGCTGCTGCGGCCAAGCTGTTTGTGGTGGCATCGGGCAAGCCGGAACACATCACCGCTGTGCGCCCGGCGCTGGAATGCATCGGCCAGAAGTTGTTCGAGATTGGCGATCAGCCGCAGCAGGCTGCGTTGGTGAAACTGATTGGTAACTTCCTGATCAGTTGTGTGATTGAAGGCTTGGGCGAAGGGGCCGCGCTGGCTGAAAAAGCCGGTGTAGCGCCAGAAAAACTGATTGAAGTGCTTACTGGTTCCATCTTCGCCGCACCGGTCTATCAGGTTTACGGCGCGCTGATTGCCAATGCCGGTTATCTCAACCCAGGCTTTGCCTTGCCCTTGGGCCAGAAAGACAATCGGCTGGTGTTGCAGGCGGCAGAGGGTTTGAATGTGCCGCTGCCGTTTGCCAGCATCGTGCGGGATCGCTTTGTGCGGGCAAATGCGCAAGGCTTGGCTGGCGCAGATTGGTCGGCGATTGCCAGCTTGTCGCGGCAGGACGCAGGGTTGCCGGATTGATTGGAGTCGGATTTGGGGGAGGGTCGACTCGTAGCCCGGATGGGGCCGAAGGCGAGCATCCGGGATGCAATCGTGGCGGGCTCCAATGCAGTTGATCCGTTGACGTATTGTTGCCCGGATTCTCGCTCCGCTGCATCCGGGCTACGGTGCTTGGGTTGCTGGTTTTCGCTCTGGCTGAAACGCCGGCAACCGGGTGTCAGATACTAAAAAGCCAGGGAGTAACCCGCCTGCCGGAGGATGAACTGGCCCAACGCTCAATGCCCCAGCGAGCCTTGGGCAGCCAGTTCACGAATGCGGCGTACGGTATCGATATCAGCCTCATGGTAAGCCGACTTCACATAGGACGAGAAATACGCATCGCTGGCATCATCGCTTCCTGCCGCCACGGTATCGGCCAGGGGGGTGTTGTAGGTGAAGCGTACAAATAACTGCGCTTCATCTGGCGTTTCGATGGCGATGGTCAGAATGCCCCCGTAGTGTTCGTCATTGGGCTGGGTATGAAAATGAATGGTGCGGCCTTCATCCCACTCGATATTGTCGCGCACATGCAGATTGCCCAGCCGGAACGAGCGCACCATGTAATCGTCGCCGCGCTCGTGGATTTTAACTTCAGACACGTCATCCTGAAAGTCTTGCGGTTTCTCGGCGCGCCACAGCAACGCTTGCCATACCTGTTGCGCGCTCAGCGGCGTCAGCAGCGGGTTCAGCGGGTCGTTGATCTGGACCAGATGTTCAAAATGCACAAGTAGCTCCTTTGGCCTTGGTGATCGGGCCAGCGCGATGTTGCTGCGCGCTGCTTCAATCGTGTTTTATCAAATATTGAGTCAATTATAGGCTCAGGCGGGTTTGAGCAAACCATGCAGCTGGGCGTCCAGCATTTGTTGGCCCTGTTCCTGGGCCGTGGCACTGGTAAAAAGCGGGCAGGTGAGTTTCAGGCTGACAACCCCATGTAAACCCGCCCACAACAACTCAGCCAGCGCCTGGCTGGGCAAGGCACTGGCCAGCTTGCCGGATGCGCGCAGCGCCTCAAACGCATTGATTAGCGCCATAAACACTTGCATGCCCGCGCTCTCTTCATCGTTGCCTTCGGTGACGGCGTTGGCGTATTCCGGTTTGGTCATGAAGATCAGCCGGTAAGTCTCCGGGTGATCCAGCCCAAACTGTATATAGCCCTCACTGAGCACCCGCAACTGTGCCACCGGCTCGGATTCGGTAGCCACCGCAGGCAGCAGTTCACGCGCGAATTCAGCATAACCACGCGTACATAACTGGTAGGCGATCGCGTCCCGGCTCTCGAAATGCAGATAGAGCGTGGCGGGAGAGTATTCAATCGCATCGGCGATTTTGCGCATGCTCAGCTCAGCAAAGCCCTCGCGCACCACGATATCGAGTGCGGCTTGCAGAATGAGCTCACGCAATTCTGCCTTCTGTCGTTCTTTTCGGTCGGAAATAGCCATACCGCAATTTTGGACTTGACGACTTGAAGCGTCAATATAAAATGAACGATGTTCAGTAAACACTGTTTATTAAATTTACACACGTTCACGGAGATGGCAAAATATGGAAAAAATCGCATTGGTCGGTGCCACTGGCGCCATTGGCAACAGCATCGCCCACGCCTTGCAGATAGAAGGGCGGCCGTGGCGTGCTATTGCCCGCTCGCAACCTGCTTTGCAGCAACAGTTTGGCGCCGATCGCAATGCTGAACTGATGACCTGGAATCCAGACAACGAACAATCCATTGAAGCCGCGCTGCAAGGCATCGATACCGTGGTGTACATGGTTGGCGTCAACTACTGGCAATTTGAACTGCATCCAGTTCTGCTGGGGCGCACGGTGGAAGCGGCAATTCGCGCTGGCGTCAAACACTTCGTGCTGATTGGTACGGTGTATCCATACGGTCTGCCGCAAACCGAACGTGTGCGCGAGGATCATCCACGCCAACCAAACTCGGTTAAAGGTGCACACCGTAAAGCGCAGGAAGACCTGTTATTGGCCGCGCACGCAGCCGGGCGCATTCAGGGCACCGTGCTACGTTTGCCGGACTTTTACGGCCCGGGTGTCGACAAGAGCTTGCTGGATGGCGTGTTCAAAGCGGCCGTTGCAGGTAAAACCGCCGACATGATCGGCCCGATTGAAACCGACCACGAATTTGTGTTCGTCCCCGACGTCGGCCCGGTAGTGCTGAAACTGATCGCTGAACCCCAAGCCTTTGGCCGAGTCTGGCATTTTGCCGGGGCCGGCGTCACCAGCCAACGGGCGATGGCGGAACAGATTTTTGCCACCGCAGGCCACAAGCTACGTACCCGGGCGATCGGTAAAACCGCCTTACGGGTAATGGGCTGGTTCAACCCGTTCATGCGCGAACTGGTGGAAATGCATTATCTGCAAACACAACCGGTCATCATGGACGACAGCGCATTGCAGGCCTTGATTGGGCCACTGCACAAGACCTCATATCAGGATGGTATCCGGCTGACTGTGCAGGCAATGACCAGAAGCTGAAGCTGGGTCCGCACTTTAGAATTGGTAGCGCAGCCCGGCTTGGGCAGAAAGCTGTTTTTCATCGTCACCATACAATGCGCCCAGTTGCAGATTCAGTGTCCATTGCGCGGTCAGGTTCTGATTGAGGCCCGCTTTGACACCCACCTGGTTGCTGGCTCGATCCAGCGTGACGCTCCGATTGTTCATGGTCAGCGTGGTTTCGCCCCACCCATGACGCCAGTCAAGGCTTATAAAAGGGGAGGGTGACCCGGCTGGAGTGAGCGGATTAACCCCACCCAGACGCACCCCCAGCCGGCTGCTGAAGCCTCGCGGATCGCCGGTGTTCACGTGGGTGTTGGTGTCTTTTTCAAACACGTCACCGCCAAAGTAGCGGTTCCAGATGACTTGGGCGAACGGAGTGACCGAGGCTTGCGGATTATCGAACGGGTTCAGTGTATAGCCGCTTTCAATCGAGACGGTGGCGGCACCGGAGTTGTAATTCTGCGTAGACAAATAATCGGCACTGATCTGGTTGCGTTGCCAGCCATAAAGTAACCAGCTATCAACATAAGCACCCTGGCGATCCGTGTCATTCTGGAACCACGTCCCGTAAAGCCCGGCTGCGTAATTATCCAGGCTGCCCGTGGCGCGATTAGGGTTGCCGTTTGCTTGAGCCCAGGTGTCAACGTGCCCGTACCCAGCCATGACACCGAGGTGCAATTGTCCGGTGGCACTGGTAGCCCGATCAGCCAACTCTGTACCGCCATGGATCAGCCACTGGTGCGATTGGAATTGCACCTGGTTTTGCACCGCGCTGGCATTGCTGCGGGCACCTTCCAGCCTGATCCAGCTGGAACAGCGGTCATTACCTGCGCCGGTCACGGCATTGTCCGCGGTATTGCAGCCGACATTGTTCAGACGATCATGCAAATCGTGGTTGAAAAGGGTGGCTGCGGCATAAGCGTTGCCGATATAGGCGCCGATTTCTGGTCGATAGCGCGGCGTAAGACCAGGTACTGGCGGTATGGGCACAGGTGTTGGCGTTGGCGCGGGAGTTGGTGCAGGCGCCGGTGTTGGCGCGGGAGTCGGTGGCGGGGCTGGCGGAGTGACCGTAGATTGTAGATACCACTGTTCAGTGAATGGATCGTGCACCAGGCCATATTCATACAACCCGGCCACGGCGCGCCCAGCCAGTGCAAATGAAGTGGTTGCCGACGCTGCACCATTTTGCAGTGCAACAACCAGAATACCCTGCCGTGTGATATCTCCGGTTCCACCGACGTTACTGACACGGACTGAGGTCTGACCGGTCGCCAGCGCGATGCCTTGAGCACCGTCCAACACCAGTTGGTCAGAGGCAGAACTGTCGCCGCCCCAACGCTGTATTCAACAGCAAAGATCCCTGACCGTTCAAACTGCCAATTAGATGCAGTTGATTGCCTGGCGTTTGTCCACGCAGATTTATGGTGCCGTTATTAGTCAGTAAACCAGTCAGCGTGAGTGCACCGCGTCCCTCGACATCCAGTGCGGGCGCTGCATCTGCCACGTCGATGTGTCCCTGATTGGTCACATTTGCATTGATTTGGCCATAACCGCCCAAAGTGCCGTTGTTGATGATTCCCAACGGGCTGTTCAAAGTTGCCTGTGGTCTTGCTGCTGCGCCAATCAATAGCGTGGCACCAGGGTCAATCCGGGTACCGGAACCTTGCAACGTACTAACGAGCTGCAATGTACCGCTTTGCACATGCAATGCGTCAAGCGAGCTTGCCCCCAAGGTGACGGGGCCAGACAAAGTCCATGCCTCACCATTCATGATCAAATGATCAAACCCCGAAATGGGGGCATTTTCGGTTCCAAAATCGGTCAATTGCACGGTGTTATTGTTGCCGATACTGACCAGATTGCCGGTGACGCGCGAACCTCGACCCGTTACATCAATACCCAAAGTGGGGAAAGACACATGCGAGCCCAGCACGACAGTGTTGTTATCCCCGGTGAACTGCAGGGCAGTGGCACCCGATAAAGCGCCCAGGTTGTATACGCTATTGCCATTCCCGGCCAGTAACATGGCGGTACCGCCTGCAGAAATACTCCCGGCATTGACGAGGATGTTCTGATCAGCGCTGGACTGAATGGCGTTACCGGTTGTAGGGTTTTGAATCAGGCCATAATTGATCATCAGGCTTTGGGCTGCGGCGGTAAACAGCGCAGTGGCATCGCTGGCATTACCCCCGGTAATTACTCCGGTCGCTGTGTTGAGCAGCGAGTAAATGCCTCCGCCAAAGAACCAGAGTGCCCTGCCCGTGGTTGATATTGTGCCGTCATTTTCGATCGTGATCGCGTAGGCACCGTTGGAAACAATCCCCATCCTGCCAGTGATTGTGCCGCCTTGAAGGTTTTCGACCAAAGCGCCACGGCCCGAATAAATTGCAGACGATTGGGTCGAATTGATCTGGCCCGAGTTATAAACCTCAATTGAGCCGTTATCGGTATGTATGCCGTCCGGGCCCGAGATCACTGCGCCTACGTAGTTGTAAACGACACCACCATTGGTGAACTGGATGCCAGATGGCCCGCCACTATTAGCGGCATTTGACTGGATGGTGCCGTAGTTATCCACCCTGGTTGTCACGCCGCCGGTAATCCGGTCAAGGCTCCCCAGTTGCAGTGCCGAGGCTTGGATCGTGGCGTTATTCAAAACGCTGCCGTAATTGATGAATTGCCAGTCCTGTGTGTTGTCACCAGAGACTGCGATGCCCGCGTTGACAATACTGGTGGTCGGCCCAACCGCAAAACTGGCCTGCCCCGGATAGTTGTTATCCAGGTCGACGGTGGCACCGCTGCTGCTGGGCAAAAGCACTTGGGCCTGGGCAAGCAGGCTGGAGAATACTGGCCCCAGTGCCAACATGGACAATCTGATGCGGGGGGCACCACCGCAATGTTTATTGACGCACATCTTGACTCCCCCCGTTTGTTACTACGGTCTGCCAAGGGCTGTTGGCGAAAGGGCGAGCTCTGCGCACATCAAAGGGTGACCGTTGCAACCTGCTCGACCAGGGTTTATATGCCTAGTCTAGTGCGCGGACCGGCGAAAGCCAGGGCACACCGGCGAAAGCAAACACGTCATGTAACGGAGAATATCGGGCAGAACACTTACCGGCTGTACCACAGCATGCCGACTCGCTCGTGAAGCGCCCAGTAACTGGCAGTGAGCGATGGTGCGTCGGGCAGCAATTCCAGCAGCGTGAACGGGCGTTGGGTCTGGTATGACGTTGGCGCCAGCGTCACCATGAATCCAGCCTTGGTGAACACTTGCGCAGCGCGCGGCAAATGCCAGGCGCTGGATACCAGGGCGATTCGGCGATATTGCGGCAGCATCTTTTTGGCGAGGAATACCGCGTTGTCACTGGTGTCGGCGGCCTGGCTTTCTATCCAGACTGGCGTCATGCCGTAATCCTGTCGCAGTACGCGCGCCATCAATTCGCCTTCGCTCAGCGCTTCCTGGAACACCGCGCCACCGGTCACGGCCAGCGGTTTGCCAGTGCTGCGAGCCAGGCGCGCGGCGTAACGCACACGTTCGGCGGTGGTGCCATTAACGTCGCGTTCGTCCGGGTTTTGCAGTGCGCCAAACAAGGTGCCACCGCCCAGGCACACGATCGCATCCACTTGGGCCAGTGCGGCGGGGGAGATTGGCGGCGGTTCCAGCGATGCCGTTAATGCTTTGCTGACCACGGGTGTGGAAATGGCCCACAGTACCAGCAGATTCGCCGCCAGCAAGCCACGCGCCAGACGTGGACGGCGATGCCACAGCCACAAGCTGACCAGCCCGAGCAGGATAATGCAGCCCGGTGGCAACATCAGCGCAGCAAGACTGTTTTTGATCAGGAATGCGGGGTTGGTCATGGCGAGATCGGGTTGGTGGTGCAAAGTGGGCAAAGCATGCCGTGAGGCAAGCCGCAAAGCAAACGGGCCGCATGATGCGACCCGTTCAGGCTTGTGGCAATGACCACGCCTGTTACCAGCTACTCGCCCAGATAAGCGTGCTGGATACTCTCGTTGGCCAGCAGATTCTGTGCGGTGTCAGCCAGGGTGATCTTGCCCGATTCCATGACATAGCCACGATTGGCGGTTTGCAGCGCGAGCTTGGCGTTTTGCTCCACCAGCAGCATGGTTACCCCTTCGGCCGCGATCATGCGGATGATCTCGAAAATCTTCTGCACGATGATCGGTGCCAAACCCATCGAGGGCTCATCCAGCAACAGCAATTTGGGGCGGCTCATGATGGCGCGGCCCATCGCCACCATCTGTTGTTCGCCGCCAGAGAGCGTCCCGGCGAGCTGTTTCTGGCGCTCCTTCAAACGTGGGAACAGTCCGTAGACTTTCTCCAGATCAGTAGCGATCTCGGCTTTGTCGTTACGGGTATACGCGCCCATTTGCAGGTTTTCTTCGACCGTGAGCCGCGAGAAGATCCCGCGACCTTCCGGCACCATCGCCAGGCCATGTTTCACGTAGGCAAACGACGGCAGTTTGAGCGTCGGCTGGCCGTCATAAATAATCTGGCCACCCGCAGGCTTGAGCATGCCGACCAGGGTTTTGAGCGTGGTGGTTTTGCCAGCGCCGTTGGCACCAATCAGCGCCACCAGTTCGCCCTTGTTGATTTCCAGATCAATGCCTTTTACGGCCTGGATACCGCCGTAGGCCACTTTCAGGTCTTTCACTTGCAACAGCGGGGTGGTCATTCCGGGGCTACTCCAAGATAAGCTTCGATCACGCGCGGGTTGCTTTTGACTTCTGCCGGCACGCCTTCGGCGATCTTTTTACCGTAATCGAGCACGGCAATACGATCACACAGCCCCATCATCAGTTTTACATCGTGTTCGATCAGCAGCACGGTAATGCCGTCGCCACGGATTTTCTCCAGCAGCGCTTTCAATGCCACGGTTTCTTTCGGGTTCATGCCGGCGGCGGGTTCGTCCAGTGCCAGCAGGGTAGGGTTGGTGCCCAGCGCGCGGGCAATTTCCAGCCGCCGCTGATCGCCATAAGACAAGTTGCGCGCGGTTTCATCGGCGTGTTTGTCAATGCCCACATAGCGCAACAATTCTTGCGCCCGTGCTTTGATCGACGCTTCTTCCGCTCGCGTTTTCGGGCCACGGAACACCGCGCCAAACACGCCGGATTTTGTCCGTACGTGTTGACCGACCATGACGTTTTCCAGCGCGGTCATATTGGCAAACAGCCGAATATTCTGGAAGGTACGCGCAATGCCGCTTTCCACCACCACATAGGGTTTCTGGCGGAACAGATCGATCCCGTTAAAAGTGAATTTGCCTTCATCCGGTTGATACAGGCCGGTGAGTACGTTGAACAGCGTGGTTTTGCCCGCGCCATTCGGCCCGATCAGCCCGTAAATTTCGCCCTTGTTGATGGTCAGGCCCACATCGTTCAGTGCATGCAAGCCGCCAAAGCGTTTGTGAATGCCTTCAATACTCAGCAGTGTTTCAGCCATGAGCGTGCTCCGCGTCCTGTAAATCGGACTTCTCTTGTTCAGCAATTTCGGCCGTCGGGTGCAGCTCGGCGCGACGGCGGCGTGATGGCCACAAGCCTTCCGGGCGGATCAGCATGATGATGATCATGGCCAAACCGAACAGCAGCATGCGCAGGTTTTCCGGGTCGACGATGCGGCGGCCAAACAAGCCTTCCTGCAGCGGGTTGATCACATCTCGCAGGATTTCCGGCACGATCGACACCAGAATCGCCCCCAGAATCACACCGGGGATATTGCCCATGCCGCCCAGCACCACCATGCACAACACCATGATGGATTCCATCAGCACGAACGATTCCGGGCTGACAAAGCCCTGGAAGCTGGCAAACAGCGCGCCAGACACGCCACCAAACGACGCGCCCATCGCAAACGCCAGCAACTTCACATTGCGGGTGTTGATGCCCATGGCGTTGGCGGCAATTTCGTCTTCGCGAATCGCCACCCAGGCCCGGCCAATGCGCGAATGCTGCAACCGGCTGGTGACAAAGATGATCAGGCAGCAGAACGCCAGGATCAGGTAGTAGTACGAGTACACCATCTCGAAGCGCACACCGAGAAAATCAATCGGTTTGCCCAGCGTGTAGCCAAAGAAATGCACCGGATCGATATTGTTGATGCCTTGCGGGCCGTTGGTGATGTTGATCGGGCGGTCCAGGTTATTCATGAAGATCCGCACGATCTCGCCAAAACCCAGCGTCACAATCGCCAGATAATCGCCGCGCAGTTTGAGCGTTGGCGTACCCAGGATAATGCCGAACAGGCACGCCACCACGCCGCAAATCACGATCATGATCAGAAAGGGTGGATGTTGCAGCCACAGCGGCATCACTGCCTGCAACTGCGGAGAATTGAAGATGGCATACATATAGGCGCCCACCGCATAAAACGCGATATAGCCCAAGTCCAGCAGCCCGGCAAAACCCACCACAATGTTCAGACCCAGCGCCAGCATGATGTACAGCAGCGCGAAGTCCACCGCGCGTATCCACGATTTGCCGCTGGTAAAGCTGACGCCGAGTATCCACGGCAGCACCAGCAAAAACGCCACAAAAATGAACAGCGCAATTTGCCGTTGGCGGGGTGTTTTTAGAAAAGCAAAAGCCATATCCAATATCCTTGATGGCCGCGTAGGGTTTGCATGCTTTGCATGCGAACGCGTTCAATGCCGATAAATGTTTATCTTGCTGGGGCCATCGGTGCGCACAAGTGCGCACCCTACGTAAAGTTACGCGCGTTCTGCGACGCGCTCGCCCAGCAGGCCGGACGGACGGAATACCAGCACCAGGATCAGCACCAGGAAGGCAAAGATGTCCTTGTAGTTACTGCCGAGGAACCCGCCAGTAAGGTCACCCAGATAACCCGAGCCCAGACTTTCGATAATGCCAAGGGTGATACCACCCAATACCGCGCCCTGCAGATTGCCGATCCCGCCCAGCACGGCTGCGGTAAACGCTTTCAAGCCAATCAAAAAGCCCATATAAGGGTGAGCCTGATCGTAATTGGCGGCGACCATTACGCCAGCCACCGCGCCGAGCGCCGAGCCGGTGATAAAGGTCATCGAAATAATGCTGTTAATGTTCACGCCCATCAGCCCGGCGACTTCCGGGTTCTGCGCTGTAGCCCGCATGGCGCGGCCCAGCTTGGTGCGCTCGATCATGAAGAACAGCCCACCCATCAATACAATGGCCAGAATGATGATGGCCACTTGCAGATCGGTAATCGCGGCGCCGTAAAAGTCATGCACGGTTTGCGGCAGTATTTCCGGGAAAGGCCGATAACTGCGGCCCCAGATCAGGCTGGCCACTTGCTGCAGCACAATGGATACGCCAATGGCGGTAATCAACGGTGCCAGCCGCGGCGCGCGGCGCAAGGGCCGGTAGGCGATCCGTTCCACGGCAAAACCCAGCAGCATGGAAACCGGAATAGCCATCAAAAGGCCCGCCAGTAACATCAGCGGGCCCGGTAAATGAATGTTGTGACCAACCAGCACGTTAATGCAGGTAATGGTGACCATGGCGCCGAACATCACAATCTCGCCGTGAGCAAAATTGATCAGTTGCATGATGCCGTACACCATCGTGTAACCCAGCGCGATCAGGGCATAGATGCTGCCGATCACCAGGCCATTGATGATTTGTTGTAAAAAAATGTCCACGTTGTTTCATCTCCGATGACTGCTTTGGCTTGCTGGCAAAACTTACGAATGAACCTGTGGACCTGGCGCTTATGGAGCCGCTGGCGAAATGGCCGGTCCGTCGCTTGTGGCGTTGGAGTTCGGGTTTCGATGCGATCCCACGGTGGTTGCCTTCGTGAAAAGGGTGCAGTCAGTTACGAAATCAACCATAACAGTTGCTGCGGTCAACCTTACCTGTGTCAGTTTTTAGCGAACACCTGCTGCTTTCCCTTACAGTCAAGTCTTTAGTTATGCCTTTGTGACATATTCCCCGAGCCGCGCGCAAACTTGCTGCGGCGCGGTGTGGGGTGTGGTTCACAGAATTGGTGCAAGGCCGGGTTGGGCGAGGATAAACAGCAGCGGTAAGGATTGTTGGTGAGATTGCTGCTGAAAGATAACGAAGCAGGATGTGTGCCTGATACAGGGCATATCCAGGTGAACGGGGAGCGAGAGAGTTTGCTGAGCTGAACGATCCGCGCACGGCAGGGAGCGACGCCGCAATCTATGGGCACCACGCATCATCGGGTTCCTGGCTTGTGTCTGTTCAGCTTCGCCCGGCAGGTCGCTTTGCGGATCCGGCGACGGGTTTGCGCAGCCCGCAACTGCCCAACTTCATGTTAACGGCGCGGAAATCCGTTCAATAGATAGCCAGGGCGCATCGTTAATTGCGGTTGTTTGCACCAAACAAGGGCGCGACTTCAAACCCTGCAAAACAAAAAATCCGGCCAGCCGGGTAGCCATACAAACACCCACTGTTTGTATGGCACGCCGACAGCCGGATTCCTCACTTGCACGCAAACAACACTTTCAACTACGGCGTAGCCGGGGCTTTCTCGGTGTTGCTGGCCACCGGAGTGCCGCCACTGGCTTGAATCTGCCAGCCGCCACCCACCGCTTTGTACAACGCGACCCGGTCATTCAGCTCGGCCAGTTGCGCCTGTACCAGCGAGAGCCGGGCATCGAACAGATTGCGTTCGGTGTCCAGGACGTCCAGATAGCTGGAATAACCGTTGTCGTACCGCAAAGTAGCCAAGTGCAGCTGGCGGGTCAGGGCGATCACTTTCGCATTCTGTGCTTGGGTCACCTTCGCCGCCTGGTTGTTCACCACTAACGCACCACGCACGTCGCCAAAGGCGTTTTGCACAGCACCGCGATACCCGGCAAGCGCTTCACGCTCCACGGCTCGGGCTTGATCGACCTGTGCCGCCGTTAACCCACCGTTGAACAAAGGCATGGCCAGGTCGCCTGCAAACGACCAGGTCTTGGCGGCACCCGTAAACAAATTGCCAAACGCCAGGCTTTCCACCCCCGCTAAACCGGTCAGGCTCACCGTCGGGAAATACCCCGCCCGCGCTGCTTCGACCCGCGCGCGCGCCGCGATCAAACTCGCCTCGGCTTGCTGAATGTCGGGACGACGCAGTAGCAGGTCAGATGGCAAGCCAGCGGGGATCGTCGGTGGATGGCCGATCTCCTCGATCCGTTTGCCACGTGGCGGCAGCGTCTGCACGATGTCTTTGGGGCTTTGACCCAACAACACCGCCAGCGCCGATTCAGTCTGGGCAATTTCTCCGACCAGATTAGGCTCGGTGGCCTGCGCGGTATTCAACTCGGCCTCGGACTGGCGCACATCCAGTTCTGAAATCAGACCACCCTTGAAGCGCTTGGTCTGCAGGTCGTAGCTCTCAACGCGCGAATGAATGGTGTCGCGGGCAATTTGCAACTGGCCATCCAGAGCCAGCAAGTTGAAATACGTCTGCGCGACTTCTGCATCCAGCGCCAGAATCACGGCATCCTGGTTGTATTGCGCGGCCAGCAGGTCACGCCTGGCGGCCTCCGTCTGATTGGCCAGACGGCCCCACAAATCGATCTCCCAACTGGCAGAAGCGGCCACTTGGTAGTCGTTGTACGTCCCAAGCGCAAATGATGGGCCTCTATCTGAGGCTTTTTGCCGTGAACCACCCGCAGCAGCATTCAATTGCGGTAACTGCGCTGACGAGTTGATACCGACCACCGCGCGCGCCTGATCAACCCGTGCCGCGGCTTGCGCCAGGTTCTGGTTGTTCTGACGCGCCGTGGTGATCAATTGCTCCAGTAGCGGGTCACCAAACTGGTTCCACCAATGTTGGTCGATCCAGCTGTTGTCTTGCTGCATTGCGCTGTCGGCTGGCAGCTCGGAAACCGGGGTCGATTTGTCTGGCTGGAAGAAGGCGCAGCCGGGCAGGGCGGTGGCGATCAGCGCACCCAGCAGGGCAGTGCGCAAAGGTTTGGTTAACAACACGAGGGAGGGCTTATTCATGATCCACCCCATGGCTTTCGAGTGCAGGTGTGGCCGGTTCTGCCTTCTTTTTCTTGCTCCCCAAACCCATGATCAGCCGGAAGAACAGCGGAACGAAGAAGGTCGCAAGGCATGTCGCTGCCAGCATCCCGCCAATCACCCCGGTACCAATCGAGTGCCGGCTGGCCGAGCCGGCGCCCGTTGAAGTTACCAATGGCACGCAACCCAGAATGAAGGCGAGCGAGGTCATTACAATTGGCCGGAACCGTAATCGCGCGGATTCAAGCGCAGCATCCAGCAAGCTCATGCCCTCCTGATGTTTCTCTACCGCAAACTCGACAATCAAGATGGCGTTCTTCGCCGACAGGCCGATCAGCGTCACCAAGCCAATCTGGAAGTACACGTCGTTGGTCAAGCCGGTCGCCCACACCGCGATCAGTGCGCCAAACAGCCCGAACGGCACAGCTGTGATCACCGCAATCGGCAAGGTCCAGCGTTCATACTGCGCGGCCAGGATCAGGAACACCATGATGATCCCGAAGATAAACGCTTGCGCCGAGGTGCCGCCCGCCAGTTTTTCCTGGTAAGCACTACCCATCCAGGCAAGCGAATAATCGCCGCTCAGCGTTTGCGCGGCTATTTCTTCAGCCGCTGCAATGGCCTGACCGCTGGAAACACCGGGCGCTGGCGTCAGCATGACCTTACCGGCGGAAAAGACGTTGAAACGCTCAACCAGTTCTGGCCCGACAATCGGACGCACTTTGACCAGTGAACTGAGCGGAATCATCTCGCCACTAGCGGAGCGCACAAAGACGTTCCGAATGTCGTCTGGCTGCGAGCGGAAGTCTGCCTCAGACTGCAACTGCACTTTGTAAGTCCGGCCAAACAGGTTGAAGTCATTAACGTATTGCGAGCCGAAAGTCGCCGCCAAAGTGTTGAATACCTGGTTAACCGGCACACCCAGCGTCTTGGCTTTGTCGCGATCCAGATCAAAGAACATTTGCGGCACGGTGGCGCGATACGTGGTGCTGACCGTGGCAAATTCCGGCCGTTTCTTCGCTGCCTCCAGATAGGCCTGAATGGTTTGCTCAATCGCTGCCGGATCAGTGGTGCCGCGACTCTGGATATACGCCTCCAGGCCACCGGTAGTGGACATGCCGGTAATGGGAGGAGGGTTGAACGCCAACACGATGGCGTCTTTGATGCGTGCGCCAGCGAACATCACTTTGCGTGCCAGCGAGAACGAATCTTCACCTTTCCCTTCACGTTCTTTCCAGTCTTTCAGTGTCACAAAGCTGGTTGCGGCGTTGGAGCGATATGTACCCGAGATAACGTCAAAGCCACTGAAGGTAAGTGCCTCGGCGACTGATTTATCTTTCAACAGGGCGGTATCCAGCTGCTTGGTCACTGTCTCGGTGCGCGACAGCGATGCGGCATCAGGCATGATTGGTACCACCATCAGGTAGCCTTGATCTTCGTCTGGGACCAAACCGCCAGGAACCGTTTTGAACAGCACCAACAGCAGAACGATCATCGCACCAAAGATGAGGAAAGCCACGCCAACACGCCGGTTTAGAAACGCCACGCCGCCGACGTAGCTATTGGTCACCTTATCAAAGTTGCGGTTGAACCAGCGGAAGAAGCGGTTCGGCTCATGGTGGGTGGGTTTTAGAATCAGCGCGCACAATGCAGGGGTGAGCGTCAGCGCCACAATGCCGGAAATGACCACCGATACGGCGATTGTCACTGCGAACTGTTTGTACATCACGCCGGTCATGCCACCCATGAAGGCCACGGGCAAGAACACCGAGCACAGCACCAGCACAATGGCGACCACCGGGCCAGAGACCTCATCCATGGCCTTGATGGCGGCATCTTTGGGCGAGAGCTTCTCGGTGGTCATGATACGTTCGACGTTTTCGAGCACCACGATCGCGTCATCCACCACGATACCGATCGCCAGCACCATCCCGAACAAGGTTAACAAGTTGATCGAGAAACCAAACGCGGCCATCCCGGCGCAGGTACCAATCAACGACACCGGCACCGCCAGACAAGGAATCAAGGTGGCGCGGGCGTTCTGCAAGAAGATGTACACCACCACAAATACCAGCACGATGGCTTCAAATAGCGTGTGGAGCACTTCTTCAATCGAGATCTTCACAAACTTGGTGGTGTCATAAGGGATGTCGTAGCTCATCCCTTGCGGAAAGCGGCTCTTGAGCTCGTCCATCTTTTTGCGGATGGATTCAATCACCGACAACGCATTGGCACCTGGCTGCAGGTAAACCGCCATACCCACCGAAGGCTTGCCATTGTGGTTCGCCACCACGTCGTAAGCGTTGGAGCCCAGTTCGACGCGGGCAACGTCTTTGACGCGAGTTTGCGAACCGTCTGGATTGGCCCGCACGATGATGTTGCCAAACTCTTCAACGCTTTCCAGTCGGCCTTTAGCCGAAGCGGTATAGGTAAATTCTTGCGGGCTGGTTGACGGCTCCGCGCCGATTTTACCTGCGGCAAACTGCTGGTTCTGTTCCTGGATTGCGTTCAGCACATCGGCTGGCGTCAGTCCCAATTGGGCCACTTTGTCCGGGCGCAACCAAATGCGCATGGCGTAGTCGCCCGAGCCAATGATCGATACGTCACCCACACCAGACAGGCGCTTGATTTCGTCCACCACGTTCAACGTGGCGTAGTTGGACAGGAACGAGGCGTCCTGATTACCGCCTTTGGAATCGAGCGTCACAAAACCCAGAATGGACGTGGATTTCTTTTTAACGGTCAAACCCTGGCGCTGGACCTCTTGCGGTAGCTGGGCAATCGCAGCTTGCACCCGGTTGTTGACGTTAATGGTGGCCAGGTCAGGGTCTGTGCCCACTGCAAAGTACACGTTCAGGTTCATGGCGCCGTTGGAAGCGGCGGACGACTGCATGTAAAGCATGCTTTCCACACCGTTGACTTGCTGCTCGATCGGTGCGGCAACGGTTTCGGCAATAACTTGCGGAGAAGCGCCAGGGTAATTGGCACTGACTGAAACGACGGCAGGAACAATTTGCGGGTATTGCTCGATCGGCAGCGACTTCATGGCCGCAAGGCCACCCAGCACGATGATGATGGAGATAACGCTGGCAAAGACCGGCCGTTCAATAAAGAACTTCGAGAACATGACCGCTCCTTACTTGTCGGTGGAAGCGTTGGATACGGCAGCAGCAGCAGGAGCATCGGCCGCTGCAACAGCACTGGCATCCACCGGTTCAACCGGTGAGCCCGGTCGCGCCTTGAGTACACCCTCCACAACGATGCGTTCGTTGCCTTTCAATCCAGAGGCGACGATAAAGTCTGTGCCATAGGCATTGCCCAGCTGTACTACTCGTGACTCCACCACGTTCTTGTCATTGACCACCAACACCGCTTTGTCAGCCTGAATCTGTACTACGGCGCGTTGCGGAATCAGGATGGCGTTCTTGCGCATGATGCCGCCAATCAACACGCGGACAAACTGCCCCGGTAACAAGGTGCCGCTGGGGTTAGGGATGATGGCGCGGCCACTGATGGTGCCGGTGGTAGGGTCAACCTTGCTGTCAGCAAAATCGATCAGTCCGGAGTGGTCGTAAAGGGTACCGTCAGAGAGCCGAAGTTTTACCGGGTAGCGTTGGTTCTGCGGCAACACCACATCGCCGCGTTTTTCGGCCTGCTGCAAAGCGAGCTTGTCGGTTTCGGAAATCGAGAAATTGGCATACAGCGGATCAAGCTGGTCGATGGTGGTCAGCAGGCCGCCGTTGCTGGTGGCTGGTGATACCAGACTGCCTTCAGAGAAATTGATTTTGCTGGCCATGCCGCCAATGGGCGCGACCACGTTGGTGTAGCCCAAGTTGATGCGGGCTTCTTCCGATTTGGCTTTGGAAGAATCCAGATTGGCCTTGGCTGAATCATATGCAGCCATGGCGTCATCGTAATCTTTGCGGGAAACCGCGTTTTCTTTGTATAGCGGAATAATCCGGTCGCGGTCAGCGGTGGCTTTATCCAGTGCGGCCTTGGTCTGCGCTTCCACACCGAGAGCTTGATCCAGTGTGGCTTTGTAGGTGGCTGGGTCGATCTGGAACATCAATTGACCGGCTTTAACCGGCTTGCCTTCCGTGTAATCGCGCTTCAGCAAGATACCCTCAACGCGGGCGCGAACCTGAATCTGCCGGTAGCCTGCGGTCTGGCCCACTGTTTCATAGGTGGTTTCCAGCGTCCGTGGTTGCAATTGCAGCACGGTAACTTTGGGCGGCGGTTGCTTTGGCGCTTCGGCCTTTTTGTCGCAGGCGCTTAGCGCGAAAGCCAGGGTAAGGGAAACAGCAAGAGGTACAGCAAGTGGTAGAGCGCGACCGGATGACACGAAGTTTCCCCTGGCAGGGCAATGCCGGTATCTCGAAGGCTATGTGTGGTCTAAAGCCTTATGCAAGACAGGCACTGCGTAGTTTGTATGTAAGGCACTAAATACACCTCCGTTATATATAGGCCAGGGAAAACACAATTGCGCAGTGGGTCAGGGGAAATCTTGTATCGCTACGACATGGGTTGTGTTGATACAACAATTACCGGTTGATGGCTTGGGCCAGACATTCATCGGTATCGGCGTTGATCTTGTCTTGTAAAGACTGCATTGCCGCAAAATTGGAAAAGCGGATTCGGTTTTGCAATGCAGTTTTGGTAATGTCCCCGTTGCTCCAGATGGCAAAGTCTGACGTTCGCAATGGCAAGTCACTCAGTGCGGTACGCGCCGCCACGCTGCTCTGTGCCGGGTAAATGCTGAGTAGATTGATCCCTGCGGGCAAGGAGCGTAGCAGACGTCCATAGTCGTCAAACCGTTCACCTGGCTTATCGGTTGTGACGTCGAACAGCGAGCTGGCGGTGTCCGGCGTAACAATGCCCGCGCGCTGCCCATTACGATTCAGGGCCAGTTGTTTATCTAAAGGCATTTCGCTGAGCGAGGTCACCACCGGGTAGCCGGTTTGCTGTGCGAGCGACAAATACAGCCTGGTCAGCATGGGGCTGGCGCGCCAGAACGCATTGCGTGATTCCAGATGCGTAATCTTGACGCCACTTTCTTTTACCCTGGCAATCTGCGCCAGCAATTCCTGGCGAGCATCTTCTTCGGTAGCGTGCAGCGCCAGTTCTGCCGGGGTACGCCACAAATTGCCCTGACTGTTATAAAGCGACGGCACACTCTGGACGGGCAGTACCCCGCGCCAGGGTAGTTTGTCTTGCCATTCGTTGGTCAATGCCAGCGATACGCCCACGCCCAGATCACGGGCTTTGGCGCGGCGTAGTGCCATGTCTGATTCGTTTCCCACCGGCATGATTGCCAGCGTCTGGATGGTGCCCGTTTCAATCAAGCGAAAGGCCGCAGCGTCGATATCTGGCTGCATGCCAACGTCGGCCGCTTCAACAATCAATACTTTGTCCCGAGGTTTGAAGCCCAGACAACTGCTAAGCGGAGTGGCGATTGCGGTGGTGGCAAATAACAGGCCCGCGCAGAAGGGCAGAAACTGACGAACAAGCGTCCGGGATGGTGCAAACAACAAGGGCATGGCGGCGGGTCCGTTGGGGTACAACGTTGGAGCGGGTTCCTTGGCAGTGTGCGTGGCTGCGGGAACCGTCTATTTCACTTCTGTTCAACGCTTCAATGGGCAGGAGGATAACAACAACTTGCACAAGGCAGTATTTGCTGCGGGCCAAGTGTTGTGAATGGCGCAAGAGCGGACCAACGCTGCGCCGGTGGGCGGGGATTTAACTGATTTCGTCGTTTAGCGACTCGGTCGCCAATTGCCGGGCACGCCGCGCAAGGATGGCGCTGGCGGCGGCCAGCTCCAGTTGCGCCACGGCCAGTTGCATGGCTTCAGGCGCTTGTTCCAGCGCATCCAGCGCGCGCATCAGCTTGAGCATGCCAATCTGCCCGGCAATGCCTTTGGCGCTGTGGGCATGGCGGCTACGCTCGGATAACTGTTCTTGTTCAGCCAGTTCTTGCAATAGCACGCCAATGCGGTCGAGCCCGCGCTGGGCAAACGGAACGGCTTTTTCCATGCTGTAGCCAAGGGCGGCCGCGGCTTCTTCCAGTGATGCCGGAATGGCGTGCTGGGGCTTGACCAAGGTTTTTTCTACCAGCGTGCGCAGCAACTGGTCACGGGTGAAGGGTTTGGTCACCCAACCATCCACACCAGCCGCAGCCAGTTCGGTCGCATCAGGTGAATGCCCGGCGCTGACCAGATAAAACTGCCCGGCAAAGCCGAGTTTGCGCAGGCTTTGGGCCAGCCGGATGCCGTTCATGAAGGGCATGTGAAAGTCCGCGAGGATGGTGTCGATATGCGGCTGGCCGCGCCACACACCCATCGCGTCTATGCCGTCTTCAGCGCTGAGCACAGTCGCACCGGCGCGATTCAGGATTTCGCTCAGCAAATCCCGATTGAGCGGTTGGTCTTCGGCAATCATTACAGTGCGACCAGTGAGCGCGCCCTGCCAATCGGTACGGGTGCTTTCGTGGGCTGGCTGGGCCGGAGTTACCGGCACATGCACGGTAAACGTAGTGCCCTGGCCTGGCGTGCTATCCAGTTCGATATGGCCCCCCATCAAATGGGTGAAGTCACGGCAAATGGACAAGCCCAAACCGGCGCCACCGGCACGACGCCCGGCCGCAGCTTGCTCAAACGGGGTGAAGATGACTTGCGAATCCTGATTGGCAATGCCCGGTCCGGTATCAATGACTTTGGCGACCAGCCAATGGCCATTATTGCCGCGTGCCTCATGTGCCAGATGAATCGCTACTTTGCCTTCTTCAGTCAGTTTGATGGCGTTGCCAATCAGGTTGACCAGAATCTGGCGCCACTTGCCCGCATCCAAGCGGAACCAACCGTTGTCAGGTGCCACAATCTCGAAAGCCACGCCTTTGCGGGCCGCTTGCTCATGAAACAGCCCATGCAACTGGCGCACCAGTCCGGCCATCGACATCGGCGTCTCATACAGCTTGATATGGCCCGCTTCCAGCTTGCTCACGTCCAGTACGTTGCCAATCAGACTCAGCAAGTATTCGCCGCTGTCCTGAATGTGCGACAGCCACTGCGTTTGCGGCGAACTCAAATCACGTTCATCCGAGAAACGCTCGACGTACCCCAAGATGGCGGTGAGTGGGGTGCGGATTTCGTGGCTGACATGGGCCAGGAAAGTGGTTTTGGCGTGATTGGCGGTTTCGGCCTGGCTGCGGGCGGTTTCCAGTTCGGCGGTGCGCTGCGTGACCAGCGATTCCAGCCGTTCTGCTTCGGCAATCAGATGAAAGCGGTAGGCCGATTCGGCAGCTTCTTTACGTCGCCGCAGTTCGCGCACGCGCAACGCCATCGCCACGCTGAACAGCATGATTTCAATGACAATGCCGACGAAGATAAAGCGGTAACTGAACGAGTCGTGCTCAATCAAACCGTAGTCGCGCAAGCCCCAAGTTACCGTGAGCGAGACTGAATACGTGGCCCACGCCAGCAAAAATAGCTTTGCACCAGGCACGCGATTGCGGATCGCCATTACGCTGGCGGCGATGTAGATCAGAAAACCAATCCCGCCGATATTGAGGGCTTCCAGCGCAAACTGTTCCTGCCCAACCAGCGCTGCGACGCTGCTGATGCCACCAATGGCAACAATGGAGAGCAGGGCTTTATCCAGCCATGGACTAAAGCGGGAAACGTGCAGGTAATGGCGCACAAATTGCGCCGCGCAGATGAAGTAAATGCCGCTACAAAAGAACAATAGCTTGAGGCTGAAATGGCCGTTCCAGAGCAGCAGCGGCCAGACGCCCGTTGCACTGTGGAACGATATCGTCAGCATCAGCAGGTTAAGACCGTAGTACAGGAACGCTTTATCGCGGGTGGCGGCAAAGCCGGTCAATGCGCCAAAGGCCACCAGCAGCATGATGCCGATCATGCCGCCAATCATGAACATTTCATGCGAATTGGCGCGGAAAAACGGTTGCTCGCCCCAGACGCGCAAATCCGAATAAATCGGCCCGGACATATCGGCGTGCTCGTTAAACAGCACGCGCACCATGACGTCCTCGCTGACGCCAGCGGCCACTGGCTCACGAAATACCGGACGGATAGTCGCCAACGGACGGGCGTCTTCCGTCTGGCCACCGCGAAAAGCCTGGCGCTTCCAGGGCTCATTGCTGCCAGCCGGGCGCGTGTAGAGCGTGACGCTGTCAATCAGACCGTCGGTGTACTCGATATAACTGTTGAGTTTGGCCGGGGAAGGGTTGCGCAATTCAAAGCGGAACCACCAGGCATCGCGGCTATAACCACGCGAACGTTGTAGACCATGTGGCGAGGTGAACTGGCCTTGGGCAGCGGCATTGGCGGCCTGGTCAATACTGGCGTTGCGACTGGGATCGCGCCAGAGTTTCAGTTCGTGATCCAGTTCCACGCCGGGTGTATCAGGCGTGACGACGATTGCGCTGGCGGGCAACGCGGTCAGCAGCAGAGCGAACAGACACAGGGCCTGCAACAGCAAGCGTAGCGCCGCGGGCCGACGCAAATGCGTGGCGTGTGCTTGCCCTGTGGTCATCTGTGGTCTCTGAATCCTGTTTGTTCAGGCTGAAGCTGCACGAATTGTAAGCTGTGGCTGAATATGGCCGCTGGCATTTTCTGCAGGCAATCGCGCAGTATCCTGCCATCTGCGCGTTTTGTCGTATCCAGGGCGTATCCATGCGCCAAAAGAGATACAAAATCGCAAAATATGTCTCTTTTGACCCAGGTTGTTAGTGTAACTTCATGATTCTGCTGCCAGCTTGAAAAATGATAATTATGATCTGGCGCTTTGTTACCGTGTCAGGATTGCCATGCAAGACTGGAGTGACTCGTTCCTTGACGGACTCAAGCGCACTGCCGACCCGCTCGCCGACGATTGCATCCGGCAGTTGATCGAGCAGGGCGATATCGCTAGCGCCAATGCAGTCCTCGCCCGCCTCGAAAGCAACGAGCCCTGGCCGGACGATACGCCACCCCTGCTGGCGCAATACCTGAGCGCCACCGCGCAGTTGCCTGCAGACGTTGATATGCAGCGCATCCATCGCGCGCAGCAGTTTTTTACCACATTCGGATTGCAGTTCGGCGTCAGCTTGTTATGTCGCTCGTTGCCGGTGTTGTATGCCGGCAAGCAGGGCGGCGCGCAGGTGCTGGCGTCTACCGGCCAGCTAACCAGTCACTTTGAACGCCGCGCTTCAGAAACTCTGCGCTTTATTCTTAATGCTGCCGAACCGGGCGGGCTGGATGCGGGCGGCAAAGGTCTGCTGACTATCCGCAAAGTGCGGCTGATGCACGCAGCGATCCGCCACTTTGCTCTGGCCGCCCGTGGCTGGCCGCAAAACGCGTGGCCGGAACAATGGGGCATGCCGATCAATCAGGAAGAACTCGCTGGCACCATGCTGGCGTTTTCCATGGAAGCGGTCGCGGGCTTGCGGGTGCTGGGCGTAAACGTCTCGCCCCAAGACGAAGAAGACCAGTTGTATCTGTGGAAAACCATCGGCGCCGTGCTGGGCATTGTGCCCCAAGCCATGCCGGATGACGCAACCAGCGCAGCCGTGTTCTGGAAGGCGCTGGATCGGCGCAATTTTGGTCCATCCAAAGCCGGGCAATTATTGACACAGGCCCACGTTCAATTTTTGCAGCAAAACCTGCCGGAAATCGCTGGCGGGCTGGTGCCTGATCTGATGGCCGTGCTGCTCGGCCGCCGCGCCGCTGGTTATCTCGGCCTGCGCGAAACACATTGGTGGAGTTGGGCGATTGATCTGATGCGTTGGGTGTTCCGCATCAAAACCCGGCTGGCGCACAGCTCGCATACCGCTGAAAGTTTTATGGGCGAATACGGCAAGGCGTTAATGGAAGCTTTGCAACATTACTGGGCTGGCCCCAATCCGGGCACGCCATTCCGGATTCCGGATCGCCCGCTGGAACCGGTCGGTGCGAAAGACGCGGCACCGGCAGTGGAACAGATGTCGCCCGCAAGTCAGGCTTGAAGTTCCGGTTTTTCCCACCAATCACAGCAAGACGCAAGGAGCAACCATGCAGTTTTCCATTGCCAGCGGCGCCAATGATCCGGCCGCGTTGTTCAATAGTGTCAGTGTGGATGGCAGCATCTACACCACGCCTCAGTTGATCATCTTTGCCGCGGGTTGCTTGTTGTGGGTGGTGGCCTATGCCTTTGTGTTCTTGCAGGCCAAACGCAACCACGTGGTGGAAATGGCCGTGCTGGCCGGGGCGAGCAATCTGGCTTGGGAGTTTGTCTGGGGCGTGCCGCTACGCACCGATATGGGTGTTTTTCTGGTCTGGACTTACCGCGCGTGGTTGTTCTTTGATCTGTTCATTTTCTGGCAGGTGCTGCGGGTGGGGCGTAACCAGTTTGATACGGACTTTTTCAAGCGCCATTACTACGCCGTGGTGTGCTCGTCGGTGGTGTTCTTTGTGGCGCTGTATTGGGGGATGACACTGTCAGGCATCGATTCGCCCATTGGTGCGCGCTCGGCTTATGTCTGCCAGTTCATCATCAGCATTCTGTGTCTGGTGCTGCTGATCCGTCAGCCTTCCATGATCGGTTACGCGTGGACGATTACCTGGCTGCGCAGCCTGGGCACCTTGCTAGTATCGGTGTTTATGGTGATGCATTACCCGCAGGATGTGTTCTTGATGGTGTTGTGCGCGGGTTCGACGCTGCTGGATGCTTGTTACTGCGCATATTTTCTGCGCCTGCGCAGTGGTCAGGTGCTGGCGCCAGTGCAACAAGCCATTTGACTGCTAGGGCGGGTGCAACCTGCCGTTGCGGCCTTGATTAGCTTTGTTATGCCTTCGGCACGGGTGTTAAAGGCGTTTGATGCCCCGGGGTGCCGGGGGGCACGACACCTTTCTTTGCTTCGCCAAATAAAGGTGTCCCAAAGTCCCGTCAAGCCGGGATAGCAAAAGGCGACCCGGGACGCGAGCGTCCAACGGGACCCAAAGTCAAAAGCCGAAACAAACAGACTGTTTGCCAGTTGCCTTTACGCGCATCCTGCGTCCCCTCGGTCGGCGTGTTCAGCGATATTGTTTGCCGGCACCACAACCAAATCAAATCACTGCAACCTGGGTTGCGTCGTATGGATTTGAAGCAAACTGCCATAGGGTGGGTTGGCCGACAGGCGTAACCCACCAAACAGCCTGGATTAAACCCTCACTTCGTCAGCAGTTTTCGCTTTCATCAAGCACTCAGGTATCCTGCGCCTTTGAATGATTTGATTAGAAAGCGATTCCATGCGTCACGCGTTACTGTTTTACTGCCGGGCCGGGTTTGAAAATGATTGCCGCCAGGAGTGGGAAGCCCGCTCTGGTCAGACTGGCGGCTGGGAGTCCGAACCCGGTTTTGCCCTGTTCAAACCAGGCAAAGGCGGCGAAGCCGACCCGAATCCGCCTGAACCCAAAGAGCTGATCTTTGCCCGGCAGACGCTGCACGTGCTGGCCGACGTGCAATTGGGTGAGAAAGATCGCCTGACGCCGATTCTGGATGCGCTCAAATCCAGCAAAATCAGCGCGTTTAACGGTGTGTGGCTGGAACATCCGGATAGCGATGCCGGCAAGCCGTTGTCTGGTTTTACCCGCCGCTTTACCGACATCGTCGAAAAAGCGCTGAACGAGCGTAACTTGATCGACCCCAAGGCGCGCTTTCGTCTGCATTTGTTCTTTCCGTCGATGACGCGTGCGCTGGTGTGTTCTGTTGATCCGGAAGTCGCCGCCAGCCCATGGTTGATGGGCATTCCGCGTGTGCGTATGCCGTCCGAAGCGCCGAGCCGTTCTACTCTCAAATTGTCCGAAGCGTTCATGACGCTGGTGCCGGACGCCGACCAGTTACTTAAATCCGGCATGACCGGTGTGGATCTGGGCGCGGCACCCGGCGGCTGGACGTTCCAGTTGGTCGCGCGCGGTCTGAAAGTGTTTGCTGTGGATAACGGCCCGATGAAGGGCGACATGGCCATTCACCCGCACGTTAAACACATGCGCGAAGACGGTTTCAAATACAAACCGCAGCATCCGGTGGATTGGCTGGTGTGCGATATGGTCGAACAACCGGCACGTATTGCCCAATTGATCGCCAAATGGCTGGCCAGTGGCACGGCGCGCCATGCCGTGTTCAACCTGAAATTGCCGATGAAAAAACGCTGGGCAGAAATCGAACGCTGCTTTGAGTTGATTGATCAGGCCATGGGCGCCGCCCACGTCCGATACTCGCTGACGGCAAAGCATCTTTATCACGATCGCGAAGAGATCACCTGCTATCTGACCCGCCTGAAAGCACCGCGTCGCTAATCTGACGCGGGCAAAGGTTAAAGGCGCGAGATTTGACAGGCTTGCGCCTTACTGACTAACCTTTATGCCATATTCATGTCAGAGCAAATCAGGGGTAGGCACTCATGTTGAAAGAATTCAAAGAATTTGCCATGCGCGGCAATGTGGTCGATCTGGCCGTCGGTGTGATCATCGGCGCCGCTTTCGGCAAGATTGTCGACTCGCTGGTCAAAGACATCATCATGCCGCCGATTGGTCTGATTCTGGGCAAGGTGGATTTCGCCAATCTGTATGTGCTGTTGAAAGAAAGCGACAAAGTGCCCGGCCCGTATCCAACGCTGGAAGCCGCGCAAAAGGCCGGGGCGGTGACACTCAATTACGGCAACTTCATTAACGTTGCAATCAGCTTTGTGATCGTGGCATTTGCGGTGTTTTTGCTGGTGAAGGGCCTGAACAGCATGAAGCGCGCGCAGGATGCTGCGGCGGCTGCACCGGCTCCCACCCCAGAAGATGTGCAATTGCTGCGTGAGATTCGTGATTTGCTGCAGAAAAAGTAATCCGTTCAGATTGCTGGACACGCAAAAAAACCGGCTGCGATTGCCGGTTTTTTTATGCGCGGCCAAAGTAATCCGATCATGGCAGCGGCGGATGTTTTTGTGCATTCAGCACGAGTTTGCGCTGGATTGCAGCTTCGATATCCACCTGCATGACATCTGCCAGTTGCAGCATATAAAGCATCACGTCGGCCATTTCTTGCTCCACCAGATCGCGCCTGGCATCATCACTGGCCAAAGCTTGCGACTCTTCCGGGGTTAGCCACTGAAAGTGCTCAACCAACTCCGCCATCTCCACCGACATGGCCATAACCAGGTTCTTGGGTGTGTGATAACGCGACCAGTCGCGAGCCTGAACGAAGTCCCTCAATTGTTGCTGCAGCGCGGCTAAATCCATAAATCATCCTTATCAATTCGTACTTCTCAAGTTCTGTAACGGTGCTGGTGGTATTGAATATACGCAGGATGGCACCATCATGTTATTTGACTAATAACAGACTCTGCCTGTCGGACTATTCCATGCCCAATTCTCATGCCAGCGCGGCCCTTGAAGACGCGACCCGTCTGGTCGACGCTGTTGCCACTTCCCGTTTACCCACGCGGCATGGCGAGTTTACCGCCCATGTTTATCACTCGCGCCGCGATGGTGTCGAGCACGTTGCGCTGGTCGCCGGTGAAGTCACTGGCCATGAAGCGGTGTTGGTGCGTTTGCATTCCGAATGTCTGACTGGCGATGTGTTTGGTTCTTTGCGTTGCGACTGCGGCGAACAACTGGATATGGCGCTGGAGCGCATCGCCAAGAAGGGCACCGGTGTGTTGCTGTACTTGCGTGGTCAGGAAGGTCGCGGTATCGGGCTGGCGCACAAAATCCAGGCCTATGCCTTGCAGGATCAGGGCATGGATACCGTCGACGCCAATGTGGCGCAAGGGTTGCCGATTGATTCGCGCAGCTACGAAGCCGCCGCACAAATCTTGCAGGACTTGGGCATCAAGTCGGTGCGCCTGATGAGCAATAATCCGAAAAAGCTGGCCGCGCTGGAAGCGGCAGGTGTGCCAGTGGTAGAACGGTTGGTGCATCAAGTCGTACCCAATGCCGAGAATCGTCATTACCTGGAAACCAAGCGAGTCAGAATGGGCCATATGCTGGCACCGGATACACATCTGAACTACCGCTCGCATAACGAATAAACGCTTTACCTGCCACCCAACAAAAAGCCCGGGCCAAGATCGAATTTTCGACTTGCTCCGGGCTTTTTGCATTCCAGGTGTACCGCGTAAGCCCGCCGCCTCGAACACACTTTCCATCGATATACGTGTAACCCGCGCCGACACGACTACACAGTGTTTGGTAAAATCATCGTTTTCCTTCCCTGCACCACGGAGCACGTCATGACCGTCATCCGCCAGGACGACTTGATCGAGAGCATTGCCGACAGTCTGCAATACATCAGCTATTACCATCCGGCCGATTACATCAAGGCGCTGGGTAAAGCCTATGAACGGGAAGAAAGTCCGGCGGCGAAGGATGCCATTGCACAGATTCTAACCAACAGCCGCATGTGCGCTGAAGGGAAACGGCCTATTTGCCAGGACACCGGTATCGTTACCTGTTTTGTGCGCGTCGGCATGAATGTGCAGTGGGCCGGCGCGACGATGTCTGTCACTGACATGATCAACGAAGGCGTGCGCCAGGCGTATCTGCATCCGGATAACAAGCTGCGTGCGTCGATCCTGCAAGACCCGGCGGGCGGGCGCAAGAACACCAAAGACAACACACCGGCAGTAATCCATTACGAGATCGTGCCCGGCGATACGATAGAGATCGATATCGCGGCCAAGGGCGGCGGTTCGGAAAACAAATCCAAGTTCGTCATGCTCAACCCATCCGATTCGATTGTGGATTGGGTCATCAAAACCGTGCCATTGATGGGCGCGGGCTGGTGTCCGCCAGGCATGCTGGGTATCGGCATTGGCGGCACAGCAGAAAAAGCCATGCTGCTGGCCAAAGAGTCGCTCATGGAAGAAATCGATATCCATGAACTGATCGCTCGTGGTCCCAGCAATCGCGTCGAAGAACTGCGTCTTGAACTGTACGAAAAAGTGAATGCACTGGGCATTGGCGCGCAAGGTCTGGGCGGCTTGGCCACAGTGCTGGACGTGAAGATCAAAGACTATCCGACTCACGCAGCCAGCTTGCCGGTGGCGATGATCCCGAACTGCGCTGCTACGCGTCACGTGCATTTCATCCTGGACGGCTCCGGCCCGGCGCAACTGGAAGCCCCCAAGCTGGAAGACTGGCCGGATGTGACTTGGACACCATCCGCTGCCGCTGTGCGTGTTGATCTGAACAACATCACCCCGGCCGAAGTGGCGACCTGGCTGCCCGGCCAGACTTTGTTGTTGAATGGCAAGCTGCTCACCGGCCGCGACGCTGCGCACAAACGCATGATCGACATGCTCAACAAGGGCGAGCAACTGCCAGTCGATTTCACCAACCGCTTTATCTATTACGTTGGCCCGGTTGATCCAGTCCGCGACGAAGTGGTTGGCCCGGCAGGCCCGACTACCGCCACCCGCATGGACAAGTTCACCCGTCAGATGCTGGAAACCACCGGTTTGCTGGGCATGGTTGGCAAGGCTGAACGTGGCCCGACCGCCATTGACGCCATCAAAGACAACAAAGCGGTTTACTTGATGGCAGTGGGTGGGGCGGCGTACCTGGTATCCAAAGCCATCAAGGGCAGCAAAGTAGTGGCGTTTGCCGATCTGGGCATGGAAGCCATTTACGAGTTTGATGTAGTGGATATGCCGGTAACCGTGGCGGTGGATTCCACCGGTATTTCGGTGCACGCGGTCGCACCGAAAGAATGGCAGGCGAAGATTGGCTTGATTCCGGTCACGGCAAGCTGAGCGTTGCCATTAACGGAAGTGCAAAATAAAACGCCGCTGAAAAGCGGCGTTTTTTTTGGATTATTTGTTCGTTATTGCTGAGACAGCTTGCCCGCCTCACAACCCGTGCTGCTGCACTCGCGCTGGCGTTCTTTCAGGAAGTCCAGACGGGTTTGGGTCATGGTCACCGCGCAATCCAGATTCACGAAGTAGCCGGTATTGTCTTCGCGGCTGCATTGTTCGTCGCGGCTTTTGATCCAGGCCAGTTGCGATTGCTTGAGTGTATTTTGTTGATCTGGCGTCAATTGTTTGCGCAGTTCGCCATAAGTCTGGTTAAGCGATTTGTCGGTTTGCGAGAACAGATTGCCAGCACAGTACACCGTATCGAAAGCATTGCGTGGTTTGCCACAACCCGCTGCTTGCGTGCCACCAGCCAGCAGGCAAGCCATCATTGCAACGCCACCGAGCAGTTTCTTGTTCATCAGTTTTAGTCCCGAAATCGATAGGCCCTGAGGGCACTTGAAATGAAAAATGGGCTCATGTTTTGCCCATGATCCGGCACGGCCGGTTGTTTATTGCACCGGCGCAACGGTAATCCGGCTCGCATTATAAGCATTCAGTTCGGGAATTTCGAAAAAATCTGATACGAAACTGACAGTGTGCTTTGGTCGGCTACTGGTTTACCAGAAACCGGTTATGTTGTCAGACCTTACCCAAAGCAATGGCATACACCGCTGCGGCCAGCTTGATTGGATCGTGACGCACAGTGCCATCGCGCAGGTCAGCAATCCGGGATGGAATCACTTCAATGCCCATATCGGCGAGTTTGGCAAAATCGTTGTCTACCGGCTGCGCCTCTTCTTCGGCGTAGCGCTGCAACGCATCTTCCGGAATGGCTTCGTCGTTGACGATCACCTTGGATACCTTGCTAATGCCGTGGTCGAGAATGGCCTGTATATGCTGCGAAGCCGTCATGCCATCGGTCTCACCATGCTCGGTCATCAAGTTGCAGATATAGACTTTGTCTGCATGCTCATTGCGATTCACCGCGTCTGCGATTTCGGGCAGCAACAGATTAGGCAGTACGCTGGTAAACAAACTGCCCGGGCCAAGCACAATCAGATCGGCCTGTTCTATGGCGTGCACTGCTTGCGGTTCGGCATGCGTATCGTGGTCGAAAAACACCCGGTGGATGCGGGAACCCTGAAAAGCCAGTTGCGATTCGCCGGTAACCAGCCGACCGTCTTCCAGTTCGGCGTGCAATATGGCCGCAGTCGGGCAGGCGGGGTAAACGCGGCCCTTGATATTGAGCACCTTGCCCATGTTTTCCACTGCTTTGACAAAATTGCCGTCGGTGAGGGAAAACATCGCGGTGAGCAATAAATTGCCCATGGAATGTCCGTCCAGATAATGATGGCCTTCATCACTACTGAAACGAAATTGCAGCAGGTCGCGGAACAAGCCCTCGGCGCCGCTCAAGGCGACCAGCACATTGCGGATGTCTCCGGGCGGTGGCACTTTGAGTTCGCGGTGCAGAATGCCGGACGAACCGCCATCGTCAGCCACTGTGACAATGGCCGAAATATCTACCGGAAAATGCTTCAGACCGCGTAGCAGTGAAGACAATCCGGTGCCGCCGCCAAGGGCAGCTACTTTGGGGTAGGTCGGAGAAACGGGCATAAATGGTACGGCCAACCTGCAAGTCAAGACGAAACCCAGAGTTTAGCCTTAGATCCTGCGCGGTACAGTCTGAATTTGCACAAGTCTGATCTGGCTGTGCAACCTGCGCCACGCGGTGACTTACAAGGCGCTCCCACGCGGGCGCCGGTAATGGATGTAAGCGGGGACGAGCATTGATGCGGGTGTTGCGGCGCCTTCCAGCATGGCGATGACTTGAGCCAGACTTTGCTCGGCCAGTTGGCGGCTGTCCTGGACAATGGCATCAATGGCCATGGGCAGGCAATCCAGTAGCTGGTGATCATCGAAAGTCAGCAAACGCCCTGGCGCCTGGGTGAGTTGGTGAGCTTCGTTGATAAACGACAACACGCCTTCCAGCAGCGTAATCGACCCGGCAAACAAGGCTTGTGGATAACGGCCATGCGCTTCGAACCATTGCTTCATCAGCAGGTAGCCGGATTCACGCTGGTAATCGCGTTCAAACACCCAATCGTTCTGTTCGGTCAGCTGATGCGCTGCCAAGGCTTGGCGATAACCCGCCAGACGATCACGGCTGGCAGATACTTCTGGCTGGCCGCCAAAGTAGACCACTTCCGTTGCGCCTTGAGCGAGCGCATCTCCCACCAGACTGGCCACCGTTTCGGTGGCATCGGTCACTACCGAAGGAATGTCGGCATCATCAAGTCGACGGTCAGCAAACACAAACGGCAGACGCTTGACCCATTTCTGGTAGCGCTTGGCATCGGCGGAGCAGGGCACGACCACCACGCCATCGACCTGGCGGGCGACCAGATGCGCAATGCCTTCTGTTTCACGAACTGGGTCTTCGTCGCTAGTCACCATCACCATCTGATAACCGCGCTCTCGGCAGAGCGATTCCAGCGCCTGTGCCAGTGCCGAATGCGCCGAGTTGGTCAGATCCGGAATGACCAGGCCAATGGTGTTGCTGCGCCGCGAGCGCAAAGAGCGCGCGGATTGCGACGGGCTGAAGTGATGCTCCGCCGCCACTTGCTGCACCCGTTCAACTGTGGCTTTGGAAATGCGATAACGCTCGGCATAGCCATTCAACACCATGCTCGCGGTGGTGCGGGAGACATTCGCCAGCCGCGCGATGTCGTCGATGGTCAGGCGCTCGAATTGGCTCACTGCGATTTCCTGGTGTGCTGGCTCAGCTTGGCGGGACTACCGGCAAGATAGCTCAACACACCGTGTCATTGGTTACAAAAAACGGCCCCCGGACAAACACTGTCGCGGGGGCCGGAGTCTCTGCGTTGATGTCGGTGTCAGCGCTGGATTGTATTACGCCATTACTGCGGATGTTATTGCTTGATCAGATTGAGCGGCACTGGAATGAATTTATCCACGGGCTGACCATCGATCAGCTTCTTGGCCGCTTGAACGCCAAACTGGCCAATCAACTCCGGTTGTTGCTGCACAGTAGCCGCCATATTGCCGGATTTCACTGCAGCGATGGCATCTGGCGTGGCATCAAACCCAACCACCACCACGTTCTTCAGACCAGCAGCTTGCAGCGCTTTGACTGCACCCAGCGCCATTTCATCGTTATGGGCAAACAGGCCTTGCACATTCTTGTTGCCCTGAATGATGTTCTCAGTCACCGACAAACCCTTGGCACGGTCAAAATCAGCTGGTTGTTTGGCAACCAGTTTGATATCAGCCTTGCCATCGATCACCGAGTGGAAACCCTGACCGCGTTCACGCGCGGCGGAAGAACCGGCAATGCCTTCCAGTTCGATCACATTGCCTTTGTTGCCCAGCTTGTCCAGCAGGAATTCGGCCGCCATTTTGCCGCCAGCCACGTTGTCCGAAGCAATGTGTGCGCTGACTTCAGCGCCGTTCACGCTGCGATCCAGCGAGATCACCTTGATACCTTTATCGGTGGCTTCTTTCACCACATTGGCCACGGCGGCGGAGTCGGTCGGGTTGATCAGGATCACGCTTACTTTTTTCTGGATCAGGTCTTCCACGCTGGCTTGTTGCTTGGCGGGGTCGTCCTGCGCATCCACGGTAATCAGCGTGATGCCTTCTTTCTTGGCTTCGTCTTCTGCGCCTTTACGCAGCGCCACAAAGAACGGATTGTTCAATGTGGAAATCGACAAGCCCACGCTGGTGTTGCCGCTAGCAGTCGCTGCTGCCGACGCTGGTGCGCTGGCCGCGGTGCTGGCCGAATCCGGTCCTTGTTTGGAACAAGCCACGATGCCAACGGCAAGCAGGCTAAGCAGCAGCGGGGAAATAATACGTTTCATGATCGAACTCCTAAGTCCTGTACAGCGTTTTTGTTTACGGGTTGCAAGCTACTTCTTGTGAGTTTTTGACTGCTCTTGCGCATACACGCCGGGCCGGTGACCACTCGCAAGCGGATCGTCCGGCTCACTGGCGTTTACTTCTTGTTGCCACGGTCGATCAGCACGGCCAGCAAAATCACCGCCCCTTTGATGACCTGTTGGTAAAACGACGAGACGCCCATCAGGTTCAAGCCGTTGTTCAATACGCCGATCAGCAGCGCGCCAACCAGCGTGCCGAAAATCCAGCCACGGCCACCGGTCAGGCTGGTGCCGCCCAGCACGACGGCGGCGATGGCGTCCAGTTCATAGCCGGTGCCGGCAGTGGGTTGAGCCGAGTTCAGGCGCGAGGTAAGCACTACGCCGGCCATGGCCGACATCGCCCCGGAAATCGTGTACACCCAAATCTTGATGCGATCAGTCTTTACACCCGACAACCGTGCCGATTCTTCATTGCCGCCAGTGGCATACACATGGCGACCAAACACGGTTTTCTTCAGCACAAACCAGAACACGCCAAACATGATCAACATGCCCACGACCGGAATCGGGATCAGCCCCGCCACGTAGCCGCCACCCAGCATCGAAAAAAAGTCGCTGTTAAAGCCGGTAATCGGGCTGCCGTTAGAGAACACCAGCGACAAGCCACGCAGCACGGTCATGGAGCCCAGCGTGGCAATAAATGGCGCAACCTTGCCTTTGCTGATGATCAAGCCATTGGCCAGACCCATTAACCCACCTGCCAGAATGCCGAGCGCGGTGGCTAGCGCCGGGTTCAGTCCCATTTGCATAAAGCTGGCAATGGCGACCGAAGACAACGCCAGAATCGAGCCCACTGAGAGGTCGATTCCGCCCAGCAAAATGACCAGCGTCATGCCAAAGGCAATGAGTGCGTTGATCGAGACCTGGCGCATTACGTTCAACAGATTGCCGACGGTGAGGAAGTCGCTGCTCATGATCGAAAGACCGATCGCAACGACCAGCAGGGCAATAAACGGCCCCAGCTTTTGTAATGTGGCTTTGGTTTTGGGTGTCATGATGAATTGCTCGTTGGTGTCTGGCGTTGATTTGCGGTGTCTGGTTGGATAGAGATAGATAACTGTTTATGCCGGGATGGCTGCGGTCAGTGGCGACGTTTGCCCACCGGTTGCCGCCGTCATGATGCTTTCCTGAGTGGCGCTGGTGGCATCAAAGATCCCGTTCTGACGGCCTTGATGCATGACCAGAATGCGGTCGCTCATGGCCATGACTTCAGGCAGTTCGGAAGACACCATCACGATGGCCACGCCTGCGGCAGCGAGTTGATTGATGATGTGATAAATCTCGGCCTTGCCGCCCACGTCGACGCCACGGGTTGGCTCATCCAGTAGCAGCACTTTGGGTGGCACCGCCAGCCATTTGGCGAACACCACTTTTTGCTGGTTACCACCAGACAAGGACTTCACGTCCAGTTCGGCATCGCGAGTGCGGATGCTCAGTTGTTTGATGAGGTCGGCCACGGCGGCGCTTTCGGCCCGCTCGCTGACGACACCCAATTTGGCAAAGTGATCCAGATGCACCAGCGTGGCGTTTTCGCGCACTGACATGCCCAGCACCAGCCCTTGTGCCTTGCGGTCTTCGGTCACAAAACCTATTCCCGCGCCGATAGCATCGCTGGCATTGCAGATATGCAAAGTCTGGCCATCCAGCCGTACCTCGCCACTGGTTTGGCGATTGATCCCGAACAGTGTTTTGAGGATTTCGCTACGCCCGGCGCCCATCAAACCGGCTATGCCCAGCACTTCGCCAGCGCGCACTTCAAAGTTGATGTCAGCGATATTTCCGGTGTCAGCCAGATTGGAAACCTGCAAGCGCACATCACCGACCTTGGCAGAACGCTTGGGGAAGCGGTCACCAATTTCGCGGCCCACCATCAAGCGCACCACTTCATCGAAGCCGGTTTTGGCAATTTCGCGCTCGCCGACAAATTGGCCATCGCGCAGCACGCTGATCTTGTCGCAAATACGGAAGATTTCTTCCATGCGGTGCGAAACATACACAATCGCCACGCCGCGTGACTTCAGATCCAGCATGATTTTGAACAGTGACTCGATTTCGCGATCGGTGAGGGCGGCTGTGGGTTCATCCATCACCAATACCTGAGCGTTGAGCGACAACGCTTTGGCAATTTCCACCATTTGCTGTTGGCCAATCGATAGCTGACCGGCTTCCATATCGGTATCGATATGCCCGGCACCCAACAAATCCAGATACGTATGCGCCTGCTTGCGCATGGTCGCCGTATCTATCACGCCAAAGCGGCGTGGTTCGCGGCCCAGAAACAGGTTCTCCATGACCGACAATTGCGGAATCAGATTGAGTTCCTGGTGGATGATGGCAATGCCAAGGTGCTCGGCATCGGTGGTGCTCCGGATATTCACCACGGAGCCATCAACCAGAATCTCGCCGGCATCCGCTTGATACACGCCGCACAGAATCTTCATCAGCGTGGATTTGCCCGCGCCGTTTTCGCCCATCAAGGCGTGGATTTCGCCTGCGGCCAGGCTCAGGTCAACGCTTTCGAGCACCTTGACCGGTCCAAAAGCCTTGCTGATGCCGCGCATATTGATTTGCATGCCCGGCTCCTTAGAAGATCACGCCGGAATGCAGAATGACATTCGCGTAGGGGCTGCATTCACCGGTTCGAATCACAGCTTTGGCTTGCTTGCAGCGCTGCTTGAATTCGTCATGGGTGACGTAATCAATGCCAACACCCGTCACCGCCATTTGCGCAGCCCGTGAAGCAACCGCTGCGTTTTGCGTGAGGCATTCGCTGGCAAACACGGCGCGTTCGACTTTGAAATCAGCCAGCAGGGTGTCGAGCACTTCCATAAACCCCGGCGTGCCCAGCTTGAGCGACACATCAATGCATTCCACGCCATCCGGAATCGGTAAACCGCAATCGGCAATCACGATGCTGTCGGTATGGCCCATGCGCGAGAGAACACGGGTGATGTCCCGGTTCAGGTGTCCGAGTTTTTTCATGATTGTGCTTCCAGAAAAGCGTCTAGTTCAGCCAGAGTTGGCATGCCGCCTTGCGCGCCCGGCTTGGTCACTGAGAGCGCACCTGCTGCATTGGCGCGGCATACGGCCTCAGCAGCACCCAGATGCCAGAACGCCGCCAGTGCGCCATTGAAGGTATCGCCCGCGCCGGTGGTATCTACCGCAGTAACTTTGAAACCCGCTTGATGCTGAACATCGCCATTAGCTGCGGTGTAATAAGCGCCGTGCTTGCCATTGGTCATCACCAGGCGCCCTGGAAGGCATTTGAGAAGCGCTTTCCAGTCCGCGCCCGGCGCATTCAAAGCGACGGAGAGTTCATATTCATTGGGCGTCAACAATGTGGTCAGATTAAGCAAGGAGTC
The DNA here is from genome assembly GCF_031291215.1 of Silvimonas sp. Lineage (NCBI taxonomy): Bacteria > Pseudomonadati > Pseudomonadota > Betaproteobacteria > Neisseriales > Chitinibacteraceae > Silvimonas > Silvimonas sp. The sequence goes on from NZ_JARLJK010000054.1 coordinate 647,143, forward strand.
GGGCAGGGCGGTAGCTGGGGCCGGGTTCAGAAAGAACGGCTTGCCATGTTTGCTGGCCAGTTCGGCAGCGTGTTCAACCGTGGTGACCGGAACTTCCAGCTGCGCCAGAACGACGTCGGCCTGCGCAAATGCAGCATCGGCTGCATCCAGATCGGCCGGGGTGAGCGCATGGTTGGCACCGGGCACCACCACAATGGCGTTATCGCCAGCAGACAAGGTAATCGCCGCCACGCCGGTGGCCACGTCACTGTCGCTAATCCAGCGCGTATCAATGCCTTCTTGCTGCAACACTGTTTTCAACTGCGCACCAAACGCATCGCGACCTACGCGGCCAATTATGGTGACCTGCGCGCCCAGCCTTGCAGCGGCCACAGCCTGGTTCGCGCCTTTGCCACCGGGGTAGGTGGCAAAACGATTGCCAAACAAAGTCTCGCCCAAACGCGGAAAAGTATCGGTCTGCACGACCAGATCCATATTGATACTGCCAACCACCAAAACCCGTGCCATTGCGACCTCCGTAACTGCTCGCACCCGAATTTGCCCAGGTACAAAATCTTTCTGATTTGCTAAAACGTAATCAGCATGGATCGAATTTATACCAGAGCGCTGTAGTGGCGGGAAGTGGAACTACGGGATTTGCCTTAGATTTGGCGGACGAACGGAGGGGGAGGAAAGGGCTGAGCACAGATTGTATTCAGCACAACTTGATGAAAATCAATGGATTAATTGGTAATTTCAAGAGTTGTGAGAGTGCTTCCGCAGTCTGGTCATCGGCAGTAGTTCGTGTGTTTTACGAAAAAACATGAATTATTACGTAACTTAACTACATTTTGGGTGTGGGTACTCAACGTCAGACTAACCATGCACAACACAAACATGAGGCCGGTATCAGCACATTAAGGATATGTGTAAACAGGCTTGGCAAGCTCAAACAGATCAAGTATAGTTCGGCCTCTTCCGCGGAGAGATGGATGAGTGGTTTAAGTCGCACGCCTGGAAAGCGTGTATAGGTTAATAGCCTATCGGGGGTTCGAATCCCCCTCTCTCCGCCAGCTTTACACCCAACGACATCCAGCGTTGGCAAATAAACCCCGATGAAACCTTGTGTTCACGGGGTTTTTTGTTGTCTGTAGGTGACGAGTAGTGTCCTTGGGAACACCGGGCGATTTTGAGTAAATTTGTGAGTAACTAGGCTGGTTATCACACAAGTTACTCACAGTACCGCGCGATGAAGCTGACCGACCCGATTATCAAAGCTGCCCAGTCCCAGGGAAAGCCGTATGCGCTCGCTGACGGTCAAGAAAATCGAGGCGCGTGGTGCGCTGGACATTGCCAAGCGCGCATTGCAGACGTGCGGCCAAATCATGCGTTACGCCGTTGCGCATGGTTATGCACAGCGCAATCCGGCCGCCGACGTGAAACCGTCTGATGCGCTCAAACCTACCTGCAAAACCAACTACGCCCGGTTGAGCGCCAAAGAATTGCCGGAACTGTTGCGCAAAATCGACGCCTACGACGGCCAGCCGTTGACGCGGCTGGCGATGCAACTGATGTCGCACACGTTTGTGCGCACGGGTGAACTGATTGGCGCGTCGTGGGCTGAGTTTGACCTGGAGGCGAAACAATGGCGCATCCCGGCTGAACGCATGAAGATGCGCGAAGAGCACATTGTTCCGCTTTCAAGGCAGGCGCTCGCCATCCAGTCCCAAATTCGTCCGAGGAGTATCGGGTAGACCAGACCAAAAGATACCAGCTCTGGATCTGGCTTGAATGAATAGGGTACGTCGGACAAAACAGGAAAATTCCTAGGAAATCCGAGAACAATGGCATATATCCCCGGCTGCATGAATATTTATGATAAATGCTTCTAAACCGTTGAAGCGATATCGAAAATGTTGGTATCACATGCTCGAAGACTTGCCATTATTGATGACCATCCCTTTGTGCGTTTGGGCATGAAGGCCATGCTCGAACCCGAACCGGATCTGGATGTTGTGGTGGACACAGACGATGCGCATGTGGTTCTGCGGGCGGTCATAGAGGGGAAGGTTGATCTTGTCATCGCCGACATCAATATGCCCGGCATGGACGGTTTTACCCTGTTAAAGCGCATAAATAAAGAAAAGGCCGGGGCGAGGGTGGTGTTGATTACGGGCGAGGAAACCTCTGCCCACTTGTCGCATGCGATTGAAGAGGGCGCCTACGGGTACATCGCTAAAACAATGCCGCGGCGGGAACTGGTCGACATAATCCGACATGCATTGACGAGTTCAGGTCCGTTACGGCAGAAATCCGCTGAACACCCAACTGGACAAGCCCGCCCTGACGGATCGCTGCCTCATGGGTTGTCGCGCTTGTCTACGAGAGAGTTGACGGTTTTCAAGTACCTGGTCAGCGGCGTACGCAACAACGAGATAGCAAACAAACTGTGCATTAGCCCTAAAACCGCCAGCGCTCACAAGACCAATATCCTGAACAAACTCGGGCTAAGAAACCTGGCTGATTTGGTTGTATACGCTAACAGTCATTCTTAGTTCACGAGCTAAACGGTGCGATTGGCAATTAGCCGCCCTGCGCTAATGAAGAACTGCAGTTTGTCTGCGACGGTCGTACAGCTTCGTGGGCTATTGCTCGCCGGTGTAATTCTCAGCATTTCAATAAGCGTGGCAAGGGCTGTATCGCGTCATTCGGACAGTGACTGCGACCTGCAATCGACTGGCTATTATTCACCCGCGTGAATAAAGAGTGTTTTACCGGTAAAGGCGATTGTCCCCTATGTCTGCGCGGGCTATGTCTTTGCAATTCGGATTGGATCTTTGTGGTAGATGGCGTATGCTGGTATTTTTTAAAAAAATGAATGATTTCAAGGCGATTACTTTGAAATACTCACAACATATTGAATCAGATTGCCAAGGCTTTTGGCGGGCTCAGATAATTCTGAGAAAAAAATTCTGAATATCCTCATCTTTTGGTGGGAACTTCTGTTTGTTATCAAAAAGCAATGGATTATTCTTTCGCTTCGCTGATGGTGCTGCAGTTTCAGAGCTTCAAGGACTGACGATATTTTAAAAGTCTTTGGCATAACCAGGCATTTGTCGGGCGTTTTAATCTATTCAATATCTATGCATTTCGGAGTATTAAAAATGAAATTGTCCCTCGTTTCCGTCGCGCTGGCTGCAGGTCTCGGTTTGGCCGCTATTGGCGCGCACGCCTCTGATGGCACCATTACCATCAATGGTATGGTGAGCGCACAGACATGTACTATTTCCGGTGAGGGCCAAGGTAAAGACTTCACGGTTACTTTGCCTGCTGTGTCGACATCTGCTCTTGCCGTTGCTGGTTCTACCGCGGGCACAACCACTTTCAATATTGCGCTGACTAATTGTTCGCCGGCGGACCATGGCACCGCTAGTATTTATCTGGAGTCCGGTGTCAATACACTGGCCGATGGCAATCTGAAAAATGCAGCAGCCAGCGGTGCTACCGGCGTTGAAGTTCAAATTTTGAATGGCATTGACATGACCCCCATGGATGCCAGTAAGGGTCAATACGCGCAAAACTCGCCGATGAAGTTTATTGTCGGTGGCGCTGCGAATTTGCCCTTTGCGGCTCAATACGTTGCGCCGGCTGGTAATGCAACTGCCGGTGACGTTACCACTACCGTGACATACTCGATTGGGTATGATTAATAGCATGCCTGCCTTGGGATTATTTCGTTTCTGAGGCATCGTGCTGAGCGGGTTGGGTCGAATAACCCAACCCGCTTTTATTAAATGGGTGTTTCCGGCTTAATTGAATTTTTCATATCCGGAATTATTGTCCCGGATATTGATTTTTTAATTCTACTGGTTGATTACGATGAGTATCAAAAAAGTCGTCTGTTGTTCGCTTGCCGCAGGACTGTTGGTCATAGGCGGATTGCTGCCATTTGCCGCCCAAGCATCGGTGGTGATTGCCGGCACGAGGGTGGTTTATAACGCAAAGGACCCTGAAGTCACCATCAAACTGTCAAACAACGGTGAAAACCCCGCCTTGACGAAAGTCTGGCTGGATAAGGGTGACCCCAAGGCTGACCCATCCACAATAGAGTTGCCGTTTACCATTACCCCAGCGATGTCGAGAATTGATCCGGCCAAGGCCCAGACGCTGCGTATTGCCTATACCGGCGAGCCGCTGCCGCAGGACAAGGAGTCCGTATTCTACTTGAACGTACTGGAAATTCCGCCCAAGCCCACGGCGGATGAAGCCGGTGCCAACCATATGCAACTGGCGTTCCGTTCCCGTATCAAATTCTTCTTCCGCCCGGCTGGCCTCAAAGGTTCGGCCGACGAAGCGCCGGGCAAGCTGACCTGGCATGTGGCTGAAAAAAATGGCAAGCCTGTCCTTCAGGTTACCAACCCTACGCTCTACCACGTTACCGTCATGGCGGCAGAGGTAGATACAGGCAAGGTTGAGAACGGGAACATGGTTGCACCGGGGGCTACGCTGGACTTGCCTTTGACTGGCCAAGCCACCGCGGGCACCAAACTGCGCTTCACCACACTCAACGACTATGGTGGCCCGGTCCAGGGCGAGACCGTATTGCAGTAACGATGGTGTTCTAGTTCCCCAGGTGACGCGCTCGCAAGACTCTCGTCACTTCGCCAGTCTTTCGATCCAATATCCCCCACCAGTTTACGGCTTTGCGCTGGCCCGGCCAGCGCGAACGGGCTGGTATTGCCCTGAGTAATGGACCCGCCCATGACCAACCGTATTCATAAAGACAGCAAAGTGAGCCGTGCTGCACAGGGAAAAACCTTTCCCAGATTGTGCCCGGTGAGCGCAGCGCTCCTTTCCGTATTCGCGCTGGGGCAGGCGTGGGCAGACGAACCAGTACAGGTCAAACCGGTGCAAGTGGCAACTGTTGAGTTCAACGAGCAATTTCTGAACGGCCCGAACACCCCGGCGGCCAGCAAGCTCGATATCAGCCGCTTCAACAAGGGCAATGTGGCGTTGCCGGGGGATTATCGCGCGGCGCTGTATGTTAACCAGATGTGGATCGGCGTGGTGGAAGTGCCCTTGCGCGAACTGCAGCAAGGGACTGGCAATGTTCAGCCCTGTTTTGACCGCAACCTGCTGGAACGCATGGGGGCTGATCTCAATCGCCTGAGCGCTATCGCACAAGCCAAGCTACAGGCCTCATCGAGCGGCAGCTGTCTGGTGCTGCCGGATCTGGTCGACGGAGCTTTCGCTACCTTTGATAACGGTGAACAACGGTTGGACGCCAGTATTCCACAGGCCTTCCTGAACCGCAGTGCACGCGGTTATGTCGACCCGCAATACTGGGACGACGGCATCCCCGCGGCCACCCTGCAGTACAACGCCAACGTGTTCCATAGCACGGGCGATAACAACTATTCGTCAACCCAGAGCTACTTGGGCTTGAACGCCGGCCTCAATGCCGGTCCGTGGCGCTTGCGCTACAACGGCAACGTGACCCACAGCACGGGTGGCGACACGCACTACCAGAGCATCCAGACCTACGCCCAGCGTGCATTTGCGCCGATCAAGAGCCAGATTACGGTTGGGGATTCGTTCACCGACGGCAGCGTGTTCGACAGCTTTGGTGTGCGCGGTATCCAGCTGGCCAGCGACGACCGCATGTACCCCGAGTCGCAGCGCGGCTATGCGCCGACGGTGCGAGGCATTGCCACCAGCAACGCCCGGGTACAAATCCGCCAGAATGGCAACATCATTTATGAAACCACCGTCGCTGCCGGCCCGTTTGAAATCAACGACCTGTACCCGACCGGCTACGGTGGCAATCTGGACGTGATCGTCACCGAGGCCGATGGCAGCCAGCATGTGTCGGCGGTGCCTTATGCATCGCCGGTCAATGCCTTGCGCCCTGGCATCACGCGCTACAGCGCCACCGTCGGCCAGTATCGCAACACCAGTCTCCACAGCACGCCATTCATATTTGAAAGCACTGCCCAGCATGGTTTCAGCAACCTGTTTACGGGCTACGGCGGCACCATCGTGGCGGAAGACTTTGTTTCTGCTGCCATCGGTGTAGCACTCAATACCGAATACGGCGCATTTGGTCTGGATATCACGGACGCCTCTGCCAGCTTCAGAAACCAGCCAGACCACAATGGCCAGAGTGCGCGGATATCGTATTCCCGGCTGTTCACACCGACCAATACCAACCTGACCCTCGCGGCCTATCGCTATTCCACCAGCGGCTTTTTGAGTTTGCCGGACGCCATGACCCTGCGGGAGCTGGATGACCGCAATCTCGGGAGTTTCATGTCCGGTATCCAGAAAGGCCGGTTGCAGCTGACCCTGAACCAGAGTCTGGAGAAATGGGGTTCGGTCTACCTGTCCGGTTACACCCAGAACTATTGGAACAAGACCAACCGCGATACCCAGTTTCAGGCTGGTTACAACGTCAGTGTCGGCCAGGTCGGTATTGGTGTTTCCGCGGCGCGCGAGTTCGATGTGGCAGCCGCCCGCTGGAGCAACCGTTACATGCTCAACCTGAGCCTGCCGCTGGGTACCGGCGCTTACGCGCCGAGTTCGAACACCAGTTACACACACGACACGCGTGATGGCAGCAACCAGTTGCAGGAAAGCGTCACCGGCTCACTGGGCAAAGACCGCGAGTTCAACTACGGCATCAACGCGGGCCGCACCAGTGGTGGCGCGACCGACAGCAGCAACACCTTCGGTGCCAACGTCGGCTATCTCAGTCCGGTTACCCAACTGCGCGCCAGCGCCAGCCGCAGCAACGGCTATACCCAGACCGGTGCAGGTGCATCGGGTGGCATTGTGGCGTGGCAGGGCGGCGTGGCCTTTACGCCAAGCACCGGCGACACCATGGCCATCATCGACGCGAAAGACGCGGCGGGCGCCCGGGTCTCCACCGCACCAGGTGTGCAGGTCGATCCGTGGGGTCACGCTCTGGTCAGCAATCTCACGCCATATTCGCAGAATAACGTGGAACTGGACCCCAAAGGCCTGCCGATGGGCGTGCAACTGAAGACCACGGAAATGCATGTGGCGCCGACTGCGGGTGCCGTGGTCAAGCTCAAGTTCGACACAGCCAACGCGGGCAGGGCTGTGATCATCCGCAGCAAGCTTGCCGATGGCGAAACGCTGCCTTTCGGGGCCGAAGTGCTGGATGGCAATGGCCATAGCGTGGGTTCCGTGGCGCAAGGTGGTCGGATCATGACTTACGGCCTGAAGCAGGACCAAGGCGAGCTGATGGTCAAATGGGGCGAGGGTAAGGGTAAATCGTGCACCTTGGGCTATACGTTGCCCAAAACCGGCGAGGGCAAGCAGGCGCCTTATTACTTTGCTGATGGCGAATGCCGCTAACTGTAGCGCCATTCACTGGAGTTTATTTGAAATGAAACGATTCAAAAAAGGTTCTACTTTCGCCATGACACGTCAATTGCGAACAATGTTCCAGCTACTGTTCGCGCTGTGTATGGCGCTGATAGCCTCTCAATCCTGGGCGGGGTCAACATGTATCGGTGGCGGGGACACGATCACCGTAAACATGCCGGCTTCAATTGCCGTCCCCAGAGATGCCCCCACCGGTACTTCGTTGACACCGTGGGCGGAAAGCGTAGCCACTTCGAACTACTTCACCTGCACGGTTGACTCATCAAGCTATACCGGGGCTCATATCGGGCTGGGAAGTACACTGGTCTCATCGGGCCAAACCTACGTTGATAGTGGCGTGACCTATACCATCTACAAGACCAGCGTCGCTGGCGTCGGAATTATTATTGGCGGGATACCCTATGACAATGGCTGCGGCTGGCGCACCGGATGGGGGATGGGCTATAGCGGGTACTGCAATCAGAACGGTACTGTATACAACGGCGGTAAATATCACTTCATGCTGGTCAAGACCGGGCCAATTATTGGCGGGACAGTCAACAGTGCCGTCATGGGGGTGTTAGCCTCTTACGACAACAGTACTTACCCGTCTATGGGAACGACCCCTGTTAATTTTGTAAATACCCCGGTGATCGTCACAGTTTTGAGTTGTGTTACCCCTGACGTTACCGTCGACCTGAAGACTCATAAAGCCTCAGAGCTGACAGGGCCAGGCACTTACACCAATGCCACATCGTTCCAGATTGCCCTGAATAGCTGTCCGGCAGGGATGAATACCGTCTCCTACCAGATTGATCCCACGACTACGGTTATTGACGCGTCCAATGCAGTGGTCGCGCTTGATACGGCCTCCGCAACACCGGCCACGGGTGTTGGCGTGCAAATATTGGACGGTGCTGGTAATCCGATCCAATTGAGCACCCGACTTGCCATGCCGGACTACAGCACAGGCACAGGTGGCAGTTACTCGATTCCGCTCCAGGCACGCTACTACCAAACGGGCACCACGGTCGGCGCGGGTGAGGGAAATACGTCGCTCACTTTTACGATGACCTATCTGTAAAACGGATATCTTTATCCCGCTGAAAGCTTGCTGTTGACGAGATTGATTTAAACCGCAAAAAAAACAACATGTCCGTTGAAAGCGGCATGGTGTTTTTTTTTAAAGATCAAAGAACCGGCAGCCCGATCAGTACGTCAGCGCTAATTAGCATTGCTTTGCGGGATGCTTAGGCCATTAAACTCGATCACGTGAGTATCCGGCCAAGGGTGCCAATGCGCGAGATTTTACCCTGCGGCGCTACTTCAAATCCCACGCCATTGCCATGTTGTTTCACGCCGTTAGCCCATAACCCACTTGAAGTTGTATGCATGGCCAGCTGGCGCAGCTGGTTACGCTCTCATGCCAGCATTGTCTTGAGCTCGGCAATTCGTGCTGAGGCCGTGCTGTCAAACGAATTCAATGCGCTCTGCAATTGTCGAAATGCCAGACTGATATCGCATTCTTCACCTGTGGTGCAGCTTTGTTCCAGTGCAATGCACGGCGCGGTAACACTTTCCAAGTGCAACAAATGAAATCCGCCCTTGATCTTGTGGGCCTGCAGTTTTACTTCGTCCCACTGTTTATGGGAATAGGCTTCTTGCAAATGCGGCAAATCCAGCGCGGTTTGTTGCAGGATGGATTCAAGCATCAGCAATTCTGTTTTAGGGTTGCCCTTGGTAAAGTCGTTTAACCGCTTGAACGCGGAAATGGGCGTTTCTGCCGCGACCGCTGCCGTGTGAGTTGCCTGCGGAAATAGTCGCCAGAGTGTTTCCAGCCAATGCCCAAGGCCGACTGGTTTGGTGAGCACGACATTCATGCCCGCATCCCTGCCTTGTTGCGCAATTTCTGGTTGTACATAGGCGGTTACGCCTACTACCGGTATGGGCTGGCGCAGGCTGGTGTGCTCCAGTTGGCGAATACGCGCTGTCATGTCGATGCCGCTCAGGCCCGGCATGGAAAAATCCGTCACGACGAGATCAAATTGCTGAGCTTGCCAATAATCCAGACCCTGTACGCCATCGCTGGCCTCTTTGACCAGGCAGCCCAGCGTTTCAAACTGGTCTCGCAAAACCACACGATTGGCAAGATGGTCATCCACAACCAATACCCGCAGGTCGGTAAAGCGTACATCAGTGGGGATTTCACTCGCGTCGCTCGCATCTGTGTTGGCGGCGCAGCGCGTCAAGGCGAGCGTAAATTGCACGCGTGTGCCTTTGCCAGGTTCGCTGGACAGCGCAATTTGCCCGCCCATCATCTGTACCAAGCGATCACAAATGACCAAGCCAAGGCCGGTGCCACCCTTGCGATAAACCGCGCTGGTGTGCTCGGCCTGAGTAAATGGTTTAAACAAAAGCGGGATGTCTTCTGGCGCAATGCCAATGCCAGAGTCCGCAACTTCAAACTGGATATGTAACTGGTCTGCCTGCTGCGCCAGCAATTGGCAGCGCAATTCAACCCGGCCCCCGGCAGGGGTGAACTTGATGGCATTAGCGAGCAGATTGGCCAAAATTTGCCGCAGCCGTACCGGGTCGACCATGACCCACAGATCATCATCCACGCCTTTCAGCGTGGTCTGCAGTTGCAGGTCTTTGCTGCGCGCCAGCAGTTCAAACATGCGCGAGACGCGGTTGATCTTGCTGGCCAGCGGTACCGGTTCTTCGTAAAGCGAGAGTTTCTCCGCTTCGATTTTGGAGAAATCCAGAATGTCATCAATTAACGACAGCAAATAGTGGGCGGAGTCTTGCGCGGTTTCCAGCGCGTCGTTGTGCTTGCCCGCACCTTTTAGTCGGCGCAATTGCAATTCCAGCATGCCGATAATGACGTTCAGCGGCGTGCGGATTTCGTGGCTCATACTGGAGAGGAACGTGGTTTTCGTCCGATTCGCTTGCTCGGCGATGGTACGGGCTTGTTCGGCCATTTCCTTGGCCTGACGTAGCTCCCGCTCCAACTGGGTGCGGTCGGTAATATCGACCCAGCCACCGACCACACCCGCAATGTCGCCACTTGCGTTATAGAAAGGCGATACCCAGGCATAAACGTCGTAATGATGTCCTTGGTATTCAAAGGCCTGATCGACAAATTGTGACCCTGCACCACTCAAGGCCAGATGATGCAGGTGCTCCGGCATGATTGATATTTCGTCTGCCGCGGCCAGTTCAAGTGGGTCTTCACTTGCTGGACTTGTGGGCTGCTCTGGCACCCCGAAGAAATTGCGATACGCCAGATTGCACGTCAACAATTGTGACTGGGCGCCTCTTACAAAAATCGGCACTGGCAAGCTGTTGAGCAAGGCGGACTGGAATGCGAGTTGATTCTGTATCTGTAACTCGCTCGCTTCCCGGCGTTTGACCTGCCTGCGGATTAACCATAATGAGATCAGCGAGATGAGAGAGATCAGCCCGATACCGGCAATCATCAAGAGGTAGCGCAGGCGAAATTGCTGCCATTCTGGCTCTGGACTTTCTGCCGACATCCAGTGTCGGCGCATGGCCGCCAGCTCTCCCGCACTGGTTGCGGCGAGGACCTTATTAACAATTGAGAGCAACTCGGGCTGGTTGGCCGCGACCCCAAACGTTAACGGCTGTTGTTCATAAGATGCCACCGCGCTTACCGCAAGTTTGCTGTGGTAAGACTGTGAAAGCATATAACCCGCGTTCGACGTCCATGTAAGGATACCGTCGGCGTTCCCCTGTTCTAGCTGTGTGTAAGCGTGTTCGTTGCTAATGCAAGGCAATATGGTTGCACCCGGGATAGTGACTTGCCCCAGAAACTGATCGCAGGCGATCACCCGCTTATTCTTCAGTGAAGCTAATTCTATCGGATGGCCCGGATATCCCCGGGTGACCAGGGCAGGAATTTCCTGAGCATACGGGCGGCTGAGCAAGATATCACCTTGAACGCCGGAGCCAGGCGATACGAGAGCCAGCAGGGTAGTGCGGCCGATGCGTAGATCTTTGGAGAGATCGCCAAAAGTGTGTTGCGGTATGCCTTCCAGTTTAAAACCCGCCTGCCGTGCCACCTCGTTGAGCATAGCAATGGATATGCCGGCAGCTTTATTCCCCGGCAACTCATAAGCATAAGGGATAGCGTCATCAAGGTAACCGTACTGCAATACAGGATTCGCTTTGATCCATGTCCGCTCTGCTGCTGAAAATTGAAGCCGGGCACCCTGGTAGGGGAGCGGTGCTTGCAGCTGTGCATGCTGTATGAGCATGAAGTCCCGTGGGATATTCTGCAGGGACCTATCGAGCAATTGACGCAAGACTTCGGCATCACTGCGTACGGCAAAATGAAAACCGGATTTTGCGATGTTGGCTTCATTTGCAACATCCAGTAAGCCGAATTGATACTGACTTGCCCAAAAACTGACGATGGCATAAGGAAGCACACCCATAGTGGCCTGGCCAAAAATAACGCCGCGGATGGCATCCCGCACTGTGGGGTAAGACTGATAGCGCCATCCGGGGTAGGCCTGTCGCACTGCGTCAATGCTGATCAACTCCGGCACATACCCCAGCGTGTGTGCAGCAATAGGTGTGGTCGTGAAGTTGTTAACGTCCGAATGACGCACGACTTCGACCAGGCGGCCCGAACCGAAAGTGCTTTCTGTTAATACAGCGCCGGAATCCGGGGGCAAGGTCATTACCGCAGGTTTGATATCTATTTCACCTTTGCGTAATGCTGCCAGTGCCGTGTCGAGGTCGGGGTAGCGCCGGAACACCAAGGTGGCATTGAACTGCGCTGCCATGGCGTTCAGGAAATCGACGGCTGTCCCTGTGTTTGATCCATCCAGCCCTACCATTTCCAGCGGTGGTTGTTTGTCTGGAACGATACCCACCACCAATTGATGATGGTGAGCGGCAAGCATCCGGATTTCAGCTTGCGACAATTCCAGAGGTTTGATTTGCTCATCGGCCCGCGCAGTAACCTCACTGGCCCGAATGTTCGCAGAAGCCATGAGTGTGACGAATGTGATCAGGTTAATCAGTGCGTTGACCAGTCCGGAACGGGACCTCAAGATGCGATGGGGATTCAAAAGTGGCCTCAACGTTGCGTGGCGCCGGGATTGCCGCAGCAGCACAGACTTTGTGGGCCACGGATCAAAGTACAGCTGCTGTAGCTGAATCGAACCAAATCCATCCCGCATTCACGGGAAAGCGATGCCGCCCCAAGATGAAAGTGGACCATGATCCGCCTGCCTGCGTATTGGCAAGTTGCAGATCCGATCGGACTTAGAAAATCAGCCCATGCACGCGGGCGTAAGTGGCAAGTTCAACCGTGCTATGCAGGTCCAGCTTTTCCATTACGCGGATTTTGTGAGTGCTTACCGTTTTTTCGCTCAAGTGGAGTTCTTCAGCAATTTCCTTGTTTGCTGCCCCTTTGGCCAAGGCCATCAACACGGTCAGTTCACGAGGCGTAAGCAGCTTGGTCGGATCGTTACTCTCTCCCGCAAGCAATTGGGCTTCATTGGGGAAGCAGTTGTAGCCTCTGAGCACCATGCGCACGGCAAACAGCAATTCTTCGACGTCTTGATCCTTGCTGATAAAGCCGTTTCCCCCCACCAAAGCCACGCGTGATGCGACCAGCCTGGGGTCCGTAGCGGAAAAGACAAGAATCTTGCAGCGCAACTCGCGACGCCGGATTTTTGATATCAGTGTGATCCCATCAACGGCGGGCAGATTGAGGTCCAGGATCACCAGGTCCGGGTCTGTTTCCACAATGCCTGCGAATGCAGCTTGCCCATCTATGGCCTGGCCCACAATCTCGACGTTTGGCAACGATGGCAATATCGCCGATAACGCAATTGTCGTCGTGGGGTGATCATCTGCAAGGAAAATGGTCGATTTTACTGCATCCACCATGTGGTCACCTTTGGTTAATGGAAAAACGCGCCACGTTATCAGTAAACGGTGGACGCAAAGCACAATGCGGGCAGCGGTATGGGCATGCGTTGGGGCCGCGTTGATCATCACATTGCCCGGATAGCGAACGGGCGTGTTTTATGATGGCTGTAATCCCGCTCAGCCATTTCCAGAATAGAAGTAACCCCAAGATAAAAGCAAATATCGCGCAACAGGCGGCAAGCGGCCGGTACGCGGTCATCGGCTCCAGGCCCGATAGCAGGTACGACAACCCCATCAGGCCAGCGAAGGCGTTGGTAAGCAGCAGCATGGTCAATGCCTTGGAATGCTTGCCCATAAGCCACCAATGTGTGCCGAATAGCCCCAAAAATAACCACGTCACCCACAATACAAGTGGTGAGTATTTCCTCTGCGGTGGCTGACAGATGCCGGGCCGTGGGCTTGCCTTTATTCTTATAATCTTATATTGCTTATTGGCAGTAAGTTTTGGGCTGGTCTCACATAAGTTGGACTCATGTTGCATTGGTCTGTTTTAGAAGGTACTTGACTGGAAAGACCGGAATTTATGCGTGATTTGTTGCCATTGGCATAAGAGTTGCGGATAGAAAATCTCAGATAATTCTTTTTGAGAAACTGAAAATTCTGATGACAAATCGGGATGCGCTCTTATTTGATTTTCCGAATTAAAGTACGATTCAGTCGGGCGCCATTTTTGTTTTTCGAAGCGGCCATATGAGGCTTGTGTGCATCAGCGATAAAAAACGGCAAAAAAAGTAATTCCTTGCCGTGCCGCTGGTGGGCTCAAATGCGGTCTCACCGGGGCTTCCCGAACTGCACACTGTTTGAATTGAATTACCAGAAACATGGGGAGCATTGCAAAAAGCGGAGGGTCGCAAGCGGAGGCTATCTAGCCGACAGCGGCCAATTTAGCGCAGCGGTCAGCAGCACCAGAATGGTTACTGACGAGTAACCAGCTTCCGCTGTTGGGCAAGTGGGTGACGGTGCGCATGGCGTAAATCCGGGTGGACCCTGGACCCTGCTGTCTTCGTGCTGATTTATGAAACAGTACTACTTAGCGATAAAAATCGGAGGGCGAAACGCCAAAGTGGCGTTTGAACATGGCTGAATATGCACTCTGGCTACTGTAGCCATGCTGCAGCGCCACGTGGAGAATCTTGTCACCTTGGGCCAATTGTTCCAGCGACAACAACAAGCGTGCTTGCTGACGCCAGCGGCCAAAGGTAATGCCGGTGTGTTGCTGGAATTGCCGGTGAAAGGTCTTGCTGCTCATCGCCAGCGTGGTAGCCCAATCACCCACGGTGGCGGGGTCATCCGGGTGCGCGGCCAGATGGGTACATACCCGATTCAGGCGTGGGTCGGTGGGCCACGGCAAATGAAAGGGCAATACCGGCAACGCACGCAATTCATCCAGCAAGAAGCGCATCAAGCGGCCATCGCGCGAATCTGCGACGTACGCCAGCGGGAGAATGGATGCCGCCAGAATTAGCTCGCGCAGCAGGGGCGAGACATCGAGTACGCAATCGGTGGTGGGCAAGCCGGGTGCGGCGTCCGGATTCACAAACAGCGTTTTCATATTCACCACGCCGCGCATGCGTACGGTATGTGGCACGTTGGCCAATAACCAGACGCCACGGGTGGGCGGCACCACCCAGCGTCCAGCCGCGGTTTCAATCACCATCACCCCGCTGGTGGCATATAAAAACTGGGCGCGACGGTGGGTGTGCGGCGCAATAAAGTGCCCATCGACATAGTCTGCCGCCATGCCCGTCACCGGCATCGCGGCAGACTCAAACGGCAAATGTGCGTCCAACTCGGGCATGGCTTGTCCTTTTTGCAATAACTGATGACAGTTTATCCAGAGACAGACGCAAGCGGCATCTGAAACCATGAGCCTTCGATTTAGCAACCGAGGGTCTGGCCAATGAAAGCCTGGTCTTTTCCGTTCCTGGCCATCTTGCTGTGGGCGGGCAACGTAGTGGTGTCAAAGCTGGCGTCGGGGGCTATTGCACCGCCCGCTATCACTTTTTACCGGCTGGTGCTGGCCGTGCTGCTAATGAGCTGCTTCGTGCTGCGCCCTGCCTGGCGCAATCGCACAGCCATCAAACCGCAACTGGCGCGACTGGCTTTGCTGGGTTTTTTGAGTATGTCGTTTTATCAGTGCTTGTCGTATTGGGCAGCGGACACTTCAACGGCCACCAATATGTCGATCATTACCGCGCTGGTGCCTTTGCTGACGATGTGTTTGAGCGTTTGGCTGCTGCGTGAGGCGCCTACGCAAGGCATGGCGCTTGGCGGTGTCACTGCACTGGCGGGGATAGTCTGGTTGATCAGCCGGGGTGCACCCGCTGCGTTGTTGCGGGGCGGATTGCATACCGGCGATTTACTCATGCTGATTGCCTCGCTTAGTTATGCCTTTTACAGCATCTTGCTGCGCAAATGGCCGCTTGGTTTACCGGCGTGGCAATCCACTTATCTGCAAGCCTTGTCGGCGCTGGTGTTTATGGTGCCGATGTTCTGGCGTGTGCCCGCAGCCCAAGCCCGGCTGGATACAGCCACCTTGCCGTTGATTGCGTACGCCGGGGTATTTGCGTCGGTGGTGTTGCCGGTGTTGTGGATTAACGGTATTCGGCACTTGGGACCGAACCGCTGCAGCATGTTTATCAATTTGCTGCCGGTACTCACAGCTGGCCTGGCGGTCATATTGCTGGGCGAGCGCTTGCACGGCTATCACCTGGTGGGTGGCGGGCTAGCGGTGGTGGGCGTGCTGGCATCTCAGTTATTGCGCAAACCGCTGTGGCCGATGGCCGTCGCACTATTGCAGGAAAGCCGCTCATGATTGGCACCACGTACACGGAACCCATCGCCACCGCCGATCTTCTGAACAGCCTGTTGAGCACGCTGGAACGCATCGCGCTGGCTCTGAAGCAGCGGAATCCTGATTCGTTTACAGAGCAGCATGAGCCACCTGCTGTGGTGGCTTATCGCTGGCAAAGCGTACCCGGCGTGCAGGCGATGCGGCGGTTGCATCCGGTGATTAATCCGCAACTGGTGCGCTTTTTTGCGGATCTGCGCAACGTGGATAGCCAGCGTCAGGCCCTTGGGTGCAATACCGCACAATTTGTGCACGGTTATCCGCCCGCGCAATTGCCGCCCTGAATGCAGCCCAGCCCACGCCGCCCTTGTTAGTACTGATATTTCCACGGCCGCTTTTACAAGAACTGAGAGCTAATAATTTAGTTCGGCGGGCTACCATGAATCTCGGAATGATTCTTTGCCTCGGAGTTGCCCTCGTTATAGCCCCTTGATTCCGCCCAAGATCAAATCAATCCCGGCGAGAAAGTCGCCCCGGTCATCGTGGCTGCGAAGTTGCTCCGCCATCGATCGCGTAAAGGGGTAGTCGGCCTCATCGAGACCCGACCACACTGAGGAAACTTCGCTCAAAAAGTCCTCGCGTTCCAGCTTGCGCATCTGGGCCGAGAGCCGATTCGCGGCGTTCTGTCCGCCAACGCCGAGGATGTAATGCAGCAATGTTGTCGTTGCCGACCACTGGCTGCTCTGCTGCACGCCGAGCGCTCTCACCTGCTGCCCAATGCTCTCGAAGAGGCGCACCATCGGCAACTGTTCAGCCGCCTGCAGCAGTGCCGAGCCGATCCAGGGGTGCTCGTCCATGGCGTCGAACACCCCCAGGGCCAAAGCGCGAATGGTTTCGCCAGCTGTTTCGGCTTGCGCGCACGAATCAATCGCGGCGGCAATCACCGTGTCGCAGGCAGCGACGAGCAGATCGCCCTTGTTGGCGACATGCCAGTAGATTGCGCCGGGGCCGGTCGCCAACCGTTCGGATAGTGCGCGGAACGTCAATCCACCGTCGCCTCCGCTGTCGAGCAGTTCGATTGCCGCTTCGATGATACGGTCCCGGGAGAGGGAATCCTCACGCCGTTGAGGAGGCTGTGTTTTCTTTGCCATGCCGCATCTTGACACAAATGGAACGACATTCCATGATGTTGGAACGGCATTCCACAAAATAATCCGGCAACGATGCCTTCCCCGCTCAAAAAAGGATTCAAGGTGACACGCATGATCGCAATTGTAGGTGCTGGCCTCGGCGGGCTGATGCTCGCCCGGGTACTTCATGTCCACGGCATTGCCTCAATCGTCTACGAGGCAGAAACCTCGCCCGACTCGCGCACGCAAGGCGGCATGCTCGACATTCACGAAGACAGCGGCCAGCTAGCATTGAAGTTGGCGAAGCTGCATGACAAGTTCAAAGAGCTTATCCATCCCGGCGGCCAGGCCTCGCGTGTCCTCGACAAAGACGGAGCGGTGCTGCTCGATCAACCAGATGATGGCAAGGGTGGCCGGCCAGAGGTGCGCCGGGGCGAGCTGCGCCGCTTGCTGCTGGATTCGCTGCCCGCCGGCACGGTGCACTGGGGGCACAAGGTTGCAACGGTGGCGGCGCTCGGCGATGGCCGGCACAGCCTGACCTTCGCCCACGGCGCCACAGTGATCACTGATCTGCTCGTGGGGGCCGACGGCGCGTGGTCCAGGGTCCGGCCATTGGTATCCGATGCAACGCCCGTTTATGCCGGTATCACCTTCATCGAGACCTTGCTCACCGATCCTGACACTCGCCACCCCGCGAGCGCCAAAGCGGTAGGCACCGGTGGATTCTTTGCCATGGCGCCGGGTAAGGGCATTTTTGCACATCGCGAGCCGGAGGGCGTACTGCATGCCTATGCGGCGATACGAAAACCGCTAGCCTGGATCAGGGAGGCCGAGGACGCCGATCCATCCGTCGCTCGGGCCCGTGTAGCCCATGAGTTTGATGGATGGGATCTCGCTCTCACGGCGCTGATCACCGATAGCGAGACGCCCCCAGTATTCCGGCCAATTCATGTATTGCCCGCAGCGCACCGATGGGACCGCGTGCCCGGTGTGACACTACTTGGTGACGCAGCGCATCTGATGGCACCTGCAGGCGACGGCGCCAATCTCGCCATGGTTGATGGCGCGGAACTAGGTGAGGCCATCGCGGCATACCCGGGAAACATGGAGGTCGCCCTTGCTTGCTATGAGGAGAAGGTCTTCCCCCGTAGCGCACAGGCGGCTTCGGGGGCGGTCGAGGTGCTTGATATCTGCCTCGGCCAAGACGCGCCAGATAGCCTGGTACGGTTTCTCGGTTAATGCCAAAACGTCGGGTGGATGCATCTGGGGACTGCAATTCGATCGATGTCGGCGGTCTTGAAGGGAGCGTTTAGCGTTTCGCATGGAATGGATGGGCCAGGCTGACAGCGGCCATCTTCCAGAATTGAGCTGCGCCAGCGTCGATCATATCCCTGTGGGGCGGCAGCACGAGAAGGAAGCAATGAGCTTCATACCTTCAGCCCGAAAAGCTTTGCCGCATTTTCGTGTGCGATCTTGCGGCGATCAGACTCGCTGACCGGAGTGCGTTCGATCCACGCTGAGTATTCCGCCATTTTCTCATATGGGCTATCGACGCTCCCCAAAACGCGGTCCGCCCCGACGGTTGCAAGCGTACATTGAAGTGCGTGGTCGCTGAAAAAACCGCTCGTCGTGAAGAAAAAATTCTCGCTCAAGTATGCTTGCACGGTCTTTTTCGTCCTCGTGCCAAGCGGATTATCGTTGTGTGTGTGTTCGAGCCGCCATGAGAGGAATGGAAGGCCTTCGCCAAGGTGACCCAGGATGACAGTCGCCCGCGGATGACGGTCAAACAACCCGGACCATATCAAGCGCATCGCATGAGCGGAGGTTTCGACGGCGAAACCAAAATTTGCCCCGTGCATCTCGGGATGGCCCGCATATATCCCTTCCAACACCCCCTTAACGCTCACGCGAGGATGCAGGTACACAGGCGTGCCCAACTCTTCGCAGCGCGTCCAGAGGGCATCAAAGCGGCGATCATCCAGGTAAATCGGCGATCCATCCGGCGAGGTTGAGTATCCGTTAACCATCACGGCGCGGAACCCAAGCGCATTCACACAATACTCAAGTTCCTCAACCGCCCGCACGGGGTCTTGCAGTGGAACGCTTGCGAATCCTTCGAGACGGCCATTACTCGTCGCGCATTGCTTCGCAAGGTAGTCATTTACCATGCGGGCCTTTGCGGCCGCTTCGTGCGGGTCTGAAATTCCCTCGATGCCGGGAGCCTGCAGCGACACGACACAAACGTCGACCCCACTTGCATTCATTTCGCGAAGCTTCTCACTCAAGTCCAGGCCATTGAGAATCGATTTCGCGGTCTCGGGCTCAAGACCAAGCTTCGCTGCAAACTCGGTTGGGTCGCTCGTCATGAATCCCGCAGGCGCGAAGTGCTCTTCAAGGCAGATTTTCTTGAGGCGTGGCGCGTTAGTATTCGTCATCAAATAATCTCTATGGTCTGGCCCGGCCTCGATGGACACTGACTTAAGGTGGATAATGCCCACCCAGGAGTTGTGTTCATGACCAAGACCAGACGTACTTACCCCGAATCCTTCAAACGTGATGCAGTAAACCAGGTGCTGGCCGGCACCCCGT